>NKJD01000023.1 GCA_002256385.1 Flavobacterium sp. BFFFF2
TAGGTTTTCAAGCCGGCAAAATTTCTGAAGCCTTGGAGGAAATTTCGGCTTGAAAACTGGTTTTGCCAAAGGCAAAAATGACATTTATGCGGGCCAAAAAGGCCCTTTCTTTTGGTTCGTTTTCTTTTGGCCAGCAAAGAAAATGAACAAAATCGTGAATCAACAGCAATAGATCATGTAGAAACCAAAACATCTTATGAAAAGCAATATAAAAACAATGAACCAATTGTTCTAGGCAACAGCGGGCAAAACCGTATTTGCGACCCCTTTCTTCTTTTCTCTCTCTTCCAAAAAAAAACCACCCCGGCGCCCCGAGGTGGTTTAAAGTAAAAATGAAATTACCAGTAATAGTTCGCCTGCGTTGGCAGACTCACATTATGGTGCGGTGATTCAAATTGAACTTTAAAAAATGAGTTCCTTTTGAATGAGGTTACTTTTTAATAATGCGAACAACCTGTTGGTCGTCACCTTGAGAAATCATTACGTTGTAGATTCCACTCGTGTAATTTGTTCCCAAACTGCGGTTTTCCAATTCGTTGGCTTCCACACTGAATTGCTCCACTTGTTTACCAAGCATGTCATAAACTGAAACTTGAACAGGTGTTTGATTGCCACCTTGAGCCATTAAAACATATTCGGTTTCAAATGGGTTAGGAACGGCTTTCACGGTTAACGAAGTGGCTTCTTCTTCATTTTGACGTGCAATAGACGCAGGTGTTTTTACATTACATGCTGAGCCGTAATCTTGCCATATGGCACCAATCTGGGCCGCAACTCGTACGGAGTACGTCGTGTTTAAAGCCCAGCCAGTATAGTTGCCTAGCTGCATATTAGCGCGCGATGACGTAAAAGTAAGTGTTGTTCCGCCGTTGCTCCACTCAAAGCGGTAAGAAGTGGCTCCCGTAACTGCGTTGCAATACAGAGGAGTCCATTTGTTTGCCAACGTACTTCCGCATTGTGTTGAGCTTACTTTGATTGACTGCGAAATTGATGGAGTGGTTACCGAACAAGACTCACCATACGCTTGCCATGAACCTGCAATTTGCACTGCTACACGAACTGAGTAAGTGGTTGAAAAAGCCACACCATCTTGAAAACTAGTTAGCTGAACGTTGTTGCTGCTTCTGTCTAAAGTTCGGACAGTTCCGCCATTAGACACCTCAAAACGATAACCTTGAGCGCCTACCACTTGTCCACAATATAAAGTAGTAGCGGTTGAGGCCAAAGTAGTGCCACATTGAGTCGACAAGATTTTTGTAATTTGTGTTGGTTCAGGTACTATCGAACCACCACTAAGTGAAGGGAAGTTGGTTAAAACACAAATCGAGTAGGGTCCAAAAACGAAGCCCTTTTGGACAAACGAAACCCCAAGTAAATAGGTTTTGGTTTGCGAAGAAGGTAAGTCACTTAATTTAAAGCTTGGATTCGGATTTGTTAAAGTAGCAATGTCTGACACATTAAATGTCTTGATTGTCGACTCTGTGTCTAAGTGTACCTGATAGCTATCCACTCTTGTAATTTGATCAACAGTAATCCGATCGCTCGTGCTAAAGTTTTTACCACATTGGTTTTCGGTTATTTTTGCTACTGGCGCATTTTGAGTAGCCACCCTTTTTACTGGTCCAAAAGCTTGCCATTGACCATTTCTTTTCAATGCTACTCTAATTGAAAAATCGGACGCATCATCATATGAATTATATGGATTGCGATACATATAGTAAGGCGAGGTCTGTGCCGAACTTCCCGTAAAATTAGTTGCGTTTAAGTCTGACAGTTTAAACATTGGACGATTCGTTTCAATCACCCATTGGCCATTAAATTGATCATTCACTTCGAATTTATATCCTTCAGTATATCCATAAGCCGAGGTGCAATCAATAAAGTTTGAAAGCGCTAAAATATTTGATGTTAGTATTTTAGCATCGTCAACTAAGCCATTGCAATCATCATCAATATTATTAAAAAAAACTTCATTTGCCCCAGGGTTAATAGCTGATTTGGTGTCGTCACAATCTAATGTGCCAAAAAGGGCATATCCAGCAGGAGGCGTAAACGAAGAACCCGAGCAGGCCGTTTGAAGATTGGTATTTGACGGAAATCCATCGCTATCAGCATCTAATCCAAATGAATAAGTAGTAGACTTTAGTGGGTTTGTGTCGTCGCAATCAGCAGGGCCAAATGCTAAATAACCTGAAGGAATTGTTCCATTTACGGGCAAAAGCAAAACAGAAAGTGCCTGTTGTTCGTTTGTTAGCGTAGTGATATATCCGTCTCCATCTTGGTCTCTATAGACATAATTGGTACAAGAAGCTGTTAACTTTAGTTGATTTCTTTGGTTTCCTGTGGCGCCTATTACTTGACCATAAATTACTTGTCCATTTGCAAGGGCAGTTCCAGAGGTTAATACACTTGTTGAATCGGCTGTTAAATACCAATTATAATCCGTTGACAGTGCACCCACAGTTGGTGTTGCATAGGCAAAACAAAACGACAGCGTATTCATTATTTTTGTTATTGTTTGTTGATTCGGTTTGGTTGAAGCAAAAACAAGGTTGTCTTGATTATCAACAATAATTGATCTACTCTGATCACCATAATCAAGTGTAGCAGAAATGACAGTTAGTTCAGCTGCGTTTGAAGTATAATTTAATTTAAAAACACTGTTGGAATAATAACCTAACGATTGTCCACCTGTGCTTTTTTTAACAGTGCCACTCGTGTAAATGGATTTGCTGTTTTCGTTGATGTCCAAAGCATATAAGTAGTTCGCATTAACCTGTTTAAACCAATTGGCCGAAGTTCCAGCTTGGTTCAAACACAATACAAATGAGGTAATGTAGTTGCTTGGATTTGCATTTGAAATACTCAACCCACCAATTGTTAAGGTAGTTGACTTAAAAGCACCTGCTACATAAATATTATTAGCAAGGTCAGTTGTTACCGCATAAGCTTCGTCTAAGAGCGCTCCACTGGCGCCTTTAGCCCATTGAATAGTGCCGCTTGTGTTAAATTTGGCCACAAACAAGTCACTAGAGCTGCTGCTATTGGTGATATTGTTAGACGAACCAAAAGACAAACTAGTTGATTCAAAATAACCCACTGCAACCACATCTCCTGCAGCGTCAACCGACAAACCATTCAGTTTGTCATCATTGCCATTACCATATCCGTTTGCCCACTGCATGGCTCCTGAACCATCAAGTTTTGCAATAAAAAAGTTAGCGTTGGAATTGCCATTTGTCAAACCAATGCTTCCAAATGTTAAATTGGTCGATGTATAATTGCCACCCATGAACACATTCCCCGAAGGATCTACGTCCAATGCCGTTACTTCGTCCAATCCGGTTTTTGTAGAACTTCCTTGGGCCCAAATAACTGCTCCTGTCGGGTCTAGTTTTACAACAAACAAACTAGAATTAGTTCCGGTTACAGTTTGGGTATTGCTAAACACAATTGAAGTTGAATTAAATTTACCTGCTAGGTAAATGTTTCCCGAGCTGTCTGTTGTGATGGCGTTTACAACGTCATCGCTGTTTCCACCAAAACTTTTCGCCCACACAACGCTGCCGTCTGCGGCATACTTAATCAAATAAATATCTGATCCTCCCGCGCAACTTAATTGCGTTCCGTCAATTGTGATATTTGATTTAAAATGCCCCGTAGCAAATAAATTGTTGCTGTCGTCTTTGGCTACTAAATTAGATTTAGAGGCGTCAAATCCATTTGAATCAGACAGTTGTTTGGACCAGCGCACTTCTTGAGCGCTCGTACAAAACCCCATTGCCAACGCGCAAATGGCTAATAAAGTTCGGTTAAATTGAATAAAATTTTTCATGCATAATGTTTTAATTATTTAACTTTTAAAGCTTTAAGCTTGTTTCTGCTATTTTCATTTCATCATTTGTTTAATAATGCTTTGTCAAGGGTGCAGTCCCTATTTTTGTATTTCAAGTAAATAATGTTACATAGGCAAACTCGATTTTAATGTTTCGCTGATATTATTTGAACTTTTGAATTATTTACTTCTGATTGATTGTAAATAGCAATGCTAATTCTCTGAATATATCAAGTTTTTCAATGTTTGTTTATTGATTTAATTTCAAGTTAAATCAATTGAAATACCCGAGATACAATTTAAAATTCCTTTATTTTCTCGTTCAGAGCTGCTTTTTTTCCTAGCTACTGAATGGCATTGAACGCGCCTTTTTATAGGTTGGGTTGTAGTAGTTTCTTATCAGGCTGATTTTTTTTAAATTAAATGATTTGACTATTAACCCTTGTAAACCCAAGAAGAAAACACCTTTAATCAATTTGCATTTAACAACAAAAAAAAGCATATCAGTAACCTTTGAAGTACCTTCCTTTTTGAATTACTTATTGATTGTTGATTTGTTGGATAAACCTTTGTCAAAGTGTTGAACTTTGACAAAGGTTTTTAAAACTTATTTCTTAATAATCCGAACAACCTGTTGGTCATCGCCTTGCGAAATCATGACGTTGTAAATGCCGCTGGCGTAGTTGGTTCCTAAACTGCGGTTTTCAAGTTCATGAGTTTCTGCGCTAAATTGCTCTACTTGTTTGCCAAGCATATCATATACAGAAACTTGAACTGGTGTTTGGTTGCCACCTTGAGCCATTAAAACGTATTCTGATTCAAATGGATTTGGAATGGCTTTGATGCTTAATGCAACTTCGTTTTCTGAAATACCACGTGCCAAAGTAGCAGGTGTTTTCACGTTACACGCTGAACCATAAGCTTGCCAAGTACCCCCAAATTGAACGGCTACACGTACTGAATAAGTCGTGTTTAAAGCCCAACCTGTATAGTTTCCTAATTGCATATTTGACAATGAAGAAGTATAAGTTAATGTTGAACCACCATTGGTCCACTCAAAGCGGTAAGCTGTTGCGCCTGTTACTGCGCTGCAGTACAAAATGCTCCATTTACCTGCCAAAGTGCTACCACACTGGTTGGTTCTAACTTGGGTGCTGGCGGCTGGGGTGGTCACGGTACAAGTTGCACCGTACGTTTGCCAGGTATTTGACACTTGAGCAGCCACACGTACTGAATAAGGTGTGCCATAAGCAACTCCTCCTGAAAGGTTGTTGATTTGAACATTGTTGGTAGTGCTGTCAAGGGTACGCGAAACACCTCCAAATGTAAACTCAAAGCGGTAAGCTTGTGCGTTTACAATTTGACCACAATAAATAGGTGTAGTCATTGATCCCAAAATACCACCACATTGACTTGAAATTACTTGCGTGGTGTTAGCCAAAGAAGGCGTTGTTAAAGAACAAGCTGCACCGAAATCACCATATTGACCATTAAAACCAGCGGCAACACGGATGCTGTAAGCAGTGTTGTACGCATTTGTTCCTTGTAATTGGGTCAAGTCAAATGAATTGGTTGCCGAATAAATGGTACGTGTACTTCCATTTCCAGTTACTTCAAATAAGTAATTGGTAGCGTTGGCTACAGCCGTTGCAGTAATAGGAGCTGTAATGGCATTTAAACGTGAACCACAAGCAGGAGAAGACACTGAAGTAAGTGAATAAACAACTACTGTAACCATTGAACGGGTGCTTTCGCAACCATTTTGGGTTTGGGTCGCATAATATGTACCACTTGTTAAAACAGTAGTTGCTGGCAATGCAGTTGCTGCATTGGCGGAGGCATACACATTATAAGAACTGCCATATCCTGGCACTGATGACAACGCAATGCCACCGTTTAAAAAGTACGATTGTGAAGCCAAAGCAGGAGTGGTGTTGATGGTTACTGAAACCGCAGTTCTGGCACTTTCGATGGCATTTAAGGTTTGAGATACAAAATAAGTGGTAGTGGTTAAAACGGTGCTATTGGTTAAAGCAGTACCTCCGCTTTGCGCAGCATACCATTTTAAGCTGCTACCTGTAGCCACTAAATTGGCCACGGTTGCACCTGTGCAAAAGGTTTGGGAAGAAGCGGTGGGAACAGCAGTTACGTTGCAGTTGGTGGAATAACTTGCCGTGGCGTCTTTTGTCCAGTTCGCATTAGCTGCAGCAGCAGTTGGATTTGAAACGGTGATGCAGCTTAGGTTAGGGTTATTTGAACAGTCTAACATTTGTAGATTAGTTAAACCACTTAAGTTTAAACTTGTAATTTGATTAAAACCACAACTTAAAGTTTGTAAGTTAGTTAAAGCGCCCAAACCTAAACCTGATAAATTATTTCCTAGGCATTCTAGGTATTTTAAAGAACTACAACCACTCACATTTAAAGTTGATAATATGTTAGCGGTACAATTTAAAGTTTCTAATGCAGAAAATCCGCTTACATTTAAAGTAGAGAGTTGTGATTGAGTACAGTTAAGATCTTTTAAGGCGAAACAGTTGCTTAAGTTTAAATTTAATAGACCACGGTTTTCATAACTATTAAAAGAAGTTAACGCCAAACATCCGCTCACGTTAATATTCGTTAGCATATTATTGTCATAAAGTACTACACTTTGTAAATTTAAATATCCGCTCAAGTTTAAACTTGTTAATTGTTCCATGTGGGATAAAGAAAAAGATTGTAGACTGGTAAAATCCTCTAATCCTGTTAAATCAGAAATACTAAGATTACCGTAAGAATTACTTAAACTCAAACTCGTTACCCCACTAATAGCCGAAGTTACTACCTGATGGTCGCCATTCACGGTATCAATACCTAAATCAAACAGGGCTTGCTCAAAGTTGGCATCGGGAATGGCGGTATAAGAAACAATAGTTACTGCTACTGATGTCCGCGCACTTTCTACCCCGCCTACAGTTTGGCTAACATAATACGTACCTGTACTGAGCACTGTGCTCGTAGTTAGTACTGTGCCACCTGTTGCTGCTGCGTACCATTGCAGGTTGCTGCCCGTGGCTACTAAACTAGCAACGGTGGAACCTGAGGTTAGGGTTTGCGCATTGGCAGTTGGGGTAGGCGTTGGATCTGCCGAAAGTTTTACAATCCAACAATCACTTCTTCCATGATTTCCAGAAACATCTCCATCATTTGAATCCGAATTGCCTGCTAATAGGTAGCCACCATCTGTAGTAATTTGAACACTAATTGCTGAATCGCTACTTGTTCCACCTACTGTTTTTTGCCAAACTAAATTGCCCGTTGAAGAGAGTTTAACGGCCCAAAAATCAGTTTCTCCATGATTTCCAGAAACATCTCCGTCGGTGGAATTGGTCTGACCTGCAACTATATAACTTCCTTCGTTTGTGAGTTGAATATTTTGAGCACTTTCATTTCCTGTTCCTCCTATTGCTTTTTCCCATTGCAAGACTCCAGTGGCCGATAGTTTAACAATCCATGCGTCACGACCATGATTCCCTGTCACATCACCATCTGTAGACCAAGAATTACCTGCTACCACATATCCACCGTCAGGGGTAGTTTGAATGCTGTTAGGAATATCTAAGTGTGTTCCTCCAAAACATGCTTGCCACTGAAGATTTCCTGTTGTAGATAGTTTTACTACCCAAAAATCATAAAACCCATGGTTCCCTATTACATCTCCGTCGGTGGATTGCGTCAAACAAGCCAAAATATAGCCGCCATCTGGTGTAGTTTTAATGCTTGATGCGCCATCTTGATTTGATCCACCAAGACAATTTTGCCACACTAGCGTTCCCGTTGTAGATAGTTTTGCAACCCAAGCATCACCCCCGCCATGATTTCCTATAACATCCCCATCAAATGAAGTCGTTGAACCAGAAACAACATAACCACCATCTGAGGTGAGTTGAATGCCATTAAAAGAATCATAACTAGTTCCGCCAAACGTTTTTTGCCAAGTCAAATTGCCTGCTCCAGTAAGCTTAACGACCCACGCGTCCTGACTTCCGTGATTTCCTGTTACATCACCATCATTTGATTGAGTATAACCAACCATAATAAAACCACCGTCTGGAGTAGATTGAATGCTTGATGCATAATCATCGCTTGTTCCGCCCAGACATTTTTGCCATAAGATGGTTCCCGAAGCTCCTAGTTTAACGATCCAAGCATCATTACCTCCATGATTTCCTGAAACATTTAGGTTAGTTGATCTGGTGTAGCCCGCCATTATATAGCCGCCATCGGAGGTTGGTTGAATAGTTGAAACATATTCATCACTTGTACCCCCTAAGGTTTTTTGCCATTCAATGTATGGAGATTGGGCAAAAGCAACCATTTGCACGAGCGCAAGAACCAGTGAAAGTAATATTTTTTTCATGAAATTTTTTTTCTCCCTGCTCTAAAGGCTTCGCAGGTCTTGCCTTGTTAATCACTAAATAAGATAAAGTTATATTCCCCAAACGGGAGCTAGCAAGTAGTACTCAAAGGTACCCTGCCTTTTGGCGTCCCACAATACCTATAAATGGGTATTTTTTAGTCCAAAGTCTAAAGTCCAAAGTCTAAAGTCCAAAGTCCAAAGACTTTTTACGAATAGGTATTATGTAGTCTGAACGCTCAGTTCCCGCAAGGCACTTCCGAAGCCCACCCATCCATTTGTTTCAAGTTTACCTTCGCTCCGTTCGGCCTTTGGCCTCGGGTCAGGTTTTTTAAAGTTATTGACATTGTCCTATTATGATTAGACTCCTCCTTCGTCGGAGTGACAAAAAAAGTTTTCAATCAATATTAAGTCGTCTGCGAAGCTTTACAAAAGCCGGCCCGCATATGTAGTCATAAGTTTCGCTAGCCGCAAAAAATCCTGAAGCCTTGGAGGGATTTTCGGCCAAGTGAAACTGGTTTTGCCGAAGGCAAAAATGACCTTTTATGCGGGCCAAAAAGGCCTTTTCTTTTAGTTCGTTTTCTTTGGGCCAGCAAAGAAAATGAACAAAGGTCAATCAATAGAAAGGGATCTTTTTAAAATCTAAATTTCTTATGAAAAACAATATAAAGCCAAGAACTAATTGTTCTAGGTAACATTAGACAAAAACGAATTTTGCGACTTAGATGTCGGGCGACCAAAATGGTCGCCCCGACATGCACTCACTCAATCTTTCCTCTATCTTAAAAAACCACCCCGGCGCCCCGAGGTGGTTTCAAAGTAAGTATGAAATTACCACTAATACATTGTCTGCATGAGCAGACTCAAATTATGGTGCGGTGATTCAAATTGAACTTTAAAAAAAGAGTTCGATCTGAATGAAGTTATTTCTTAATAATGCGAACCACTTGTTGGTTGTCGCCTTGTGTAATCATTACGTTGTAGATACCACTTGTATAGTTGGTTCCCAAAGCGCGGTTTTCCAATTCAGAAGTTTCTACGCTGAATTGGTCTACTTGTTTGCCAAGCATGTCATAAACTGAAACTTGAACCGGTAATTGGTTGCCACCTTGTGCCATTAACACATATTCCATTTCAAATGGGTTTGGAATGGCTTTGATACTTAAACCAACTTCGTGTTCTTCTTTTCCACGGAACACAGGAATCGGTCCAGAAGCTGGGGTTTTTACGTTACACGCTGAACCATAAGCTTGCCAAGTACCCCCAAATTGAGCGGCTACACGTACTGAATAAGTCGTGTTCGAAGCCCAACCCGTATAGTTTCCTAACTGCATGTTTGATTGTAATGAGGTATAAGTAAGTGTACTGCCTCCATTGCTCCACTCAAAACGGTAAGCCGTTGCACCTGTTACAGTGCTGCAATATAAAATAGCCCATTTACTAGCTAAAGTAGTCCCACACTGGTTGGTTCTAATTTGGGTGCTGGCTGGCGAGGTAGTAATGGTACAAGCAAAGCCGTAAGCTTGCCATGATCCTGCAATTTGAGCGGCAACACGCACGGTGTAAGCGGTGTTGTTTGAAGCACCACCAACCAAATTACTGATTTGAACACTGTTAATTGGGCTGTCAATGCTGCGCGATACGCCCGCTGCGGTAAACTCAAAACGGTAAGTTTGCGCACCTACAATTTGACCACAATAAATAGGTGTAGTCATAGAAGCCAAAGTAGTACCACATTGCGTGGTAATTACTTGGGTGGTGTTTGGGGTTGCAGGCGTCAAAATAGAACAAGCCGATCCGAAAGCACCATATTGGCCATTGAACCCAGCAGCCACACGAATGCTGTATGCTGTATTAAATGGAATGGTTCCTTGCAATTGGGTCAAATTGAATGAATTTGTATTGCTGTAAAGTGATTGCGTTGCGCCATTGCCAGTCACTTCAAATAAGTAATTGGTAGCGTTTGGTACCGCTACTGCTGAAATAGCGCCCGTAATACTGCTCAATCTGGACCCACAAGTTGGTGAGCTAATTGAAGGTAAATTGTAAGTAACAATAGTAATGGCGGTGCGGACACTCTCGCAACCATTTTGCGTTTGCGTGGCATAATAGGTGCCGTTAGTTAACACAGTAGTACCAGCTAAGGCGCTTCCACCCGTGTTAGCAGCATAAACCGAATAAATGGAATTGTACCCAAACACATTCTGTATGGAAGTATTGGTGCCAACATAATAAGTACCTGTTGGAATTGGATCTACTGCTGGTTTTACAGTAATAGTAAAACTGGCAGGTGTTCCCATAATGGCATTTCCGCCCAAAATAAAATTCCCTGAATTCACAATCATTTGGCCAAAATCACCAGAGTAACCGGCATTAGTAACCTGATCTCCAAAGTGACCCGATATACTTATTGCGCGGCCTTTATAAGCCAAAAGTGGCGTGCCATCATTCCATGAGGCAACCAAAGTGGCACCCGTGCTTAGTGTGTTTATGGTTCTAAAATAGGAATTTACAATTGACACATTGTTCATGATAGAACTACTGGCATCATAAGCACCTAAACTACCCCAAGAAAAATTCAGATCAATTGTATTTTCAAACGGATCGTAATTAAGCCAGTCCCCTTGCATGCCATAGTTGCTGTATGACGAAAAAGTAGTTGCAACGACAACGCCACCGTTGTTCATGTAAGCAACCATATTGTTCCCTATGGCTGTATTGTCTTGATATGTGTAGTTGCTAAAAGTAACCACCATACTGTATTGATTTAGTAAATCAACAGTTGGGGTGTCATTTCTGGCATCAAACAAATCGATCTGCGTAACGCCTGATACAGCAGCTAGTGCTGCTTGCAAATTTGTAGCTCCTTCGTCTGCATACACAATTAAAATATTTGAAACCCCTGATCCGCCAGAATTTCCGCCAGAATTTCCGCCAGAATTTCCAGCCAATGAAGGCGTAACTGTAATGGTAGCTGTTTGAGGAATGCCGCTGGTATTTGTAGCGGTAAAAGCTGGAATGGCACCCGTGCCGCTAGCTGCCAGTCCAATAGAAGTATTTGAATTGGTCCATCGGAAATTGGTTCCGGGCACAGTACCTGTAAAATTGACCGCTGAGGTCAATGAGTTATTACACACTGTTTGGTTCTGAGGCTGGTTCACATTGGGCGTAGCATCAAGTGTCACGTTGCCACTTCTGTTGGTCAATGACCGATTGATGGGTGTGCTGGCATTAATATTATGCGATGGTTGCGGGGCAACATAAGTGCCAGCCTTAATAATAGGTTGTAATTTCTGTTGGGTTTTAACTTGCGAAAAACCAAACGTTCCGCAAATTAATGCGAGTAGAAGTAATTTTTTTTTCAACATAGTAACGATTTTAAAATTTAGAATTATTTAGTAACAAAACATTGATTTTAAAATTATTAACCGTCAAAATCATTCGGCTTTGAAATTCATGGGCAATGCCAATTTAGATGAAAATAAATGTATTTTTTTTGATCAATGCAACAAAAGCAGATCGAACAAACATGGTGTTTCAGTACAAGCTGAATCAATTCGATTTTAAAAATGTTTGTGCCGCTTCAAATAATAGTTCATCCTAAAAAATGACGCAAGCAAACCGTGATACTAACAAATTCAATAGGTTAAATGACAGTAAAATAGCAGGCCATAAAAATGACTACAAACATAGTTTTTGCAGTTTTCTTACAAGTAGCCCATTGCGACAATAAGGTAGCCCATTCCGACTTATTTTCATGTCGTGTTATGTAGCGGTTCAGTGCGCTTGGTAAAAAGATCTCACCTTCTTACTTGTTTGCATTTTTTACAACATCCATTGTTTTCACACTGTGTTTTGCTCCGATTTTATCAAAACATTTTACTTTCAATTCCCATTTTATGCCTTAATAAATTAAGCTGTGATTTCGTTTTTTACTGCATGCAAACCCATTCAAAAATGCGACGTAGTAAGCCTTTTTTGAAACTGTTCATTCAAAATAAGGTGTATTAATAATTCTAAAATAATAGTTAAATACTCAAAACTAATAGTTTTACTATTATATTTGCACTGTTTACTGCCAAGTGCATTGTTAAGCATGGGTAAAACAATCAAATAAAGTTTTGATTATGGAGTGGTTAGAAGTTCAAATGAAGGTACACCCCGGTTTATATGTAAAAGACCCGGAGACCTCTACTTTAGGGAAAAAGATCATTGAACACGGTTTATTACTGTTCGACGAAGTCGGGTACGAAGCATTTACCTTTAAAAAATTAGGCGAACGCATTGCCTCCAACGAAAGTTCGGTTTACCGATATTTTGAAAGCAAGTCGCATTTGCTTTATTATTATTCGCACCGATATTGGTTGTGGCTCGAATACCGTTTGGTGTTTAGTACCACCAATATTTCCGATCCATTATTAAAGCTCGAAAAAGCCATTCAACTATTAATAGAACCCATTCAAGACGATTTGCAAACAGCTCATTTAGACGAACAATTGCTGCACAAAATCATCGTGTCGGAGTTTGGACGCATTCAGCCATCGCGTCATGCGGCAATTGAAGCCTCATTGATTCGACCAGAGGCATTTAACCGCATTAAGCAACGCTTGTGCGCCATACTGCAGCAAGTAAACCCTTCCTATTTGTACCCGCTGCCATTGGCAAATACGCTCATTGAGGCGGGACATTTTCAACAATTAGAAACAGCCTCAAGCCCCGATGACGCTTCTTCGGCATTTTTTCTTGACCTTATTCATCGTTGCCTAAAATAACAGAACGATATGCAAGCACTTCAGCGTTTTTTCAACCTCTTGCGATTAGATCGCAAAGACATTTACCAACTGTTTTTTTACGCCCTTTTTTCCGGGCTCATCAGTTTGTCGTTGCCTCTTGGCATTCAGGCGATTGTCAATTTTATACAAAGCGGCCGAATGAGCGTTTCATGGGCCATTTTGGTTACTTTGGTGGTCATGGGCGTGGCTTTTAATGGGTATTTATCGCTCATGCAATTGCGCATCACCGAAAACATCCAACAAAAAATATTTGTGCGTGCAGGATTGCTGTTCGCCTATCGATTGCCACGTTTAAAAATGGAAACCATTCAGCAGGTGTATCCACCACAACTGGCCAACCGATTTATGGACACCCTGACCATTCAAAAGGGAACTTCCAAATTATTGCTCGATTTTTCGGCGGCTTTGCTCCAAATTGTGTTTGGATTGTTGCTGTTGGCTTTATACCATCCGCTGTTTATCCTTTTTGGAATTGGCGTGTTGGCCTTGTTGTATTTCATTTTTAAATTGTCGTTTAAAGCTGGGTTAGAAACCTCGTTGTCTGAGTCCAAATACAAGTATAAAATTTTAGGCTGGCTGCAAGAAATTGCCCGAAACACATTCAGCTTCCGACGCGAAAATCAGCTGCAATTTGGCCTCCAAAAAACAGACGATTTATTGGGTCAATATTTAAATTACCGCGAAAAACATTTTGCCATCATTCGCCAACAAAACACCCGCCTGATCGGTTTCAAAGTGCTCATTACGGCTGGTTTACTGGGGCTAGGAGGGTTGTTGGTTGTACAGCAACAACTCAATATAGGTCAGTTTGTTGCGGCCGAAATTGTAATCGTATTGGTCATTAATTCGGTGGAAAAAATCATTTTAGGCTTAGAAACATTTTACGATGTATTAACCTCTATTGACAAAATTGACCAAGTCATGCAAATGCCGCTCGAAGAGGAAGCATCTCATGAGGAACAAGCCACCAACGCAGATTGTATTTTGGAAGCGAAAGACGCTGTGTATCATTATTCGTCCGACAAAAACAGAAGCTTGGGTCCGTTGCATTTTAAAATGGAACAAGGCGAAAAAATACTCATTAGTGGCGACAATGGTTCGGGGAAAAGTACCTTGCTTAAAATGCTTTCTGGCTATGTAAGGCCACACGATGGTTCGTTTCAGGTATACGATGTGTTATTGCAAAAAGTCCCTATTCAAAATTTCCGAAGCGAATTGGGTGTTGTATTGTCTGGAGATGTTCCTTTTGAAGGCACGCTCTGGGAAAACATTACTTACCTGCAACCTAACGTTGACAAAGAAGCCGTTCGTTGGGCTGTTGATTTGGTCGGAATGACTGATTTTGTAACGACACTTGAACACGGTTACGACACACCGATTATTGCCGAAGGCCGGCAATTATCTACTTCAATAGCGCAGCGAATCGTGTTGGCGCGCGCCATTGTACATCGGCCAAAATGGCTCTTTTTAGAAAGCCCATTGTCACATTTAGATGCGCCAGATGCCCAATTGATTATTTCAAAATTGGCTGCAGCCGATATGAGATGGACTTTGGTTGTTATTTCTAAAAATCCATCATGGAAATCAATGATCACGAGGGAATTGACATTGCAAAATGGCAAAATTGTTTCAGACCAAAAATACTAAGACATGTTTTCAATAAAAAATTCATCCGACAAACTACCAAGGGTTTTCACGTCATTGAGCACCGTTAAAATGCTCGATTTGCGGCCGCATCACCGCACGCTCAATCGGATACTGGTTGGTTTTTTGATTTTTGTGGTCTTAGGTCTTTTTTTGCCCTGGACACAGAACATTTCAGGCAACGGCGCCGTAACCACGCTCCGGCTCGATCAACGACCCCAAACCATTCATGCAGCCATAGCAGGGCGCATTGAAAAATGGTACGTCAAAGAAGGCGATTTTGTGCATAAAGGCGACACCATTTTATTTTTATCAGAAATCAAAGAAGAGTATTTAGACCCCAACTTGGTTGAAAATACGGGGAATCAGGTCACCGCCAAAACGCAATCGTCGGCCAGCTATAAGGGAAAAGTAGGTTCTTTGGGCCAGCAAATAAAAGCCATTGAAGCCGAAAAGCAACTGAAATTGCAACAAGCAAAAAACAAAATCAAGCAGGCGTTGCTCAAAATAAAGAGTGACAGCATGGATTTGGAAGCCGTTAAAACCCAGCTTAAAATTGCCAAAACCCAATTTAACCGTTCGTTGCAACTGAATCAGGAAGGGCTAAAACCCATGACTGATGTGGAGGAAAAAAAATTAAAACTACAAGAGGTAGAAGCCAAAATCATTACCCAAGAAAACAAGTTCATGGCTGCCAACAACGAATGGATCAATGCCAAAGTGGAAATTAACCGAATTCGTGCCGAGTACGACGAAAAAGCATCGAAGGCAGAGGGCGAACAATACACCGCCTTAAGCAATCACTACGATGCCGAAACCCAAGTAAGCAAATTGAAAAACCAGTATCAGAATTATAAAATCCGCAATGGCTTGTATTTTATTTGTGCGCCACAAACAGGCTACATCAACCGGGCTTTAAAGTCGGGTTTGGGTGAAACGCTCAAAGAAGGAACCGAATTGGTGTCCATTATGCCTGCCCAATATGAATTGGCAGTGGAAACCTATGTAGAGCCAATGGATTTGCCCTTGTTGCACCGCGGCGAAAAGGTGCGTGTGTGGTTTGATGGCTGGCCAACCATTGTTTTTAGCGGCTGGCCAGGCATGTCGTATGGTACCTTTGGCGGCAAAGTGGTGGCCATTGAAACGGTAATCAGTGACAACGGCAAGTACCGTGTGTTGGTGGCACCCGACCCCGCTGAAGCGGCTTGGCCGAAGCAGGTTCAGGTTGGCACAGGTGCGCAGTCGTTGGCTTTGCTTGATAATGTGCCAGTTTGGTTTGAAATATGGCGTAATTTAAATGGATTTCCGCCCAATTATTACACCCCAAAAGAAGGTAAAAATGCCAAAAAATCAGAGAAAAAATAGGTATGAGAACGTGTTTTATTTCAATGAATTATTGCGGGTTATTAGGAGTAATTAGTTGCCTGATCATGAGCGTGAGCTTCGGCCAAGCTAAACTTGAATCAACCGAATTTCGTTTCGATGAATTGATGGCTTTTGTGAAAAAAAACCACCCAAGGGTGCAAAGTGCCCAATTGGAATTGACGGCTGCCGAAGCTGCATTGTTAATGGCACGTGGCGGTTTTGACCCAAAACTGGAGGTTGATTTTAGCAAAAAAGAATTTAAAAACACCACGTATTATTCCTTGTTAAACAGCATCTTTAAAATACCAACTTGGTACGGCGTGGAGGTGAAAGCTGGTTTTGAACAAGCCGATGGCTATTATGTGAGCCCCGAAAGCACGACGCCAAGCATGGGATTGGCTTCTGCAGGTGTGTCGGTCTCCTTGTTGCAAGGCATGTGGATCAACCCCCGAATGGCCGATTTGCGCAAAGCTAAAGCGGGCTTGTTGATGGGAAAAGCGCAGCAAAAATTAGAAGCTATTCAGGTGCTGTATGAAGCAGCGGTTGCGTATTTTCAATGGAAAAGGGCGCATGCCGAAAAAGACTTATACGAACAATATGTAGACAAAGCCAACCAGCGGTTTTTAGGGGTCAAAATGCTCATAGCGCAGGGCGATAAACCCGCCATTGACAGTGTAGAAGCGGGCATTGCGCTCCGCAACAGAAAACTTAGTTTAATGGATGCTCAAATTAAGCAAACCAAAGCCCGATTGGAATTGTCCAATTATTTGTGGCTCGAAAACCGCATTCCGTTAGAGTTACAAGAGCAGATGGTGCCAGAAAAAGAAGGCTCGTTTTCAGTGGAAAATGCCTTGCCCATTCAGGCTGTTTTGGCCAATGATTGGTCGCCCTTAACCCATCCAAAAATGGAATTGTTGCAGCAAAAACGAGTACAATTGGACACTGACAGAAAGCTTAAAATCAATCAGTTATTACCCCGATTTGATGTGGGCTATTCCTATTTGACCACCCCAAATAAACCAACCGAAGTGCCTTTTTCAGACTACAAATTAGGCGTTACCTTTTCGATGCCTTTGTTTTTGCGAAAAGAACGCGGCAGTTTGCGCCTCACCCGCATCAAATTACAAGACAACGAATTAGATACAGCTTGGGAAAAAATTCAACTCGAAAACAAAGTCCGTGCCCAGAAAAATGAATGGAACATCTTGCAACAACAGCGGCAATTATACCGCCAATTAACCCAAGACCACCAACGGCTTCTTCAATCAGAAGAACGGTTGTTTGCCATGGGCGAAAGCTCGTTGTTTTTGGTAAATACCCGTGAAAACAATTTAATTACGGCCCAACTCAATGTACAAAACGTCGATTTTAGGTATTGTTCCATGCAAGCCGAGTTGTACCGCAGCCAAGCGACTCCGTAAAGGGTTTGAGCATGATTTAATGTGATTATTGTTTTAAACGAAGGTTGGAAATAGGGCTATTAATCCATTTTGACAATAAAAAAGCAAATCGATTTTGTATTTAAACTTGAAATTGACTTATAACGTGATCATTAGGTTATATGTGGGCAGTTTAAAATTAAACCAAAGTTATAAAATGCAACGGCATATAGGTCAACTGCAAAGAGTTGTTTAATTTTGAACACTCTTTCAACTTCAATCATGAGATACCTATTTGTCTTGTTTGTTTTAACTGCTTGGTTTTCACATAGCCAAACGGTTGCTATAACGCCCATTCGCGCGGATGTGAGTGGTTTTTCAACATGGACAGACACATCGGTAACGGGTACTACTTATTTGCAATTGCTTTCGGCTAATTCAAACACGGTAACGCCTGCGATGGATTTTACGGCATTTACCACCCAAACCTTAGATTTTAAAATCAGAACTTTTGGGGGTACATCGGGTAGTTCAAACGTGGTATCCGTCTCCATTTCTACTAATAATGGGGCAAACTGGACCTCTTTGGGCACCCGATCCGCAGGAAGTTCCACTTTAACAGCGGTAGCTCAGTTTTCATTATCGAGTTATACAGGCACGCAAGTAAAGCTTAAGTTTGAAAGTTTAAGCGCTACAGGCACCATAGGCTTAGGCATAGACGACCTCACCATCAACGGTGTGGCAGTGGTCAGTTGTGTCGCACCCACCACACAAGCCACTTTTGGCATTACCACTGCGGCTTTAACCACGTTAACCACTGGCTTTAGTGCTGGAAATGGGGCAGGTCGATTGATCTTTATTAATACGAGCAATAGTTTTACCGATCCTGCAAACGGAACTACTTACACCGCAAACACAGTTTACGGTGGCAGTGGACAACAAGCAGTGTTTTCGGGCAGTTCGGGCAGTTCGGTTGTTGTCACTAATTTAAATAACGCAACTACCTATTATTTCGCCATTTACGAGTACAATTGTTCGGGCAGCACCATTGTTTACAATCAAACAGAAAATACCACTTCTGGAACCACTTTAAGTCCAGTTCCAGAAATAAACCTTAAACAAGGCAGTACTTCCATTACAAGTGGGGGTAGTCAAAGTTTTGGGAATGTGGCAGTAGGCAGTTACACCGAATTGACGTTTACCATTGAAAACCTCGGCAATTCGGCACTTAGTATAACCACGCCTGTCTCAGTTACGGGTAATTTTTCAATCACGACGCAACCTAGTACTTCTGTTGCTGCTTCAGGTAGTACCACTGTAGTGGTGCGTTTTACTCCCACGGCTGTTGGTGCGGTGACGGGTATTTTAACCATCACCAATTCAGATAGTGACGAAGGTACTTATGTGATTAATTTAAGTGGAACTGGAACATACAATGCTTTGTCAGACATTATTGAAAACAGCAATTATGCCTATTCTTCCAATATAGATTATACCCAATACCAAGCAGCTTCCACCACCAATACCACCACTAGTATTGGGGTGTTTCAATTTACGCTGCGTGATGGCGGGGCAACCGCACCCGATGCGGACTCCGTCGATACCATACTTTCGTCCATCAGTTTTAACGTCACCAATTCAGGCAATATTCGAGCGGCTGGCTTATTCAGCGGCAATGCCCTGATCAGCAATGGTTTTACCCTTAGTTCTGGTGTGCTTAGTTTTTCTGGTTTAAGCGGTGCCAATGTCACTGCAACTGACGACAGCACCAAGAATATCACTCTACGCATTTCTTTTTTAAGCACCGTAACAGACAACCAGCAATTACAATTTACAATTGCATCAGCCACTGCCGACACTGCTGGTTCCCAATTTGCAATGAGCACTGCCGGAGCTGCCAGCTCAAGCATCACTGCCGACCGCAACCGCATTGAAGTAACCGCAGATCGTTTGGCATTTGTGCAACAACCAATAAATACAACAGTGAATTTGGTGATGTCAACTTCACCAACTGTGTCAGCCAACGATGCCAATGGCAGCCGGGACTTTGATTTTACATCAACCATCAGCATCACCTCAAGCGGGAGTTTAAGTAATAGTCCTATGGCTTCAGCGGCCAGCAACGGATTGGCAACTTACAGCAGCATCATTCATTCCGCAGTTGGGACGGGGTTAAGTCTTACTGCAACTACCAGTGGGTTAAGCAATTCAAATACGGTTGTTTCTGGCACTTTTAACATTACAGCTGCACTATATGCCAATGGCGATTTTCGAACGGCTTCAACTGGGACTTGGACTGCTACTTCGGGTGCAGGTTCTGCCTCATGGGAAAGATACTCCGCATCGACCAGCACTTGGTCAAGTTTTTCTGGTTCTCCAACAAGCACTTGCACCGTTTATTTGTATCACAACATCAGTATTCCAACGACTGCGGGCAGTATGGGAGGTGCTTCCATCAACATCATGAATGGGGCAACCCTCACTTGGGGCAGTTCCAGTCCTTGGACTGCAGTAAACATGCATGTATATTCTGGTGGCGTATTGCAAATCAACACCAAATTCACCATGAATTCATTGGGTACTTTTGAAGTAGAAGATGGCGGCACGGTTTATTTTAATTATAGCAGTTATCAAAACACCGAATTGAGTTCCTCTATTTGGGCAGGCACCGAGATTTTTCATCCGAATTCAAATTTTGTTATTCAAAGCCATGCTACTGGCACTTCAAATTATTTTATCCCTTCGTCGTCCAGTGTTTCAACAAATACCTTTAATAATTTTACTGCTTGTTTTGGCAACCTTATTTTTGATTCAACAGAAACGGCTACATTTCAGTTGTTTAATGTCAATTTTACCAATAACATTTGTCATGGCAATCTTATTTTGCGCTCAACGTCTTCGAGTTCAAATGCCTTTCGATTTACTTCTACTTCAATAACATATACCACGACCATTGGGGGTGATGTAATCATAGAATCAGGCTTTGCACGCCCCATGAGTTTCAATACGAGCAGTGGCAGTTGTTCATTAACCATCAAAGGGAGTTTGACTCATGCTTCTTCGATTACTTTATCGGGGGCAAATAACGCAACGGCATCTCTTGCGCTAAGTATAGAAGGCGATTTAACCATGTCCGGTTCAGGTACCATTAACTGGAATGGAAGTTCAGGCGGTTCGGCTGCTATTTCCATAAAAGGCGATGTGTCCATTGCATCAACCGCATTAATGCACGCTGCGGTGGCTTCTGGTGCCACCATCACATTCAATGGAACAGGCGATGGCACAACGGCAGCACTCACGCAATTACTAACCATTGCTACCAGCGGTACTAATGAAAACAACAATCTATTTTTTGTGGTCAATAGCGGCGCTTATGTGCAATTGGGTTCCTACGTTGAAATGGGCAACAGTGGCACTTTTACAGTAAACGGTATTCTTGATTTTGGTTTTTCGGGAACGACCCCCCTTATTGTTACCAAAACGGCTGCTGCTTCTGGTATCGTGCTCTTTAAATCAAATACAGGGAGCACTTTAAAAGTGACTTCGCCAGATGGACTTAATGCAACGGGCACCATTGGCAATGTACAGTTATCGCCAAGTAACATTACGATCACGCAAACAGGCACCACTTTTCATTACATCGGCAAAGCGAATCAAGTAACAGGTACATCTATTACTTCGGGCAGCACTTCCAAACGAATTATTTGCGAAATGAACACCGCAACTTTGCAACTCAGCTTGAGTAATTCGACGGGTACCACCAATGAATTGTACATCAAAAAAGGCGTGTTCGTTGAAACCGATGCGGCAAACATCAGCAGTACAGGTGCCTTAACGATGGATACAGACGGCACTTTTAAAACGGCTGTAACTACGGTAACTGTCCCTCAATTAACGGGTACATATACATTAAATGGAAATTCATTAATAGACCTAAATGCAGCTGGTAACCAGGTACTTCGAGGCGGGATGAATTACCGTAATTTGAGTTTTTCAACGAGTGGAACCAAAACCATTTCATCTGCCATCAGCTCAATTACCGGAACAGTAACCATTCAAGATGTCGCCATATTGGATGTAGGCAACTCTACGTTTGGTGGCGGTTCGACCAACTTGACCATGACTGGCACTGGGCAGTTCAAATTAGGAGGGGCAGGGTTAAAACCTGATATTACAGGTACTTATGTGTTGGCTAGTTCCACAACCATTGAGTATTATGGTACCTCGGGTACGCTAATAAGAGCTGGTTTGAGTGCACCTGTAATTAGTTATGCCAACGTGATAGTAAATGGAAGTAACATATCAACCAATTACACCGCAACTGGGATTCAATTTCAATCGGGGGGGAGTTTTTTGGTAAAAGACACGGCCACATTTAAATTTAAAAATACCGCAGGTTTTTCAGGAACGACTGCAACAGCTATTAGCACTACCAATTCACCAAGTATATCCCTTGAAGCCAATTCAACCATCGTATATCAAGGCGACAACCAGTTTGTGACCTCTTTTTCGCCTTATTATCCGAATTTAACCATTGCAAACACGGGGACCAAGACTTTCGCAGCAGGAGTTTCAGATATTACGGTTAATAAAACACTCAGCGTAACCAGTTCCACCTTGCAAGTTGATGCGGCAAAAGCATTGGTAGTGAATGGTAGTGTGGTTGTTTCTGGAGGTTCTCTAAGTATAGAAGACACGGGAAGTTTGGTGCAAACCAATGATGCTTCAATCAATAGTGGCAACATTGTTTCTAAACGGAACGCATCGATTCGGGCCGATGATTATGTATATTGGAGTTCGCCCGTTGCTGCATTTGGTGTTACAGCGGTCTCAACCAGTACCGACTCGGCTTACATATTCAAATGGCAGCCTACCGTAAATGGCAATTATGGCAATTGGAGTAATACTACTGAATCCATGAATCCAGGATCGGGCTATATAGTCAAAGGCCCAACTGGGTTTTCAAATACATCAACTCAAACTTTAGCAACTACTTTTAGCGGCATGCCCAACAATGGCTTGGTCACTGTGCCCATTGAAAGAGGTGGTTTTACGGGATCAGACTACATCAATCCCATTAATAATAGTACCGTTACCAAATACGATGACAATTGGAATTTGGTTGGAAATCCGTATCCATCCGCCATCAAAGCGCTCGATTTTTTAAACGCGAACACCAATATTGAAGGAGCCATTCGCCTTTGGACACATGGCACACTGCCAAGCGATCAAATTGCTGATCCTTTTTATGCTAATTACTCATACAATTACACCCCCGACGATTACATCACCTATAATGGAACGGCTACAACCAGCGGCCCAACAGGTTTCGGGGGATATATCGGATCTGGGCAAGGTTTTTTTGTGTTGATGAACGACGGGGCCACAAGCACCGGAACCATCAGCTTTAATGATAGCATGCGAAGCAAGGGCTACAGCAATGCGTCATTTTATAAAAACGGATCAGGTGAAAATGCAGGTAAAAACCTTATATGGCTCGATTTAATTAACGGAAACGGCTTTGCAAAAAGAGCCGTGCTCGGATTTGTCGATGGCGCCACTTCTGGCCGAGATAGGCTATATGATGCCTATGTAAAAGTAGACGAGGGGCAAAGCTTATTCAGCATTGTTGAAGGCGAGCCCATGGTCATTGAAGGCAAAGGCTTGTTTTCAGATCAAGAACAATTTCAGCTGGGTGTCCGAATTCCTGAGGCGGGCAACTATCAACTTGGAATTGCATTTACCGCAGGCTTGTTTCAGAATAATGGCCAGCCTATTTATTTATACGATACCTTATTGGGCGTTTGTCACCTACTGAATGAGGCTCCTTATTCATTTAGCAGTCAAGCTGGGCGGTTCGATGAACGGTTTGTGCTGTGTTTTACACCCGTTGTTTTTTCCAATACACCACAGGTCGCGAATGCTGTTTCTGTTTGGACATCAAACCACCAAGTTTTTGTAGAAACAGCCCTGACCAATCCAATTCAACACATCGGCATCTACGATGTTGCTGGGCGATTGTTGGAACAATCAAACAATATTGGATCACATTTTACCAGTACTGTGTTCCCTGTTTCACAAGTTCTTTTAGTTCGGATTGAAACCACACAAGGGATCGTGTACAAAAAAATAAAAGTATAGTGAAACAAAAGCGATCTGGACATTTTTAGATCTGCAAAACCAATTTAATTTTAACTACTCAAAAAACACAAATATGGGTTTATTTTCAGCATTATTAGGGAATGCAGGCACTGTCAGCCAAGAAGAATTAATGAAAAAATACGGTCAATTACTAACCGATTCCGAAGAAATTGAGTTGGGTTTTAAGTTGATTCGCGACACTTTTATTTTTACAAATATGAGGCTACTATTAGTCAATGTACAAGGGCTTACTGGAAGTAAAGTAGAGTACAAATCGATATCTTATAAGAGCATTTCGCGTTTTAGTATTGAAACCGCCGGAACCTTTGAATTGGATGCGGAATTAAAAATATGGATTTCAAGTGAAGCCCAACCTAGCATTAAGAAACAATTTAACAAGTCAGTCAATGTGTATGATGTGCAGAAAGTTTTGGCGCATCATGTTTTAAAATAGCAGCAAGGTCCTGCTAGTCAAACGATCCAACTGAAAATACCATTTTACAGTATTCAACGCCAAAAATTGTAAATACTAATATTTATTGAAAACTATATTAAAAGCCAATAATCAACCAATGGAATGGACCAAAGAACAACTCGACATCATACAATCTTCGGGCGACATTAAAATAAATGCCGTTGCCGGATCTGGAAAAACAACCACCATTATTGAATATGCCAAATCGCGGCCCGAAAACAGCCGGATTCTGTATTTGGCTTTCAATAAGTCGGTGAAATTGGAAGCCATGAAGAAGTTTCGCCAAAAAGGGTTGCACAATGTTCATGTTGAAACGGCTCATTCTGTTGCTTTTAAGCACATTGTTGGCAAAAACAGATACCAAATTAAAGCGCACGGCTATCAATCATACGAAATAGCCGAGCTGTTGCAATTGCAAGGAAATGGTGAAAAACATACCGAGTACATCATTGCCCATCACATCAATAAATGTGTGGCTTGTTTTTGTAACAGCGACCAACTTCGGGTGCAAGATGTTAACTATTTGGATACCATTTCTGATCCCAAAGCCAAGACATTTGTAACCACATTTTACCATGAAATCATAAAGCAATCGAGGTTGTTTTTGAAGAAAATGGACGAGGGCGACATTGAAATTACCCATGATTTTTATTTGAAAAAATTTCAACTGTCCAATCCAAGTCTTCACTACGATTACATCCTTTTTGACGAAGGACAAGATGCGTCTCCCGCCATGTTAGCTGTGTTTTTAAATCAGAAGGCCACCAAAGTGATTGTCGGCGACACCCACCAACAAATTTACGGTTGGCGGTTTGCGGTGAATTCACTGGAAAAGGTTGACTTTAAAACCTTATACCTGTCAACCAGCTTCCGATTTGGAGAAGACATTGCCCAATTGGCCATGGATTTGTTGCAATTCAAAAAACACTTGGGGCCTTATGAACCCATTGCCATTACAGGCGTAGGGTGCAATAAAGAATTCAATAGCAAGGCAGTCATTGCGCGAACCAATTTGGGTTTGTTGCTCAAAGCCATTGAATACATTACCGAAAACAAAGAAGCAGGTGCCGTTTATTTTGAAGGGAACATCCATTCCTATACCTATGCAGACGATGGCGCCTCCTTGTATGATGTGTTAAAGTTGTTTAATAAACGAACCCATTCCATCAAAGACAAACTAATCCGGTCCATGAAAAGCCTGGTAGAATTGGAAGATTATGTCAAAAAAACCGAAGACATGCAGCTCGGGATGATGGTGGAAATTGTCCGAAAATACAAAAACCGCATTCCGGGGCTCATTCAAAAATTGAAAGACAAACACGTCGAAGACCACGAAAAGGAGCAGGCGGCTATGATTTTTTCAACCGTTCACCGCTGCAAAGGAATGGAATACGACCAGGTTCAGTTGGTGAATGATTTTATCACCGAAGAAAAAATAAAGCAGGCATTTGAAAAGTACCAAGAAGACACCATTGATCGGGCCAAACTCAATGAAGAAATCAACTTGCTGTATGTGGCGGTTACAAGATCCAAAAGCAAACTCTTGTTTCCTGAAAGCCTGTTGCCCATCAACTGTTCAATTACTTCTGAGTATATTGAATTGGTTAAACCCGCCACCGAAACCAAGCAACCTGAAGGGAAGGAAGCCGATGGTAAAATGCAGCCCAAATTGAACACCGAAAAAGCATATGATTTGGACGAAATCAGGAAGAAACACCAAGAAGCCTTCCGCCCTTGGACGCCTGAATTAGACGACGAACTCACTGTGCTGTATTGCGAAGGATTGAGCATAAAGTACTTGGCAAAGCACTTTGGCCGAACCCATGGCGCCATCAGAGCCCGAATTGTCAAATTAGAATTGGAGGAGTTATACGGCTAATTGACTGGAAAATTGGTTTGAAAAAATTCATTTTGAGTTTTGTGATATTGGCAGCAACATTGCTTGGGATGCAGGCTTTAATAATGTACCCGAAATTATTTGTACTTTTGGATACTTGAAATAAAAAGGTTTATGAAAATTGACTTAAACATACAAGACAGAAAGTTGGAATTAATCCAATGGCTTTCATTAATAGAAGATTCGTCCCTCATTGAGAAGATTATGGAATTAAGAAAAAACGAAAGTAATGACTGGTGGAATTCAATTTCAGAAGCCGAAAAAGAAGCCATTGAAAGAGGAATAGAAGCTGCCGAAGAAGGTAAACTAAGTCCTCATTCAAACGCCCGTAAAATCTATGAAAAGTGGTTATAAAATTCTTTGGACAGACTTAGCGCTTAAAGAATTAGAACAAACTATTCAATATCTTGAAGAATATTGGACAGAAAAAGAGTTGCGGAATTTAGCTCAAAATATAGAAGAGAAATTAATGCTCATTTCACAAAATCCGAATTTATTTCGAACATCTGTTTATAAACGTGAAATCCGTCAGGTTGTCATTCTGAAATACAATACGCTTTATTACAGAGTAAATAACGAGCAAATTGAAGTGATTTCTTTTTTTTCCAATAGACAAAGTCCAGACAAGAAAAAACTACGATAAAACGATATTCAATGGCCATCAATGAGAAAAGCAGGTTACAGAAATTTCAATCACCTTCACTCCTAATGCGCCTCGAGCCAGTTTAAACCATGTCCAATTTCAACTTCTAATGGCACAGCTAGTTGACAAGCTTGTTCCATTTCGTGTTTAATCAGTGGTTGAATGGCTTCAAGCTCATGAAGTGGCACATCAAAAACCAACTCATCATGCACTTGCAGCAACATTTTAGTTTGCCATTTTTCGGTAATTAACCGCTGGTGAATGGCAATCATGGCGCATTTGATGATGTCTGCGGCACTTCCTTGAATGGGCGCATTTACCGCATTTCGTTCGGCCCCTCCACGCACAATGGCATTGGCCGAATTGATGTCGTTGAGGTAACGTCGGCGGCCCATAATGGTTTGTACATAGCCGTTTTCGCGGGCAAAGGCCACTTGGTCTTGCATGTAGTTTTTGAGCAATGGATACGTTTGGTAATACGCGTCAATCAGTGCGGCGCTTTCACTGCGCGACAAAGTGGTTTGGTTACTTAACCCAAAAGCGGAGACGCCATAAATGATCCCAAAATTCACTGTTTTTGCTTGGCTTCGTTGCTCTTTGGTCACCTCTTCGAGTGGCACATTGAACACTTTGGCGGCGGTACTGCGGTGAATATCTTCGCCTTGTTTGAAGGCTTCAATCATGGCTGTTTCGCCACTTAATGCGGCAATAATCCGCAGTTCAATTTGCGAATAATCGGCCGATACGATGCAGTGCTGGCTGTCGCGCGGGACAAAAGCTTTTCGGATTTGTCGGCCACGCGGCGTCCGAATTGGAATGTTTTGCAAGTTCGGATTGTTGGAGCTGAGTCGGCCGGTGGCCGCGACCGTTTGCATATAATCGGTGTGAATGCGGCCCGTTTTACCATTTACTTGCAAAGGCAATGCGTCTACATACGTGCTTTGCAACTTGACCAATTGCCGCCAATCTAAAATGGCAGCCACAATTGGATGGTCTTTGACCAGTCCGCTTAAAATTTCTTCGCCAGTTGCATATTGTCCCGTTTTGGTTTTCTTTTGTTTGGCGCCCCCAATTTTGAGCCTGTCAAACAACACATCGCCCAATTGTTTTGGGGAGGCCAAATTAAACACTTCGCCTGCTTGTTCGTAAATGCCCTCTTCCAGTTGCTTGATTTCATCCGTCATTTCGGTGGACATCGCTCTGAGGTAATCGGCATCGAGTTTGATTCCTTCGCGTTCCATGGCTGCCAACACGGGTACCAATGGAATTTCTATTTGATCAAACAACTGTTTCATGCCCACTTTTTCAAGGATGGGCGCAAAATGACCCTGCAATTGCCAAGTAACATCCGCATCTTCCACGGCATATTCCTTCACCGCTTCCACTGCAATATTGCGCATGGAAAGCTGGTTTTTTCCTTTTTTGCCAATCAGGGTTTCAATGGATTGCGGGCTATACTGTAAATAGGTTTCGCTCAGCACATCCATGTTGTGGCGCATGTCTGGATTAATCAGATAATGGGCAATCATGGTGTCAAAAAGCGGGCCTTGCACGCGAATGCCATAATTGGCCAAAATTTTCAAATCGTATTTCACATTCTGCCCAATTTTGGTAATGTGTTCCGCGTCAAAAAAAGGCTGGAATCCTTGGACTAATGCAGTGGCTGCTTCTTGGTTTTCAGGTACCGGGACATAATAGCCCTTCCCTTTTTCCCATGAAAATGCCAAGCCAACCAATTCGGCGTTTAAGGCATCTAAGCCTGTTGTTTCGGTGTCAAAACACACGTTGGTTTGTTGCAGTAAGCTTTTGACCAACAGTGAAATGGCAAAAGGAGAATCAACCAATTGGTATAAATGGTCGGTGTTTTCAAGGGTTTTATAAGCGCTAACCCGAGGTGCTTCGTCGGCTGAGGCCGTTTCGTAAAAGCCAAATAAATCAAATTGATCGCTGGCGGTTTGCTTGGGTTTGGCCGTTGGTTTTGAAGCTGGTTCATCAGCAGAATTATTGCCACCTTCTGCAAAAAGCTTGTCAAATTGCGTTTTCAATTGCCGAAATTCCAATTCCTGAAATAAGGCATCGGTTTGTTCCACATTGGGTTTTGACAATTCAAAGGCATGTTCGTCAAATTCGACGGGGCAATCTAAAATGATGGTGGCCAATTTTTTAGATAAAATGCCTTTCTCTTTATTGGCTTCAATTTTGTCTTTTAAAGCCCCTTTTAACAAATGGGTGTTGTCTAATAAATTTTCCATCGAGCCGAATTCGGCCAATAGTTTTTTAGCTGTTTTTTCACCCACACCGGGTAAACCGGGAATATTATCAACAGCATCGCCCATCATGCCTAAAAAGTCAATGACTTGCAAGGGATCTTGTATTTCAAACTTGGCTTTCACTTCTTCAACACCCCAAATTTCAATGTCGTTCCCCATGCGGGCAGGCCGATACATGAAAATATTTTCAGAAACCAATTGGCCAAAATCTTTGTCTGGGGTTACCATAAAAACCTGATAGCCTTCTTTTTCAGCCTTTTTTGATAAGGTCCCAATCAGGTCATCGGCCTCAAAGCCAGCTACTTCAATAATGGGAATGTGCATGGCCTTCAACAATTGATGAATATAGGGCACGGCAATCTTAATGGCCTCAGGCGTTTCGTCGCGGTTGGCTTTGTAATCGGAATAGAGCGTGTTCCGCATGTCGCTTCCGCCTTTGTCAAAAGCCACGGCCAAATGATCGGGTTTTTCACGTCGAATGACATCCAATAATGCGTTCATGAAGCCTAGAATGGCCGAGGTATCCATCCCTTTTGAGTTGATGCGGGGGTTTTTAATAAAGGCATAATACCCGCGAAATATCAACGCATAAGCGTCTAACAAGAAAAGTCTTTTCTGGCTCATGAAAATAATTTTAGGGAGTAAATGTAGCAAAACATTGGGGAGTTTGAGGGGTCAAATACGGAAGGAATTGCCAATTAGGACATATTTCTTTGTATAAAATGATTTTGCACAGTCAGTTAAGACCAAAGGCATAATGGAACAATTTTCCATATGGTACATTATAATTTAGCGCAAACATAACAACGTTCTGCAACCACAACGGCAACAAGCTATTCGGGTCATTGGACCACTACATGAAGTTCGTTTTTTTAGAACAACGTTGTTTTCACGGTGAATTATGCAATTGTCTCTTGAAATTTTATAACGATTTGCTATTCAAGAAATGCAATTTTGTTGGTATATAACTAAACGTATAATCATGAAAAAACTACTTGCTTTAATGGTAGCCATTTGTTTTGTAACAATGGCCGTAACAACTGAACAATCAGCTAAGAATGATGCAGCTGTTAGAAACGCTTCATTGGTGAATGAAAAATACAAGTCTTGCATTGATGCTTGTAATGCATGCATCGTATCATGCAAAAGTTGCCAAAAAATGTGCACTCAAATGGATGCTAAAAAAATGGCCCGTTGCATTCAACTTTGCAAAGAATGTGTGTCTATTTGCCGCGCGTCAAGTCAGCTGATGACTTTAGACAGCGAAAGCGCCACAGCCATTTGTAAAGAATGTGCCATTATCTGCACGAAATGCGCCGAGGAATGTAATAAACACGATATGGCCGATTGCAAAAAATGTGCCACCGCTTGTCTAAAAACAGCCATGCTGTGCAACGAGATGTAAAAGCAAGTCGGTTAAAACTAAATTGCTAAAGCACAATTATTACTAGGGGTGAAATCAATTTCACCTCTTTTTTTGTGCTCATTTCAAGTGAAAAGAGATTTGTTGTTCCCCATGCTGAAAAGGCGCGATTGCCCGAAATTGCAAATCAAATTTACAAACCCACCTTATTCAGCCACTCATGCAACAGCGTCGGGGTGTTCCATGATGGCCACATTTGTCAATCCAATATAAGGTGGAGTTAGGCATCAATTTGTGAAAATCTTCGGCCACTTCTGGGGGTGTTACTTGGTCATTTCGGCCCCAGATAATGCAGGTTTGCACATGCATTTTGGGTAAATCCTTGGCCATATTGTGACGGATGGCACTTTTGGCAATGGTCACCGTTTTTAGTAGTTCCGCCATGGGAAATAGGTAAGAAAACTTTATCTCAAATGCAAATGGGACACCAATTTGTGTTAGATTTGTGCTTAAGGATACTTAATAGTGAATAAAACACCTAAAGATAATTTATACATCATTGCTGGTTGTAATGGAGCAGGAAAAACAACTGCTTCTTTTACTATCTTGCCCGAAATTATAAATTGCAAAGAATTTGTAAACGCGGATGAAATAGCCAAAGGCTTATCGCCTTTTCAACCAGAAAGCGTGTCCTTTGAAGCGGGTAGAATTATGATTAATAGGGTAAATGAATTATTGAGTATGAATAAAACCTTTGCCTTTGAAACTACTTTGGCTTCAAAAACTTATAAAAATAAAATACTTCAGGCACAAAAAAATGGATATACCGTGACCTTGTTGTTTTTTTGGTTGCAATCGATCGATTTAGCCATTGAGCGAGTTAAAAACAGGGTTTTAGAAGGTGGGCATCATATTGAATCCGAAATTGTTATCCGTAGATATCATAATGGAATAAAAAATCTTTTTAGAATCTATTTACCCATTGCAGATGAGGTAATGATTTTTGATAATTCGGAAGGAATGCCAGAATTAATCGCTGAAAAGACTAAAGAATCGGAATTGCATATACTAAACAAAACGACATTCAATAAACTAAACGACCTAAAATAATGGAAACCTTTAAACGAACTGAAAACCAAGCCAAGATTTTAGCAGGAATGGGAAAAGTGTATGAAAAATTAATAGCCTTCAAAAAGAAAAGCAACAGCGAATTAATTATTTTAAAGGACAACAAAATAGTACGGATAAAACCTTGAATCACAAATAACGCTCAATCGTTAAAACAGTTCTCCGCAATTTTAGCCAAAAAAAGAGGGCTAAATCACCCTCCTTCATCTCATTCTTATTACAAACCCACCTTATTCAACCACTCATGCAACAACCGATTGAACTCATCGGGATGTTCCATCATGGCCGCATGGCCGCATTTTTCAATCCAATATAAGGTAGAGTTGGGCATCAATTTGTGGAAATCTTCGGCCACTTCTGGGGGTGTTACTTGGTCGTTTCGGCCCCAGATAATGCAGGTTTGCACATGCATTTTGGGTAAATCCTTGGCCATATTGTGTCGGATGGCACTTTTGGCAATGGTCACCGTTTTCAATACGCGAATGCGGTCGTTGACCACGGCAAAAACCTCATCGACTATTTCTTTGGTGGCAATTTTTGGGTCGTAAAATACAGCTTCGGCTTTCTTTTTTATGTATTCGTAGTCGCCGCGTTTGGGGTAACTGTCGCCCATGGCACTTTCATAAAGGCCCGAACTACCCGTAATAACCAAGCCGGCCACTTTTTCTGGATACATTTTTGACAGGTACAAACCAATGTGCCCACCCAATGAATTACCTAATAAAATGACGCGGTCGTACCCTTTAAAAATGATAAAATCTTTCACATATCGCGCAAATGCCTTTACGTTGGTTTTTAGCAGACTTTGGGTGTAAATGGGCAGTTCTGGAATGACTACTTTGTATCCGAGCGGCGGAAAATAATTGGCCACCCCACCAAAATTGCTCAAACCACCCATCAGGCCATGCAACACCACTATGGGCGTGCCTTCGCCTGCTTCAAAATAGGAATACTTTCCTTCTTTTTTATGTACATTTTCCATTTAAAAACCTTGATATTTAGCCGTTTAGGCAGGTATCTTTTTGCCAAAGTCCGATCTGGCAATGGCGACAAATATAGCGTTTTTCGTGTGTCTATAAAGCATATCAAACGCTTTGTTGGTTGAAATTTTCAAAAAGCAACTTCTCAACAGATGCGCACTTTTCGTTTTGCTGATTACTTTTTAACAAAGCAGGCAACCGCCATTAAGAAATGGGAAAACTTATCAACAAAGTGGGGTTAAGTGGTAAATTGTGGGGAATAATATATTAATTTTGCTCACATTCAAATAACTAACTCATTGACAACCATAGTAGGAACATACGAATGCCGATTGGACAACAAAGGAAGGCTCTTGCTGCCAGCTCCTTTGAAAAAGCAGTGGAGTGCGTGCATATCCGAAGGTTTTGTCATGAAACGTTCGGTGTTTCGGCCCTGCTTAGAGCTGTATCCGATGTCGGAGTGGAATGCGATGATGCAAAAAATCAATCGGTTAAATCGGTTTGTCAAAAAGAACAATGATTTTATCCGTCGGTTTACGGCGGGTGTCAAAATGATTGAAATGGACGAAGCGGGTCGGTTATTGATTGCACGCGATTTGTCGACGTATGCAGGCATTGAATTGCCTGGCGATTTGGTGTTGGCCTCGGCCATCAATATCCTCGAAATATGGGACAAAGCGCGCTACGAAGAAGTATTGAATAATGATGAAATTGATTTTGCCGAATTGGCCGAAGAAGTAATGGGACAAACCAATGACGATGGAAACCAAGTATCATAATCCGGTATTGCTGCACGAAACGGTGGACGGCTTAAACATTAAGCCCGATGGCGTGTATGTAGATGTCACCTTTGGCGGTGGCGGACATTCGCGCGAAATTCTGAACCGACTTGGACCCAACGGAAAACTCTTTGGTTTTGACCAAGACGAAGCGGCCAAAGCCAACGTCTTGGATGATGCGCGTTTTGTGCTGATCCCTGAAAATTTTAGGCACATCAAGCGGTTTTTACGGGTGTATGGCGTCCGTCAAGTTGATGGCGTTTTGGCCGATTTGGGCGTTTCCTCGCACCAGTTCGACGAAGCAGACCGTGGCTTTTCCACCCGTTTTATGGGCGTTTTAGACATGCGTATGAATCAGCAACAAACGCTCGATGCCAAACAAGTGTTGAATCATTATGAAGAAAAAACGCTGAAAAGCTTGTTTGTCCGCTATGCCGAATTGAAAAATGGCGGCTTGTTTGCTTATCACATTGTGCAGGCAAGGCAGCTAAAACCCATTGAGACGTCAGAAGAATTACGGGAAATAGTTGGACAATTTATTCCTGGTCACAAAACCAATAAAGTATTGGCCCAGTTGTTTCAGGCCATTCGCATTGAAGTGAATGATGAATTGGCGGTGTTGGAAGAATTTCTACAACAAATGACCGAACTCATTAAGCCAGGCGGCCGATTGAGTGTCATTGCCTACCATTCGCTAGAAGACCGTTTGGTGAAGCGTTTTATGCGCAACGGCTTATTTGAAGGCGAACCTGAACGCGACTTGTATGGCCGTTTTGACGTGCCGTTTAATGCCGTGGGTAAACTCATTGTTCCTTCAGCGCAAGAAATTGAAACCAACAACCGGGCACGCAGCGCCAAACTGAGAATCGCGGAACGAACGGAAACATAAACATAAAAATTTAAGACTGTAATTAAAATAGCCTTTTGATTTGTTGTCTTTGGGCTAGCAAAGAAAATGAACAATTTTCTATCAACAGAATTATTTCATTTTAGAAGTAAAATAAATAAAAAATGAAAAGCGGTATTTACAATTTACTAAAAGCCCGATTTCTGGTGCATGAAGATGCCAACAGAAACTGGTGGTTTATTGTGTACCTCATTTTTTTAGCCATTTTAATGATTGCCAATGCACATCAATTTGAACAAAAAGTGTTCCACATTGCTGATTTAGAAGACCAGTCAAAAGAATTGCGCTCAGAGTTTGTGGACAAACGCTCCGAGTTAATGAAAATAAAAATGGAATCGACCATTTCAAAACAAATGGAATTGAGAAAAATTTTACCCTCGTCGGTTCCACCACAAAAAATAAAAGTCGACCAAGAAAAACAACTTTCTTGGTGGGATAAATTATGGAAGTAGAAGACAAAAAAATAACCCAGCGCACCTACCTGATTGCCCTCTTTATGTTGGTGATTGGCTGCGCCGTTGTCTTCAAATTAACCAATATTCAATGGGCGCACGGCAAATATTACCGCGAATTGGCCAAGAAAAAAACCGTTGAACGCAAAATTATTCCATCCAATCGGGGCAATATTTATTCGGCCGATGGCAGCTTGTTGGCTACTTCGGTGCCCAATTACGACATCCATTGCGATCCGATTGTGCCCAAAGACGAAGTGTTCAATGAACAAGTGGATGCGCTTGCTGATTCATTGGCTGTGTTTTACCACAAACCGTCGGCCTATTTTAAATCGGTACTCAAGCGCGCTCGGGCCCGCAAACGGCATTTTGTGTTGCCCAAAAAGCATTTGACCTATTCAGAATTTAAAAGATTGAAAACTTTTCCGCTCTTTTCAAATAGGGGTGTGTTGGTTGATAGCATGTACATTATTCGCAGGCATCCGATTGGCAAAATTGCCGAACGAACCATTGGTTATGAGCGTTATAATCCATCTAAAAAAGATTGGTTCGGACACGGCATCGAATGGTCATTTCGGAAATACTTGCATGGCGAAGATGGCTCGGTGCTCAAGCAACGCATTGCCAAAGGCCAATGGAAACCTATTGAAGATAGCAGCGAAAAAGAACCCCGCGATGGCTACGACATCATTTCAACGATTGATGTGTACATCCAAGATATTGCGCATCATTCGCTGTTAGACCAATTGGAAAAACACGAAGCCGAACATGGCTGCGTGGTCGTAATGGAAACCCAAACGGGACAAATAAAAGCCATTTCAAATTTAGGTCGTGCCAATGATGGCTCCTATTATGAAACGGTCAATTATGCCATTACCGAATCGCATGAACCGGGATCTACCTTTAAGTTGCTCGATTTATTGGCTTTGCTCGAAGATAAAAAAGCCGACACCAGCACCGTATTTGAAACCAAAGGCGGCAAAATTATGTTTAACGGCAAAATGATTAAAGATGCCCATTTGGCGCCCAATCAATCCATTAGCTTAAGTGAAGCTTTTCAGCGCTCGTCCAACACGGTGATGGTGCAGGCCGTGTACCAAAATTATAAAAAATCGCCCGAAGAATTTGTGAACCGCATCAATGCGCTTGGATTGAATAAGCCACTAGGTATTGCCTTTAAAGGCGAAGGCCGACCAAAAATTCCGCAGCCTGGCACCAAAGGCTGGAATGCCATGACCCTGCCTTGGATGGCCTTTGGTTATGGGGTTTCGGTGACGCCATTGCAAACACTGACCTTGTACAATGCCGTGGCCAATAACGGTGAAATGGTTCGTCCGTTGTTTGTGTCTGAAATTAAAGAATGGGACCGCACCATTAAGAAGTTCCCAAAAGAGGTGATGGTGCCCAGAATCGCTTCTGATGAAACGCTGCAGAAGTTGAAAGCGGTCATGGAAAAAGTAGTCAAAAAAGGAACCGCCAAAAGCTTGTATTCTGCTGATTTTTCGATGGCTGGCAAAACGGGAACCGCCAAAATTGATTACCACAAAAGCCAAAACGAAATGTATTATGCCTCGTCATTTGTTGGCTTTTTCCCAGCGGACAAACCCAAATATTCGTGCATCGTCATTGTACACAAACCCAATCCGCAAACGGGCTATTATGGTGCCGATGTAGCTGGTCCGGTTTTTAAAAAAATTGCCCAAAAGATATTTACTGACACGCCATTTCACAATGAAATCAAACACATAAACAAAAAAATACCACAACAAGAACAGTCATTTAACGGCTATGTAGCTCGTTTGCAAAAAGACTGGAAAACCGTGCCCAATGTAAAAGGTATGCCAGGCATGGATGCGGTGGCTTTGCTTGAAAATTTGAAGATGAAAGTGCGTGTGTTGGGTTTTGGAAAGGTAAAAAAACAGTCCGTTTTGGCCGGCTCTAGCTTGCGAAAACACCAAACCATTATTTTAGAGTTGTCGTGAAAATACTAAAGGACCTATTATATAAAGTAGCCTTAGAGGCCGTTAAAGGAAGCACTGACATACCAGTTCGGGAGCTTACTTTTGACTCGCGTGCTATTGAAGCAGGCGATTTGTTTATTGCTTTGGTGGGCACCCAATCTGATGGACATCAGTTTATTGGAAAAGCACTTGACATGGGTGCTACGTGCATTGTGTGTCAAGAATTCCCTGCCGAATTGCAAGATGGCATCACTTGGATTAAAGTGCAAGATACCCAAGAGGCGTTGGCGCATTTAGCCGCCAATTTTTATGGCAATCCATCCAATCAATTAAAATTGGTTGGCGTAACGGGAACCAATGGCAAAACCACGGTCGCCACCTTACTTTATCAATTGTATAAAGCCGCTGGCTATAAAACAGGTTTGCTATCGACGGTAAAAATCATGGTTGACCAAACCCAATATAAAGCCACGCACACCACCCCCGATTCCATTACCATCAATCGGTTTTTGGCCCAAATGGTGTATGAAGGGGTCGATTATTGTTTTATGGAAGTGAGTTCGCATGGCATTCACCAAAAAAGAACTGCGGGCTTGGCCTTTGCAGGAGGTATTTTTACCAATCTGTCGCATGACCATTTAGACTACCATGCCAATTTTGCCGAATACCGCGATGTCAAAAAACAGTTTTTTGACGAATTGGGGCCGCAATCTTTTGCCTTGACCAACATTGATGACAAAAACGGCGCGGTGATGTTGCAAAACACCAAAGCCCGTCGCTGTAGTTATGCTTTGAAATCGATGGCCGATTACCGGGCACAAATTTTAGAAAACCAATTGGGCGGCTTGCTCCTGAAAGTGAACGGAAGCGAAGTGTGGGTTCGGTTGATGGGCGTGTTTAATGCCTATAATTTATTAGCCATTTTTGGCGCTGCGGTTGAATTAGGCATGCCAGCCGAAGAAGCTTTGCAGCGCCTATCCACGCTCGAAAGTGTGTCTGGCCGATTTCAATATGTGGTAACTCCCAACAAAATAACGGCGGTCGTTGATTATGCCCATACGCCCGATGCCTTAGAAAATGTGCTAAAAACCATAGATGAATTGCGCACCCGAAACGAAAAAGTAATCACGCTGGTGGGCTGCGGCGGCGATCGGGACAAAACCAAACGCCCGATTATGGCCAAAATTGCCTGCGACTGGAGCAACCAGGTCATTTTAACATCTGACAATCCGAGAACCGAAGATCCGAAAGCCATCCTTTTAGACATGGAAAAAGGCGTGGAAGCCCATCAAACCAAGAAAACGCTCACCATTGAAGACCGCCGACAAGCCATTAAGACTGCTTGCCAACTGGCCCAGCCAGGCGACATCATCCTCATTGCGGGCAAAGGCCACGAAACCTACCAAGAAATCCAAGGAGTCAGACATGATTTTGACGATTTCAACATAGTAAAAGAATTTTTAGAATTAAGCTAACTTAAGCAGATCCTTATGTTGTACTATCTTTTTGAATATTTAGATCATACCTTAGATGTACCCGGAGCCGGTGTATTTCAATACATTACGTTCAGGTCGGCTTTGGCTATTATATTGTCGTTGCTGATTTCAACCATTTACGGTAAAAAAATCATACAGTTTTTGCGCAAGCAGCAAGTGGGTGAAAGCATTCGTCAATTGGGACTCGAAGGCCAACAAGAAAAAGCAGGAACCCCAACCATGGGCGGACTCATTATCATTATTGCCACTTTGGTTCCGGTGTTATTGCTTACCAAGCTCAATAACATTTACATTATATTACTCATCGTCACCACTTTGTGGATGGGGGCCATCGGCTTTATTGATGATTACATTAAAATTTTCAAAAAAGACAAGGCTGGCTTAAAAGGGATCTTTAAAGTAATCGGGCAGGTCGGATTGGGCGTAATTGTTGGCTGTGTGTTGTATTTTCACCCTGCCGTAACCATTCGTACACAGTTGCCGCAATCTGTTTCCATTAACCAACACCAAGCACAAGTTTCGCCCGCGCCCCAAGACGAGAAATCGACGGCAACCACCATTCCATTTGTGAAAAACAACCAATTGGATTATGCCGAATTCATTTCATGGATGGGCGATGATTACCGCGATTGGGCTTGGTTGATTTTTATTCCCATTGTCATTTTTATTATTACCGCCATTTCAAACGGTGCCAACTTAACCGACGGCATCGACGGGTTGGCTGCAGGGACCTCGGCCATATCCGTCGTCGCACTGGGGATATTCACTTTTGTATCGGGGAATATTATGCTGTGCAGTTACCTCAACATTATGTACATCCCGAATTCGGGCGAAATGACCGTGTTTATTTCGGCCTTTGTTGGGGCATTGGTGGGTTTTTTATGGTACAATTCCTATCCAGCCACCGTGTTTATGGGCGATACGGGCAGCTTAACCATCGGGGGCATCATTGCGGTGTTGGCCATTTCGGTGCGCAAAGAAATGCTCCTCCCCGTGCTGTGTGCCATCTTTTTTGCTGAAAATTTATCGGTGGTCATGCAAGTGGCTTATTTTAAATACACCAAAAAACGATTTGGCGAGGGAAAACGCATCTTCTTGATGGCGCCCTTGCACCACCATTATCAGAAAAAAGGCTACCATGAAAGTAAAATTGTAACCCGATTTTGGATTGTAGCCATCTTGTTAGCCATTGTTTCCATCATCACTTTAAAATTGCGTTAATCGTGAAGAAACTCGTGGTTTTAGGTGGAGGCGAAAGCGGTGTGGGCACGGCTATTTTGGGCCAGAAAATGGGATATAGCGTTTGGTTATCAGATGCAGGCCCCATTAAACCGGCATACCAAGACGCATTAGACGCGCGCCAAATTGCCTGGGAGCAAAATGGACATGATCCCATTAAAATGGCCGAAGCCGATTTGGTCATGAAAAGCCCGGGCATCCCAGATAAAGTGGCGGTGGTGCAAGATTTTGTACAAAGAGGCATTCCAGTCATTTCTGAAATTGAATTTGCCGCGCCATTTACAACTGCCAAAACTATTGGAATAACAGGCAGTAACGGCAAAACAACCACCACCATGCTGACGTATTATTTACTCCAACAAGGTGGGTTAAACGTGGGTTTGGCAGGCAATGTGGGCAAAAGTTTTGCCTGGCAAGTGGCCGAAGCCGACTTTGATTATTATGTATTGGAATTGAGCAGTTTTCAATTAGACGGTGTTTTTCAGTACAAACCAGACATTGCCATTTTAACCAACCTCAGTCCCGATCATCTGGACCGCTATGATTACCAATATGATAAATACATCGCTTCTAAATTTAGAATTACACAAAACTTAGAAGCCACCGATTATTTTATATATGATGCAGACGACCCCACCATTGCCGAGTGGATGTCAAACAAAAACTTGACTATTAAAGCCCAATGCATCCCCTTTTCATTAACAAAACAAAACAAAAACGGCGCATTTATAAACGCAACGACCATGGAAATACACATCAACGACGAAGAATTTGAAATGAACACTGCCGACATTTCATTAGAAGGAAAACACAATCTAAAAAACGCGATGGCCGCCACTTCGGTAGCAAAGTTGCTTAAAATACGAAGCAAAACCGTACGCGAAAGTCTAGTGAATTTTCAGGGGGTGGAACACCGCCTAGAAAAGGTACTTAAAATTCAAAACGTACAATACATCAACGACAGCAAGGCCACCAATGTCAACTCAGTGATGTTTGCTCTTGACAGCATGAACACACCCACCATTTGGATTGTGGGCGGCGTCGACAAAGGAAACGATTACGACGAACTCATGCCCTTGGTACGCGAAAAAGTAAAAGCGATTGTGTGCTTAGGAGTAGATAATTATAAAATCATCAACACTTTTGGCAATGTCGTTGACATCATGGTGGAAGTTGACAATATGTCTGATGCGGTGCGGACCTCGCAACGTTTGGCCGAAAAAGGCGACACCGTGTTGTTGTCACCCGCTTGCGCCAGTTTTGATTTGTTTGAGAATTACGAAGACCGAGGCCGCCAATTTAAAGAGGCGGTAAAAAACCTGTAAAACACTTAACCAAAAAGCCCTTTCTTTTGGTTCGTTTTCTTTGGGCTAGCAAAGAAAATGAACAAAGGTAATTGCAACAGCAGTTAGCCTTTATTAAAAAAAACACGTGTTGGAAAAACTACATTAGAAAAATGAAAGAACTCATTCACCGCTTAAAAGGAGATAAAGGCATTTGGGGCATCGTGGCCCTGATGGCCCTCATTTCCTTTTTGCCGGTATTTAGTGCCAGCAGTAACTTGGCCTATACCCGACATGGTTCTGGAAATACGCTTACTTACCTCATCAAACACGGGGTACAAATGAGCATTGGGCTCTACATTATGTACCGCATTCACAAAATACCCTATTCTTATTTTAGGGGTTTGTCCAAAATTTTACTCCCGTTGGTATACGTGTTATTGGTGTACACCCTTTTGCGCGGCACCAAAATTGATGGCGCCAACGCCAGCCGCTGGATTCAAATTCCATTTGTGGGCATCACCTTTCAAACCTCCGCCTTGGCGGCGATTGTGCTGTATATTTATGTGGCGCATTATTTATCCAAAAAAAGGGAGGCTGTCATTACGTTTAAGGAATCATTCATTTATATGTGGTTGCCTGTTTTTGGGGTGTTGGCCTTGATTTTACCCGCCAACTTTTCCACTACGGCCCTCATCTTTTTTATGGTGTGCATGTTGGTATATGTGGGCAAATATCCCTTAAAATACATCGCGGCCATTCTCGGAAGTGGCTTCATTGCTCTGGTGTTTTTTATTTTGGTGGCCAAAGCGTTTCCCACTTTATTTCCGAACCGAGTAGATACTTGGATTAGCCGGATTGAAAATTTTACCGGTAAAAAAGGCGAATTCAAAGATGATTACCAAATTGAAAAGGCCAAAATTGCCATTGCCTGCGGCGGTATGAATGGGGTAGGGCCTGGTAAAAGTGTGCAGAAAAACTTTTTACCCCAATCGTCGTCCGATTTTATTTTTGCCATAATCGTCGAAGAATGGGGGCTCATAGGTGCCTTAGGTATTATGCTGTTGTATTTTGTCCTCTTGGCCCGATTTGTCATTCAATCGCAAAAAACGCAAAACCTGTTTGGCCGATTGTTGATCATCGGACTGGGGTTTCCCATTATTTTTCAGGCACTCATCAATATGAGTGTGGCGGTCGAATTAATGCCTGTTACTGGACAAACCTTGCCGCTCATTAGTAGTGGGGGAAGTTCCATCTGGATGACTTGTATTTCATTGGGCATCATCATAAGCGTGACCAAAAAAGAAGAAGAATTTGCCGAGGAGCAAGCCGAAAAACGCGAAAGAGATGAAGTGATTGAACGCCTCATTGACAAGCACCTTCAAGAAGAAGAAGAGGCCCGTTTGGCTGCCGAATTGGAAGCAAACAACCCGCTGGAACCTATTTTAAATTCCCCCGACCATGCAAAATAAATCACCTAAAACCCATCAACCTCGGTTTATTATCAGCGGCGGCGGAACGGGCGGACATATTTATCCAGCTTTGGCCATTGCACACAAACTGATGGCTACTTATCCAAAAGCCGACATCCTATTCGTGGGGGCCAAAGACAAAATGGAAATGCAAAAAGTGCCGCAAGCCGGATTCCCTATTGAAGGGCTCTGGATTGCAGGGTTACAACGCAAACTGACGTTTAAAAACGCCTTATTTCCCATCAAATTGATTGCCAGTTTATGGCGATCCAGAAGCATTATCAAAAAATTCAAGCCCGATGTCGTCATTGGCACAGGGGGGTTTGCCAGTGGGCCATTGTTGCAAATGGCGCAGCGTTTGGGCATTCCAACCGTTATTCAGGAACAAAACTCCTATCCGGGCATCACCAATAAAATGTTGGCCGCCAAAGCACAATCTATTTGTGTGGCTTACGACCAAATGGATCGGTTTTTTCCGAAAGATAAAATCCAATTAACCGGCAACCCAGTTCGTCAAGACATTGCTGATTTACCGTTGAAAACAATTGATGCCTACACCTATTTTCTGTTGGACCCCACCAAAAAAACGGTGTTGGTGCTGGGAGGAAGTTTAGGCGCACGCGCCATCAACCAGCTCATTGAAAAAGAGCTCGATTATATGCTCAACTTGGGCTATCAGGTGTTTTGGCAATGTGGCAAACTTTATTTTGATCAATACCAGCATTTGGCCGAACGCGACGGCGTTCATTTGGTGTCGTTTATTGACCGCATGGACCTGATTTATTCGGTGGCTGATCTGATCATATCTAGGGCTGGCGCTTCCACCGTGTCCGAATTGGCATTGGTGGGCAAACCTGTTATTTTCATTCCATCGCCCAACGTAGCCGAAGACCACCAACGCAAAAACGCACAGGCCATTGTGGACCGAGAGGGCGCTGTGATGATATTGGAAAAAGAGTTGGATCAGACGTTTGAACCTGTCTTTTTGCACCTAAGTCAACAGGAAAGCCTGCAACGCAGTTTGGGACAACATTTTAAAAAAATGGCCCGTCCCAATGCCACCGATCTTATTGTAAAAGAAATTTGTAAACTCATCCCGCACCGTGAATCTTAAAGAAATCAATCAGGTATATTTTGTAGGCATTGGCGGCATTGGCATGAGTGCCTTGGCACGCTATTTTTTGGGTTTGGGTAAAATGGTAGCGGGCTATGACCGCAACAGCAGCCCATTGACCCAAGAATTGGAATCGTTGGGCATGTCCATTCATTATACCGATGATGTGAACTTGATTCCCGCGTCATTTGACCCTGTGCATACCTTGGTGATATGGACACCAGCCATTCCAAAAGAGCACACCGAATTAAACTATTTTATTGACAACCATTTTACCCTGAAAAAGCGGGCCGAAGTGTTGGGAATCATTACCAAAGACACCTATTGTTTTGCCGTAGCCGGAACGCATGGCAAAACCACTACTTCTAGCATTTTAGGTCATTTGCTTTTTGAAGCAGGCCTCGATGTCACGGCATTTTTGGGAGGCATCGTTGAAAATTACCAATCGAATTTGATTGGCAGTGGCAAAACGGTGACGGTCGTTGAAGCCGACGAGTTTGACCGTTCCTTTTTGCATTTACACCCCAACAAGGCTTGCATCACGTCAATGGATGCCGACCATTTAGATATTTACGGCGACAGCGCACAAATAGAGGCCAGCTTTCACGAATTTGCTGCCAAAATCCAAGATCCGAATGACTTGTTTTTTCCAGCCCAATTGCCATTAAATGGGCAAACTTTGGCGTTGGAATCAGACGCCGATTACACAGCCAAAAACATTCGAATCAGCAAACACCACTACGAATTTGATGTATTTAATCAAAATGAATTAATAGGGGCCTTTGAGTTTGGGCTGCCGGGCCATCACAACATCATGAATGCCTTAACGGCCATTGCCATGGCGCATTCTTATGGGGTCCCAGTTGAAAAACTGCAACGAGCCCTAAAAAGTTTCAAGGGCGTTCAAAGGCGTTTTTCGTATCAAATTCAAACCGATTCGTTGGTGTACATTGACGATTATGCGCACCATCCTACTGAAATTGCCGCGGTGCATCAGGCGGTGCGCGAGTTGTACCCAGGTCAAAAAATAATGGCCATTTTTCAGCCGCATTTATTTAGCCGAACCCGCGATTTTATGGACGGATTTGCCAGTGAATTATCGAATTTTGACGAAGTGCTGTTGCTACCCATTTACCCCGCGCGCGAATTACCAATGGTGGGCATCGTTTCAGAAGTAGTTTTGGAAAAAATGACGCAGGCAAATGCAAAAATGGTGCAAAAAGAAAACCTCATTTCATCGATTCTTGACTCAGAAGCTACTGTTTTTGTTACCATTGGCGCAGGAGATATTGGCGAAGAAGTAGGCAAAATAAAAGCAGCATTATTGGCTAAAATTATATGATCATCAACACAAAATAAAATTGGAAATGTTTCGTAATTTACCTTGGAAATCAATTCGCTTAGCCTTCATATTGTTGGCGGTCATTGCGTTGAATTCATTTACAAGGATCAGAAATAGCGCACGAAAAGTTACCCAAATAAGCATTCATATTGACCATCCGGACCAGCCTTTAATGACTTCTGAAACGGTTAATAAATTGTTAATAGAAAAAATTGGTCCCTTACAAAGTCAGCTTAAAGATGGACTAGATTTGAACACTTTGGAAATTTCTGTCCGCAACCTAAAAATGGTGCAACAGGCTCAAGTTGCATTGGGCTTAAACGGCAAACTTTCCATTAACATAAAACAGCGCGTTCCTGTAGGCCGCGTGTTTTTGGGGACACGTTCATTTTACATTGACACAGAAGGCATTAATGTACCGCTTTCTGATTTTTATACTGCCCATGTTCCGCTGATAACCGGAAAGGTGGGTGGCATTAGTCGCCAGAAATTGACCGAAGTATTGCAGTACATTCAGGCAGATTCGTTTTTAAAGAAAAACATCATCGGCTTGAAGGTATTAGATCAATCGGTTTTGGAGATGTATCCGAGAAATCAAGATTTTGTCATCGATTTCGGACGTCCCATTCGCATTCGCGAAAAATTTAAAAATTACCAGGCATTTTTTCAAAAAGCAGTCGTCGACAGTTCGCTGGGAAAATATAAACGCCTCAATTTAAGATATACGCAACAAGTGGTTTGCATCAAATAAAATGAGTATGGAAAGAGATAAAATTGCGGTCGGACTTGACATCGGCACCACCAAAGTGGTGGTCATGATTGGCAAGAAAAACGAATATGGCAAGCTGGAGATCCTGGGCTTGGGTAAATCCAAGAGTTTGGGAGTGGCGCGTGGTGTTGTTAACAACATCACCTTGACCATACAGTCCATTCAACAAGCAATTTTAGAAGCCGAAAACAATTCGGGTTACAAAGTTAGTGACGCGGTGGTGGGCATTGCCGGCCAGCATATCAGAAGCATTCAACATGCCGACTACATCAGTCGTGCGAATCCAGATGAAGTCATTAGTGAATACGACATTCAATTACTCGTTGACCAAGTAAATAAATTGGCCATGTTGCCGGGCGAAGAAATTATTCATGTGCTTCCACAAGAATTCATCATCGACGGACAAAACGAAATTAAAGAACCAATCGGTATGTCGGGCCGTCGTTTAGAGGCCAGCTTCCACGTGGTAGTAGGCCAGGCAGCTTCCATCAGAAATATTGGTCGTTGTGTACAAAGTTCAGGCATCGAATTGTCGGGACTTACCCTCGAGCCTTTGGCTTCATCCGATGCGGTATTAAGCCTCGAAGAAAAAGAAGCAGGCGTTGCCTTGATTGACATAGGCGGTGGCACCACCGACTTGGCTATTTTCAAAGATGGCATTATCCGTCACACAGCGGTGATTCCGTTTGGCGGCAATGTGATTACCGAAGATATCAAAGAAGGTTGTTCCATCATTGAAAAACAAGCCGAATTGTTGAAAACCAAATTTGGTTCCGCTTGGCCTAATGAAAATAAAGACAATGAAATCGTTTCGATTCCGGGCTTACGTGGCCGCGATCCGAAAGAAATTTCATTGAAGAATCTTTCCAAAATAATCAATGCCCGAGTGGTTGAAATCATTGAGCAAGTGTATGCAGAAATCAATGCGTATGGCCATGAAGAAAACCGCAAGAAACTCATTGCAGGCATCGTATTAACAGGTGGTGGTTCTCAATTAAAACACATCAAACAATTGGTGGAATATATTACCGGCATGGATACGCGCATTGGATACCCAAATGAGCATTTGGCAGGTAATTCAAGCGAAGAAATTTCGAGCCCATTATATGCCACTGCGGTTGGTTTGGTGATGAACAGTTTACAGAATCATTCAACGGGTGCATACCAAATTGAACTGAAGCAAGAACCTGTAACCAGAACTGCTGCGCCCGTGCAACGACCCGTTTATCAGGCGCCGGTTGAAACCACTGAACCAATGGATGTCCAGGAGGAGGCAAAACAACAACCAACGCCGACTCCAACGCTTGATAGCCGTGAAAAAATAAAACGTTCCTTTTTTGAAAAGTACGTGGAAAAGATCAAAGAATTTTTAGATAACGCAGAATAAAAAGCCAAAAGCAATACAATATGACAAGCAACTCAGACCTCGGGAGCATTTCCTTTGATTTGCCAAAAAATCAATCGAATGTAATCAAAGTAATCGGTGTAGGAGGCGGTGGCAGCAACGCCATCAATCACATGTTCCGTGCAGGCATCAAAGGAGTCGATTTTGTAGTTTGCAATACCGATTCTCAAGCCTTACAAAATAGCCCCGTTCCGAATAAAATTCAATTAGGTGTCAACTTAACGGAAGGTTTAGGGGCAGGAGCCAACCCTGAAGTGGGCCAACAAGCCGCTTTGGAAAGCATTGATGACATTGAAAAAATGTTAGAAGCCAATACCAAAATGGTATTTATTACTGCAGGTATGGGCGGCGGAACTGGTACAGGTGCCGCACCAGTGATTGCACAATTGTCCAGAGAAAGAGATATTCTTACCGTGGGCATTGTAACCATTCCTTTTCAGTTTGAAGGAAAGGTGCGTTTGGATCAAGCCATGGCAGGTGTGGACCGCTTGCGAAAACAAGTGGACTCCCTCATTGTAATTAACAATAATAAGTTACGTGAAGTATACGGGAACCTAGGTTTTAAAGCTGGGTTTTCAAAAGCGGATGAAGTATTGGCAACGGCTTCACGCGGCATTGCCGAAGTGATCACCAATCACTACACCCAAAATATTGACCTTAAAGATGCCAAAACGGTCCTTTCATGTAGTGGTACTGCCATTATGGGATCGGCGGCTGCTATAGGCGAAAACAGAGCTAAAGAGGCCATTGTTGCGGCTCTAGATTCTCCTTTGTTAAATGATAATAAAATTGCAGGAGCCAAAAACGTCTTGTTGCTGATTGTTTCGGGTACCAGTGAAATCACCATTGACGAAATTGGCGAAATCAACGACCACATTCAAGTGGAAGCTGGACACAATGCCAACATTATTATGGGGGTTGGCGAAGATGAATCGTTGGGCGATGCGGTTGCAGTAACCATTATTGCCACCGGCTTTAATGTGGAACAGCAACATGAAATTGTAAATATTGAGCCAAACAAAATCATTCACTCACTGGAAGATGAACAAAGAGTGGTGCGCGATTTAATGCAAAAAATAGTGCAAATTGGTACTGTTGAAGCAGCCGCTCCGGCCGTTATTGAAGAAAAAATCGTTTTTAATTTGGTGGAGCCCGAAGAAACATTGCCACAAACCACCCAAGCGGCCGTAGAAGTTCAATTGGACAACAACGAAAAGGTGGCCATGAACGAGTACATTCGCAACATTGATGTCACTTTTGAAATTGTTTCACCCATCCGCGATCTGGCATTCACGATCACCACGCCAGAAGTAAAAAACGTTGTGAGTGAAGCAGAGGTAAAATGGCAAGCAGAAGCGGCTAGTAATTTTTCCTTTGACCTTCCTTTGGCACCCGTTGCCGAAAATGAAATCGTTTGGAACAAAGAAAACCAAGCTATTGCTGACGCCATCCAAGTACATGAGCCTTTACAAGTGATTCCCATTACGGAGTTAAATGAAAATGGGGTAGTGCGTTATTCGTTAGAAGATTACATGGAATTGGAGCAAGAATTGTTGAATTCCAAGCCTGTTGCTCAAAAAGTAGAAGAAAAAATAGCCGAAGAGTTGCAGTTTACTATGAAAACAGTGGACGAAAACAAAGCGGTTGAAACGCCTTCAACCCTTCAGCCCCAAGCAGAATGGACCAATCCTGCCGATATGATGTCCGATCATTCACAGCGATTGCAAGCCGAAGAACGCAGAAGAAAGTTAAAGGATTTTAATTATAAGTTCCATCACCAGTCCCATAAAGTAGATGACATGGAGCGTGAACCCGCCTACAAACGCATGGGCGTCGATTTAACGAATCCAAACTCATCAGGGACGCAGTCGCGCCTTTCTTTAGGTTTTGACAGCAATGATGACCCACAATTGCGAACTAACAATTCGTATTTGCACGATAATGTAGATTAGTTAAGTTTTAAAATTGTTGTTTTACCCAGATGCTGTTATTGCGGAGTCTGGGTTTTTTTTGTACATTTGTCTCCCATTTACAAATAACTAATACCAATACAATGAGTCTGAGTATACGCATTATGGACGATATTAAAACAGCGATGAAAGCCAAAGACACCGTTGCTTTGGAGTCGCTTCGTGCTGTGAAATCGGCTATATTGTTAGCGCAAACTGAATCTGGAGCCAAAGAAGAATTATCGGAGGCCGAAGAAATCAAGATATTGCAAAAATTAGTGAAACAACGAAAAGACAGCGCCGCCATTTACACGGAGCAAGGAAGAGCAGATTTGGCCGAGCCCGAATTGGCCCAATTGGCTGTCATAGAAAAATTCTTACCTGCCCAAATGTCGGCAGCAGAGGTGGAAACCGCTGTTCGTGCCATCATTGCAGAAAACGGATTTTCAGGCATGGCGGTCATGGGACAAGTTATGGGATTGGCCTCTAAACAATTGGCAGGTCAAGCTGATGGCAAAACCATATCGGATGTAGTAAAAAAAGCATTGAGTTCATAATAATAATGGCTGCGTAGTTCAACTGGATAGAATATCAGATTTCGGCTCTGAGGGTTGGGGGTTCGAACCCCTCCGCGGTCACAAATGCATGCAAAAAACGGCACCTTAGGTGCCGTTTTTATTTTTTTATAGCGTCAAAAGCTTGCTTTTGTAAGCGGCTAAAAAATAAAAACGTAACGCAACCAAGGGTTGCGTTACGTTTAGCATGTTCAGCCTGGAGCGTCAAGGGATCACGCACGCGAAGCGTTGCGTAACCCCACGCGTGTTTAATATGGGTTGCAAAAAGCCGTCAAATGCTTGCATTTGTAAGCGGCTAAAAAATATATGATATATAGAGGAGGAAGCCCGGTGGGCTTCCGGAAAGCGAACTTTAGTTCGCAAATCAAAAAACATTTATTCCAATAGAGCTTTAGCTCGCCCTATTAGTTATAAAGTTTGAATGTTGAAAGTTGTAAAGTTCTTCCATGAGTTAAATTTATTTTTTTTCGTTAAGTAGTCTGGATACAACATAGACAATACCTTTAAAATCGGTTGTGGCTGTAGCCGAAAAGTCGGGTACCGCGGGCTATTTGCAGTGTGGAGCGAGGATCACACGAGCGCAGCGTCGCGTAACCCCACGCGCGTTTAATATGGGTTTTGTTGTTTTTAACATGTGCTCAAGTTATTATATATAGATGATGCCAGCAATAAGCAGTCTAATACACAAACTTATACTTCGTCAATTCGCTGCGTTCCTGCATTCGCAATATTACCAAGTCACTTCCCGAAACAACAAAGCATAAAAAAACCCTTAGCCGTCCAAACCCCTTCGGAGTAAACTTGCGCTTACATTTTGGCTAAGGGAATTTCATTAACTTAAAAAAACACGCTGTTGTTATGGCAACAGTGTATCAACCCGACAAAAATATACGCAAAAAACACACTTGTCAATACGTATAAATACGTATTGACAAGCATTATTTTAAACGCCATCTTGCGCCAATTCTTACACATATTTATCATGGAAACAAACACCTATGAAAAAGCTGGATTGTTTATCACCTTAGACGAAGCCAAAAACATGAACAGTGCTTTTAAAGCGAAGTATCCCGATTTTACCCAATCGATACTGTTTGACAAAGAATTGTTGTTCACGTTATTAAACCAAGAAGGATGCGACAAGGTTCGGGTCTATTTTGGTGCATTTGAAGAAGAAGAATCGAAAATCCTCAAAGAAGCTGTTATCTTTGTTGGGGCCGATGCCCATGCCAACGATATGGCAGGCAGTCTTATTTTGGACCGCGGAGTTGTTTGTCCATCAATGTGCAAAGGTTCAAAGATTATTGATTAAATGGAGTTTCGTAACTTTTGGCTTTATGGTTTTCACTTATCCGGCATATTGTTTGCCGGATATTTTTTCTATTTACTATTCAATAAAATTAAAATCAAGCGGAAGATCAAGATCTTTTTAGGTTTACTATCAATGGCAGTTCTTTTTGAGTTAAGCATAGAATTTTTATTTCATTTTGACTCCAATTATTGGGTGATTGTGTACTCAGTAATAGAGACCGTACTTATTGGAGTATATTTTTCGGAAATATTAAAAAAAGAAAATGCACCTATTATAAAGATCTATTATTTAATTTTCACTGTCTTTTTTGTGTCCGTTCACCTGCTGTTAGACGTAAAAGATCGATTCATTTGGGACGGCTATATTTTTACTTTTCAAACCGTTTCTATTTTTTTATTTTCCACCATTTGGTTTATTGACTTGTTTTCAAAACTCGAAGAAAGCTCCTTGTTGAAGAATCCGCATTTTTATTTTGTATGTGGGTTGGTATTGTATTATGCGGGTACTGAAACCTTTTTTTTATTATCCGATTTGTTGTATAAAAACCACCATAAACTATTTTTTGACGTCTATTTTATAAATAGTTTTTTTATTATATTGCAAAGAATATTTTTTATGTTGGGATTATGGCGCATTCAGAAGAATTATACTCCTTTTTATGGATAGGTTCGGCTGTACTTGTCACCTTGGCATTAATATTATTGTCACTCCCGTTGTTTTACCAATTAAAATTGCAAAAGCGCAAAAAGCAAGAAGCCCTTTCATTGCTGATTAACTCGTTGGAAGTTGAAAAATCAACCCGAAAGCAAATTGCCGCCGACATCCACGATGGGTTTGCCAGCGAATTGAGTGCTGTTAAAAACATTCTGGCATTTATTCAGAAGCAAGAAGAATCAAAAAACAAAGACATCTTACAAGAAGTGCAACAAAGCGTGCAACAGCTTATTTTGAACGCCCGTGAATTGTCGCATGTAATGATGCCGCCCTTGCTGGAGTCGCATGGACTGGGTTATGCATTGACCGATTTGGTAAAAAAACTGCAAGTTTCTACCGATAAAGGGATTCATATTCAATACGACATCGACCCCAACACAACCGTAGATGCCCATACAAGCTACGAAGTTTATCGGATGGTACAGGAGTTTATCCAAAACCATTTGAAGTACAACCAGCAGGGTCATTGTCATTTTACTTTCAACAACCAACAGGCGCATTATCATCTTAAATATACAGATGACAGTGTGCCTTTTTTGTTTTTTGAGATCATTAAAACAGCCAATGGAACGGGACTCAAAAACATTTTGTCACGGGTAAGAATTCTCGAGGGGCAGCTCATTCAGCACCCAACAGAAACAGGCAATCATATTTCAATTCATTTTACAAGCCAATTATGATACAAGTTGCCGTAGTAGATGACCTGCTGCTCAATCGGAGCTGTTTGAAGCTGTATTTAGCGCAGTCAACGGAAGTAGCAGTGGTATATGACACCGACGACGGACATGAGTTTTTGAACTATTTGAAGGGCAAAGACCACCACATTGATGTGCTGCTGCTGGATTTGCACATGCCTAAATTAAGCGGTTTTGATTTGTGTCAACTTATAAAAGAAAATTATCCGCACATTAAAATTCTCATCGTGTCGCAGCTCACCGACGTTGAAAATGTGCACAAAGTGCTTGTTACGGGTGCCGACGGTTTTTTTTCAAAAAACACCGATCCATTTTTGCTCGAAGCGGCCATCCTTCATGTGGTGAAGTTTGAATACTATTTTTCAATTGATTTAACCGAGGTGATTAAATTGGCATGGGACATGCCAGAAATTGACAAAAATAAAAGCCCCTTGGTCGACATATCGCCCGTTGAGAAATCAGTCATGATGCAAACCGCCAAGGGCAAATCGAGCAAGGAAATAGGGATCATGCTTGACATTAGCAAAAGAACAGTTGATAAGCACCGCGAAAACATCCTGAAAAAAACCAACCAAAGCAACATTATCGGCTCCATTATTTTTGCCCTCAAACACGAGATATTGTCCATAGGCGACATGAATTGAGAGAAGAGTCTAAAAGTCGAAAGCCTAAAGTCGAAAGCCTAAAGTCAAAAGTCGAAAAGTCTAAAGTCTAAAGTCTAAAGTCTAAAGTCTTTTCAATACAACGGTAGAGATAGCTTGAGAATTATTTTTGGTGAGGTGAAAGAAGGTTGTTTTCACAGTGTATTTTCTATAAAAAACATTTAAAATTTTTAACATCTTTTCTCTTTCTTCTTTTCTCTTTCTTCTGAACTTGTGACAGCAAAGAAAATGAACAATCAATAGATTTTTTTCATTTTAAAAACCAAACCTCCCCAGCCCACCAGCCCTCCAAATCAAATCCCCTTCTTTTAAAAAGATCTTTTCCTTTTCCCCAATCCTCGACGTTTCATTTTTTGCGTGCCTTTTTTTTACAACATGCCGTTCGTCGATGTTTCCATGTATAGCGCGGCTTTTGGAAGAATGTTAAAATTTGCCCACTACGTATAAATACGTATTGACACGTGTTAAAACCACCCCTAAATTTAACATAAAAAATTCTTGAAAATGGATGATGAATTCATTTTCAATGAAATGAAGGTCGTTTTAGTTTTTTTGAAAGAACGGTAAAAACGGTTTTTGTTTGTCAAAAACAGCGACCTATGAACAAATTGTAAAACGAATCAGCAACCATAACCCAGAAAGCCGAAAAGGGGTATATAGAGTAGGTATGTAGGTTGGTTGGCCCCCCAAATGGGTTGGGGGATCAATTCTGGAGGGGGGGCATTAACTCATTTACATTAAAAAGGGAATTTAAATAAAGATAAAATAAACCCAGTAAGCCGAAAAGGGGTAAATAGTGTAGGCATACATCATTCAATTTTTTTATTATGGCATGATCAAACAAAATTTCTGCTGATTTTACGGCCGCCAACAAAGAGGCCGTGCTCACAAAGATCACCGAATTAAAAGCTTTAATGCCTTTTTTGGTTGATTTGACTGTTGATGACAGAAAAAAACTAAAAGGGATTGGCAACAAAAATCTCATTTATGTGCAAAAATGTTTGGAGGGTGCTTTGGCTTTTCCAGACGAAATGAAAAAAAGTATTGACGTGCAAGAATTCCAAAAAGACATCAATTTGTTCACTAAAAATTAAAATTATGCAAGAGAAATTAAATTTAACCGAATTAAGAAATTCACCGATTACAACAGAAACTATTTACATTAAAGGTTATGAAAATCCAGGCGATGGTGGCGGTGGATTCTTTATATGGCGAGATGAACCAATTTTTCAAACAGGTATGTATAGTGTTGAAAATTTTGGGACAATTATCAAATCAAATATTGTACCTAATAATCAAGGAAGTTGGATTAGACAATACGAAGGTTTTATTAATGTACTTTACTTTGGTGCCTTTGGCCTTGGAAACGATTATACAATAAATTTACAAAATGCCATAGATTTCGCTAGTCTAAACAGTAAAATTAATCCAACGCTCAAGGGTTCCACTGTTTTTATTCCCAATGGTAGTTATGTTATTTCAAATATTATACTAAAAAATGGTGTGACTATTTTAGGAGAATCTATTACTTCTACTAATCTTTATGCCACAAAAGGTAAAGATGGTGAATATATGTTTGAAATGGAAGCAGGTTTAGTCATGATCAACATTTCAAACCTCAATCTTTCTGGTCAGGACACGCTAAGAGGTGGTTTTTATTTTGAATCAAGACTACCATTAGTAGCTCCGTTTCTTGGTGGCCTTCAAAATTCTACTATTAGTAACCCGTTGGGTGAAATTGTTTTTAAGTAAAAAATAACGGTCAGATATTGGTCAAGATACTGAAATTCAGTATCTTGAAGTCTAAAAACAAACCAATATCCATGTCAAATATAGTGAAAAATTATTTTAGAGTTTTAGATGTTATACGTTCTTTAGATCTTGATTTTAATGATACATTTAGAGTCGGTAGAAAAGCAAAAATGACTGATATTGAAGTAGTTGCTTTGAGTTTAACAGCTGAATACATGTCTATTGACAGTGAAAATAATTTATTCAAACAGCTGGCTAATACATCGATTCCAAATTTAATTGAAC
>NKJD01000024.1 GCA_002256385.1 Flavobacterium sp. BFFFF2
TAAACCGGGCATAAAAATTTATATATTTGACCGCCATGGAAAACTGCTCAAAGAGCTGATTCCATCAAGCCCAGGTTGGGACGGAACCTACAACGGAAATGCACTCCCTGCATCCGATTACTGGTTCTCCGTGGAATACCCGGATGACTATGGGAATACAAGAACATACCGAAATCACTTTGCACTTAAACGATAAATAAAATAGCGTGTTATTTTTTGATTTTAAATCATTTAAACAATGTAACAACTAAAAAAATAACCATCGCCAATCATTAAGTACAAGTACAAAAACCCCTATTTTATAGGCCGTTTTGCCTTGCTGCGTGCAGCTATTAAAAACTTGTTTTAAAAATTTAAAAAAAATAATTTTTTAAGAACAAAAAAACAGTATATTTGCACCCTGAATTTTGAATAACGATTTAAAGGATATAACAATGTCAAGAGTTTGTGAACTTACCGGAAAAAGAGCAATGGTAGGGAATAATGTTTCGCATGCAATGAATAAAACGAAACGTAAATTCTCTGTAAACCTGGTAAAAAAACGCTTCTACCTTGCAGAAGAAGACCGATGGATTACGTTGCGAGTAGCAGCATCAACTGTCAAAACGATTAACAAAAAAGGATTGGAAGCGGTTTTAAAACAAGCCAAAGCCGACGGTTTCATTAAATAATTGACCCATAAAACGCACGAACGATGGCAAAGAAAGGTAATAGAATTCAAGTAATTCTAGAATGTACCGAGCACAAAGAATCTGGAATGCCCGGAACTTCTCGTTACATCACGAACAAGAATAAAAAAAATACGCCAGACCGATTGGAATTGAAAAAATTCAACCCAATCTTAAAGCGAATGACTACTCATAAAGAAATTAAATAAGATAAGCCATGGCAAAGAAAACGGTAGCAACCCTACAGACCGCCTCTAAGCGATTGACCAAAGCCATCAAAATGGTGAAATCGCCAAAAACAGGAGCATACACCTTCGTTGATAGCATTATGACTCCCGAAGAAGTGGATGAGTTTCTTAAAAAGAAATAATTCCCCCAACAACTAGATATTCAAGCTACTTTCCAACGAAAGTGGCTTTTTTATTTTTTACCTTTGTGCACGCGTGTTCAACATGAACCCATTGAATGCCTATGATGGGCCTATTTATTTATAGTATATGAGTTTTTTTAAACGATTATTCTCCTCCGAAAAAAAAGAGACATTAGACAAAGGTTTGGAAAAATCCAAAACCTCATTCTTCTCTAAATTAACCAAAGCTATTGCTGGAAAATCGAGTGTTGATGATGAAGTACTCGATAACCTTGAAGAAATATTGGTATCATCGGATGTGGGCGTTTCCACCACCCTGAAAATTATTCAACGCATTGAAAAACGCGTGTCGCAAGACAAATACGTAGGCACCGACGAATTAAACAAAGTGCTGAGAGAAGAAATTGCTGGTTTGCTTTCGGAAACCCATTCGGGCGAAGCCACAGAATTTAGCGTACCCGCCAATACCAAACCCTACGTAATTATGGTGGTAGGAGTAAATGGGGTCGGTAAAACAACCACCATTGGCAAGTTAGCCCACCAATTGAAAAAATCGGGGTACAAAGTGGTATTAGGGGCTGCCGATACTTTTAGGGCTGCCGCCATCGATCAGTTACAAATTTGGGCCGATCGGGTGCAAGTGCCATTGGTAAAACAACAAATGGGAAGTGATCCCGCATCAGTAGCATTTGACACCTTACAAAGTGCTGTTACCCAACAAGCAGATGTAGTCATTATTGACACCGCTGGTCGTTTACACAATAAAGTAGGCTTAATGAATGAGCTCACCAAAGTAAAGAGAGTCATGCAAAAAGTGGTTCCTGAAGCACCTCATGAGGTGTTGTTGGTACTTGACGGCTCAACTGGTCAGAATGCTTTTGAACAAGCAAGACAGTTTACTGCGGCCACAGAAGTGAATGCCTTAGCAGTTACCAAATTGGACGGCACGGCCAAAGGCGGCGTGGTGATTGGTATATCTGATGAATTTCAAATTCCTGTTAAATACATTGGCGTTGGTGAAGGAATCGAAGACTTGCAAGTATTTCATAAGTTTGAATTTGTCGATTCGTTTTTTAATTAAATCATTAGTCAAAGCCAAAACCAATTGTTCAGATGAAGACATTTTTAAGATCCCTCTCCCCTCTCAAATTATTAGCTGCTTTTGTACTGCTCAGTGTGGTCAGCTATTTTATTGAAAAACCCTTACCCAGTTTATTTTTGGGAATGCGTTTAACGGGTTATTTGCTTTTTGTAATGGCCATTTATCGGTATTTTAACCGAAAGTAAAGTTGTCAATGACACACACACTCCGTTTGGCTGAAACCCCTTGGGTGAATGGTTTGGTTCGAGATTATTTGAATCGGAACGAAAAAGTACTTCCATTTATTGATCATTTTCCTGATTGGCCAGCATTTGACAAGCTATGTCAAGAAAAAGCAGCATCATTTCCGATACAACATCGAAACATTTTAGTGAAACAATTGGAGCTGCAATATGACGCTGTGCAAACAACCGATTTGGTACGCAGCCACATTCAGGCACTCAAAGGACCCAACACATTTACGGTAACTACGGGACACCAACTGAATTTATTCACGGGTCCGTTGTACTTTTTTTACAAAATCATTACCACCATTAACCTCGCCAATCAGTTGCAAAAACGCCATCCGGCTGCGCGTTTTGTACCCATTTATTGGATGGCAACCGAAGACCATGATTTTGAGGAGATCAATCATTTTAATTATGAAAACCAAGTGTTGCGTTGGCAACATGAACATAGTCCACAAGCAGTAGGACGGCTTTCAACTCAAGGTTTAGAAGCATTTATTCCTCGCTTGCAGGTGCTTTTGGGCGATAGCGAACGTGCACAACAGTTAATTGCATTATTTGAAAAAGCTTATGTCCAATCGGACACTTTGGCAGACGCTACCCGACAATTGGTGAACTATTGGTTTCAAGATGCCGGTTTGGTGGTCATTGATGCTGATAATAAAGCACTGAAAGCCCTTTTTGCCCCTTATGTTTCGAAAGAATTGCAGGAGCAAGTGAGTTTACACGAAGTGACCAAAACGATCGATCAATTTGGGTCGTATCCAGTGCAGGTGCAACCACGCGATTTGGGTTTGTTTTATTTGCGCGACGGCTTGCGGGCCCGCATCACCAAAAAAGACAATCACTTTGAAGTGGTGGACACCCCGTATACCTTTTCGGCTGATGAAATAAATACCGAACTCCAAGAATATCCTGAGCGGTTTAGCCCCAATGTGTTATTAAGACCTGTTTATCAGGAAGTGATTTTGCCTAATTTGGCCTACATTGGCGGGGGTGCTGAAATCAGTTATTGGTTGCAATTGAAATCAACTTTCAAAGCCTTTGACATTCCCTATCCGATGCCGATTGTGCGAAACTCCGTGTTGTTTTGGTCGGCCCGCGAACAAAATCGATGGATGAGCCATTTTGATTTAACAGTGAGCGACCTGACCTTTAATGAAGCCAAACTCAAAGAAAAATTGGTTGAAAAATGGTCGAAAAGCCCCTTGCAATTTGACGATTTGAAACAACAATGGCGCATCCAATTTGACCAGCTCAGAGCATGGACCAAGCAGACCGATGCCTCCTTTGAAGGGGCGGTCAATGCCCAAGAAAAAAAGCAACTTAACGGCCTGGAAAATCTGGAAAAACGATTGCAAAAAGCAGAAATAAAGGCACATCAAGCGCAAATTGCCCAAGTGCTTCAGATTCGCGAAACAATGTATCCGAATGGCGTACTGCAAGAACGATACGCCAATATTACCACTTTATACAAAGCGGTTGGACCCAACCTACTCCCCTTATTATTTGACCATATTGATCCATTGGCAGCACAAGCCGTGGTATTAACCTATCCAGATTAAATTTGGAACCAACCGTTGTTTCCTTAAAAAACGCAAGCCTAGGCTATGCGGGCAAGCCGCCCAAAGTGTTGGCCGAAGCACTTCATTTTGAATGGAAAAAAGGCGTTTGTTGCGGCATTATTGGCCAAAATGGTGCAGGGAAATCAACCCTCTTGCGGAGCATAACTGGATTGCAACCTTTGTTGTCTGGCGAACTTTTTTGGGGGCAGCAAGCTTTGCATGAATTGAGCCCTGATGCGCGCGCTATGAAAATGAGCTTGGTGCTTACCGAAAAAATCCCACCTAGTTTATTGAGCGTTTTTGAATTGGTGGCCTTGGGCCGTTATCCGCACACCGATTGGATCGGGCAACTAACCGATTTTGACCATGAAAAAGTGCAAGAAGCACTCATTCAAACAGAAATACTACATTTATCGGAACGATTATTTGACACGCTCAGCGACGGCCAAAAACAACAAGTACTTATTGCAAGATCATTGGCGCAAGACACGCCTGTCATCGTGTTGGATGAACCCACCACCCACTTAGATTTGCCTCACAAATTGTTGGTGCTAAAATTGCTCCAAAAGATTGCCAAGGAACACCAAAAAACCGTTATTTTCTCGACGCACGATGTCGAATGGGCTTTAGACTACTGCGACGAATTGGTGGTCATTACCCCCGAAAAATGGCAACATGACTCCACCGAAAATTGCATCAAAAACAACTTGTTAAACGGTTTGTTTACAGATGCAAATATTGCATTTGATAAAGAGACGAGAAGATTTGTTATTGAAGTAATTTAAACTTTTTTCAATTGGCTGCAAAATGGTCTTTTCGCCCCATATTGCTCCTTTTTATTACTCCGTAGCGCTGCTATGCAGTGCAAAAAAGTTTAAACCCAAATAATGTATTAGAATTTTATTACAAGTAAAAATGACTGCAAATCTGGAAATGTACTCCTTTTTTTTGTCCTCAATGTAGCTTGGCTACATCTGCGGTAAAAAAAGTCCGTGCACTCCCATCTTTATTGTCCTTTTCCCTTTCATTACAAAGTCCAATACATCATTTGGGTTGCAATCTGGAACAAAAATCCTCATTTTTCGCTTCAATCAAAAAAGTTTAAACCACTTCATTGCTTAAAGTACTTTCTGGGAATCACCAACATCCCAAAACATTCGCCGTGTTCTTTGCCTGTGTGCTTGTGGTGCATTTTGTGCGCACGTCGAAGCGCTTTGGCGTAGCGTGAATTGGCAGTTCGGAAGTACTTAAATCGTTGATGAATAAAGATGTCATGCACCATAAAATAAGTGAAGCCGTAAGCAAAAATTCCCAAGCCGATGGCTAAGCCATAGATCAAGTAATTTTGTTGCCACAACACAAAAAAGCCCATACTCACCACGGCATAAAAGATAAAGAAGGCATCATTGCGTTCAAACCACGAATCGTGGTCTTTGCGGTGGTGATCGGCATGTAATTTCCACAAGAATCCATGCATAATGTATTTGTGACTAAACCATGCCATGAATTCCATGACACAAAAAGTAGCAAAAAAGGCAATAATTTGAAGGATCATTTTAGGGGTAAATTATAAGGTGAAATAATATACAAATTTCGGGAAATTAATTGGCTTCTTCAAGAATAGAGATCTTTAAATAGGGGCAAAATCTGACGCATTATTGTTTAAAAACAGTAGTGCCGTTTGACGAACCAATACCGCGTTAGGGCGGCGGCGGAGCTCCTTTTGCGCTTGCAGCGCGAAAGAGCGGGAGACAGAGACCGACCCGCCGAGGCGGGTAACGCCCACATTACAGCCCATGTACATGAAAGTTGAAATAACATTTGGCCAACAAGCCCACTTTCTGATAGTCTGGCACACGAATGCGCGTGTTTTTGAGTTCGCTTGACGGCGTTTTTTTCAATTTCGACAATAGCTTTTTGTAATATACGTAAGCGGTATATACCCCAAAACGGGCCACCAACGGCAAGGCAGCTATACCCGAGAACCCAGCTTCAAAGTCGGCTTCAATGTCTTGAATAATGGCCAATTTGGCCTGTTCATCGAGCTGATGGAGGTCGGTATTCGGAAAATAAGTGCGGTGCAAGCCCTCGTGATCGGCTTTTAAGTCGCGTAAAAAGTTGACTTTCTGGAAAGCAGAGCCCAGGCGCATGGCGGGCTGTTTTAATTGGTCATACAACGCTTGGTCTCCTTGTACAAAAACCTTCAGGCACATGAGGCCCACCACATCGGCTGACCCATAAATATAGTCTTCGTATTCTTGCACACTGTGGTATTCTTGTTTGTAGAGGTCTTGTTTCATGCTCTTTAAAAAAGCATCGACCAACGTGGTTGGAATGTGATACTGGTGAATGGTTTGTTGAAAGGCATTCAATACCGGATTCAGACTGATTTTTTCCTGATAGGCGTGTTGCCAATCGGCTTCGAAACGCGTAAAAAGGCCCTCTTTGTCGTAATCATGAAAGCTATCGACAATTTCGTCAGCCAAGCGAACGAAACCATAAATATTGTAAATGTCTTGCCGAATGCTTGGAGCCAACATGCGAACGGCTGATGAAAATGAGGTGCTGTAAGTCTGGGTAAATTCGCGGCTTACGGCTTGTGAAACTTGGTCAAATAATGCTTTCATTGCGTGGCTTATTCCTAAATAATAGTCAATTATATATCGTGTTTGACGAGCAACTGCGCTGTCAATTTTCCGGAAATTAGTGCGGGCGGAACCCCAGGTCCGGGCACGGTGAGTTGCCCTGTAAAATAGAGTTGCTTTACTTTTCGGCTGCGCAAATTAGGACGCAAAAAAGCGGTTTGCAACAAGGTGTTGGCCAAGCCATAGGCATTGCCTTTAAAGGCATTGTAAGCCGAAATAAAATCGCTGATTCCGAACGATTCTTTAAACAAAATGTTGGTCTTTACTTGCTGATTCGTCAGGTTTTCGAGCCGGGTAATTATTTTTTCAAAATACTGCTCGCGCAATGCGGGCGTATCGGTCAATCCGGGGGCCAATGGAATCAGAAAGATACCTGCTTCATAACCCGTCGGTGCCGATTCTGGATCGGTTTTTGAAGGGAAACTGGCGTAAAATAGCGGATTCTCAGGCCAAGCTGGTTGGTCGTAAATGGCTTCGGCATGCGGGTCAAAAGGTACGTCAAAAAACAAACTGTGGTGTGCCACACCCGTCATTTTTTTGTTGAATCCTACATAAAACAACAAGGCTGACGGCGCAAAAATCCGTTTGTCCCAATAGTTTTCGGAATATTGACGGTAAATGGGATCCAGCAGCGTTTCGGTGTGCGCGTAATCGGCGCCGCTGATGAGCCTTTCAACAGGCACCATTTGGCCGTTTACATCAATGCCTGCTACTTTTCCTTGGCGCACGCGAATGCGGCTTACCTCCGCATTGGTTACAAATGTCACGCCCAAATCGCGGGCCAATTGCACCATGCCTCGCACCACTTGAATCATGCCCCCTTTTGGGTGCCACGTTCCCAAGCCGAAGTCGGCGTAGTTCATGAAATTATAAAACGAAGGCGTTTGCGAGGGTTTGGCGCCCAAAAACAAGACTGGGAATTCCAATATTTGAATGAGTCTTTGGTCTTTAAAAATGGAACGTACATCGGCAGAAATGTTGCCCAAGAATTGACTGATCTTTCGCATGGTTTGCCAACTAACCAATTCAAGTGGCGATTCGCCTGGGCGGTACACCAAATCTTTGATGGCGATGTCGTAATTCTCGCGGGCTGCGGCCATAAAAGTGCGCAGGCGTTGGCCACTCCCCGCTTCTATGGATTCAAATGTTTTGATGATGGTTTCCAATTGGTCACCAATGGTGATAACTTCATCGGGACCAAAATGCACCTGATAAGCCGGATTCAGCTTGATGAGTTGGTAATAATCGGATGGCTTTTTGCCAAAATCAGCAAAAAAACGTTCAAACACATCGGGCATCCAATACCAAGTGGGGCCCATGTCAAAGGAGAATCCGTCTTTTTGGAATTGGCGGGCGCGTCCGCCCAAATCGGCATTTTTTTCGTAAACCGTTACTTCATAGCCATCGCGGGCCAAATAGCTGGCCGCCGCAAGTGACGAAAATCCGGAACCTAAAATATGTACTGTTTTCTTCATTATGATATGCTATTACTCCAGTTAAAAGAGCAATGATTGGGTCTTACAAATGGGCAATTAGTTGGGCAACACCAGGAAAACTCAAAATGCCTTCAGGTAGTTGTTTTTCTTGCAAATGATGGGTGTTTCGACCCAAAACCCACAACTGCGCATCCTTTTTTAATATGGTGTTTTTAAATTGTTCAAGATAGCCATGGATATCTTCGGGTTCCGGTTTCACCGTAAAATAGGACACATACACCAAATGATCGAAAAATTTGTCGACCTCTGTTAAATTGTCCATTGGCACACTTTCGCCCAAATAAATGGTGCGATAGCCATGAAATAACAGCTCATAATTGAGGTACATGAGGCCCAATTCATGTACCTCGTTCATGGGTAAAAATAAAACAAAAGTCTTGTCCGAGCGAGTGGGTTGCTCTCTTTGAACTTTTTCAGTAGCAATAAGCAGCTTTTGTTTTATTAAATAACTCACAAAATGTTCATGAGCAGGCGTTATTGTGTTGGTTTGCCACAACAAGCCCAAGTCTTCCATAAATGGAATAATGACTTCGTAAAAAACCTCGCGAAACGATTTCTCGGCCAACAAAGTATCGTAGGTGTTCACAAACAACGCTTGATCAAAATTCATCATGGCCATTTTAAAGGTGCTCACCGCATGATGCCGCACACTTTTGTCGGTAATGATTTCGCGCACCAAATCGGGAATTTGGTCTTGCTTCATGGAAGAAATGCGTGATATTTTGTAGCCGTGGTTGTGCAATAAGGTAATATTTAACAACTTTTGCAAACAAGTGATGTCGTACATCCGAATGTTTGAATCGGTGCGCATGGGCTCCAAAATGTTGTATCTTTTTTCCCAAATACGGATGGTATGGGCTTTGATGCCCGAAATATTTTCGAGGTCTTTGATACTAAATACACTTTTTACATTTTCCATGCTGCTATTTTTGTTTAACAAAAGTAGTGCTTTTATTAAACAAAACAACTTCAGCGATCACTTATTTGTGATATAGGTGGTTTTTCTTCTGTTGAATGGTGAATTGTGAATTGTGGTTTGTGGTTTGTTGATTGTGATTTGTTGATTGTGATTTGTGAAATGTGAATTGTGAATTGCCTCCGCCCTGTTTTTAAACGGGGATTTTATTTTGAATACATTTAGGGGCAACTCTTCTTGTCGCCCTGTTTTTGAAGATATATTAATTATAAATACCCTGTAGGGGCGGGGCTTGCCTCCGCCCTGTTTTTAAACAGGGGGTTTATTTTGAAAACCCTGTAGGCGCAGCACTGCGAGCCTGCCCGAAATGTTGTTGGTATTCCAAATTGTAAAATGAACGAAATCGGTCCTTGTAAAAGGGCAGAGGCAAGCCCTGCCCCTACGAATCTCTATGATGATTATTCCGCAAATATTGATAGGCAATCGCCGATAAATACATATTTACCACGCTGATTGCGGGCGACCACAAGGGTCGCCCCTACAGGTTCGTTTTCTTTGGGCCAGCAATGAAAAAGTTTCAGGTTTCAGGTTTCAAGTTTCAGGTCTTGACTATTTGGTAACGGCTTGTGGGCTGTCCTTTCTTTGCTGTAATGTTTGTAATGTTTGTTGTAATTAGCCGAAAAAAGAATAGTTATATTTTTAAGTTCAATCAATGTTAACTGTTCTGCGAAGCGTAACAGGTGCCGGCCCGCATTTATCGAAGTGCCCTATACTTTCTGGTAATATTTGTAAAATGGAATATTGCCCCATCACAATTGACATTATTCTTAAAAGTATTGGAAAGTATAGGACACTTCGTTGGCATAGGTTTTCAAGCCGGCAAAATTTCTGAATCCTTGGAGGAAATTTCGGCTTGTAACATCACCACTAAAGACGAGTTTGCGAAGCAAACACCATTAAAGAAAAGGTGATTCAAGCTCACCATTAAAAAACAATATAAAAGGGAGCTTAAACTGGTTTTGCCAAAGGCAAAAATGACATTTATGCGGGCCGAAAAAGGCCCTTTCTTTTGGTTCGTTTTCTTTGGGCCAGCAAAGAAAATGAACAATGTCGTTTCAACAGAAATAGGTCAGACCAAAACCAAAAGGTCTTATGAAAACCAGTAAACCAAAAACAAAAAGGTCTTCGCAACCAAAGGCAAAAACGAGCACCTTATGCGGGCCAAAAAGGCCCTTTCTTTTGGTTCGTTTTCTTTGGGCCAGCACTGAAATAGTTTCAAGTTTCAAGTTCCAAGTTTCAGGTTTAATTTTGCAAGCTGAAGCTTGCGTACCTGAAGCCCGCTGGGCTTCCTCCTCTTAATATCAAATTCTATATATCATATGCTCCCTTCGTGCCTTCGGCCCTCGGGTCAATCTTTCAATCATTCAATTTTTAAATTTTTCAATTCCAACCATTCAAAATTCAAAATTCAAAATTTCCTCACCATCTCCACCCACTCCGGCACCCCTACCGTCGCCGTTTTCTGCCAAACCTCCAGCGGAAAATGCGCTTTAGGAACGGCTGCTGGCTTTGGGTCGATGTACCAAACGGGGGTGGCTGCACGCACTTCGTAGAGGAGGCCTGCTGCTGGATACACTTGTAACGACGTGCCGATGACCGCTACATAATCGGCTGCTTGCACCAGTTTCGCCGCTGCTTGCAAAGCCGGAACTTCTTCGCCAAACCACACAATGTGGGGTCTTAACGGAAACCCCTCTTGGTCAACGTCCGTTGCCGATAAATCGGATGTCCAAGGATAAATTTCATGCCGATTGTTGCTGCTTCTCACTTTGAGTAATTCTCCGTGCAAATGCAGCACTTGGGTGCTGCCGGCTCTCTCGTGCAGGTCGTCCACGTTTTGGGTAATGATGATGACCTCAGCCATGTCTTCCAATTGGGCAAGGGCCAAGTGCCCTTGGTTGGGTACCACTTGTAGCAATTGTTGGCGGCGTTGGTTGTAAAAATCATTGACCAATTGCGGATTCCGCTGCCAAGCTTCGGGGGTGGCTACGTCATAAATGGAATGGCCTTCCCACAGCCCATCGGCGTCTCTGAAGGTTTTAAGGCCGCTTTCGGCACTCATACCTGCGCCAGTGAGTACCACTATTTTATTTTTTTTCATCATCAATCTTATTTAAATGAAGTGCCCATACAATTCGCATTCAAATTTAAGCACTTTCGTTTACTTTTGTGCCTATGATTGAAGCAGTAGATCTTGATTTGTTAAGCTATCTGGAAGGGTTTTTAACGGAGAACCGTTTGCAAAAATGCCAAACGGTGCTTTCCCAACGAACCCGCCATTTGGTGGTGGCTATTGAAGATGTGTATCAGATGCACAATACCAGTGCAGTGATGCGCAGTTGCGATGCTTTTGGCATTCAAGATTTGCATATTATTGAGCAGCGATTTGGCAAAGATATCGACCGTGAAATTGCCATGGGTGCCCAAAAATGGGTGGGCATTCACCAGCATCCAAACCCACAAGAGTGCATGGATGCGCTGCGGATGAAAGGCTATCAAATTGTGGCAACCAGCCCACATGCAACCTCCAACAATTTGACCCAATTTGACATACATAAAAAATCGGCGCTGTTTTTTGGCACGGAGAAAGAAGGCCTATCCCCAGAAATTTTAGACCAAGCCGATGCTTTCATTTACATCCCGATGGTCGGTTTTTCGGAAAGTCTCAATATTTCTGTTTCGGCAGCCATCATTTTGCAGTATTTGACCCAAAAATTGCGGGAATCGAATATCCATTGGGCCTTAAGCCCCGAAGAACAACAGGCAGTGCGTCTGTTGTGGGCCAAAAATTCAATCAAAGACAACCAACGGATTATTGCCCGGTATTATGAGCAAATATCCGATTCAAACAACAACCTATAACTCCATTTCATGAAGAAATATTGGATCTTATGTTTACTGGCCTCAATGTCCATTTTTGGGCAAGAAATTGGTCTGCTCAAATACAATGGCGGCGGCGATTGGTATGCCAACCCCACTTCATTGGCCAATTTGATCAAATTTGCCAACCAAAGCGGAAACACGCACATTTTAGCAAAACCAGTCACTGTAGAACCAGGTAGCCCCGATATTTTCAACTACCCGTTGGTACACATGACGGGGCATGGCAATGTGGTGTTTTCGGATGCCGATTTAACCAATTTGCGCAATTATTTAAAGTCGGGCGGGTTTATGCATATTGATGACAATTATGGCATGGACACCTATATCCGCCGTGAAATTAAACGCCTTTTTCCGCAACAAAACTTGGTGGAAATACCCGCCAATCACCCTTTATTTCAAAAACCCTTTCCGTTTCCGGGTGGTTTGCCCAAAATCCATGAACACGACAACAAGCGCCCACAGGCTTTGGGCATTTTTATTGACAACCGTTTGGTGTTGTTGTACACCGTGGAATGCGATTTGGGCGATGGCTGGGAAGATGCCGAAGTACACAACGACCCACGAGAAGTGCGCGAAAAAGCCCTTAAAATGGGCACCAATATCTTGTATTTTGCCTTTAATAAATAAGTGATGACTCCGAAAGACCTAGCCAAAGGATTACTGCTCACCATCGGGATACTGATTGGCGCCTGTTTATGTATTTGGATGATTTATACGTTGAGTCAGCTAATTACGTATGTAGTGATTAGTGCCGTGGTGGTGCTCATGGCCCAAACGCCTGTCGATCTGTTGACAAAAAAATGGAAAGTCCCCCGAATTTGGGCAGTGTCTTTGACGTTGCTGCTTTTTTTGGGTTTATTCTTGGGCATTTTTATGCTGACACTGCCTTCGGTTGCACAACAAGCACAACAAATTTCGCATTGGAACACGGGGCACATTCAACAACAATTTTTGCGTTTTGCCCAGCAGCTCGATGTATGGGGCGCCGCGTACAATTGGTCGGTCTCGTCATTTTTAGAAACGCAACAGCCATCAAAATGGCTCAAATTTGTCCCGCAAATCATGGAAACCGTACTGGGTTGGATTGGTGAAATGGGCATGGGCATGGTGGCTGTGCTTTTTTTATCCTTCTTTATTTTAAAAGACCAACATGCAGTCAATCGGTTGATATTGGCTTTGGCCCCAGCCTCGCACCACACGCCGTTTATGAACACCATTAGTTCCGTCAAACAATTGCTGTCGCGCTATTTATTGGGGTTGTTGTTGCAGAGCACCTTGGCTTTTTTGATGTATTTTTTAGTGTTGTGGATTTTAGGCACCGAACACGCCTTTCTATTGGCGTTTTTGGGCGCCCTCTTTAACGTGATTCCATATATTGGCCCGCTGCTTACTTCGGCCATGGTGGTGATGCTTACCTTGCTCGAACAATTTCACGGACAATGGACCCTGACCCACATCATGCACACGGGCACCTTATTAATCGGTGTTTTTGGGGTGCAATTAATTGACAATTATGTGTCGCAACCGCTTATTTTTTCCAGAATTGTGAGGTCGCACCCGCTGGAATTATTTTTGGTTACCCTGAGTTTTGGGCTGATGTTTGGTTTGGTCGGCATGATTATCGCCATCCCAACTTATACCATTTTAAAAGTAATTGCCCGCGAATTCTTGCCCGACCATCCGTTTATACGCATTTTGACCTACAAATTATAAGGAGTGATTGCCGCACTGTTACTTCCAGAAATTCAAGCTTTTATCAGAACGGAGCGCACTTTGGCGGAGCGCAAAGCGTTGGCTTTTCAGAAAAACCCATTCCCAGCCGTGCCTTGGCAGTTGGTATTGGAACAAATTGAAAGCCGTGAAAAATGCCGCGAAAAATTGCCTCTGTGGGCCGACACGCCAAATATCATTTACCCCCCTGCCCTATCAGTAGAACAAACTTCTTCAGAATCTTTGGCCCGATATAAAGCAAGTTTAACAAACAGTTCATCCTTGTTTGATGCCACGGGCGGTTTTGGGGTTGATGCTTATTATTTTTCATTGCACAACAAAGAAGTGACTTATTGTGAGCAAAATGCAGATTTAGCGGCCATTGCCCAACATAATTTCAAAGTGCTTGGGTCAGCAAACATGTGCGCCGTTTCACAAAATTCGGAGACCTATTTACAAGAAACAAGCGAAAATTATAATTGGATCTATCTGGATCCGGCCCGGCGACATGATCAAAAAGGCAAGGTTTTTCGGCTTGAAGATTGTTCACCCAATGTGACTGAACATTTACCACTTTATTTTTCAAAAGCGGCAAATGTGTTGCTTAAAACGGCCCCATTTTTAGATATTCAACAAGGTTTATTGACCTTAAAACAGGTACGCGAAATACATATTGTGGCCTATCAGGGTGAAGTAAAAGAACTATTGTGGTGGCTGGATGGCAATTATCATGACAACCCTATTTTTAGAGCCGTTGAGTTGCATCCAAAAAATGCCTTTTCAGAAACATTTACGTGGAATCCAGAAACGGCATCTATTCCCACAAGCGAGCCGCTTGCCTATTTGTATGAACCGCATCCGAGCCTCATGAAAGGAGCTGCTTTTATACATCTTTCCGAAAAATATGGTGTTTGTCAAATACACCGACATACCCATGTCTTTACGCACAACGAACGAATCGACTTTCCGGGGAAATGTTATAAAATTGCACAAACCATTCCTTATAAAAAGAAGGAACTCAATGCCACTATTTATGGCAAGGCGGCCCATGTCGTGACCCGAAATTTCCCAGAAATGGTGGCGCAATTGCGTAAAAAATGGCATATCACTGAAAGTGAAACCAATTCGCTTTTTTTTGTGAAGGATAAAAATGACCAATTGTGTGTGGTCCGTGCCCAAAAGGTATAATCTACCTAATCGTTTTTGCTTAAACAGAAGGGTGTAAATTACTCCAATTGCATGTTTTTGTTGTCATGCAAAACAGCTTTTTGTAATCAAACAAAAACCAAATGGGCACACAAAGTGGATTTTGCAAACCTTTGAAAAAAGTTTGCGTCATTTATAAGTTAAATTATTATGTAATTCATTTCAATTCCCGAAATTTGAATCGAATTTAAAATGATATATATGCACCGTTTTTTGTTTTCTACTGCTTTATTCTTGCTTTTTCAATTGCCTAGTTGGTCACAAACCAATTCGGATGAATTAACGTTACCAACTCCATTATTAAAAAATACCATCTCAGGACAATTTGATGCTTCTGACCCATCACATACGGGGATTCATTTTGAACGTTTTGCAAAAACACAAAAAATAAAAGATTTATACCGTTCGCACGTATTTGAAGTATCATCATTGCACATGCTTTACAAGGCTCCTGGCATTTCTGTGAGAGGACGTGGGTTTGAATTGGGCATTGGAACTAGAAACTATTGGCAAAAGAAAAAGCCTTTCGGAATTTATACTGAGAATTTTTTAACCTATGGAAACGTTTCTGTCAGAAACGCGGACAAGAATTTTAACGGAACCTACTCTTATGTATCCTTAATCAACACCAATTTAGGCTATAAATTTCTTTTTAAAAATGGCTTAAGCGTAGATCCTTATGTTGGGTTTAATTGGAAATGGACATTTAAAGGTCAAGGCGATGTGGACAACATCAATGTCGATCATTTTGTTTTTAAGGCAGGCATAAAAATTGGTTATTCTTTTCAGTAAATGAACGATCGCGACAGTTGGCTGTCCCATTTAAAAAAAGAACCCTTGGGAAAGGTAAGTGCTGAAAGCAGTTTGGAAGAACGTTTTCAGAATGAAACGTTGCGTCCCATTCTAAAAATGCAAAACGAGTTGTTTTGCGCTGTTTTTATCAATTATGCCATCAAACAAAAGGGTGTGTTTTTTGGTTTAAATCCGGCCAAAAAAGAATTGTATATTGAACAAGTCATACAGCGCGACATAAAATTTAGAAATGTACTCAAAGGGATGGTAATTGCTTATTTTACACTTGCTGAATGGACCGAATACCAGCAACATTCTTCCCCTTTAAACAAACGAATGATGAACTTGCTCATTGAACGTTTAAAAAGCCAAACACAACTTCTTCAACCATAATTGGGTAGTTTTCTTTCTTTACAGCTACTTCAATCGCATCAAATATCCTTTTTAACTTTCTTTTTGTCTGAATGGGATAACCGCATTTATTACACTTAATGAAAAAACAATCGGCAAAGTCCATTTGAATTTGTGCTTTCAACAATAAGTGATTCTAATTCGGAATTAATCGATAATAATGCGATGTATGTTGACTTTTGCGTAATTCACACTGCTTTTTTTATTAAAATTGTTAAAACAAAAGTGTTTTTATAAAATCGCTTTTGAAAATTCAAATGGACAACTGTCCCTTTGAAATTAAAACAAAGCAAGTCCAATCTATTTCTGATAGGTTGCTGATTTTTATAAATGCCCCGATTTTATGAAAGAAGAATATTTTAAATGGCATTCGCCCAACCTCAGCAGAGATATTGAAATGCTCGTATTTGGTCATGCCGGTTATCCTGTCATTTTATTTCCCACTTCCATGGGGAGCTTTCACGAAAACCGCGACCAGGGACTTATTGAAAGTGCCCGTTGGTTTATTGATCAGGGATTGGTGCAAATTTTTTGCCCAGACAGTATTGACAAAGACAGTTTTTACAATAAAACGGTTCATCCGTCGGTGCGCATTCAAAACCATTCGTGGTATGACAAATTTATTTGTCATGAGTTGGTCGAAAAAATACGGCACAACACGCATTGGGGCAAGGTAGCTGTCGCGGGTTGCAGTTTTGGCGGCTACCATGCTGCCAATTTTGCCTTTAAACACCCAGGCTATGTAGGTCACTTATTTTCGATGGGCGGCGCCTTTTCGATAAAAAGTTTTATGGACGGCCATTGGGATGACACGGTTTTTTATAACAGCCCCGAAGACTACCTTCCCGGATTTCAGGACCACGAATTATGGAACATGGACATCGTCCTAGGAACCTCTAATTGGGACATTTGTTTTGACGCCAACTTAAAATTGAGTCAAGTGCTCCAACAAAAACAATTAAATCATTGGCTCGACGTCCGGCAAGACCGAGAACACGATTGGCCCGTCTGGAAAGAGATGTTTCCGCATTATTTGTCGAGGATTCAATTTTAGTTTAAAGTTTAAGGTTTAAAATTTAAAATTTAAAGTAGAAGGTTTAAGGTTTTGACAATAATTAAGTGTTGGATTAAAAAATAGCAATGAAATAAATAGTGTGTAATTAACCAAATCTTTCAATCTTTCAATCTTTCAATTAATAATTTAAGTAGTTAAAAACAAATATTATCACACATGAAGAAAATCGGCATTTTATTCGGAATGGAGGATACTTTTCCTCAAGCATTTATTGATCGGGTGAACGCAAAAAACGAAAAAGGAATTATAGCAGAAGCAGTACTTATTGACAAGGCTGTCCAAAATAAACCCTGTGATTATGCGGTCATCATTGATCGGATTTCGCAAGATGTTCCCTTTTACCGTACCTATTTAAAAAACGCCGCTTTAACAGGTACCGCGGTTTTAAACAACCCTTTTTGGTGGAGCGCAGATGATAAATACTTTAATAACTGTTTGGCTGACACTTTGGGTGTTCCATTGCCAAACACAGTGATTGTCCCTTCGGCTGAGCACCCGACTGACACTACTTCAAAATCATTTCGAAACCTAAAATATCCGCTCGATTGGGAAGCGATGTTTGAGTATGTAGGCTTCCCTGCTTATATGAAACCCTATGCGGGTGGTGGTTGGAAAAATGTATATCGTTTGGAGAGCCGTGACCAATTTTGGGAAATCCATCGTGAAACAGGTCAATTGGTGATGTTGTTGCAAGAAGAAATTGTGTTTGATGACTATTACCGCGTATATTGTTTAGGTGGAAAAGCCGTTCGCATTATGCCTTATGAACCGCGTAATCCGCACCATTTACGCTACGTGGTCGACCGACCAGAACCTTCCAAAAAATTGATGGCCACCATTAAAGACTACACTTTGCGTTTGTGCAAAGGATTGGGCTACGATTTTAATACGGTGGAATTTGCCATCCGCGACGGCATTCCTTACGCCATTGATTTTGGTAATCCAGCACCAGATGCAGATATTCATTCTGTTGGGGCCGAAAATTTTGAATGGGTGGTAGAAGAAGCGGCCAAAATGGCCATTGAATACGCCAAAAAACACAAAGACGGCCAAATGAATCTTACTTGGGGTACTTTCATGCGTGAATCCATTGAACAATCAAAAAGATTTTAAATTAACAAGAGCCTTTTCCGGGTAAACAACCATTATGAGAATCAAAAAGCTACCCATTTTTACTTTAGGTGTCGAAGAAGAATATCAAATTATTGATCCGGACACCCGCGACTTGCGGTCTCATTTATCAAAGATTGTAGATGGGGCCAAAATTATTCTGAACGAACAGGTAAAAGCCGAAATGCACCAATCGGTGGTAGAAGTGGGCACCAATATTTGCAAAAATGTGGCGGAGGCCCGCAATGAGATTCGTTTTTTAAGAAGTAAAATTGTTGAACTGGCAGACAAACAAGGTTTGGTCGTGGGTGGTGCAGGTACCCATCCATTTTCGCGTTGGCAAGACCAACCGATTACGGACGATCCGCGCTATCACCACATTGTGAATGAATTGCAAGATGCTGCCCGATCAAACCTTATTTTTGGAATGCATTGCCACGTGGGCATTGAAAACCGTGAAATTGGGTTGCAATTAATGAACCAAGCGTGTTATTTCTTGCCACATATTTTTGCTTTATCGACCAACTCGCCTTTTTGGGAAGGCCGAAACACGGGGTATAAATCATTCAGAACCAAGGTTTTTGATAAATTTCCACGGACAGGATTACCCGAATATTTTGACAGCGTGCAAGCTTATGACAATTATTTGGAAACGCTGGTTAAAACCAATTGCATTGACAACCCCAAAAAAATATGGTGGGATTTGCGTTTGCACCCCTTTTACAACACCATTGAGTTCCGCATTTGCGACATGTGCCTCACCGTAGATGAAGCCATGTGCATCGTGGCATTGATTCAAGCCATTGTGGCCAAATTGTACAAGTTAACATTGGGCAACACCAGTTTTAACATTTACCGCTTGGCCCTGATAAAGGAAAATAAATTTAGAGCGGCCCGCTACGGAATTGATGGCCATTTAATTGACTTTGGCCTGAAGGAAGAAACACCTACGCAAGATCTCATCTTGGAATTGCTCGATTTTGTAGATGATGTGGTCGATGAATTGGGCAGTCGTGAACAAATCAACTATGTGCATACCATTTTACGCGAAGGAACAGGAGCCAATAAACAGCTGCAAGTCTTTGAAGCGACCAATAGTTTGGTAGCCGTTGTGGACATGATTACTGGTGAATTTACCAAAGGATTGTAGGCAATTGTAAAATATACAGTAACTTAGCTTTCTTTTTCTCAAAATGCCCCACTGCTCATGAATGCAAATTCCGCTTCTTCGTTTTCTAAACCTCTTTTTTCGGTTGCCATTTTAGACATGTACAATGGCGAACCCAATCAGGGGATGCGTTGTATTTTAGACATTTTGACCCGTTTTTCGGGCTTGGTTCAATACGAGATTTTTGATGTGCGAAAAGAGGCAAAATTGCCGAAAATATCCTCTTTTGATTTGTACATTTCAACTGGCGGACCAGGCAATCCGATGGAAGGCGATGGAACTTGGGATGTTGCTTATTATCAATTCATTGACCAGTTAAGCCTTTGGAACCGCCAACAACCGATCAAGAAGTATGTGCTGTTTATTTGCCATTCCTTTCAAATGGCTTGTCTGCATTTTGGCTTGGCGCAGGTAACCAAACGCCAATCCACTTCGTTTGGCGTGATGAGTATTCACAAAGTGGAAACAGGACACACCGATCCTTTGTTTCAGGGGCTCAATAACCCATTTTGGGGAATTGATAGCCGTGAATACCAGGTAGTTCAGCCAGATCATGCCATATTTAAAAATAAGGGAGCTCAAATTATTTCATTGGAAAAAATAAGAACCCATGTGGAATATGAACGTGCCATTATGGGCGTTCGGTTTACACCTGAAATGGTCGGATTGCAATTTCATCCTGAGGCTGATCCCATAAGTTTTATTGCCAATTTGCGTGATGCAGAAAAGCGCAACCGCATTATTGCCATGAAAGGAAAAAAACGATTCCGCGACATGCTCGAAGACCTATGTGACGACAATAAAATTTACAAAACAAACGAAACCATTATCCCCAACTTTATTCGCCAATCTATTAATCAATTAATGGAACAACGAAAAATGGAAGTCAATTAATACCATTTATGGAAACCCACTTACGCGCCCAATTCAATGCGCAATTTTCAACATTAAAATATGAAGCGGTACTTGAAAGCATTTCAAATGACTTTGGGTACACCCCGACTTTCCGCTTAGGCGAAACCCCCTTTTTTATTCCTGAACACCTCAAAGATGCTTTGATTGATGGATTCAATCAGGTGGTGGATGCCATTTTAGCACCCAATTTTAAAGAGAAAACTGAACGGGCCTTAGATTTAAACATCCGAGTACCGGGCTTTGAAGGCAAGCCCCATTTTTTGGCTGTCGATTTTGGCATTTGCGAAGAAGCTGGGCACATCGTTCCCAAGTTGATTGAAGTGCAAGGATTTCCCTCCTTGTTTAATTTTCAAAGCCATTTGGCTGCGGCCTTTAAAAAAACTTACCCCGACTTTGGCCATTTAACCCCGTATTTTAATGGGTTGACTCCCGAAACCTACATGGATGAAATGAGGCACCTCATTTTGGGCGATTCCAAACCAGAACAGGTGATTTTATTAGAAATTGAACCTCATTTACAAAATACCCGCATCGACTTTTTGTATGCCGAACGCGATTTTGGCATTAAAATAGTTTGTGTGACTGAGGTATATGAAAAGGAAAATCAATTATTTTACACCTCAGAAACGGGAGAACCCATCCGGATTGAACGCATTTATAACCGGGTCATTTTTGACGAATTAAACACCCGCAAAGACTTAAACCTGCGGTTCGATTTCACCAAAAACTATGACGTTTATTGGGTGGGGCACCCCAATTGGTTTTTCCGAATTAGCAAATTCATTTTACCTTTTTTAAAAGGCCCCTATTTTATAGATACCCAATTGGTCAGTGACATCAAAGAATGGCCTACCGACTTGGAAAATTACGTATTGAAACCCTTGTTTTCATTTTCAGGTTCCGGTGTCATTTTTCACGTAACAAAGGCTGATTTAGAAGCCGTCCAAGACAAAGACTTATACATTTTACAAAAAAAAGTACATTATGCCCCCATTATTCAAGCGCCCGACGGCGGGGTAAAAGCAGAAGTGCGTTTGTTGGCTATTTGGTCCGAAGGCGCCGAACGCCCTCGCCTTGTAACCAATTTGGTTCGTCTGAGCAGAGGGGAAATGATAGGGGTGAAATTCAACAAAGACAAAACGTGGGTTGGCGGCACTTTTGGATTGTTTGAGCAGTAAACCAACTAAATTCCTTTTAACTGCATAAACCAGCCACTCAAAGTAGTCATTTGGGTGAAAATAGTTCGTATTTTTGACCCATGGAAAAAACAATCAACATCCAAAACAAAAGGGCTCGGTTCGATTTTGAAATTCTTGAAACTTATACCGCGGGTATGGTTTTGGCAGGTTCCGAAATCAAGTCGATACGTTTGGGCAAAGCAGCCATAGTGGATAGTTTTTGTGAATTTCACAACGGCGAGTTATTTGTAATTAACTCGCAAATTGAAGAATACAGTTTTAGCAGGCATTTTAACCACAAAGCTAAAAGCGAACGCAAACTCTTGTTGCAACGCAAAGAACTCAAAAAATTAGAACGCCAAGTTGATGTTAAGGGACTGACATTGATTCCCTTAAAACTTTATATCAATGAAAAAGGCTGGGCCAAATTAGATATTGGTCTGTGTCGGGGTAAAAAAGATTTTGACAAGCGCGAAACACTCAAAGACCGTGACGTCAAGCGCGATTTGGATCGGATTAAAAGAACTTATTAAATCCAGAATAAATATAAGGAATTGGGGCTAAGCCTTATTTTCCAATAATGGAACGAACTTACAAGGCCCAAATTCGTATTTCTCAAAACGCGTTTCGTCCGTTCGGACAAACACTGTCATGATTTGTTCTTTTTCGCCCAATGGAATTACCAATCGGCCAGTAACTTTTACTTGAGCCAACAAGGCAGGTGGAATTACGGGCGCACCAGCCGTTACTAAAATGGCATCGTAAGGGGCAAATTCGGGTAAGCCTTTGTATCCGTCGCCAAATACCAATTTCTTGGGCCGAATGGCTAATTTAGGGAGCAATAACGAGGTGGTTTTAAATAACTCCAATTGGCGTTCAATGCTGTACACCTTTAAGCCCATGGCACAAAGCACCGCGGTTTGATAACCAGACCCCGTACCAATTTCAAGGACTTTTTCGTCTTTATTCACTTGAAGCAATTGACTTTGCCACGCCACTGTATAGGGCTGTGAAATGGTTTGTCCTGCACCAATGGGAAATGCCTGATCTTGGTAAGCAAAATTTTCGAAGCTAGAATCTAAAAACAAATGCCGAGGAATAGCACGAATCGCATCCAAAACATGCTTATTTTGGATGCCCTTTTGCTGCAGTTTATCGGCCAATTGATTGCGCAATCCTTGATGTTTGGAAGTGTCTTTCACAGTGTGGTTGAAGTCAAGCCATAAAAAAAGTCTAAAAACAACTGCTTTTAGACTTTAGGTGGTCGTTTTTTTTGTTAAATATCGTCAAAATCAATATCCGTGAAACTTTTGTCCATTTTTGGATCTTCTTCGTCGGCTAATAATTCACGTTTATAGTCGCGCTGGTGTCGCTCAGAAATCACTTCTTCGCCTTTACTTTCCAGCACATATTGGGTCATCTCGTTGAGTATATCGCTAAAGGCGGCAAAATCTTCTTTGTACAAATAAATTTTGTGCTTTTTAAAATGAAATGAGCCATCTTCTTCGGTAAATTTTTTGCTCTCCGTAATGGTCACATAATAGTCATCAGCTTTGGTTGAACGGACATCAAAAAAGTAAGTTCGCCTACCTGCTCGTAATACTTTGGAATAAATTTCCTCCTTTTCGGCCATGTCATTGTCTCTCATAATCGTACGGTCAAAGAATTAATTTAAAACACTGCAAAGTAAACATGCGATGTTTACAAACCAAAATTGGCACTTTTTTTTTAAAATGCAAAACATTTAAAAAATTTCTTTTTCAGACAATTGTTTTTCGTAAAGCTCACCATAATACCCCTCGATACTTACTAATTGACTATGAGTACCTTGTTGTACAATGCTGCCCTGATCGAGCACAATAATCCAATCAGCATTTTTGGCCGATGACACCCTATGACTGACAATAATGGTGGTTTTTTTGTCGGCAATTTGCTTTAAATTCTGCAAAATTTCTTCTTCGGTTTCGGTATCAACAGCCGACAAGCAGTCGTCCAAGAGTAAAATAGGTGCATTTTTAATAAAAGCCCGAGCGATGGACACCCGTTGTTTTTGACCGCCCGACAGCGTGATGCCCCGTTCACCCAAGAGTGTTTCATAGCCTTGTGAAAATTCAATAATGGATTGGTCAACAGCAGCCCATTTTGCTGCCCTTCTAATTTCTTCAAGCGTGGCTTCTTCGTCGCCAAATCGGATGTTATTGGCAATGGTATCCGAAAACAAAAAGGCGTCTTGAGGCACATTGCCCATGGCGGCGCGCAATGAAAATAAATTAAATGACCGAATGGGTTTATCATCAATGTATAAATGTCCCGCATCAATATCATATAAACGCGTAATCAGCGACAATAGGGTTGATTTACCAGAACCTGTTCGGCCTAAAATGGCCAAGGTTTTTCCTTGTTCCAATGAAAATGTTACGTCTTTGATGGCCTGAACGCCCGTTTCTGGGTATGTAAACGACACCTTATCGAACCGAATGCTGCCAGAAACTGGTGTCAAATGAGGCACTTCATTTTGAATTTCAGGCACCTCTTTCAAAAATTCATTGATTCGTTTTTGAGAAGCTTCAGCTTCTTGAATGAGCGATGACACCCAACCAATGGACGCCACTGGCCAAGTAAGCATATTTACATATAAAATAAATTGAGCGATCACCCCTACCGACTCCAATTTACCCTCGGCATACATGGTGCCACCGACATAGATAACCACCAAATTACTGACGCCAATCAGTGCAATCATCAAAGGGCCAAACAACGATTGCACACGCGCCAACGACATGCTCTTAGTTTGACTTTCTTGGGCCAAATCGGCCATTTTATCTTGGTAGTTGGACTCCAATGAATAAGCCTTAAGCACCCGAATACCAGAAAAAACCTCTTGTGAAAAACTCGAAACCTTTGACAGGTATTGTTGAAATGACGTACTTCTGATGTTTATTTCTTGACTTAATTTGAAAATGATAATCGATAAAATGGGCAACGGCAATAAAGTATATAGCGTCAGTTTGGGCGAAACAGCATACATATATAATATCACCATGGAAAACCGAATCAGGGTATTAATGGTATACATCACCGCCGGCCCAACATACATGCGCACTTTGGCTACATCTTCACTAATCCGACTCATTAAATCGCCGGTGCGGTTGCGTTTGTAAAATGAGGTTGACAACCGTTCGTAATGCTGAAAGACTTCGTTTTTGAGGTCAAATTCAACATGTCTTGACATCACAATAAGCGTCTGACGCATTAAAAAAGTAAGTACACCTGCAATCAAGGTTGAAATAATGACCAACCCTACGTTTTTTAAGAGAATTTGTTGCACCACTTCAACCGACTGATTACTCTTATAATGCGTTTCAATGGCGTCAAATGACTCGCGAATAAGTTGAGGGGTAAACAATGAAAAGATTTGGGCAACAATGGTAATGAGTATTCCGACCAAAAAACGGTATTTATATTTGATGAAATATTTATTTAAATACTGCAGCTCTTTCATTCCGAAAACGATATAGTTGATTAATTGATGAATTTATTGTTAATTTATTGCACAATGTTAAATTCTATAATTCTTTGAAAAAAGGTTATTTCTTTAAACATCATTAAATTTAGCCTCACTTTTTGACCACTTAGCAAGATTTTTGATAATTTCGCCCCAGATTTTTGATAATCACCCTTTAAAACATGCACTATGACAGCAGAAATTTCCACACCAGTTGAATTGGCTAAATTCAATCCTGTCTTCGGACAACTTTCTTTTGACAATCATGAACAAATTGTGTTTTGTCACGACAAAGATACAGGATTAAAGGCAATCATTGGAATACATAATACCGTGATGGGTCCAGCACTTGGTGGTACCCGAATGTGGAACTATGCCAACGAATGGGAAGCATTGAACGACGTATTAAGACTTTCTCGCGGAATGACTTATAAATCAGCCGTAACCGGATTGAACTTGGGTGGTGGGAAAGCCGTGATTATTGGTGATTCCAAAAAAGACAAAACCCCAGAAATGATTTCCCGCTTTGGTCAATTTGTTCATTCATTGAGTGGAAAATATATTACAGCAGAAGACGTGGGTACCACCACAGAAGACATGGACCGCATTCATTTGGTGACTCCTCATGTAACGGGCATCTCAGAAAGTTTAGGTGGATCAGGTAATCCATCGCCCGTGACCGCTTATGGTGTGTATATGGGAATGAAAGCAGCTGCCCAACACAAGTGGGGATCTGATTCATTGGCTGGCAAAAAAGTAATGGTGCAAGGAACTGGTCACGTGGGCGAAACCCTTATTGACCATTTAACCCAAGAAGGCGCCATTGTGTACATCAGTGACATCAACGAAGCACGCATGGATGAAGTATCTAAGAAGTATGGCGCGACGCCTTATGTAGGCGCTGACATCTTTGATGCCGAAGTTGACATTTACGCCCCATGCGCTTTAGGAGCCACCATCAATGACGACACGGTTTACCGCATCAAAGCGCAAGTGATTGCCGGAGCAGCCAACAACCAGTTGGCCGTGGAGGCCGTTCACGGACAAATTCTCCGCGAAAGAAACATTGTTTACGCCCCAGATTTCCTAATTAACGCGGGCGGAATCATTAATGTGTATGGCGAAATCGTGAAATATGACAAAGCGGAAGCTTTGCGTAGAACCGAAAACATTTATAACACCACCTTGGAAATACTTGATTTTGCGAACAAAAACAACATCACCACGCAGTTAGCGGCCATGAGAGTGGCAGAAAATCGCATTGCTGAACGTAAAAAGCAAATTCAAGGCTCATAATTCCATTTCAAATAGTATTTTTGCAGCGCGAAAGGAGGTTCCTCTCGCGCTTTGTTTTTTTAAAAAGTTCTTATCCTGTGGTAAACCGGAGACATTTACGAATAAAAGTAATGCAGACCATTTATGCGATGCATCAAAGAGGTAGCGACGATTTGGCCAAAGAAGAAAGATTTCTGGTGCAAAGTGTTGATGCCATTGCTGATCTTTACCTGCTCATGGTTTCAATATTACTGGAACTTCGCGCTAAAGAAATTGATTTTCTCGAAAAATCAAAAAACAAATTTTTGGCCACCGCTGAAGATATTAAACCCAACACCAAATTCATTGACAACAGCCTGCTAGATTGGTTATCCAATCATCCTGGTTTGCAAGATGAATTGGAACAAAGGCACATCAGCCATTGGCAACGCAATGACGACTGCATCTTGCTGCTGTTGCAAGAAATGAAACAGAGCGACCTTTACATGACATACATGGAATCTGACGAGCGAAGTTTCATTGAAGACCGCCAATTTATTTGTAATTTGTTCGAAAAGGTCATTGCCCCTAATGAAATTTTATATGGATTTTTGGAAGATTACCGCCTCACTTGGCTCGATGATTTGCCACTGGTAAATACCGAATTACTCAAGCAACTCCAAAAACTAAATCCTGCCAAGTCAAATTTTAGCGTTCCAAAGCCTTACAAAGACGAAGACGATCATGAATTCATGATTGATTTGTTCCGTAAAACGGTGTTGAATGAAAAAAAATTAATAGCCTTATTTGAAGGAAAAACACCCAATTGGGATTTGGAACGGATTGCAGAAATTGACACCATTTTGGTTAAAATGGCACTGTGCGAAATGCTCCGATTTTCGTCGGTACCTGTTAAGGTGACACTTAACGAGTATGTTGAAATTGCCAAAGAATACTCGACGCCAAAAAGCAGTGTGTTTTTGAATGGGCTACTTGACACTTTGGCCAAAGAGTTGAAAGAATCGGGTGACATTGTAAAAACCGGCCGGGGCTTAAAAGAATAAACATTTATAAACTACAATATGGAATTACCTCAAAATTTAATTTTTTTCGCACTCATTTTTGTTGTGATGTATTTTTTCATGATACGCCCACAACAAAAGAAAGTAAAACAAGAAAAAGAATTTGAAACAGCACTAAAAGCGGGTGACCGTGTGATCACCAAAAGCGGATTTCACGGTAAAATCGCCGAAATCAATGAACAAACAATTATCATTGAAACCCTTGCTGGAAAATTAAAAATAGAACGCTCGGCCATTTCAATGGAATTGACCAAGAAGCTTCAAGAACCAGCAAAATAAATCTGTTGCAAAATCACAATAAAGCAAGGCTGTCTATTAAGGCAGCTTTTTTTTTGCGCTTTTGAGTCTTTCTATACTGCAGCAAAGGAAACGTTGCAAGATGTTAATTCATGTGAGAGCCCAACTGGACAAGCTGACTTTAGACTACCTATTTAGATGTAGCATCAATTTGTAATTTAAATAATACACCAAAAAAAGGCTGCCCAATGGCAGCCTCTATTATAAATAGTTCGATAAGGAAATTAATCCAAATTAACCGTAACGCCATTACTAGTAAATGTACGTACAGGAGTACAGGTAGTACCATCTCCAAAATCAATGGTTGCTGTTACTCCTTGTCGATCTAGACTAATTTGACCTTGAACGACTTTTGGATGATCCACATTACTTTGGCTACAATCATTTTTAACAATTAATGGAACACTAATTGTTGAGATGATATCGTATGCTTGACCAAATGAATTTGACCAAATACCTGTTACACTATACACGTCGTCTGAAGTCGTATTGGTATCAAAACCTTGAATATGTTCACGTACTTTGTAACCTGCTCTCTTATATTCCGTTCCGTCAGGTGAAGTAATCTTTAAATTCATTTTTAATTTAAATTGCGGATGTCTAAGCACGTTTGCGGTTGCCTCAATCATGGAGCGCTCTAAAGTGCTTTTTCCATCATATAAAAAACCATTGTGATAGAACCCATCAAATCGGTATGACACAACGCGGTTGGTGTTGTTTGGGGTAAATTTATAGCTAATAACTATTTTCCCACGCACATAGTTTCCGCTGCTCAATTGGCAGTCCTGCGTGCCATAATCAAGTGTTTTTGTAACAGTCCAGTTTTCACCTACAGCACTCCCAAAAGAAGGAATACGTATTACTGATAAGCAAGAAGGCCCACCTTTTTCTACTTCAACGCTCGCTCCAGACTTACCCCAAGAGGTATTCAAATAAGTGCCATTCTCACTTTCTTCAATGATTCTGGACACATCATCATTCATTAAGTCTATTTTGGTGTTCAAAGAAGCCTCGTCTTTCGTAATGGGAGAAACATCTCGCACATTTGACGTACATGCTGAAAGCAGTAACGCGCAAATAGATAAAATAGTAAAAGTAGTTTTTGTCATAAAAATAATATTAACTGATAACAGCCCCCAAATATAGCCAATTTTTTCAAGCTTCATCAAAACACCTCAAAATCAGGCAAAAAAAGGGGATAAACGGTTTGAATTAGGTTTTTTGCTCCTTGTTAAAATAAATAAGATAGTAATACATTTGTTTTTCTTCATCCCAGCCTTTTTCCACAAAACGTTCGGCGCTGTCCGGATTGATAAAATCAAGTTTAATTTGTATATTGGTGTCTAAGTTGATGGTGTTCTTCATTTTTCGGCGCGCATCAGTAACTGCTGCATTGGCGATGGGGAAATTAGTCACATCTTCTATGCTGTATTTTTGGCCACGATCAACCTTGTAGTTTTTGAACTCCGGAATCAAATCGGGGTTTTCCAGCACTTCGTTCAAAAATTTTGACTCTTCAAACTCGTCGTTTTTGGCAAAATAATTCACCGAACGATTCATAAACATCACCTCTTCTTTTTTGTCTTCGGCTGGAAGCACTACTTCTTTGGCAAAATCTTGACAGAATTTAAGGTACTTTTTGGTCAAGAAATTTTCATCCTGAAAGGCATCAACCGACAAAAAATGCTCCAACCAATAGCGGGCATCGTAGCGGTTACTGTCGATACTCAAAATTTTATAGCCTTCGTCTGCTTTGTGGTTAAATATAAGGCAGCCTTTGTCAAGCTTATTCAAATTGATCCCCATCTGTAAAATAACATCAAGGTTTTTTTCTTTTTCTTCAATTTGTAAAAACTCAGACTTTATTTCACTTTTAAAAATGCCAATAGCATCCACTGGCTGGTTGTCAATGGTCAAATGCGTTAAATAAGTAACATACAATTCCCCATTTTTTATATGAGGATGGTTTGATTGTTCATACAAATGCGCTGCAATTTTCTGTGAACCTTCATGAGCTAACGATGGATTGTCAAAAATGGCTTTCACCATTTTAAACATATCGTGGTACTCCAAATCTACATCGTGGGCAAATTGATAATAGTTTTCTTCTTTCTCGCGAAAAGGCTTAAAAAAATACTCCTTGATTAAAGGAACAAGCTCATCAGATAAGGTAAAACCAGATTGTGAAACAAATACCCCTTCATTTCGGCTTTTATTGCCAATTCGGTGAATGGAAAGTGATTCTATTTGGGTATTAAATAAGTTGATCATGTATAAATGCTTGTAGTATTAATTCCAATTATCTTCAAACCCTAAATCTTCGTAATGTTCGCCACCAAATTCGTCTTCTTGGTCAAAATCATCCTCATCATAATCGTCTTCAAAGTCGGCATATGGGTTGTTTTCTGTACCATCACTTTCAAATTGGGCATTTGGCGCCGATTCTGGAAGTACACCATGAGCGTGCATCAACTCGGGGTACACAACGCCCACTTGTTCTTCGGTAATGGAAGCAAGTTCCACCAAAAAAGTCCACATATTTAAAAAATCATACACATAAATGATTTTGGTGTGGTCTTCATGTAGTAATTCTAGCAATGAATAATCATTCATCGTTTGCACCTGCCCAGGTTCGTCACCGGTATCAAAAAGTGGGATTTCATCTTCTTGGTTCCAACGGTCATCACAGGTGTAAAAGGAAGCCATTTCCATGCCATCAAAACCAAAGGCATTAATTAATGATTGATGGAGGTCTTCAAGGGTGTCTGTATCGCGAATAGCAATGTCCCGAAAAACATCTTCTTCGGTGTCTAAAATGGCGCGAATATTATAAATCATAACCGATTATTTAAAGGCGTCAAAGGTATAATTATTCTCTGATTGATGGGCATAAAATGAGTACTTGAAATCTAAATTCTCATTGAACTTTTGTTAAAAATTTCCAACCAACACCCCCAACCGTTTCAAATTGGTTCTTTAGGCTTTTTTGACAAACTCGGTGCGTAAAACCATGGCTACTTTATTTACCCGACAATCAATTTCGGCCGGATCATCGGTCAGTTTAATGTTTTTTACTACGGTACCACGCTTTAAGGTAGTCGATGTGCCTCGTACTTTGAGGTCTTTAATTAAAGTAACGGTGTCACCGTCTGCAAGTATATTACCGTTGGCGTCTTTGATATCCATTTTTGGGGCTATATTTAATTATTTGATTATTCGACACTTTCTCAACTGCGTCGGGAGCTACTTTATCCGAATCGACCAATAAATCTTGCAACCGGTTGATTTCGGCATCGGTCAAAAGCCTGTATTGCCCAGGCGCAACATCTAAAGTAATACTCATAATTCGAACGCGCTTAAGCGATTGCACTTGGTAACCAAGGTGTTCACACATGCGACGTATCTGCCGGTTCATCCCTTGTGTAAGTATGATGCGAAATGCTTTGTTGCCGATGGACTGCACCTCACATGGTCTGGTAACAGTTCCTAAAATAGGAATGCCTGCTGACATGCGCTGCACAAAACGCGGATTAATAGGTAAATCAACAGTTACTAAGTACTCTTTTTCATGTTGATTTCTGGCACGCAGAATTTTATTGACAATATCGCCATCGTTGGTTAGCAATAGTAAGCCTTCGCTGGCCTTGTCTAAACGACCAATTGGAAAAATACGTTCGGGATAGTTGATATAGTCTACCACATTGTTTTTAACCTTCTGATTGGTGGTGCATTCAATGCCGACGGGCTTGTGAAAAGCCAAGTAAACTGGCGCTTTCGTCGGTGGCACTAACTTTTTACCATCAATCATGATTTGATCGGAACTAGTTACTTTGCAACCCAATTCAGGGGCAGCACCATTTACTAAAATGCGTCCTTCTTGAATGAGCCGATCGGCTTCTCGTCTGGAACAATATCCGGTTTCTGAAAGGTATTTATTGAGTCTGACCGCTTCCACTTAGTGATTTTTGTGTTGGGTAAAATTGAGTGTAAAGGTATGGTTTCCATTGGAAAATGAATAATGTATATGCACTTGATGATAATCGAGGATACGCTTCACAATGTGCAAGCCCAATCCAGATCCATTAATATTGGCGGCATTCTGACCTCGGACAAATGGTTTAAATAAGGCGTCTTCTGTCATTCCTAATGGGTCTTGTCCTTGATTTTCAATAATTACCTCTAAAAAATGACCTGGCGTTTTATTCATTTGCACATGCACCTTCCGATCGGGTGAATAGAGATAGGCATTCCGAAATAAATTGATAAAAACAATGTCAAGTAGCGGTTTTATGGCCGGATATTCCAATGGCAAATCAGGCGTGTCTTGTAGATTAAAGTGCATACTAAATTCCGGGAAATTGCTTTTGAGTGTATCAAAAGCATCAAAAACGAGTTCGTCAATGCGTTCAGGCTGCCAATCGTTGGGCAAACTAGCTGTGTTTAAACGAGCCAAAATCAACAAAGAACTGATGAGTTCACTTAATTGATTGAGGTCATTGGACATGTTTTGCAAGTATTTCTTAGTAATTTCAGGCTGATGAACTTGCGGCAAAACATTGTCTAATTGCAAAATCAAACGACTAATGGGCGTGCGCAATTCATGTGACGCATTGGAGGTAAACTCCCGTTGTGCATTGTAGGAGTGCTGAATGCGGCGCATCATCTGATTGAATGCCTTGGTAAGCAACGTTAATTCATCGTTTTGTGACCGTTCGTCCATCAAAATGAGCTCGTCGCCCAATGACATGGTGGTAATCTGTTTTTGAAAGAGATCAAGGGGGAATAATAATTTACGGATAAAATAATAGGTGCTCAACCAAACCAATGCGGTACCCAATATAAATAAAATGAGTAATACTTCTTTCAGGAAATTAAGTTTGGAATTGCCATAAATATCTTCAGCAGCAATTAAAGTGTAATAATCTTTTTCTTGATGGGTATAAAACAAACCAACCACCTCTTGAGCACCCTTCACACGGTATATTTTCTTTTTGGTTTTTAATTCTTTTAATTGTTGCTCATTCCAGCCGATTGTTGAATCATCGAGGCTGCTGTAAATCAATTTGAACTGGTGATCAAATATTAATATTTTTTCATTTAACAACTTATGGATCGAATTTTGGTCGATGAGCTTCAGAATGGTATTATCTACCTCTTTTACTTCCAGTAATAATTTGGTCGTATTAAAAGCCTTTTCCTCTAAGCGGTCTACAAATTCTTCACGTCTAAAAGTGGAAAATGACCAAAAAATGATCAATGCCGAAAAAGCATACAACATCGAAAAGATGAAACTGATTGTAATGGAAATGCGTTTTTTGAGCGTCATTTTTCAGTTTGCAAATAGTAGCCAAAACCTGGTTTGGTGTGAATTAATTTTACGGGAAATTGCTTGTCAATTTTATTGCGCAAAAAATTTATGTAGACCTCAATAGTGTTCAGATTCGTATCGTATTGTGCATCCCAAATCCGTTCGGCTATATGCTGTTTAGACAAGATTCGGCCATTTGATTTGGCCAATAAAACAAGTATTTGGTATTCTTTTTGCGTCAATTTGATGGGTTGCCCCGCCCTGAAAACCGTATTGGCTGTGACATTAATTTCAAGGTCTTCAATCACAATAATTTCATCGTGCAAAAGGGGTTGTTGGCTTCGGCGAAACAATGCCAATATCCTGATATACAATTCCTCTAAATGAAATGGCTTGACCAAATAATCATCGGCACCCAAAGCAAAAGCATCTCTTTTGTCATTCAAATCGCCATAAGCTGTAAGCATCAAAATAGGAACTGATGAATTAGAAGCTCGAATGAGTTTACAAATTTCCAATCCATTTACTTTTGGCACATTGATATCCAACAAGTACAAATCAAAAGTATTTCGTTTTAAAGCTCTTAAAAAAAGTTCCCCGTCAAATACCGATTCGCAAGCCAAAGATTTGGAAACCAAATAGGCCCTAATTTCTTTGGCTAAAATGGGGTCATCTTCAAGCAATAAAATGGCACTCATAAAATCTGATCAAAAAGCGTAACACAGTGTTCTAAAGCCATGCCTCTCGATCCTTTAATTAACACCAATGAAGGAAGCCAGTTTGACACTTGTACAGAAGACATAAATGCCTCCCTAGTTTCAAAAAAATGAATTTGATCTGTTACTACTTTATGTGCATAAAACAACGGACCAATACAATAGGACGTTGCATTACTCCTAATTAATCGCTGAATTAAATGAGCATGTTCGGCAGCTGCTTCAGTGCCCAATTCTAACATATCGCCTAAAATTACTACTTTATGTTCGGCAGTTTGTTGCTCAAAACTATCTAAGGCAGCCTTCATGCTTGAAGGATTGGCGTTGTATGCATCTAAAAGCAGGGTGTGTCTTCCTTTTTTGATTACTTGCGATCGATTATTTGATGGCACATACTGCTCCAGTGCCATTTTAATTTGTTCGACAGGAATGCTAAAATGCAATCCAATTGCTAAAGCAGCTGTAATATTGGGCCAGTTATAAGAACCAATAAGTTGTGTGCTTATGGTGTTCCCATTGTAATCGATTTGCACAAAGGGCGTAAGTGATACTCGTTGAATTTGAAAGTCGCAGTCCGAATTTTGATAACCAAATTTAATTTGTTCAGTGCCTTCTGCTTGTTTCAGTTGAAGTGAATCGTCTGCATTAACAAACACTTTTCCAACATGCTCACGCAGGAAAGTGTACATTTCACTCTTCCCTTTGATAACACCTTCAACGCCGCCAAAGCCATCTAAATGGGCTTTACCAAAATTGGTAATATATCCGAAATTGGGTTTGGCAATGCGGCACAGTTGTTCAATTTCACGTTGGTGATTGGCCCCCATTTCAACCACACCAATCTGTGTTTCCGCAGTAAATGACAACAATGTCAAAGGAACGCCAATGTGGTTGTTTAAATTACCAATTGTTGCTTTTGTTACATATTTAGTTTGCAATACTGCATTGATCAATTCTTTAGTGGTGGTCTTGCCATTGCTTCCCGTTAAGGCAATAATGGGCAATTGTAATTGATCTCGGTGGTACGTCGCCAAATCTTGTAATGCTTCGAGCACATTTGGAACCAAGTAGGTATTTTTGATATGAGCGAACGATGGCTCATCGATTACAATAGCATTTGCTCCTTTTTCTAAAGCCTCCTCAATAAAATCATGCGCATTAAATTGTGGTCCTTTCAACGCAAAAAACAAAACCCCTGTTCTGATTGAACGCGTATCAATACATACTCCATCACTTTGTTTAAAAATGGAATATAAACTTGGAATGGTTGTGAAAATCATGATGTAAAAAAAAGAAAGCCCAATTAAGGGCTTTCGTAGTATTAATTTCTTGGACGTTTCTTTTTATCACTTTTTGGTCCTACACGCGACATGGCGCAACGGAAACCAATAAAGTCAGTGGCCATATCTTGTGGAAAATATCTGCGTTGTGCAGGATCTAGCCAATAGGCTCTATCTTTCCATGAACCACCTTTATATACTCGCACATTGTCGTTGATCAATGTGGTTCGTTTGCTTGATTTGTCAAATTTACGAACCATGTTTCCTAAACTGTCCACTGATACATTATGTACTGGTGAATCGTACATACGCTCATTGTCTTTCTTTTTACCTTTCTCGTCACCGCCTTCTGAATTGGCGAACTTGAAGAAACGAGTCGATTGTTTATCACCATCTCGGTAGTTGCGGTTATCCGATTGAGAGAAATTTACACGTAAATAGGTTTCTTTTTCATCAACAGGAACTTTTGATATTTCACCTGGGAAATTACGGGCAATAATTTTGCCATTTGATAAGGTGTCATATTTCTGCGTTTCAGCAGTAACCATTTCTACTTTACCATCGTCACCTATTTTATTTTTGGTGTACACGTTACCACGATAGTAGTTGAAATCACTTGCTTCATCATCAACCATTGGACGATAAACATCAGCTACCCATTCAGCTACGTTTCCTGCCATATCATACAAACCAAAATCGTTTGGAGGATACTGTTTTACTTTATTAGTGATATCTGCATTGTCATCAGACCATCCTGCAATTCCACCGTAATCTCCTTTTCCTTGTTTGAAGTTGGCTAATTGATCACCTTTGTATTTACGTTTGCTTGAACGTGTGTAACTTCCTGACCAAGGATATTTCTTTTGACCACGGTAAGAGTTATATTCACGTTGACCTATGTCAGCTGCTGCTGCATATTCCCATTCTGCTTCAGTTGGCAAACGGTAATCCGGCGAAATTTCTCCGGACGAAATTTGAGCATAAATGTTTTTATTTTCTTTAGCTGCACCGTCTTTACCAGCTTTAGGTGCCTTCGCTTTGGAATTGTTTTTACCTTTCAAAACAATTTTATCATCACCTCCGAAAGTTAATGTAGGTGCACTTAAATAAGTTTCCGTACTAAATGTTTTTTCACCATTTATACTAGAAACTTTTGAGTCTTTTTTCAAAAACCCATCGCGCTCTAACACAGATTCATTTACCCGATCTGTTCGCCATTTGGCAAACTCGGCAGCTTGAATCCAATTGACACCTACCACTGGGTACTCCGCATAAGCAGGGTGACGCAAATAGTAATTGGTCATGGTTTCATTATAACCCAATCGGCTTCTCCACACCAATGTATCAGGAGACGCACCAGTATAGATGTTTTTGTAGTTTTCTTGATCTGGAGGAAAAACGCGTTTCAACCAATCCAAGTATTCCATGTACATCATGTTGGTCACTTCCGTTTCATCCATATAGAATGATTGAACGTGTTGCTGATTTGGAGAATTGTTCCAATCATGCATCACATCGTCCTGGACTTTACCCATGGTAAAAGTTCCACCTTCAACAAGCACCAAACCTGGACCTGTCTCTTGCTTCTGATATTTTGAAGCAAATTGGAACCCTCCTTTGGGGTCATTGATTTTCCATCCAGTGGCTTTGGATACATTTTTCGAACTTGACTTTTTGCTGCAACTGGACATTGACCCCGTGAGTACAACGGCCAACAGAAGGTTCAGACTTAAAATTCTACTTACTTTCATACGTGTTGGAGGTAATAAACTTTAGTGGCGCAATTTAGGAATTAACCCGAATAATGCAACAACCTCAAAAATTAATAATTCATTAGTTTTTTCAGAAATTGCTAAATACTTGTTTTAGTGGCGTTTTGAAAATGATATTTTTTTACACCTTACATATATAACGCCCAAAAACAACATATATTATAAATGTAGTCGACCATTCTGAATTCCGCAATCAAAAAAATAGGGCTTCTTTGTATCTTTGCGCAAAATACCATCACCATGGAATTGAATACAGACACAAAATTGCCTGCTAGCAAACCCAAGTGGCTTAAAGTAAAATTGCCAATTGGTCAGAAATATACAGAATTACGAGGGCTTGTTGAACAATATAAACTCAACACCATTTGCACTTCGGGCAGTTGCCCAAATATGGGGGAATGTTGGGGCGAAGGCACCGCCACTTTTATGATTTTAGGCAATGTTTGTACTCGTTCATGCGGGTTTTGCGGGGTTAAAACAGGACGACCTGAGCAAGTTGATTGGGACGAACCCGAAAAAGTGGCCAAATCCATTAAAATAATGAACATCAAACACGCGGTGCTGACCAGTGTTGATCGAGATGATTTAAAGGACATGGGCTCAATTATATGGGTCGAAACCATTCAGGCAGTTCGCAGAATGAACCCAACCACCACGATGGAGACATTGATTCCTGACTTTCAAGGCATCACAGATCATTTAGATCGGTTAGTGACTGCAGGCCCAGAAGTCATTTCACATAATATGGAAACAGTGCGTCGATTAACCCGCGAAGTACGCATTCAGGCAAAATACGACCGCAGTTTAGAAGTGCTCCGCTATTTAAAAGAAAAAGGAGCCCGACGAACCAAATCGGGCATTATGTTAGGTCTGGGCGAAACCGAAGACGAAGTCATTGAAACGTTGCATGATTTAAAAAATGCACAAGTTGATATTGTTACTATTGGACAGTATTTGCAACCAAGCAAAAAACATTTGCCAGTTAAAGAATACATCACGCCCGATCAATTCAAAAAATACGAAGAAATCGGAAAGGCCCTAGGATTTAGACATATTGAAAGTGGTGCTTTGGTACGTTCGAGTTATCATGCCGAAAAACACATTCATTAAATAGTGGAAACGCAGCAACCACCCATTCGGGTAGCCATCAATGGATTTGGCCGCATCGGCCGAACCTTTTTTCGGCTCAGTCAATCATTTCCTGAAATCGAGGTCGTAGCCATCAACGACTTGGCCGATGCCCCTACCCTAGCCCATTTGCTTAAGTACGACAGCATTCATGGACGGTTTAATGGGACGGTTTCAAGCACACTCAACGATATCTTGGTTGGCGAAGAACGCATTCCAGTTTTTCATGAAAAAGACCCAAAACATTTACCGTGGAGCCAGCTGAAAGTAGACATCGTATTAGAAAGCACAGGGAAATTCAAAACGACTGCTTCACTGCATGGACACTTGGATGCAGGAGCCAGGCGTGTGCTACTGTCTTCACCGCCAGACGATGACCTTATACCTATTATAGTAATAGGAATCAACGATGAATTGTTAAGTGCCCAACAAGACATTGTTTCCAATGCGAGTTGCACCACCAACAATGCTGCTCCCATGTTGCAATTGATACAGGAACTGTGTGGCATCAATCAAGCCTATATAACCACTGTGCATTCATACACTACTGACCAAAGTTTGCACGATCAACCTCATCGTGATTTGCGCAGGGCCCGAGCAGCTGCACAATCAATTGTGCCAACCACTACTGGTGCCGCCAAAGCACTGACCTCTCTTTTCCCAGAATTGGAAAAGAAACTTGGTGGATGTGGCATTCGTGTCCCGGTTCCAGACGGTTCGCTTACCGACATCACATGCTCGGTGCAACGCCCTATAAGCATTCAAGAACTCAATAAGGCCTTTCAGCAAGCGGCTCTTGGAAGGTGGAAAGGCATAGTCGAATACACCGAAGACCCGATTGTTTCGGTCGATGTGTTGCACAACACGCATTCGTGTGTTTTTGACGCCCAACTTACCTCTGTGATTGACACGATGGTGAAAGTGGTAGGCTGGTATGACAATGAAACGGGCTATTCATCAAGGCTCATTGACTTAATCATAAAATGGCAGCAAAAGATTTAAAATTCTGCGCATGAAAAATCAAGTTTTTAAAAGTAGGTTTGGCTGGTGTTTACAAGGTTTTGTGGCTTTGATATTCGGCCTTGATTTTATTATTAAACAAAATGTGTCCGTTGCTGACTTGGCTATGTTGTCCGTTTTACAAGGCCTTGTGCTATTTTTAAACCTAACAACCCAATATATTATTTCACCAAATGAACTTATTATTAAAATGGGGTTTTTCAAATTTGCTGCGATTCCATTTGGTTCAATCCAAAAAATAGAAACCAGCCGGGTATTGTTAAGTAGCCCTGCTCCTTCTTGGGATCGTTTGGCAATTACATATAATGCCGGAAGCACGATTTATATTTCACCCGACAATAAAAAACAGTTTGCTGAAATGGTGCAAGCAAAAAACCCCGCTGTTATTGTAAACGTGACCTCAAAGAACTAGGATGTCCAACAAAAAAAAGGTGCTCATCATCAGTTATTACTGGCCACCCGCCGGCGGGCCAGGCGTGCAACGTTGGCTGAAATTCGTGAAATATTTACCTGAATTTGACATTGAACCCATTGTTTATATTCCTGAAAACCCCACTTATCCTATTATTGATCAGGCGCTGTTAAATGAAGTTTCACCTGGTATTACGCTATTAAAATATCCGATTGTAGAACCTTACGGCTTTGCCACTTTGTTTTCGGCAAAAAAAACCAAGAAAATAAGTTCGGGGCTGTTGCCAGTTGCCAAGAAACAAACATTTTTGGAACGCTGCATGCTTTGGGTACGAGGTAATATATTTATTCCGGATGCGCGTTTTTTGTGGGTCGATCCATCGGTTAAATTCTTAACATCATACTTGCAAAACAACCCAGTAGACTTGGTCGTTACGACCGGACCTCCACATAGTTTACATTTAATTGGGCTAAAGCTAAAACAACAAACTGCCTGCACTTGGTTGGCCGATTTTCGTGATCCGTGGACAACAATTGGCTATTATAAAGCATTAAAATTATCGGGTTATGCCGACCGAAAACACCGGGCATTAGAAAAAAAGGTGTTGCAAACGGCCGATCAGATTTTGGTTACCAGCCCCACCACTGCGGCTGAATTCAGTGCAATTACCCAACGCCCGATTCAGGTAATAACCAACGGTTATGACACCGAACAAGTGCCAAAAACCACCAAAGATGCTTGTTTTTCCTTGGCTCATATTGGCTCCCTGCTTTTGGACCGAAACCCACTGGTATTATGGCGTGCATTGCGAAGTTTAACCCAAGAAAACGAGTCATTTAGCGCTGCATTTAAACTCAAACTAATCGGGGCGGTAAGTCCTGAAGTGCTGCAAACCATTCATGAGATGGAATTGTCTGAATATTTAGAAATGCCTGGCTACATACCTCATAATGAAGCCCTAGTTCAACAGCGCAGCTCGCAAGTACTACTATTAATTGAAATTGATCATACTGAAACCCGTTGCATTTTGCCAGGTAAACTTTTTGAATACATGGTTTCGGGATGTCCTATTTTGGCTTTTGGACCTGAACAATCAGACATGGAACCTATTATAAGATCAACCAATACGGGACAATTTTATCCATATTCCGCGCAGGAGGAAACCATCAAAACACAAATATTACATTGGTTTAACGAATTTCAATTAGGAACCCTTCAATCAAATGGTGTGGGCTTGCAACACTATCACCGCAAAGCGTTAACGGCTGAATTGTCAAAATTGATTTTTGCAATAACCCAATAGTTTTTACACTTTCCCATTTTTCAACTCCAAATGCAACCGCAAATTCAGCACAGATTTTAGTTTCTGGTGAAAAAGAAACAAAAGGCCCATTCATCTAATTGATGAATCGGCCTTTCGGTTTTCAAATTGACCCACTTAATCCATTTGAGGCAACATGCTTCGGCGCGACAATAAAGTCAGCACTGCAGACATCGTTGATTCATGGTTGTGTATGAGCCAGGGTGTTTTTACAGTCACTTCCAAACCTAAATTGTCTTGGGTTGAATAAATGTTCTTTGTAGGATCACTTCGTCTGTAGTGACTGGCTGGTACATTTAAGAATAAGGTGTAAGGCACGTCAAATATTTGAGCGAGTCGCCTAATTTTGTCCAGCTTGATTTGCAAACATTCTTTTTGTTCCCATTTGCAAATGGTAACTTGACTGACGCCGATTTTTTCGGCAAGGTCCAATTGAGACCAATTGCGCTCATGGCGCAACGTACGGATAATAGATTCCATAGGCTTATAAGTTAGGTTAAATGGCTTATAGAAATTGCTTAAACCATTTCATTATTAAATTATTGAGTCAAAAATAACAGAAAAAAAGACAACTTCAACAACAGCTGCTATTTTATAATTTTGGTTATTTTTTAATAGGATCACTATTGAATGTCATCGTACATTGACTTTCATTTTACAGGTTCATCATCACAATCATTCCAAGTTGTAAAAATGAATTTCTTTATGGAGATATCTTCATAAACTGTATTTTTGCGGCCAATCCTAATTGATAATCGATAACCAACAATCGGTTGCAAAATGGATTTTATTTTCCACATTAAAATTTAATCCGATGAAGGCATTTATATTTCCTGGCCAAGGAGCTCAATTTACAGGAATGGGCAAAGATTTATATGAACAATTTGACTTAGCAAAAACGCTTTTTGAACAAGCCAACGATATTTTAGGTTTTCGAATCACTGATATCATGTTTGAAGGCACCGCGGAGCAACTCAAAGAAACCAAAGTAACCCAACCTGCCATTTTTTTGCATTCGGTTATTTTGGCTAAAACCTTAGCTGATTTTGCCCCAGAAATGGTGGCAGGTCATTCACTAGGCGAATTTTCGGCTTTGGTTGCCAACGGAACCCTTTCATTTGAAGATGGCCTTCGATTGGTTGCTAAGCGCGCTTTGGCCATGCAAGCAGCTTGTGAAGTAGCCCCATCAACCATGGCGGCTGTTTTGGGCTTGCCAGACGACCAAGTGGAAGCCATTTGTGCTACAACCGAAGGTGTAGTGGTGGCAGCAAACTACAATTGCCCCGGTCAATTGGTTATTTCGGGCGAAGTGAGTGCGGTGGAACGCGCTTGTGAAGCACTAAAAGCCGCGGGTGCCAAAAGAGCTTTGTTACTTCCAGTGGGTGGCGGATTCCATTCGCCTATGATGGAGCCAGCACGGGCTGAACTAGCCAATGCCATTGAGTCGACGCATTTTAACGAGCCGCTGTGTCCCGTTTATCAGAATGTGACTGCAACTGCGGTTTCTGACGCGGCCACCATTCAGAAAAACCTCGTTCTTCAATTGACGGCTCCTGTCCGTTGGACGCAATCGGTTCAGCAAATGATTGCCGACGGTGCCACCTCATTTACAGAAGTGGGTCCCGGTAAGGTCTTGGTTGGCTTGGTGTCAAAAATCGACAAAGAGGCTGTTGTAATCTCTGCATAAAACAATAAATTTTACACTCTGATGAAATACCTCATTCGCTTATTGATCTCCTCTTTATTGGTGATGATCATTACCCAATTAATGAAAAAAGGCATAGCCGTTGACAACTTTTTAGTAGCCGTTCAGGTGGCACTTGTTTTAAGTGTTCTGAACTTAATTGTGAAACCTATTTTGGTGTTGTTGACTTTGCCAGTTACCTTTTTTACTTTGGGCTTCTTTTTGTTAATTATCAATGCCATCATCTTGTATATGTGTTCGTATATCGTAGATGGATTTCACATTTACTCTTTTTTATCGGCCATGATTTTTAGCGTTTTGTTATCAATCAGCCAATCAATTACCTATAAATTGACTGAGCGCGGAAAATAAAAACGCCTTTGTGTTGCACTTTTCAGCACGTTCTATATAAACTATTGTTTGGGTGGTGAAAAAAGTCTACTTTTGCCACCCATTTTATTTCACTCAAAACCAAGTTTTCATGAATATTACAAGAAACCATGTCGATGCATTGAATGCAGTGGTTACTGTTCAAATTGACAAAGCCGATTACAGCGATCGGGTAGCCAAAGTTTTGGCAGATTATAGAAAAAACGCCAACATTCCGGGGTTCCGTAAAGGAGCAGTTCCAATGAGTTTGGTGCAGAAACAATATGGCCATGCCATTGTTTTAGATGAAGTAAACAAATTGCTTCAAGAAAGCTTAAACCAATATATTACAGATGAAAAACTTGATATATTGGGCAACCCACTTCCAAAAGTAAGCGATGACTTCAATTGGGAAGCCGAAGATTTCACGTTTGACTTCGAATTGGGAATGGCGCCAGAATTCACCATCAATTTTGACAAAAAAAATACGGTGACACGTTACCAAATTGTGGCGGACAACGACATGTTGGACGAGCAAGTGGACCGCATTCGTTCTATGTACGGCAAACGGTCAAACACGGATGAGGTGGCTGAAGGCAATGAAATTACAGGTGTTTTCACCAGCGAAGAAAATGGCATCAATGAAACGGCAACTTTTACATTGGATGTATTTGCCGATAAAAAAACCGCTAAAAAATTCATTGGTTTAAAAGCAGGTGATTCTTTGACATTAAACACCAAAGGTTTGTTTGACGACGACCACAAATTGATGGATTACCTCAAAGTGAGTCATGATGAAGTGCATGGACTTGATATTGATGTAACATTTACTATTGATAACATCACAGCCATTGAAATGGCCAATTTAGACCAAGACCTATTTGACCGTTTGTTCCCAGGTGGCGTGGTTACTTCAGTGGATGAATTGAAAGCCAAATTAAAAGCGGATGCCGAGAACCAATTGGCTCCTCAGGCGGAAAGCAAATTTTACAACGACATTACCGAGCATCTGATTGCCAATACCTCATTTGATTTGCCAGCAGAATTCCTGAAAAAATGGCTTCAAACGGCAGGCGACCAACCTTTAACGGCAGAAGAAGCGGCGGAAGAATTTGAAAGATCTGAAAAAGGATTGCGTTATCAATTGATTGAAAGCAAATTGATCAACGAAAACAATTTGCAGTTAACTTTTGACGAATTAAAAGACCATGCAGCGGTATTAATCAAAGGTCAAATGGCACAATTTGGCCAATTGGATCCGGAAGATGAAGATGTGCAACGCATTGTGATGCGCGTCCTTTCAAATCAGGATGAAACCAAGCGTTTGAGCGAGCAGGTGATGCAACAAAAAATGATCCAGTTTTTAATTGAAAAAAGCGAAGCGCCTCTTAAAGAAGTGAATTATAAAGAGTTTGTTAAAGTTTATTACGGCGACAATTAATCTTAAAAAGAAGTATCTTTGAGCGTCAGAAATTTTCTGGCGCTTTTTGTTTTTTATCCTTACCCAATTTTAAAAAAACCAGGTATGCACTTTGGAAAAGAATTTAAAAAATATGCTGTAAAAAATCACGGCATCAATAGTTTGTACTATGATAAAATGGTGGCAAGCATGACCCCATATATCATTGAAGAACGACAACTAAACATTTCGCAACTCGATGTTTTTTCGCGTTTAATGATGGACCGCATCATCTTTTTAGGAACGGGTGTCGATGACCATGTGGCCAATATTATCCAAGCCCAATTGTTATTCTTAGAAAGCGTAGATGCTTCTAAAGACATTCAAATTTACATCAACTCTCCGGGTGGTAGCGTATATGCTGGCTTAGGCATCTATGACACCATGCAGTTTATTCGCCCTGATGTTGCCACCATTTGCACTGGCATGGCCGCGTCGATGGGTGCCGTGTTGTTATGTGCTGGAGCCGCTGGAAAACGATCGGCTTTACCGCATTCACGCGTCATGATTCACCAACCATCTGGCGGCGCACAAGGCGTGGCTACCGATATGGAAATCAATTTAAAAGAAATGCTTAAACTCAAAAATGAGTTATACGAAATCATTTCGAACCACTCTGGACAAACTTTTGAAAAAGTGCATGCCGACAGCGAGCGCGATTATTGGATGATTGCCCAAGAAGCCAAAGAGTATGGCATGATTGATGAAGTTTTAAGCCGCAAATAAGCCCCAACCCCCTTGCTATGGCAAAAGAAAAATTTGAATGTTCCTTTTGCGGACGAAAAAAAGAAGAAACCAGCGTTTTGATTGCTGGATTCAACGCCCATATTTGCGAGCGTTGCATTGAACAAGCCCATCAAATTGTATTGGATGAGTTGACAAGCAAAGCGGCCAACAAAAAAACGGATTTGATTCTTCAGAAGCCCAAAGAGATTAGGGCTTTTTTAGACCAATATGTGATTGGCCAAGACCAAACCAAAAAGGTGCTTTCGGTGGCAGTTTACAACCATTATAAAAGGTTGATGCAGGTGGAAGACAAAAACAATGTTGAAATTGAAAAAAGCAACATTCTCATGGCTGGTCAAACAGGGACTGGAAAAACGTTGGTCGCCAAAACCATTGCCCGTATGTTGGATGTGCCATTAGCCATTGTTGATGCTACGGTACTCACAGAAGCGGGTTATGTTGGGGAAGATGTGGAAAGCATACTGACTCGGTTGTTGCAAGCAGCTGACTATGATGTGGCAAAGGCGGAACGAGGCATTGTTTTTATTGATGAAATTGATAAAATTGCTCGGAAGAGTGACAACCCTTCCATTACCCGTGATGTTTCTGGTGAAGGGGTCCAACAGGCATTGTTAAAATTGCTTGAAGGTACTGTAGTGAACGTGCCGCCGAAAGGCGGTCGCAAACACCCTGACCAAAAATTCATTGAAGTCAACACCAAAGACATCCTTTTTATTGCGGGTGGTGCTTTTGATGGCATTGAACGAATCATTTCAAAACGATTGAACCGACAAGCCGTTGGGTATAGCAGTTCTAAAAATGAGAACCGCATTGATGCCGATAACTTATTGCAATACATCATTCCAAAAGATGTCAAAGATTTTGGATTGATTCCTGAAATAATTGGGCGTTTGCCAGTGCTTACCCACATGGATCCGCTTGATCGAGACACCTTACGTGCTATTTTGACTGAACCTAAAAATGCGTTGATTAAACAGTATCAAAAATTGTTTTCAATGGATGGGGTTCAATTTGAAATCACCGATGGTGCGCTGGATTTTATCGTTGACAAAGCCCTTGAATACAAATTGGGTGCGCGTGGATTGCGTTCATTGTGCGAAGCCATTTTGACTGATGTCATGTATGAGCTACCCGGTTCAGATGTTAAACACCTCGAAATTGATCAAGCATTTACAGAGGAGGCCCTTACTAAAAACCTCCTTAAACGATTGGAACTTGCTTCATAAATAACCAAACAGCCTTCGGGCTGTTTTTTATTGCAACAAAAGAACCAAAACATCACTTCTATTCAATAGTCATACTATTGAGACCATTTTTCACATTGAATAAATCAGCAGGACACATCACACGGCATTTTTGTCCTGAATAATGTGAATCCGAAAAAAAGTTAGCATTAATTATCAAAAATTATAGGGGCCTTGGTCAATTATAACTAAAGTTATTGGTGGTGAAATTCTGATTGTTTAATTTCGCTCCTATGACTGAATCAGTTTTGCATACGCCCATTGAATACCTAAAAGGGGTTGGTCCCCAACGCGGTGCCTTGTTGCGTAAGGAATTGAACATTCACACCTATGCCGATTTACTTCGTTTATTTCCGAACCGGTACATAGACCGAACCCGTTTTTTTAAGATTCAAGAATTGGTGGTGAGCACGGCCGAAGTGCAAATCATTGGTAAAATTCACCACCTCAAAACCGTTGAACAAAAAAAGGGCAAACGCTTGGTGGCTACTTTTACCGATGGCACAGGCGAAATGGAACTTATTTGGTTTCAAGGAATTAAATGGATTCAAGAGCAAATCAAACTAAATGAAGTATATGTGATTTTTGGAAAGCTCACTTATTTCAACCACCAATTTAGCATGACGCACCCAGACATGGAGGTGCTTTCGGCCTACCAATCGGGGTTTCGTCCTGCTTTGCAATCAATTTATCCGTCCACTGAAAACTTAGGAAAACGAGGTGTTTCAAACAAAATGGTTTCCAAAATGATGCAACAGTTGTTTGTGGAATCAGGGGCGCGTTTTGACGAAACATTACCCGAGTATTTGTGCAAACAGCAATCGCTTGTTTCATTGCGGGAAGCCCTTATTCATATTCATTTTCCGAAAAGTGCCGAAAGTCTTTCGCAGGCGCAATACCGTTTAAAATTTGAAGAATTATTTTGGATTCAATTGCAGTTGTTGCTCAACAACCGCATGCGCAAGCATAAAATAAAAGGACACCCCTTTTCGCAGGTCGGCACCTATTTTCTGGATTTTTACAACCATCATTTGCCTTTTGAATTAACTGATGCACAAAAGCGAGTGCTCAAAGAAATCCGAAATGATTTGGGACAAGCAGCCCAAATGAACCGCTTGTTGCAGGGCGATGTGGGTTCAGGAAAAACGATTGTTGCTTTTATGTGCATGTTGTTGGCTTTGGACAATGGTTTTCAATCGTGTTTGATGGCACCCACCGAAATTTTGGCCCAACAACATTATCAGAGTTTGTCCACCTTAGCTGAAACCAACGGCCTTCAAATTGGTTTGCTTACTGGTTCTACCAAAACAGCTGAGCGAAAACGCTTGGCCGAAGCATTATTAGATGGCTCATTGCACATCTTAATTGGCACGCATGCTTTGTTGGAAGACCATGTGCAATTTAAACAATTGGGCTTGGCCATTATTGACGAACAACACCGCTTTGGCGTAGAGCAGCGAGCTAAGCTTTGGAAAAAGAATCAAATTCCACCACATATTTTGGTGATGACCGCCACGCCCATACCGCGAACCTTGGCAATGAGTTTGTATGGCGACCTCGATATTTCAGTGATTGATGGGCTTCCGCCAGGTCGAAAGCCCATTCAAACCGTACATCAATCAGATAGCAACCGCCTTAAAGTGTGGAAGTTTCTGCGCGATGAAATTGCCAAGGGACGGCAAGTTTATATTGTTTATCCGCTGATTCAAGAAAGCGAAGCACTTGATTACAAAGACCTGATGGATGGCTACGAGAGCATTTCACGAGATTTTCCCTTACCACAATATAGCATTTCCATCCTGCATGGCCAAATGAAACCAGCCGAAAAAGAAGCTGAAATGAAACGCTTTGTAGAGGGGAAAACGCAAATTATGGTAGCTACAACCGTTATTGAAGTCGGGGTCAACGTGCCCAATGCTTCGGTGATGGTCATTGAGAGTGCCGAACGTTTTGGTTTGTCGCAATTGCATCAATTGCGCGGCAGGGTCGGACGAGGGGCCGAACAAAGTTATTGCATTTTAATGACGGGTTTTAAAATGAGCAACGACAGCAAAACCCGCATTGAAACCATGTGCCGCACGCAAGACGGATTTGAAATTGCCGACGTCGATTTAAAATTGCGCGGCCCAGGCGATTTAATGGGCAAGCAACAAAGCGGGGTTTTGCAATTGCAAATTGCCGATTTGGTCAAAGACAGTGCCTTGCTGGCGCAAGCGCGTCAGGTGGCACAAGCCCTATTGCATGAAGATCCTGCGTTGGAACAGCCTGTCCATCAGCGCATTCGCGAAACCTATATGGAATTGAGCCGCAAAAAAAGTTTTTGGAATTTAATTAGTTAAGGCTTCATGTATTTCAACCTTCATACACACGATCCAATCCAACAACAGGGAATTACTAGTTTGTACAACCAATATCCTTGGGAGCCTTTGACAGCTGCGGTGCCATTTTCTTGTGGAATCCACCCATGGTATATTGAAACGGAACGATTACAAGCCGACCTTGATCAGATGGACCAATGGCTTGTTTTAGAAAGCTGTTGGGCCATAGGCGAATGTGGATTGGACAACCGCCGACCCATTCCCATGTCGTTGCAACAAACGGTATTTGAGGCGCAGTTGGATCGGGCAAAAATGCACCAAAAACCTATTGTTTTACACATGGTGGGCGCATGGGACCAGATGTTTCAAAGTATCAAAAGAGTGAACCCGCAAGTTCCGTTTGTGGTGCATGGGTATGCTAAAAATGAAGCGCTGGCCCAACAATTATTAAGCCAAGGTTTTTTTCTGTCATTTGGCAAAAAATTACTTCAAAATCCGGCATTGACGCCTATTTTTGCAGCCGTCCCAAATGATCGGTTTTTATTGGAAACGGATAGCATTGATATTCAGATTGAAACAATATATCAGCAGGCTGCAATAGCCAAAGGGATTTCAATAGAAAGCCTACAACTGCTTGTAAGACAGCAATGGGAACATATTTTTAAACAAACATTTTAAAATAAAATGATATGGCAAAATGGCAAGAACGCGCCGCCCTGTTATTTAAAGAAGAGGGATTAGAAACCCTGAAAAATGCACGGGTATTGGTAGTCGGATTGGGTGGTGTAGGCTCCTTTGCAGCCGAGTTTTTGGCTCGGGCAGGCGTTGGACATTTAACCATCGTTGATGGCGATGTGGTGGATATTACCAACATCAATCGGCAGTTGCCCGCTTTGCATTCCACGGTGGGCATGCCCAAAGTACACGTAGTTGGCGACCGATTAATGGACATCAACCCCGAGTTGCAACTTACGCGCATTGAGGAGTTTTTATCGCCCGATCGGGCCTTTGAATTGGTAACCACCGATTTTGATTATGTGCTCGATTGCATTGACAGCATTACGCCCAAACTCAATTTGTTGATTGCCGCCAAACGCAAAGGCGTCAAAGTGATTAGCAATATGGGCGCTGGTGGAAAATATGCCGCTGCCAAAGTGAAAGTCCGTGACATCAGCAAAACGGAATATTGCCCATTGGCCAAAACCATCCGAAAACGGCTGAAAAAAAACGGCATCACGACGGGGATTAAAGCAGTGTATTCCGTTGAAATGCCCGATGAAACCAGCTTAAAAATGACTGACGGCACCAACTTTAAAAAGTCATTTTACGGCACCAACAGTTGGATGCCCTGCTTGTTTGGCTTGCATGCCGCCGAAACGGTGGTGCGTCATTTATTAAAACCCGCCAAATAGTGAAAACCATCTTGTTGTTGTCGGACACCCACAGCTGTTTTGATCCATTTATTGAAAAACATTTGAAAGAAGTGGATGAAATTTGGCATGCGGGCGACATCGGCAGCTTGGCAGTGACCGATCAGTTGGCAAAATACAAACCTTTACGGGCTGTGTTTGGCAACATCGACGACCACTTGGCGCGTTTGGAATTTCCCGAAAACTTGCATTTTGAACTCGAAGGCGTATCCGTTTGGATAACCCATATAGGCGGCTACCCAGGCCATTTCCCAGCGCGCATTCGAGAAACGCTGCAAGAGTTGAAACCAACGCTGTTTATCTGTGGCCATTCGCATATTTTACGGGTCATATACGACCAAAAATTGGGGGTTTTATGCTTAAACCCTGGCGCGGCGGGTATTCACGGATTTCACCAAAAAAGAACGATGTTGCGCTTTGATATAGCTGATGGGAAAATTTCAAATATGAATATTATTGAGCGGGAGCGGTGAAATGATTTTTATTGATTTAAAGATTGAATGATTGAATGATTGAATGATTAAAAAATGGAAGGATTAAAAGATTGACAGATTTGAAATTTGGGATCTAATCTGTACTAAGCGGAATGAAATCACACAAAGAATCGTTCCTCTTGCTTCTTGCATCTTTACTCTCAGTAAGCTTTCGCAAGCGAAGTAAACAGCGCCCACCAATTGGCTTTGCCTTCGTTTTTGCCCAGGCGAACAATGATCAGGTCTTTACTTGGATTTACATAAATATACTGACCCAAAATGCCAGCCGCCATAAAGTCTGTGTTGGGGGTTGGTAGCCACCATTGGTACTGATAATAGGGAGCGCTTCCGTCGGTAGTGTCTAATTTGGTGGATTCAGCTACCCATTTTTCGGACACAATTTGTTTGCCATTCCAATTACCTTTGTTCTTATACAGTCGACCAATTTTTGCAAAGTCTTTGGCTCGGGCGTTGAGGCAGCAAAAGGTTTTCTCCAAGCCATCTTTTTTTCTATCAATACTCCACGAGGCATCAAATTCCATGCCCAAGGGCGTCCATATTTTGTCTTGTAAATACTGGGTAATGGTTTTATTCTTAAGCGCACGTTCCAATACCAATCCCAATAGCTGGGTGTTGCCACTGGCGTAATCAAATTTTTTGCCAGGCTCCTTCTCCATCGACATCTTGGCGATTTGTTTTCTTAAATTGAGCCCATAATAAAAGGAGGCAGCTTCGCCAAATGGATTAACATAGCTTTCATTAAACTTGATCCCAGAAGTCATCTGTAATAAGTGCTTCAGGGTTACTTTTTCAAATCCTTTGTTCTTCAATTCTGGAATATATTGGGTAACAGGTTCGTCAACTGATTGAATGAAGCCTTCATCAATGGCGCAACCTATTAAAATGGAAGTGACCGACTTGGCCATTGAAAAGGAAGGGACGATGCTTTGTTCGTTGTATCCTTCAAAGTACTTTTCATACTGAATGGTGTCGTTTTTAATGATTAAAAAGGCCCGGGTATTATTGTCTTTTAAGTATTCCTCAAAAATATAGTCTTTCCCTTTGATGGTGACTTCTTTCGGCACTTTCCCCTTGGTAGCCACCTGAAAATGAAATTTCATTGAATCGGCATGCAATGCCCTAGATTCAAATATTTTATAGTCTTTAATATCTGCAAAATTATAATAAATATAGCGTCCCAATTGACAAGAAGCCATGAGCATTAAAATCGGCACTACAAGAATAACTCTAAAATTCCATGTTCTTTTTGGGCTTTTCATAAGGGTGGTTTATAGTTTAACAATGAAATGGTTTAAAGTTTAAGGTTTAAGGTTTAAAGTTTAAGGTTTAAAGTTTAAAGTTTAAGGTTTAAGGTTTAAGGTTTAAGGTTTAAGGTTTGCTTACATACTTGGCGAGCTAAAGCTCGCGTACCTTTTTTTGAGGACGGTACCAAGTTGTTTTTTTGCAAGCTAAAGCTTGCGTACCTGACTGCCACTGGCAGTCCACCACTTAATATCAAATTCTATATTTCATATGCCCCAATTTGTTCCAATGCCCCGACAACAATCGGGATCGGGTTCAAATTGCCTCATTTTCAAATTCTTTCCTCTTTCCTCTTTCCTCTAAAACTACCGTATCGTATTAATCAAATCGTACTTCGTAATAATATGATGCTGGTCATTGGCCATTTTCACCAACACGGCTGTGTTTTCTTTGGTGAATAAAGCTGCTACCTGATCAACGGGGGTTGTAGCGTCTACTATTGGGAATGGTTTGCCCATGACTTCTCGAACAGCTCGGTCAGAGGCCGTTGGGTTTTCTAAATAGCAATGAAACAAATCGGTTTCGTCTAATGAGCCCACAAAGCCATGGGTGTCAATGACAGGAATTTGCGATATTTTGAATTTGCGCATGCGGTCAAGGGCATGGTACACCAACTCTTCGCTACGCACAACTACCATCGGTTTGTCCATGTGGTCTTTGATCAGGTCTTGGGCCGTGGTGATTTCCTCGTCCAAAAAGCCTCTTTCGCGCATCCAATCGTCATTAAACATTTTACCCACATAACGGCTGCCGCTGTCGTGAAACAACACAACTACCACGTCGTCTGGCCCAAAATGATCTTGCAACTGCAACACGCCTTTAATTGCAGATCCCGCTGAATTCCCCACGAAAATACCTTCTTCGAGGGCAATTTTACGGGTGTAAACCGCGGCATCTTTGTCCGTTACTTTGGTGAATCCATCAATCAGTGAAAAGTCCACATTTTTGGGTAAAATATCTTCGCCGATGCCTTCGGTGATGTATGAATAAATTTCATTTTCGTCAAAAATGCCTGTTTCATGGTATTTTTTAAATACGGAACCATAGGTGTCCACGCCCCAAATTTTGATATTCGGATTGCGTTCTTTTAAATATTTCGCCACGCCCGAAATAGTGCCACCTGTGCCAACACCCACCACAAAATGCGTCACTTTTCCGTCAGTTTGTTCCCAAATTTCGGGACCCGTTTGTTCGTAATGCGCAATGGCATTTGACGGATTGTCATATTGATTCACATACCAAGAATTGGGGATTTCGGTGCCCAATCGCTTTGAAACTGAATAATAGGAACGCGGGTCGGTCGGCTCTACATCAGTTGGGCATACAATGACTTGCGCGCCCACTGCCCGCAAAATATCTACTTTTTCTTTCGACTGTTTGTCGGTAATCACGCAGATTAATTTGTACCCTTTTACAATGGCGGCCAAGGCCAAGCCCATCCCTGTATTGCCCGAGGTGCCCTCAATAATGGTTCCGCCTGGTTTCAACCGGCCATCGGCTTCGGCATCTTCAACCATTTTAACAGCCATGCGGTCTTTGACCGAATTACCCGGATTAAAAGTTTCCACCTTGGCCAACACCAAAGCAGGGATGTTTTTGGTTAATGAATTAATGCGAACCAAAGGCGTATTCCCAATGGTTCCTAATATATTTTCAGCGTATTTCATGGTTGATTTTTTGACGTGCAAAGATACTTTTTAATCGGCAAACTGCGATCAATGATTATTCATCTTCGGCAAAAGTGAGTACAAAGCCATCTGGGTCTACCACAGAAAATTCGGTGGCACCATAAAAAGTGGTTTCTAAGGGTTTAAGAATGGCCGTAAATGAGCCTACCTTTTCGGCCAATTCACGGATTTTATTCACCTGAAAATACAACAAAATCGCGCCACTTCTTTGCCTAGGAATTTCTGGCAAATCATCGCCCAAGCTATCTATCGTTTGAAGTAAAATAGTGACACCATTATTTTGCATCATGGCAAAAATAGGCTCATCTCCTTCGGGGAATACGGCGGTTGCTGAAAATCCGAGTTGGGTATAAAAATACATGGATGTGGCCAAATGGCTCACATACAGATTTGGGGAAACCGATTGAAATTCCATATTGTTTTTAGCCAAATATAACCATTAATTTGAAAGCTGCATTTTAGAAGTTTTGTTATTAAGAAATGAAGATCATTGTCTTAACCCGTTGGGTGAAATTGTTTTTAAGTAAAAAATAACGGTCAGATATTGGTCAAGATACTGAAATTCAGTATCTTGAAGTCTCAAAACAAACCAATATCCATGTCAAATATAGTGAAAAATTATTTTAGAGTTTTAGATGTTATACGTTCTTTAGATCTTGATTTTAATGATACATTTAGAGTCGGTAGAAAAGCAAAAATGACTGATATTGAAGTAGTTGCTTTGAGTTTAACAGCTGAATACATGTCTATTGACAGTGAAAATAATTTATTCAAACAGCTGGCTAATACATCGATTCCAAATTTAATTGAAC
>NKJD01000025.1 GCA_002256385.1 Flavobacterium sp. BFFFF2
GGTGCTATCTGTCTGGAAGCAAAACAATTGATAGAGAACGGAAGGTGGATTTCTTAATTATTGTATCGTTTAACAAACCAGAACAAGCAATGGCATATTACAAACAACGTTGGCAGATTGAGACTTTATTTAAAGGCCTAAAAAGCAGTGGGTTTAATATAGAAGATACACATGTTACCGATTTGGATCGTTTAGAAAAGCTGTTTTCACTTATAATGATTGCCTTTGTATGGTGTTACAAAATTGGCGACTACATAGATCAGAACATTAAAAAAATAAAAATAAAAAAACATGGCCGAAGAGCTGTAAGCATATTCAAATACGGATTAGATTACCTATCAAGATTTCTCTTAACAGGATTTAAACCGTTAGAAAACAGTTTTTTACAGTTTTTGTCATGTACTTAGAAAATTTATAGTCTGTTAATTAGTGGTAAAAAATGCTACCATAATTTAAATGCTTATGCTAAGCCGTTACTGTAATAATAATTGATGATATAAAAAGGAATACAATATCTGTGCTGGTGTACCTTAAGGCCCACAATAAATATTAATAACGTTGAAGCCACTCCCTTTAATTCCTTCTCTAATTGTTTAATTTGTTCTTGAGTCATTTTAAAGCTAAACTGGTTTGTTCCTGTAATTGATGGCTTGCATTGAAACGATCTAATTTCTTTTCCTTCAAAATACAGACAATTATACAAATATTTAGTGAGTCTATTTCTATGAATTGAAGTAGAATAAATATATTTTCTGTTTTGCAATAAGCATCCAACTTGAAAAATCGACTGCACCGATCCAAATTTATAACTTCTCGTATCATTAAACAAAAGGATTTAAACCTATTTTACAAGTATTAACAACCAGAAACATAAGCAATATATTAAGAAGCGGGCAGCAAGCAAGTTGTGCTTTTCTATTTTATATTATCATTCTTTTTCATTTTGTCTTTCTTCTTTCCGTTTTCTTCTGAACTTGGGCCAGCAATGAAGAAGTTTCAAGTTTAGCTTCGCTCCGTTCGCCCCTTCGGGTCTCGGGTCAAGTTTCAAGTTTCAGGTTTCAGGTTATGACTATTTAGTGACGGCTTGTGGGCTGTCATTCTTTTTGCTGTAATGTTTGTAATGTTTCAGGTAATTAGGAGAAAGAAAAATAGTTATATTTTTAATTTCAATCAATGTTAACTGGTCTGCGAAGCTTAACAGGTGCCGGCCCGCATATGTAGTCATAGCTTTTACAAGCCGGCAAAATTTTTGAAGCCTATGATATATAGAGGAGGACTTCCAGTGGAAGTCCGGGACTGTATTGCTTATGAATTAAATTATTGAAATTTTAGAAAATAGTTTTTAGTAAAAGAAAATTTCGGCTTGAAACATCACCACTAAAAACTCGTTTGCGAAGCAAACACAAATAAAAAAGGGTGATTCAAGCTGACCAATAAAAAACAATAAACAAGCGCAGCTTACATCACCACTAAAAACCAGTTTGCGAAGCAAACACAAATAAAGAAAAGGTGATTCAAGCTCACCATTAAAAAACAATATTAAAGAGAGCTTAAACTGGTTTTGCCGAAGGCAAAAATGACCTTTTATGCGGGCCAAAAAGGCCCTTTCTTTTGGTTCGTTTTCTTTGGGCCAGCAAAGAAAATGAACAAAGGTCTTTCAACAGTACTAGGTCAATTAGAAAACAAAAGGTATTATGAATATCACATCATGCTTACTCATGAACCATCGCGTGAAATAAACACCATGATGATGAGATTTAGCTTCGCTGAACTTACGTTTCTCCTTCGTCGAAATGACAAAATAAGGTTTTCAATCAATGTCTACTTTTCTGCGAAGCTTCACAGGTGCGGCCCGCATATGTAGTCATAGCTTTTTCAAGCCGCAAAAAATCGCGAAGCCTTGGAGGGATTTTCGGCTTGAAAAAGTGGTTTTGCCGCAGGCAAAAATGACCTTTTATGCGGGCCAAAAAGGCCCTTTCTTTTGGTTCGTTTTCTTTGGGCCAGCAAAGAAAATGAACAATGTTGTTTCAACTGAAATAGGTCTGGGAGAAAGTAAAAGGTCTTGTAAAAAGCAATATAAAAACAATGAGCAAATTGTTCTAGGCAACAGCCGACCAAAAACGTTTTTTTGCGACCCTGTTTGCGGGCGACCACAAGGGTCGCCCCTACAGGTTCGTTTTCTTTGGGCCAGCAATGAAAAAGTTTCAAGTTTAGCTTCGCTCCGTTCGCCCCTTCGGGTCTCGGGTCAAGTTTCAAGTTTCAGGTTTTGACTATTTGGTAACGGCTTGTGGGCTGTCATTTTTTTTGCTGTAATGTTTCAGGTAATTTGCAGTGAGAATAATAGATGTATTTTTAATTTAAATCAATGCCTACTGTTCTGCGAAGCTGTACTGATGCCGGCCCGCATATGTAGTCATAGCTTTTTCAAGCCGCAAAAAATCGCGAAGCCTTGGAGGGATTTTCGGCTTGAAAAAGTGGTTTTGCCAAAGGCAAAAATGACCTTTTATGCGGGCCAAAAAGGCCCTTTCTTTTGGTTCGTTTTCTTCGGGCCAGCAAAGAAAATGAACAAAGGTCTTTCAACAGAAATAGGTCAGACCAAAACCAAAAGGTCTTATGAAAAGCAATATTAAAATATGCAATCAATGTCTACTGTTCTGCGAAGCCACAAAAGTGCCGGCCCGCATATGTAGTCATAGGTTTTTCAAGCCGGCAAAATTTTTGAAGCCTTGGAGAAAATTTCGGCTTGAAAAACTGGTTTTGCCGCAGGCAAAAATGACCTTTTATGCGGGCCAAAAAGGCCCTTTCTTTTGGTTCGTTTTCTTTGGGCCAGCAAAGAAAATGAACAATGTTGTTTCAACAGTAATTGGTCTGGTAGAAAACAAAAGGTCTTATGAAAAACATCATTCCTCTTTCTTCCTGCTTCTTCCCTCTAATATTACAACTCCTTCCAAAAATTATATAACACCTCCCTCAGCATCCCGCAGTAATTATGCGGTATAATTAGTTACAGGTAATTCAAAACAATATAAAATGAAAAATAAGAGATCGATCCTGATTCAAGTAATAGTCATCCTTGCGGCCTTCGTGGTCAAGTGGTCAAAGTTGATGAAAAAACAATGAATGAATCAGTGCCATTTTACGTACAGCCAATGGCAACAAAGTAATCATGATTAGCCATTGTGGCATTAACAGCGTAGAGAAAGCAAATTAAAAAACAATTAATATGTGGAAAGAAGAAAACAATAAACTGACGCGCAGTTTTGAATTTAAAGACTTTGTAGCCGCTTTTACTTTTATGACCAAAGTCGCTTTTGCTGCGGAAAAAATGGGGCATCACCCCTATTGGTGCAACATATACAATAAGGTCGACATCCAACTTTGTACACACGACGCCAACGATTGTATTACAGAAAAGGACAGGGCGCTTTCAAAAGAAATTGATGCCATATTTCATCAAGCTTAATGAATCGGGGAATAGATTTCCAGCTAAAAGCACAAGGAATTGCCTGATCAAAAACAACATTTAAAAAACTAAAAAAGAGAAGCATGCATCCTATAAATAACCAATCAAGGCGACAATTTATTCAGCAATCATCAGCGGCCATGGCGGGTGTTTTGCTGGTCAACCCACTAGACATTTTTTCACAAACCAATAAATCAAACGCAATGAGCAAAAACATACCGTCCAAAGGCTATGCCGGAACCGACGAAAAAGGACCATTGGTTTCATGGCCATTCGAGCGCAGACCCGTCGGCGACGATGACATTTTAATTGACATCAAATTCAGTGGCATTTGCCACTCCGACATCCATACCATCAGAGGACATTGGGGAAAACAGCAGTATCCGCAAGTGCCGGGACACGAAATTGCAGGCATTGTGTCGGCAGTAGGTAAAAATGTCACCAAGTTTAAAATTGGCGACCAAGCGGGCGTGGGCTGCATGGTGAATAGTTGTATGCAGTGCGACAGTTGTAAAAATGGCTCAGAACAACATTGCGAAACAACAGGCATGGTGGGCACGTATGGTGCTCCCGAACCCTCCTCACCCACCGCCATTACCCAAGGCGGATATGCCACCAACATCGTAGTCAAAGCACATTTTGCCATTAAGATTCCAAACAACATCCCATTGCAATACGCAGCCCCATTGCTTTGCGCAGGCATTACCACCTATTCGCCCATGATACAAGTAAAAATGAAGAAAGGCGACAAAATGGGCATCGTAGGCATTGGCGGATTAGGACACATGGCCATTAAATTGGCGGTTTCAAAAGGCGCGGAAGTTTATGCTTTTACAACTTCGCCCTTAAAAGTAAAAGACATCTTGGGTTTTGGCGCAAAAGAAGTAATAGTCGTGCGTTCGGCTGCCGACTTAAAACATTGGTTTGGAACATTGGATTTCATGATTTCCACGGTGCCTTATGCTTATGAGATGTCCGATTACATTTCCTGTGTCAAACCTTTCGGTTATTTTACGCAAGTGGGGATCCCGATCAACGGCGCATTGAAAATCAATCAGACCAATATGGTTTTTAATCGGGTAAATTTTAACGGGTCATTAATTGGTGGCATCCCCGAAACGCAAGAGGTCATGGACTATTGTGCCGCACATCAAATTTATCCGCAAATACAACTCATTAAAGCCGACGAAATTAATGACGCATGGAACAAAGTGGTGAACAAAGAAGCCCGTTACCGTTTTGTCATTGATGCAGCCACGTTTTAAAAAGTTAAATAAGCGGCAGGCTACCACCTTTCAATCTTTAATGAAATAAATAATTAACTAATATAAACAACATGACACGCACAGCAACAGCCCATTGGGAAGGCAATTTAAAAGAAGGTAAAGGCACCCTTAGCACCGCAAGCCATATTTTAAAGCAAACCAATTACAGCTATAAAACACGGTTTGAAGACGGAGCTACCGGAACAAACCCTGAGGAATTATTGGCCGCAGCCCATGCGGGATGTTTTACAATGGCTGTGGCAGCCATGCTTACTCAAAAAGAGTGGACGCCCACATCCTTAGACACGGAAGCCATTGTAACCATGGAAGGTTTACAAATTACAAACATTCATTTATCCATTACGGGGGTAATACCTGGCATTACGGCAGCCGAGTTTGACACCCTCACCAAAGACGCAGAAAAAAACTGCCTGATTTCAAAGGTCTTAAACATCCCCATCGTTTCTGAATCAGTTTTAAAAAGCTAGGCAGTAAAACATCATAAAAGGATGTCGGGTTGTTAGGATTTCTGGGCAGCGACGAAAAGTGTGCATTATTAAAAAGCGATTTTGGATATGATGAAGTCATCAATTACAAAACGAGTACCGACCTACCACAAGCCATTGCTGCAGCTTGCCCAAAAGCCGTCGATATTTACTATGATAATGTCGGTGGCGCCATTTCAGATGCCGTTATTGGCAACATAAACTTCCATGCCCGAGTTGTATTGTGCGGACAAATTGCCTTGGACAACAGTACGGACATCCCCATGGGACCGCGGCTGCAACCGATGATATTAACCAGAAGCGTCTGCATGCAAGGTTTTATCGTGGTAAACTACCAAAGTCAGTTCAATGAAGGACGAAAACAATTGGGCTTGTGGGTCAAAGAAGGCAAATTAACCTATAAAGAAACCATTGTAAAAGGATTTGATCAATTACCAGTTGCACTGCTGGGTTTGTTTGCAGGGGAAAATATTGGTAAAATGATTGTTGCACTATAAATGATTTTAGCGCCGCTTAAAAATCGGAGAACCATGCAACTCCCAGTATTAATTGTATAACAAATAAGTGGTCAAAGCAAGCCAGTTTTGCAGGGTTGCAGAAATGCATCTGCAACACTAAAGAAAAGATATGTCAACTACAAAAAACATTGTAGCTTTAGCTACAGAAAGTGCCAAAACACTTGCCGCCGCAGTAAAAGCAGCCGACTTGGTAACCACCTTAGAAGGCGCAGGCCCCTTTACCGTTTTTGCCCCTACCGATGCCGCATTTGCCGCTATTCAAAAAGACGTGGATAGTCTGTTAAAACCAGAAAACAAAGCCAAACTAGCCGACATCCTGACCTACCATGTAGTCAGTGGCAAACACATGGCTGCCGATTTAAAAGACGGTGCAGAACTTACCACCTTACAAGGTGAAAAATTAAAAGTATCGGTACATGCCGACAAAGTCATGATTGGCGGCGCCCACGTGACCACCGCAAATGTGGAAGCCTCCAACGGGGTCGTTCATTTAATTGACAAAGTATTGATGCCAAAAATGTAAGCCATTCAGGTATTTTTTTTCAATGGTAATTATTAAAACGGAAGAGGCTTTCTTCCGTTTTTTTTTGTTCTAAAAAAACAAAATGAATCAGGTCAAACTGATGTCAACAGGCAGGGATTCAAAATATGCTTACCCCGATCTAAATCCATTGTACTTTTTATTGCACCTCACCACATTGACCTATCTTAAGACGCTGGGGCTATTGATTTTTTTCAACAAGCCTGGTTGTTTTGAGTCCGCATTTAAATATCATTAACTTGCGCCTAGCAGCGGTGGAATTAATATAAACTAGGGCTGCTACCAACATCACATGAACACCAGCGGATTCTTGCAGAAAAAATAATTCTTGTAAATCGTAAATCTGCTTTTCATTTTTTGCCATTTTTTGTAAGTTTACAAAAAATAAAAATGTTTTCGCCACCGCGGTTTGACATTGAAAATTCCCAACGCTAAAATCCTGCCTGTTTCAACATAGTTGTCGTTGGTTTCTATAGTACGCGCCTAGTTACATAAAAAATAGATCATGAAGCCTGAGTTGCCCCTTGAAGAGCATGTTAATAGGACAAATAAATAGGTAATAACATGGATGAAATTTTTGAAATCATAAAAAATCTATTTAGCGCTGCTGGATTTATGCCGCGTTGGATTTGCGGGCAATGGTCTGAAACGCTCGGTTGGCTTTACATTGCGGCAAATATTGCCACTGGCTTAGCTTACCTATCGATCCCCATTCTATTATACAAATTTGTCAAAAGAAGGAAAGAAAAATTAGTGAACAGGGTGTTTCTCTGCTTCATGCTCTTTATCTTTTTTTGCGGCGCAACGCATATTATCGACGCCATCATATTTTGGACGCCTGTGTACCGGTTAAATGCGGTAGTCTTACTGATGACGGCTGTGATATCTTGGATTACGGTCTTTGTACTTTACCGTTTCTTGCCAAAAGCATTAAAGTACCGATCGCCAGCCGATTTACAACGCATCATTGAAGAACAAACAAATGACTTAGCCGTTGCCTACCAAAAGTTATCGATCAGTGAAAATCAATTTAAGACACTGGTCAATAGCAATCCGGATATCATTACACGCATCGACAAAAATTTAACCTACCAATTCATCAATGATTCCATTAGCAAAGTACGCACCATGGAAGCCAATAGCATTATTGGGAAAAATATGCGGGATGTTCAAGGTGATGGAGATAACAAGATCAATGAATTATTCATTAGCCACGTAGAAACGGCTTTTATAACAAATAAACCAAAAACGTTTGAATTTGAAACGTATACCAATATCGACCACCATAATTATTTTCAGCTATCCATTATTCCGCTTGAAAATCAAACGGGCGACACGCCGAACGATGTGTTAACAATCACCAAAAACATTACACAACAGAAACTATATGAACTCGAACTCAAACGCAATATTGATAGCCTGGAGTTATTGACCCATCGGATTGAAAAAAAGCGGAAGATTCTAGAAGATTTCACCTATATCGTTTCGCATAATTTAAGGTCACCCGTTGCCAATTTGGCGGGTTTGTTAAGTCTGTTAAATGAGGAGGAGGATGAAGAAATGCGCAACATGTTCATTGAAAAAATCAACATCGCCTTTGAAAATCTCTCCACTACCGTAACCGATTTGACAAATGTGGTTCAAATAAGGCAAAATACGGAAATACCCAAAGAAGAACTTTTCTTTCAAGAAATTGTATCAAGCCATATCATCAATTTGGAAACGCAAATAAAAGAAACGGCGGCCACTATTGCCTGTGATTTCACTGCTTGCGAAAAAATCAACTATCCAAAAGTATATCTAGAAAGCATTATTCTAAACTTACTGACGAATGCCATTAAATACCGATCGCCCGAAAGAGCGCCGCAAATTATTTTTAAATCGAATATTGATCAAGATGGCATCATTAGCTTAACCTGCGAAGACAACGGATTAGGCATCAATTTAGAAAAGTATGGCGCAAAACTTTTTGGCCTCAATAAAACATTCCACGCGCATCCTGATGCGAAAGGTACGGGCTTGTTTATCACCAAGAATCAAATTGAAACAATGGGCGGCACCATTAGTGCTAAAAGTGAGGTAGATAAAGGAACCAAATTCATTATCTATTTCAATGCCCCTAATCGGTAAACTTAAAAAAATGTGCTATTTTTACTAGGAAAACAAGCGCAAACTTTTGTCCAATTCCTAAATAGAATATTTATGAAAAAGATCAATACTTTCGGCATCATAGACGATGATGACATCTATCAGTTCACTACCTCAGTGCTGCTGAAAAAGACGGAATTAGTCAATAAGATTGTCGTGTTTTCAAATGGGCTGAAAGCGATTAATTTCCTAAAGGATGAAATGGGAAATAAAGAAAACATTCCTGATGTCCTATTTTTAGACATCAACATGCCTGTGATGGATGGGTGGGAGTTTTTGGAAGAATACCTACTTATCAAAGCTATGATGCCTAAAACAGTCGTCATTTACATGGTAAGTTCTTCTGTTGATGAAAAAGATGTTTCCAGAGCGAAAAGCATCAGTGAACTGTCAGGTTACTTGGTAAAGCCCATATCGAGCAAAAATATTATGGAAGTGATCTTATCCATTCTTAATTGAGTGTTGTAGTCGCATAAACAGTAACTTCCCTCCTACTTGACTGATGTTTCGTAGAAAATGGATGGGTTACTTTTTTAGCACCTCTATGCATTGACCTACCTTTAATAGTTGGGGATATTGATTTTTACAATAAGCCTGATGGTTGTGAGCTAGCATTTAAATATAATTAGCTTGCTCCTTACAGAGGTAAAATTAAAATAAAATAGGGCTGCTGCCAACATCAGATGGACATAAGCGGGTACTTGTGGAGAAAATAATGCTTGTAAATAGTAAATCTGCTTTTCATTTTTTGCCGTTTTTTTAAGTTTACAAAAAAGAAAAATATTTTTGCCGACGCGGTTTGAAAAGTATAAATAAACACTGAAAATCTGCTTGCGACAATATGCCTCACCTGCTCTTTCAACTTAACAGCTTTAAAAGGATCACAAATTAATTTATAAAATGGGATATATAATAATTGGATTTTTTGTTTTCTTTTTCACTTGTATTTTTGTCGGAATAGGTGGCGGAATGTTATATTTAATTTACTTGCCTATAAAAAACAAACTGCTAAAAAGTGGAAAATTAACGGCAACCAACAGCAAGAAAATTAACAGAATCTATCTATTCGCATTATTCTTGTTTTCAGCTTATCAGACTTTTAACGCCTTTTTTCCGGATGAAAGTTTTTATGAAGCAGAGTTCAAAACAGTTACGTTAAGAGAAATTCCAAAATCGGCCGAATTTATTTCTAAAAAATCTTCCTATCCAGATTTTCATGGAGATTATTGTTCAAGCTCTCAAATAAAGTTATCAAAAGAAGATTACCAAACACTTTTAACACAACTTGAATCCGACAATCGATTTACTAAAAATGGACAAAATATAGGGTTTGAGGAATACTTTTATACTTTAGGAAATAAGACAGAGAAGCACTTTAAAACAAGTTTTACAAGACCAATTAAAGGCGAAGAAGATCATTATTTATTCATCGCTTTCTATGATGATCAACAAACCATATTTGTGAATGTCTGTGTAACATAAAAACCGTGAAATTGGTTCGTTTTCTTTGGGCCAGCAATGAAGAAGTTTCAAGTTTCAAGTTTCAAGTTTAAGGTTTAAGGTTTAAGGTTTAAGGTTTAAGGTTTAAGGTTATGACTATTTAGTAACGGCTTGTGGGCTGTCATTTTTTTGCTGTAATGTTTCAGGTAATTAGCAGTAAGAAGAATAGCTATATTTTTAAGTTCAATCAATGTTAACTGTTCTGCGAAGCTTAACTGTTGCGGCCCGCATATTTTGAAGTGGTTTAAACTTTTTTCAATTGGCTGCAAAATGGTCTTTCCGCCCCATATTTCAGCTTTTTATTACTCCGTAGCGCTGCTATGCAGTGCAAAAAAGCTAAAATCTGGAACAAAAATCCTCATTTTTCGCTGCAATCAAAAAAGTTTAAACCACTTCATGTCATAGGTTTCGCTAGCCGCAAAAAATCGCGAAGCCTATGATAAATAGAGGAGGACTTCCAGTGGAAGTCCGGGACTACCCTTGTTATAAAATTAATTGTTGAAATTTTAGAAAGTAGTTTTTAGAAAAAGGGATTTTCGGCTTGAAATGAGCAAAGAACCAAAAGGTCTTATGAAAAGTAATTCTAAAATGTTCAATCAATGCCTACTGTTCTGCGAAGCCACAAAAGTGCCGGCCCGCATATGTAGTCATAGGTTTTTCAAGCCGGCAAAATTTTTGAAGCCTTGGAGAAAATTTCGGCTTGAAAAAGTGGTTTTGCCGAAGGCAAAAATGACCTTTTATGCGGGCCAAAAAGGCCCTTTCTTTTGGTTCGTTTTCTTTGGGCCAGCAAAGAAAATGAACAAAGGTCTTTCAACAGAAAGTAGTCATTTTCAAACCTGAATTTCTTATGAAAAGCAATATTAAAACAATGAACAAATTGTTCTAGCCAACAGCGAACAAAAACGTTTTTTTGCGACCCTGATTGCGGGCGACCATAAGAGTCGCCCCTACAGGTTCGTTTTCTTTGGGCCAGCAAAGAAAATGAACAAAGGTCTTTCAAAAGAAAGTAGTCATTTTCAAACCTGAATTTCTTATGAAAAACATCTTTCTTCTTCCCTCTAAACATACTCCTTTATGTAAAATTTTATATATTGCCCTGTTATACTCTATTTTGCAACATTTGTTGGTTTTGATAAAATATTTATTATGAGAATCCCTTCCTTGCCTTTCAATGAAAATGATAGAATAAAGGCACTAAACAGCTACCAGCTATTAGACACTTTGCCAGAAGCCGATTTTGATAATATTACTTATCTTGCCTCTGTCATTTGCCAAACGACTATTAGTTTAATAACATTAATAGATAAAGACAGGCAGTTTTTCAAATCGCATTTAGGGCTCGAAATCAATCAAACACATAAAGATCTTTCTTTTTGTGCCCATGCCATCAACGATCCCCAAACACTATTTGAAATTGAAGATGTTCGCTTGGACGAGCGCTTTCACGATAATGATTTTGTTACAGGCGCGCCACATGTTGTTTTTTATGCGGGCATTCCCCTCGTAGATGCCAATGGGTTTGCATTGGGAACACTCTGTGTAATTGACCAAAAGCCACGCAAACTGACCGACGAGCAAAGAGAGGCCTTAACGAAGCTTTCCAAACAGCTCATGTTCATCATTGAAGCGAAGCAAAAAAAGCTATTAGAAGAAGAATTAAAGTTGGTTGCATATACTTTTAAAAATGCTTCGATACCAATTTACTATGTTTTGGAAGATGCGAGCATCTGCGATTTTAATGACATTGGTGCCACAAACTTAGGTTATACAAGCGAGGAATTGTATTCGTTAAAAATTTATGATTTAGATCAAGATTATGACGAAAAAAAGTGGGCAAGTGTATGGGCTAATTTGAAAGAAAAGAAGAAAATTTCCGTAGAAACGCAACAAAAAAAGAAAGATGGTACGCTTATAGACGTAATCATTACAGCGAACTTTGTAAAATATGGCGACTTAGAATTGAACTGCAGCTATGTGCTAGACATTACCGAAAAGAAAAAGCAAGACCAACAAATGGCCCTCGTAGATTTTGCTTTTAGACATTCGACCACGCCGATCAATATCCTATCCGAAGATGCGTCTATTTATGATTTCAATGAAGCAGCCCACCAATTGCTGGGCTACACTAAAGAAGAATATGCCTCCATTTCTATTCCCGATATTGATCCTGATTACCAATACAACAATTGGCCCATTCATTGGGAAGAACTTAAGCAAGCTAAATCATTAAGTTTTGAAAGTACGTTGAGGAAGAAAAACGGAGAAATGATTTTTGTAAACATAGAGGCCAACTTTATTCAATATGGCAATAAGGAGCTAAACTGTGTATTCTTTACTGATATTACAGAGAAAAAAACCCAAGAAAGACAAGTTCATTTGGTTGATTTTGCTTTTAGAAATGCGGCCTTACCCATCTATCTGGTACGAGAAGATGCGGGTTTCTTCGATATAAATACAACCGCTTATGAAAATCTGGGTTATACCAGAGATGAAATGCTCGGAATGAAGGTTCATGACCTTGACGAAGAATACAATACAGACAAATGGGCCACATTTTGGTCGTATGTAAAAACCAACGGAGAAGCTACTATAGAAACGAAGCAAAGGAAAAAAGATGGCAGTCAAATAAATGTGATTATCAAAATTAATTACCTAAAATATGGCGAAATTGATCTTTGTTGCGCAGGAGTTTTCGATATCACTGAAAACAAGAAACTGGAACAACAATTGCAATTATTGGACTACTCCTTTAAAAACACAGCTACTGCCATGTCCTTCATTTTAGAAGACGGCAGCTTCTTAGACTATAATACTGCAACGGCAAACATGCTTGGTTATACGCATGAAGAATTTAAGAATATAACCATCATGGATATTGACCAGATCATCAATAAGGAATTTTGGGTAATTAGGTGGATAGATTTGGCAAGAAACAATGACCAGACTATTTATACAAAATTCAAAAAGAAAGATGGTACACTGATTGATGTGGAAGTGAAAACCAGCGTAATTACCTTGGGTGAAATTACGGTGAATTTTGCTTTTTACACCGACATTACCGAAAAGAGAAAGCAGGAACAACAATTGCAATTATTAGATTACTCTTACAAGAACACAGATAGCGCCATGTTCTTTTTAGATGTAAATGGGTTATTCATTGATTTTAACCAAGCAACTGCCAACATGTTCGGCTATAGTTATGAAGAGTTTAGGGGCAAAACATTAATGGATATAAACCCAGCAGTGAATAAAGAATATTGGGCACAACGATGGGTCGAGTTGATCAAAGTGCCGAATCAAACATTTGATGCGACATTTAAAAGAAAGGATGGAACAACCATTGAGGTAGCCGTTAGCACCAATTCAATTAAACTAAATGGTACGATAGTAAATTTTGGTTTTTATAGAGACATCACAGAGAAAAAGAAATTAGAAGAAAGACTTGCCTTTGCAGAATATGCATTTAAGAGTTCATTGACACCCACCGTCTTTTTAAGAAAAGATTGTTCCTTTTTTGATTTTAACGAGGCTTATTTAAATGAATATGGGTTTACAAAAGAGGAAGTTCATCATGCAAAAATGTATGATTTGCATGGTGGATTTGATGCTACATCGTGGCGTGACTATTGGAAGGTTTTGAAAGAAAGTGGCGGAAAGACTTTTGAAACTACACGAAGAATGAAAAATGGAAAAGTCAAAGACGTAGAGATCAAAGCACACATTGTAGAATTTGGTTCTTTAGAAATTGACTGCGTCTATATAACAGACCTTACAGAGAAAAAAAGAATTGAATCAAACATGAAATTGTCTGCATTTACCATAGATAATGCAGCATGGGGTTTAGTATATTTCAAAGCAGATGGTTCAATTTATAATTGCAACCCAGCTTATGCAAAAATGTACGGGTATGCTAGTATCGAAGAGGTAAATACCAAAACAGTGTTTGACTTTAGCACCGTTTATACCACGGAAACTTGGAAACAACAGTGGGATCAGTTGATGGAAAAGAAGAGTTTACAATTTGTAACCAAAGGAACCAAAAAAGATGGAACCATCATTGATGTGGAGATTAATCCAAACATGATTCAATTTGGTGACATCGAACTTAATTGTGCCTTTGTGTACGACGTAACTGAGAAATTAAAAGCCGAGGACGATTTGAAACAAAGCAACCAACGCTACGAATACGCCACCTTAGCCACATCGGACATCATTTGGGAAGCAGACCTACTAAAAAAAGAGACTTTTATTAGTAAAAACTTTACTACATTCTTCGGTCATCCCGTGAGTGAAGGATGGGTGCCAATGGAAGATAATATTTGGCGGAAAAATATTGATCCTGATGATATTGATTCAATAACGGACGACCAATATGCCGTTCTGAGTTCAGATGCAAGTAACAATAAATGGGTAGGAGAATACAGAATAAAAAAGGCAGATGGCACTTACGCGACAGTAAAAGATAAAACGTTTGCCATTAAAGATGAGAACGGGACAATCATTAGAATGGTGGGTGCAATGCAAGATATCACCCAACAAAGAGAAGAAGAGGAAAGATTGCGACTGATGGAATCGGTGATCTTAAATATTAATGATTCTATATTAGTAACCGAAGCGGAACCTTACGATTTGCCAGGGCCTCGTATCTTATTTGTAAATAAAGCGTTTACAGAAATGACGGGGTATACTGCAGAAGAAGTAATAGGGAAAACGCCTAGAATTTTGCAAAATGAAGATACAGACAGGTCAGAATTAGATCGGGTTTATCGATCATTAAAAAATTGGGAATCATGTGAAGCAACCGTTTGTAATTCCAGAAAAAATGGCGAAAAGTTTTGGTTGAACATGCAAATTATACCAATTGCCAATGAAAAAGGATGGTTTACACATTGGATCGCGGTAGAGCGCGATGTAACCAAACAAATAGAAGCAGCGCAAGAAAAGGAAACCTTACAGAAAGAATTGATTGAAAGCAACCTTGAGTTGAAACAGTTCAGTTACATAACCACGCACAATTTGAGGGCTCCATTAACAAACCTACTCTCTATTTGCGAAATTATTCAACCCGGAGCCGGTACCGATGAACTAACCTTGCAACTGATTGATGGATTTAAAACCTCCACCCAGCATTTAAATGAAACCTTAAACGATTTAATTGAGATTTTAATAATAAAAGAAAACAGAAATATACAAAAAGACCAATTGACCTTTGGAGAAATATTTAAAAAAATATCGGAGTCACTTTCCATGTCATTACTAGAAAAAAAGGTAATAATCAATGCCGACTTCACGGCGGCGCCATCCGTAATTTTTGCCAATGTTTATTTAGAAAGTGTATTTTTGAATTTATTAACCAATGCCGTAAAGTATAGTCATCCCGATAGAACCCCAATCATTACCATAAAAACAAGCAAAGAACCAAATGGAGATACAAAGCTTATTTTTTCTGACAATGGAATTGGCATAAATATGGCCCTAGCAAAAGACAAAATATTTGGATTATACAAAAGGTTTCACAACAACACAAACAGCAAAGGAATTGGACTCTACCTGGTGCATTCACAATTAACTTCACTTGGCGCAAAGATCGAAGTAGAAAGCGAAGTAAATATTGGTACTACTTTTACAATAATTTTTAAATAAAATTGAATGATTAATACCGTTTTATCAATCGATGATGACCAAGTAACTCAAACTTTAAATGGTTTTCATTTGAACGCTGATAAATTTTGTAATACCATCATTGAAGCCTACAATGGACTAGAAGCAATAGCATTCTTCAAGAAACTTGATAGCGGCGAAATTTCGATGGAACGTTTTCCAGAAGTCATTTTTCTGGATATTAACATGCCCGTGATGGATGGCTGGGATTTTTTTGAAACTTTTAAAAGTGAGTTTGCCCACTTTGAAGCGAAAACAACCATTTTTATACTTTCATCAAGCATCAATCCTGAAGACCTAGCACGAGCAAAAAATGAAAAGTGTATTGCCGGTTTTTTGGCAAAACCTTTAAATGCAGAAAACATTAAAAGAGTAAAAAGTATATTGGGGTTCAAAGAGCCGCTTTAAGAGCATCAGTTAGGTAACCAAATAACAGCAAATAGCCGCTTGGATGCATTTAGCCCTTTACTGTAAATGGAAAGTAACCAATATAAAAAGCGTTTTTGTCACTGACAAGTAGTTGATAACACTATATTTGATCGGAATATATTAAAACTTGTTTGTTATTGCGATTAGATCGAAGTCCCAATGAGTGCGGATGAAGCATTGTCAAGCTTAAAATAAAATAGAAAAAAGAGAAAACCCAATGGGTAATTTGCCCGAACGAACAACAGTATATGTGACGATGACAGTAATGGATGCATGGGAGTGCTTTATTTTTGTGCTCCCCAGAATGGCTGCCCGACCGCATCATTGTAATTTTTAATTGCGTGCCAGCAGCCCGCTTCACATCAAAATAGGTAAAATTAAATCAAACAAAAGCACTCGTATTGTACAACAAAAAAGTAAAGGCTCATTCAAAACAATCCACATGTAGGTGGCTGTCTGTATTTTTACGGAATTTAGATAAATTGGCCGACAACATTTTGAAAACGAAACGCATAACAAACTAAAACATGAAAACACAATGTACTATTATTCTAATTTTCTTAACGGTGATTTGTCATGGACAAATTGTCAATATACCCAATGCCAATTTTAAAGCAAAGCTGATTACACTTGGAAAAGATCTTAATGCTGATGGACAAATTCAATTAACTGAAGCCTTAGCGGTTACCTCTCTTGATTTGGTATTTTCTTCTATTTCAGACCTGACAGGTATTGAAGCTTTTACCAATCTTCAATTTTTAAGATGCGAAAGCAATCAACTTACTTTCTTAAATGTACAAAATTTGACCAATCTTCGGTATTTATATTGCAATCACAACTTCCTCCCTGCCTTAAATGTACAAGGATTGACAAATCTTAAATATTTATATTGTGATAACAACCAACTTCCGACCTTAAATGTGCAAGGATTGCCAAATCTTCAATATTTAAATTGCGAGTACAACCAACTTACCTCCTTAAATGTACAAGGATTGACAAATCTTCAGACTTTATATTGCAATAACAACCAACTCGCTTCCATAAATGTTCAAGGATTAACAAACCTTCAAACTTTATCTTGCCAGGGCAACCAACTTCCAACCTTAAATGTGCAAGGATTAACAAATCTTCAAACGTTATATTGCTTCAACAACCAACTTACAAGTTTGTTTATAAAAAATGGGCGTGATGAAGAGATCATTTTTACTGGTAACCCTAACATTGCTTACATCTGTGCAGATGAAGTTCAACTTACTAGTATACAAAATACATTAACAGGATTTGGCTATACCAATTGTAACATAAACAGCTATTGCAGTTTTACACCGGGCGGGACCTATTATACTATGCAAGGAAACAAGAAAATTGATTTCAATACCAACGGATGTGATGTGTTAGATGCCATATACGCCCATCTAAAATTCACTATTTCCAATGGCACAACCACCGGAAGTTTAATTTCAAATGCAACGAGTAATTATTCCATTCCAGTCCCTGCTGGTACACATACCATTACGCCACAATTTGAAAATCCAACTTATTTTAACGCTTCTCCAGCAAGTGCGACAGTAACTTTTCCTGCAACAACGAGTCCATTTACGCAAGATTTTTGCATCGTTCCCAATGGCATTCACCACGATTTAGAAGTGGTGGTTATTCCACTCATTCCTGCTCGACCCGGATTTGAGGCTACTTATAAAATAAAATATAAAAATAAAGGCGTTGTTGCAGAAAATGGTACTATTAATTTTAATTACAACGATGCAATTTTAGATTATGCTTCGTCGGGTGTTGCGCCAATCACACAAAGTGCGGGCACGCTTGCTTGGCCTATTGGTTCCATTGCTCCTTTTCAATCGGGTGAAATGATGGTTACTTTACATGTAAATTCCCCCACTGCAACGCCAGCAGTACATGCAGGTGATTATTTGAGTTTTACAGCGACGATTAATGGATTAAACACAGATGAAACGCCAGATGACAACACTTTTGCATTAGCGCAAGTAGTTGTCAACTCCTTTGATCCAAATGATAAAACGTGTTTAGAAGGCAATACAATAAGCGAGAGTATGATTGGCAAATATGTGCATTATATGATTCGTTTTGAAAACACAGGTACTTTTCCTGCTCAAAACATCGTGGTAAAAGATATGATTGACACAGCAAAATTTGACATTTCCACTTTACAACTGACCGATGCTTCTCATGGTTGTGTTACCAAAATAGCGGACACCAACAAAGTAGAGTTCATCTTTGAAAACATCAACCTTCCTTTTGATAATGCCAATAATGATGGGTATGTCGCCTTCAAAATCAAGACAAACTCGACCATGGTTTTGGGTGATAGTTTCAGCAATTTGGCAAATATTTATTTTGATTATAATTTGCCAATTGTAACTAATAATTATACCACGACCATACAAAATGATTTAGGTATTAATCAATTCAATATTAATAACCTAACCCTCTTTCCAAATCCTGTAAAAGATATTTTACACTTTAAAACAAGTGAAAAAATAGTAAAAGTGGAAGTGTACGATATAACGGGAAGAATTATCAGCTCAAATGCAGTACACGAAAACAAAGTGGATGTAACCGCTTTGAAAACAGGAAATTATATACTAAAAGTATATACCGAAATCGGAATAACCACCACCAAAATAGTTAAAGAATAGCAAGCTGCCACTGCAACTGTTTGTAGTTTGCACCTGTTGGCATTGTTCGGAAGTGGATCGTTGAAATAAAGCTCGTTGATCACAGTGAAGTGCCAGGCTACATGACCGAAAAATTACTAGTTTTCAAAAAGTTAGCTGCTGGCGCATTGTACGATCAGCATTTTATTTTATATCCTGTTTATGTAAACCATTACACAAATAATATTTGGTTAATAAAATTAACTAGATTACATTTGTAATCTAATAATCAAATATTTTACATCATGAGCACACAAATGCCAAGTTCAGAAGAACAAATTTCAATCATTGAGTCTTCTTTAAAACACAGTTCAAGTCAAAAAACAGGTGCGAGCAACTACTACATTATTTGGGGCGCTACTTTAGCTGCATTTTACTTTGTCCAATTTCTTCATGCTCATTTTAAAACGCCTGTAACCGCCAATTTAGCGAATATTAGTACCTTGTTTTTTGCTGTTGGGGGCTTATTCTCGTATTTACAATCAAAAAAAGACAGCAAAACAGAAACCATGATCCCATTAAACGAAAAAGTATACACTTACGGTTGGATCGGTGCGAGTATTGGGTTGGCCGTGTTGAATTTTACTTACCTATCAAATTTTTTAGAAATGTTATGTGTCGGTGTACTTCTAATTTTCGGGTTGGTGAATTTTATCATTGGTGGCATTACGCACTTCAAACCTTTGGTGGTTGGTGGCGTCCTATCGATGCTCCTTTGTATATTGATTACCAAGTGCGCCATAGAATACCAATTCCTACTTACTGCCATAGGTGTGCTTTTCTCTTGTCTTATTCCAGGATTGATGATGAAATCAAGCACTGCCCATGTTTAATGACCTAGATCCAATTTTACATTCTCAGCTTCGACTGGCCATTATCTCAATTTTGATGGGCGTAGAAGAAGCTGAGTTTACGGCTATCAAAGAAATGACAAAAGCATCGGCAGGTAATCTGAGTCTACAGTTAGATAAATTAAAAGAAAACGGCTATGTAACGATCGAAAAAAGTTTTAAAAATAAATATCCTGTCACTAAATGCCGAATAACCAACAAAGGAATCCTTGCTTTTGAAAATTATGTAAAAGTTCTAAAGCAATATTTGGACGTAAGTAAAGCCTAAAAAACGTCGTGTTCCTTTGGATAAAAGTATTGGTGTCCGTGAAGAAATAGTTCAACAATTCATGTAATTAATCGAAAATAAATCACTGACTAAAAACGCAGTACGCTAAAATAATGGAGATAAGTGCTTCAGCTAACCTTTAGAAATTCCAATTAGCTTCCCTCCTACCCTTATAAAAATAATTTACCTTTGATAGCATCAAAATCTTTTACAGTGACGTCCGCTGCAACCCCGCATCCACGTTGGCAACAAGCTTTTTGACAATCGCAGCATTCCATCACCTAACGCAACAAATGAAAATGACGACTTTATTATTTGTAATGCTGCTTTTCGGCTGCAATCAAGGCAACACCGCCAACAAAGGACACCAGCAAACAACTTTGCCAAAAGTTAGCATCAAGCCCGAAACCAAAGACTCCATTAGTTCCTTTGGACCAAACTCCATTGTTCGGACGGTGATGAAAGATAAAAAGGGCCATATTTGGATGGCTTCATGGGACGGTATTTTTCGGTACGATGGCAAGTCTTTTACCAACATGACAAGCAAAGTGAGTTCGGCTCGCTTTTTTTCGATTATTGAAGATCGAAAAGGCCACTTTTGGTTTGGTACCATTGGAGAAGGCGCCTATTATTACGATGGCAAATCTTTTACACATTTCACCACCAAAGAAGGCCTTCTTAATAATGAAGTTACCAGTATTTGTGAAGATAAAAAAGGGAACATCTGGTTTGGCGTTTCTGGAGGCGCAAGCTGTTACAATGGGAAATACTTTCGAAATTATATCATAGAAGGGAATGCCATCCATGAAGCTTTGACGTGGAAAACTTTTCCAGAGAGTCAGCCTATGGGCGTACAGATGATCATGGAAGACAAAAAGGGCAAATTATGGGTTGGCTCCAAAGGTGCACTTTTTACCTTTGATGGAAATACATTTACAGCGCTCAAAAATAAAGAAGGTCAGGCCTTTGTAAACGTGTGGAGTATCACCGAGGATCAAAAAGGGACTATTTGGTTTAGTGCCGAAAACGGACTTTGGCGTTATGATGACAGTACATTTTCAAAGTTTTCGGAATTCGGTGCAATATCAATAATGGAAGATAAAAAAGGAAACATCTGGACTTCGTCAACCACTGCCATGTATAATAAGCACTGGACGCTTTCTCGTTACGATAAAAAGTCTTTATCTACTGAAAAACCAACAGCCACCGAAATTTCAAGTAAACAACTGATATTTGGCATACTAGAAGATGCTGATGGAACTATTTGGTTTGGCACTGGTCATGGGGTTTATCGGTATGATGGCATGACGATCACGGACTTTAAGGAGAAGCAAGGAGATTATTAACCAATTAGTTAATGATGAATTGGAAGATGATTAGCACTTTTTGAGCAGTTAAAAAACAGAAACCGCTACCATTGTTTTTTCAACACCAGAAAGTAGCGGTACCTGCGTTGTTTCGAGCAGGTAACATGGTACGTTTATAACCAATTGCTATCTTTAACAAACCCAAGGCCATAGCCGAACAGATGAAATAAATTAATGAGAAAAAAAATCGCAACAACCTCAATTGACAGCATGTTGGCGCTACTATGATAAACCAGTACAATATATGAAACACATAAAAATACTGTTGATGTTCATTTGTTTGACGTTCACACAATGGTCAGCTGCTTGCGACTGCGAGTCGCAGGGAAACTTTTTAAAAGTTGCCGAAAAAACCCAATTTGTCGCGTTAATAAAAGTGACTAAATATTTAACGTTCAAAGACATTTACAACGAGAACATGCCGATGTCTATGGAAGTTGAAATCGTTGCTGTTTACAAAGGACAAGAAACGCGAAAAAAAGTGACTGTTTGGGGCGACAACGGCATATTATGCAGGCCATACCTTTCAACATTTAAAACGGGCAACTATTATGTCATTGCTTTCAATCGGGCCTCAGAAACCTCAAGAGGGCTGGCAAGTGAAGGTGAAAAAGACTCAGACTATTCGATTTCAATTTGTGGCGAATATTGGTTAGAAGCTGACATGCAACGTAAAACGGCCAAAAGCCCAACCACCACCTACCAAACGCAACTTAAGCTGAAAGAGTTAAAATTGGCGTTCCGTTAAATTTTAAATTATAATTGGTCCTTGAGCGGCTTAATGAAATGCTGCTTCTTTATTGGGAACCACTTTTACAGTTCCCAAAAAATAATATCTTTACGATGAGCTACATGTTCCAGCAACCCACTGTGGAAGCCAAGCGGTGACACATTTCCTATATGTTAAAATATTTGGACATTCAAATCAATTTAGGCAACAAAATTGCCACTTTATCGTTGTTAAATCATGAAAAAATTGCGCAGCCAATTGATGGGAAATAAACGAATTAACAATGAGTTACAAATGACTATATTCAACATTATTCCTTCGAAATTAGCGGTAATTACGTGGCTGGTTCTTTATCTAAATTTCTGCCACGGACAACCGTATCATAAATCATGGAATGAATCCAATAATGCGCACTTAACAGCTCAATCAATCGGCCCGAATGCAGCAGCCAAAGGCATAGACCCGCAAATACGAAGTATTTTCCAAGACAAAAGGGGAAATTATTGGTTTGGCACAAATGGAGCCGGCGTATATTTTTACGATACAAAAACACTCATCCATTATACCAAAGAGGACGGACTTGCCGACAATCAAGTCATAAACATACAAGAAGATGATTTGGGAAATCTTTGGTTTGAATCAGGTACATTCAGCATGAGTACATTTGATGGCACAAAATTCACTACATATTCCGATCAGGTCAAAATAACGAACGGCACCGAAACGGACTGGAAATCAAAAAACTCCGATTTATGGTTTTATGCTGGTGGTGGTGGATTCCGATACAGTGAATCAACACTCACCTATCTCCCTTTTGCCCCGGCAAGTTTTAATACACCAAGCAACGCCCCTTTTTCGCTGAGTCGCTATGGCGTGTACTGCATCCTCAAAGACACAAAAGGAAACGTGTGGTTTGGAACTCAAGCCGAAGGCGTATGCCAATTTGATGGCAAAAAGCGCACCTGGTTTAAAGAAAAAGGACTCGCTGGACCTGCCGTTCTTGGTATATTTGAAGACAGTAAGGGCAACCTTTGGTTTGGAAATAATGGGGCAGGATTATTTAAATATGATGGGGAAAATTTGACCAATTTCACGGAACAAAATGGCCTTAATAATACCGACTTTATAGCTACTGGAAAGCCTGACATAGGAACTTTGGCTCGTGTCTATGCAATTAACGAAGACCACAACGGAAATATCTGGGTTGGAACGGTGGACGCTGGTGTTTGGAAAATTGACGGCAACAAATGGACTCATTATACAACCGAAAATGGACTTACTAGCAACGCCGTAAATACAATTTATAAAGACAAAAACAGCGAACTGTGGTTTGGAACCGATAGCAATGGCATCTGTAAATTCAACGGTACCACATTTACTGAATGGACCATCAAATAAATAAGCCGCGTCTGCACCGACACAGCGCAACAATATGTGGGAACATGAAACAAATGACAAGAATCTTAGTAATGCTCATCATGCTATTTGCTGCCAAACAAAGCGTTGGCCAGGCAGATTATTCGAAAATTGTTGACTATTACAACAAAGAAAAGAACTTTAATGGGGCCGTTCTGGTGGCAACAAATGGCAAAATTGATTTTTTATCTGGCATCGGCATTTCGAACAGGCAGAGCCAAACGAGCATGAACTCAAAGACAAAATTTAAAATTGCTTCCATCACCAAAGCCTTTACCGCCGTACTGATCCTTCAACTTTATGAACAAGGTAAAATTGATTTGAACGCAAGTTTTGGCAACTATTATCCAACGTATAAAGGGGAAGCTAAAGACAAAGTGACGATACGTAACTTACTCACCTACAGCTCAGGAATTCCGAACCTTGCCGAAAAGGCTGGCATGAAATCGCATCAAATTCCATTGACAATTGACGCGTACATCGATACCTATTGCAGCGGTCAATTGGCGTTTGCCCCCGGGGAAAAAAGCAATTACAGCAACACCGAATACATCATCTTGCACAAAATTATTGAGAACATGAGCAAGAAATCCTATGCAACCTTATTGCAAGAAAATATTTTATCCCCGCTAAAAATGGACAACACGGGTATGTTACAGGCAAAAGACATCATCGTCGGATTAACGGAATCATACACCATTGATGAGGCAACCAAAGCCATTACTTCTGATGAGCCTTATTTTATAGAGAATTTCTTTGGAGCAGGTGCCATGTACTCGACTGTAGAAGATTTACTAAAATTCGACACGGGTATTTTTAGTTATCAATTATTAAATGAGGCAACCACCAAGCTGATGATAAAACCAAACGAAAACCTCAATGGGGCAGCATTTGGTGTTTGGTATGCCGACGGCTATGGCACCTTTAGCAAACCATTTATTTACCGCACGGGCGGAATTTTGGGGGCTTGTTCTAACTGGATTCATACCATGGAAGATAAAAAATCAATTATTATTTTTAACAACACCAACGGGACAAACTTGTATGAACTATCAGAGCAGTTGTACTTGGCCAGTAACGGACAAAAACCTTCCATACCCGAGATTACAAAACAAGAAAGTGCTGCGGATGTGGTGCATGACCTTGAAAAAATAAAAGGCACCTGGCTCTTGGACTTGCGACCAAGCCCATCAAGCGAACCCTATTTCAAAGATTTTATCATTGAAACAAGCAAGGGAAAAGCATTTAGTGGTGAATTCTATGGCACAAAATTCAAAGGCGGTTATTTTAACACCGACTGGGATCAGTTGTATTTTGCCTTTACAACCGGCGACAAAGAAAACACCTACTATCACTCTGGTTATGTGGATGGTGGAAAGATGGTTGGGATTTCATATTGTCCTGGACGGAAATTTACTTCTCATTGGACAGGAACAAAAAAACAGTAATAATGGTTGCAATTGCAATATGGAATTGGGTACCCAAAAACAAGGTTTTGATCTATTTTTCAGAAAAAAATTAAACCAATATCTCCATGAAAAAAACAAAAATACTTCAAGCAATTGTATTGACTTTTATTTGCTTTTTAATCTGTAACAATGGATTTTCATGCAGTACCTATAAAGTTACGGTCGGCAACAAAACCATGTACGGCATCAATTATGATACTTGGTTTACGAGGCCAAAAATTTGGTTTGAAACAAAGGGATATGGCGCCGTTTTTACAGGCGCAAATTATCAAGGTGGCCATGACCTCACACCGCAATCGGGGATGAACGTATTCGGGCTTTCATTTGGCACGCTCGCTACCCCCACGCCTGCACATGGAAAAGAATTTATAAATAAAAAACAAATTACAAGTCGGTCTGAGTACCTCAAAGGTATTTTACACGCGTGCCGAACGGTTGAAGAAGTAAAAGCATACATTGAACAATATGACCACAGTACGCTGTGTAATGATGTGTTTCTTTACACGGACAAATCGGGTCATTATTTGGTGGTGGAGCCCTATACGCTGACCTTAGGATATGAACCAAAATATGTGCTTGCGAACTTCTGTCCTTCCACCATAACAGACTATAGCAGCGTTAAACAAGAGCGCTACATAAACGGTGCTGCTTTCCTGAAAAACAAAATAGGGACGAGTCTTGCGTTTTGCACAGCGCTGTCTGACACGATGCATGTATGCAGGCCCCGAATGGGAGATGGCACGCTACTCACTTCTATTATGGATTTACAAAAAGGAATCGTTCATCTGTATTTTTACCACAACTACAAAAACCAAATCCAATTTAACTTAAAACAAGAATTAGCCAAAGGCGATCATTCGTTTGAAATTGATACTTTGTTTGCCAAAAATGCCGAATACCAGCAATTACTACATTATAAAACACCGCTCAACAGTAACTTAATCAACTATATACTTTGGGGTTGCTTCGGTTTATTCAGTTTCGCCTGTCCCTACTTTTTGATAAGCTATTTTAGAAACAAAAAAATAAAGTTTGCAACGTATAAATTGCTGTTATCGGCACTAAGTCTGTGTATGGCATATTATATGGTGGTGCTGGAACTAGAAATGGGCATCTATTTTTTCCCAGCACCTTACAAGCGTTATAAGTTTGGATTGATTGATGTGGTGTCCTATTTACCTTTCCTTGTCCTGTTGCTATTCATTCCGTTATTGATGATCAACAGAAAGGTACTCATTGATAATACTTGGAACGTATGTTCAAAAATACTTTGTACTGTCAATAACTTTACTTTATTGATTTTGATCATGTTATTTTGGTATTGGGGACTTTACGATGTTTTCAATTAAGCATATTTGAGAAACCTGAAATGGAACAAAGACAAAGTTTACGTAATTGATGGCATATCGTTTTGCGGAAATTGACCTGTTAACTGAAAATGCCAAATGCTTGAGTTGTGCCGAATCATCGGCGGCCAACTGCTGTTTGCAACACTGAAAATTTGTACTAAATCGGGGGCGCGTTTCAGGAGAAATGATATCTTTAGAGGAAAAAAACCAGATTTGAAAGTGAATAAAAGTGCACATTCTACGAACATTTAATATCAATTCAAATGCAGTTAAAATTATTTTGGGAATTTTACAAAAGTGCGTTAGTGATCAACTTGGTTTTAGCGGTCATTTCTTTGGTATTTAACCCCAGTACCCTATTTGTGAACTTGGGCTTGTTTGCCGTGCTGATCATTTATTTATATAAAGAACATTACAGGGAAAATGAGTATTACTTTTATTATAACCACCACATCAGCAAATGGCAATTATTTGCTTTTTGCTTCGCGCTAAATTTATTTTTTTCTACGCTCATTTTATTGGTTTTATGGAAAACATCTTAGAAGTTGATAGCATTAATAAATCGTTTGGCGAAAAAAAAATATTAACTGATGTATTCTTACGATGTGAAGTGGGCGATGTCATTGGCGTATTTGGCAGCAATGGCAGCGGAAAATCAACTTTGCTGAAAATCATTTACGGGACATTGCAAGCCGAAAATAAATTTATTCGATTGAATAATAAAGTGACCAATGAAGCTTATAAAATAAAAAATGGCATCGCATATTTGCCGCAGCAGCATTTTATCCCCACAAATTTGACCGTTCAAAAAGTGATTACCTTATCAATTAATCCGAACAAAAAGGACGAATTTCTCAGAGATGCAATGATCAATTCAATAATAGACTCAAAAATCGGCTCTTTGTCGGGCGGGGAACTAAAATATCTGCACGTAAAGTTGATCCTTTTTAGTGAAGCCCATTTTTGCCTGTTAGATGAACCTTACAGCGGCATTTCACCCATCATAGCGGCATTAATCAACCATCAAATTGCCGCACAATCAAAAACGAAAGGAATAATCATTGCTGATCATCACTATGCATACCTATTGGAAATAGCAACGAAGTTATACCTGCTTAAAGATGGCGTTGGCAAGTTTATACAGCATCAAGCCGAATTAATAACAAGCGGGTATTTGAAAAAAGGCATGCTCACTGAATAGCAATGGACTCCATTGTGAAATAATATTTACTAGTCAACAATTTTTACTGAAACCTTTCATTTCTCTTTCTTCTTTCCTCTTTTCTCTTTCTTCTAAACTTGGGCCAGCAAAGAAAATGAACAATGTTGTTTCAACAGAAATACTCCAGACCAAAAGCAAAAGGTCTAATGAAAAACAATATTAAAATAATCAATTAATGTTTACTGTTCTGCGAAGCATTGCTGTAGCCGGCCCGCATATGTAGTCATAAGTTTCGCTAGCCGCATAAAATCCTGAAGCCTATGATATATAGAGGAGGACTTCCAGTGGAAGTCCGGGACTGTATTACTTATGAATTAAATTGGTAATTTATTAGATACTAGTTTTTAGAAAAAGGGATTTTCGGCCAAGCGAAATCACAACAAAAAACCAGTTTGCGAAGCAAACACAATTAAAGAAAAGGTGATCCAAGCTGACCTTTAAAAAACAATATAAAAGGCAGCTTACATCACCACTAAAGACGAGTTTGCGCAGCAAACACAAATAAAGAAAAGGTGATTCAAGCTGACCAATAAAAAACAATAATAAAGCGCAGCTTAAACTGGTTTTGCCAAAGGCAAAAATGACCTTTTATGCGGGCCAAAAAGGCCCTTTCTTTTGGTTCGTTTTCTTTGGGCCAGCAATGAAGAAGTTTCAAGTTTCAAGTTTCAAGTTTCAAGTTTAAGGTTTAAGGTTATGACTATTTAGTAACGGTTTGTGGGCTGTCATTTTTTTGCTGTAATGTTTAAGTTAATTAGCAGTAAGAAGAATAGATGTATTTTTATTTTCAACCAATGTTTACTGTTCTGCGAAGCGGTACAAGTGCCGGCCCGCATATGTAGTCATAGGTTTTTCAAGCCGGCAAAAATCCTGAAGCCTTGGAGGGATTTTCGGCTTGAAAAACTGGTTTTGCCAAAGGCAAAAATGACCTTTTATGCGGGCCAAAAAGGCCTTTTCTTTTGGTTCGTTTTCTTTGGGCCAGCAAAGAAAATGAACAAAGATCTTTCAACAGAAAGTAGTCATTTTCAAACCAGAATTTCTTATGAAATACAAGATTAAAACAATGAACGAATTGTTCTAAGCAGCAGCGAACAAAAAAGTATTTTGCGACATTGATAGCGGGCGACCACAAGGGTCGCCCCTACAGGTTCGTTTTCTTTGGGCCAGCAATGAAGAAGTTTCAAGTTTCAAGTTTCAAGTTTCAGGTTTCAGGTTTAGTTATGACTTTTTAGTGACGGCTTGTGGGCTGTCATTTTTTTGCTGTAATGTTTCAGGTAATTAGCAGAATGAAGAATAGTTATATTATTAATTTCAATCAAAGTTAACTGTTCTGCGAAGCTTAACTGTTGCGGCCCGCATATGTAGTCATAGCTTTTTCAAGCCGCAAAAAATCGCGAAGCCTTGGAGGGATTTTCGGCTTGAAAAAGTGGTTTTGCCGAAGGCAAAAATGACCTTTTATGCGGGCCAAAAAGGCCCTTTCTTTTGGTTCGTTTTCTTTGGGCCAGCAAAGAAAATGAACAATGTTGTTTCAACAGAAATACTCCAGACCAAAAGCAAAAGGTCTTATGAAAAGCATTATAAAAACAATGAACCAATTGTTCTAGGCAACAGCGGACAAAAAAGTATTTTGCGACATTGATAGTGGGCGACCACAAGGGTCGCCCCTACAGGTTCGTTTTCTTTGGGCCAGCAAAGAAGGCGAACGTCTCTTTACACACTCATTTCAAGCTTGTACCCTTTGCTGCGAATCACCACAATCCGAAGGTTCGGATCTATTTCTAGTTTCTTTCTCAATTTTGAAATAAACATATCCAAACTGCGTCCAACGATGACCCCTTCGTCTTCCCAAATTTCTTTTTGCAGTCGGATTCTTTCAATGGTTTCGTTGGGAGACTTGGCAAAAATGAGCAACACGCGGGTTTCTGTAGCCGTCAGGTCAATGGTCTTTTCATTGATGATGAGCTTGCGCTGCTTGCCATCGAACAAGACCGAGCCCAACGTAAACAGATCAGTCGGTGAACGTTCGAATTCATTGTTTTGCGGCTTCACCTTTTTAAACAGCATAAAACCAATAAAAGCTAATAATGGTAGGCTGCCTAACAAATAGGCATTTTTTGCAGTGAGGATGCCAGGCGGTCTAAATTGTATATTGATGTTGTAACAAGCCTTAGGCTGCTTTCGTCCCTGACAACTTACAATATCATCCTTTTTATTTTTGGAAATCGCATACCCATAAGCCACTCTCGAGTTGCCACAGTGGCGTACCTGAACGACATAATCACTAGCGAACGGGTCTTTGGCCAACAAACGCCGCGTGGCATTCATGAGGGAATCTGGTTGAAATGTCAACTCATGCTCAAACGCAATCTGGTACTCATTGTCGGTCAACTTTTTTACCGGAAGCACCCTTGAAGTAACATCGCCCGATTGTAAAAGAAGCTCATGTCCAATGCGGCGGAGCAAAACTTCCCGCCTAGCCATTTCAAAATCGTCATTCCCAATGAAACTGAAAGCCGCGCAAATGGCAGAGACCAACGAGAGTAAAACCAATATGAACAGGCAGTTACGTTGTAGGTGAATGAGCAGGTGACTCCGTTGCATTGTGTCAATTTAGTATTTACAAAGTTTACATTTTAATTTACAATTCAAATTGATCAAGCCAAAAATATCCAAGTACATTCGCTGAACCAAAATTAGTAGAAGATGAAAAATCAACGAAATGTCTTATGCAGCCTGGCAATCATGCTGGTGGGCGTCATCAATTTTGCCTTGCAAGGCCAACAAAAAAATGCGGTGTATCTGGCTGATAAAAACAGAGAGGCATCCACGTCTGAAGGTCCCAACGGCATTGTTCGAACCGTTAAACAAGATCGGCAAGGCAACATCTGGATTACTTCATGGGAAGGCGTTTACAAATATGACGGCACCAGCTTTACCAATGTCACCCGAACAGTGAGTTCGGCACGCTTCTTTTCTGTGTTAGAAGACAACAAAGGCCATTTTTGGTTCGCTACTGTTGGCGAAGGAATATTTTACTATGATGGAAAAAACTTCCAACATTTTACCACCGCTGAAGGCCTTGCTGACAATATAGTGACGAACATTTACGAAGATCAAAAGGGCCACATTTGGTTTGGCACCGGAAACGGCATAAGCCACTACGATGGAACGTCTTTTCGGAATATAAAAATAAAGGAAACTGCTGGGCCTGCTGCCAATGATTCTGTTTACACAGGGGCTGCACCTACCCAGACGGTGAAAGATTCGATGCACGTTTCATCGAATCAAAAGCCTGCGCCTGAACTGAGCTGGATCCACAACGATGTGAATGCAATCACAGCAGACAAAGCGGGCAAACTATGGATCGCTACCAGAGGACATGCCACGATTTATGACGGAACAATTTTTACCCCCATCACCCGCGCAGGGGGCAAACCTTTTACCAATGTTCGTTCGATTATCAAAGATCAGAAAGGTAACATGTGGCTGGGTGGTAATGATGGTCTGTGGCGCTATGATGGCCAAACATTTACCAATTTTACAGAAAAATTTGTCGGATATATCTACGAAGACAAAAAGGGTGCTATTTGGACGAGTTCCGAGGGGGCCAATAAAAACACGTGGGTGCTGTCACGATATGACGAAAAAACATTGACCGATACAAAACCAATGGTCACCGAAATAGCCACTCAACCCATGCTCTTCGGGATTTTAGAAGATCGCAAAGGAAACATTTGGTTTGGCGGACTGGACGGGGTGTATCGATATGATGGCAAAACCGTCGCTGGTTTTAAAAATGGCGGCAATAAAAAGTAAGGGCGCCCGTTGCACATGAAAAGTGGAATGCCCTTTTTGCTATACGTATTTCACCAGCGTTTGGCTGTTTTGGCACAAAATCAAGTTCCGTTTCGGGTAATAATTTTATATTAGCAGATGGTACTTCGTTTCGGATTTTCTGACAGGAGCCAAAAAACAGTAACCTCCATTTTGCCCATCTTAAAAAATCAACCTATTTCAACTATGAAAAACATATTATCAATCAGTGTTTTATGCTCGATTTCAATGTTGTTTTCTCAAACGCCTACAACAAAAATAAATGGGGTAACTATAAAAAAACAGCATGAAGTTGACACAGTACAAGTCAGCATAAATAGCACTTATTTTTTGTTGGGTACGTTAAATGATTATATTAACCATCATTACGCTTCAAAGAAAAATCAATTTGATCGGTATTATGATTTTGAAAAACCACTGATGAAATATGTGGACAGTATTGCAAAAAAAGATTTTAACATCACTTTAATGGAAGATAAAAATGTCTTCTTCTCCGAAGAATTATCAAATGAAATGAATGCATTTTATGCAGGAACCTCACTTGATGAGCAGCAATTTAAAAGCATTGAAAAAAAGCTTTCGTTTCTGTTGGGAGTTTATTATCGAAATGGCGAAAAAATAAATGAGCAGATTTATAAAATTCAATTGGCAAATTCGCCAAAACACAAAACTGTTTGTGCGTTTTTAAACGAATTAAATTGCCCTAAGATCTTTTTCAAAAGACTTGACAACATACCTACCATCTATCAAATATATTTTCAACCAACAGAAATTATGAAAAAATATTTTGCAACAATTGAGACTGAAAAAGAAAAGCTATTTAACTCCCAATTAGACAGTTTTAGTTCCTTGAAAATATCAAAAGCAGATTATAAAAAGGAAATGGAACGAGAAAGTTTGGAAGTAATTAAATTATTTGAAAAAAAATAAACCCATAGTGCCAACTTCTTTTTTACGAACGGTGGTTTCTTTTGTTGACATAAATTATAAGGGCATCAAGTAGCAAAATCCTGTTGGTTTCTTTTGGATTAATAATATAAAAATTTGTTTATCAATAATTTGCGAGTAAAAAAGCAGCACGCTAGTTGCATTGGAAGCTTGATTCAGCGCTGACTTTGAATGCCATATTTATACTTAACAGAAAAAATAAATAATGATAAAGAACTACCGTATCAAACCAATATATTCACTGCTGCTTGCACTGATTTTTTTGACTTCTTGCCATGGGCAAACGCCTGACCGATCAAAGTCAAGCGACCAAAGTGTGTTAAAAACCGTTGCTGAGGGACACCCCAAACTGGTAAAAACACAAGGTTCAAACGAATACGGCAATATTCGGTGTGGGCTACAAGACAAAAAGGGCAATCTGTGGTTTGGCTCAACTGCCGAAGGGGTATATCGGTTTGATGGTAAGTCATTTACACAATTCACCGTAAAAGAGGGGTTGAGCAGCAATGGTGTCTATGCCATTTTGGAAGACAAAACGGGCACGATGTGGTTTGGAACCACAGACGGCATTTGCCGATTTGATGGCAAAAATATGATTCCGGTACCCATTCCTTTTTCCATTAGACCCGAAATAAACAACAATTATTATTACACAAAACAGTCCACAAAAAGCACGGTTTGGAGCATGTTTCAAGACAAAGATGGGGTCATTTGGTTTGGCACCGGCGATGGCGTTTATTATTTTGACGGCCTGCAATTTTATCGTTTTTTAGCCGATGACTATGTGATCAATAAAGGTGGTTTGCACCTTAAAATGGTGTCACAAATTTTGGAAGATGACAAGGGGAATAAGTGGTTTGCTTGTGGCATGCCCCCAGGTTACGAGGGCTTTTGCCGCTACGACGGTAAAATGATCGAAAGCTTTAAGCCTCAAGACGAAGGTTGGATTCGGAACGTGGTAAAACGCAAAAATGGCGATTTTTTACTGGCCACCAGACACTTTGGTGTTTGGAAGTATAATGGGAAGTCTTTTACCGATTATGCGCAACCGAACGATTTAATAAAACCATCATTAAATTATATTTTAGAAGACAAAGCGGGTCGATTGTGGGTTGCATCGGATTACGGAAAATTTGAGGGTGATTCACTTGGTGGACTGTGGCACTCAAACTTTTCATCAAGCAACCCGACAGAAAAGGGATTTACAAAGGTTTTTGATCAAGAAGTCTGCTTCCTGCTTGAAGACAACAAACAACATATTTGGTTTGGTACTAGAAGCGGGGGGTTGTATAAATATGACGGAAAAACAATGATGAAGTTCTCTGAATAACAGTAGCGGAAGACCAGTAAGCCAAATTCAACCGCAATACAAAACATTACCTTGAAAAATATAGCCCATTGCCGATGATCACATATTACATAACCAAATCCATTTCTTGCCTATTGCTGGTCCTAGTCATGTTGACATCCTGCCATGGACAAGTAAAACCGCTCGGGCAAAACGAACCAACTGTTTCACCAATTGAACAAGCTAAAATTCCACGGCCTCAAGGTCCAAATAAAGACGTTCGCATCGTAACTTGCATGGAAGATACCGCCGGTAATGTGTGGTTTGGTACACTTGGTGAGGGCCTTTTTAAATACGATGGCAAATCATTTGTGCATTATGGTGTGGAGCAAGGATTAAACAGTAACTATATTTATTCTATTCTACAAGATAAAACAGGCACTATTTGGGTGGGCACCAACAAAGAACTCAATCGGTTCAACAGCAAACAATTTACAAGCACCCCCATCGTGTTGGGCAACAATAATCTGACTGTCGCAAATAGTAGCGGCCAAACAAAATCACCCATTGAAAACACAGTTTGGTGTATGATGCAAGACAGAAACAGAACCATTTGGTTTGGCACCGATGACGGCATTTTTTGTTATGATGGCAACGTGTTCACTCGTTTTTTGGACGCCCAATTCCTGAATAATAAAGACCATTTACAGCTCAAAGGCATATTTTCCATTTTAGAAGCAAAAAATGGCAGTCTTTGGTTTGCGGAATGCGCCGGCGAAGGCATTGCGCGTTTGGACGGCCACACCCTCGCTACCGTGATTCCATACCGTGAAATTGGACGAACAGACCGCATCATCGCAGATCAACAAGACAACTTGTGGTTTGCTACGGCCTTCAAAGGAATCGGTAAATATGATGGCAAAACTTACACTCCAAACATTTTTAATGACCCAGACCCAAATGGGGCATTCAACATTTTAGCCGATGCCAAAGGAAATTTATGGTTTGACACCCCAACTGGACTGGGATTTTATAACGGAAAAACGCGTCACCTATTCACCGAAATAGCAGGGACAAGTACACGGGATTTCATGCCACTATTGGTGGATAAAGTCGGAAATATATGGTTTAGTGGCAAAGGCATGTCGTTGTATAAATATGACGGAAAAACACTAATCAATTATTCGGAATAACGCGCCTTGTTGCTCCTAGTCAACAAATTTCCGTTTAAAATGCTTTTAAAAAACTGACAATTAAACACATATAAATTAGTTGAAGGATTGAAAGATTGAAGGATTGAAAGATTGAAGGATTGAAAGATTGAAAGATTGAAAGATTGAAGGATTGAAGAATTTGGAAATGATTTGAAATTCGAGATTTGAAATTTGAGATTGAAAGATTGAAAGATTGAAAGATTGATTAACAACACTTTTCACTTTCGACTTTAGACTTTCGACTTTCGACTTTCGACTTTCGACTCTATTTCAGCTGACCAAACCTTCTTTTTCCTCTGAGGTAATACCCTGCCACCACACTAAAAGTATGATAGTAATTCTTTGGAAACGGGCCTTTTCGTTCCCTTAACAAGGTGTGCAACTGGCCATAAAATCCGCCGTGTGCCCTGATGATGGCCCAAGTATGAGATGGTTTTTGTTGAAATAAATACTGCAAACCTGCCAAGCCATCGAGGCATAGTCGGCTAAAAAGGATGGGGAACAACCAAGCCGTCGGCAAGTTCTTGGTGAGCATCCACAGTGAATTGCGGAAATTAAGGTAGGTTTTGTGCGGATTGCTTTCAGACAAAGTGGCGCCACCTACATGATATACCACAGAATCAGGTGCATACCAACAGGTAATAGCTGCTCGGAAGGCGCGCCAACACAAGTCAATTTCTTCTTGGTGGGCAAAAAAACGGGCGTCAAAACCGTGCAAGGTTTCATACACCGATTTTCGGACAAACAAACAAGCACCGCTCGCCCAAAAAATAGCCCGTTCATGTTCGTATTGCCCTTGGTCGGCCTCTATATCTTGCAATATTCTACCTTGGCAATATGGATAGCCAAATGCATCGATCAATCCGCCTCCTGCCCCCGCGTATTCAAATAAATGGGGGTTTTTAAATGATTTAATTTTAGGCTGAATCAGCCCAATTTCAGGTCGGTTATCAAACAAATACTGAGGTCTGTTGAGCCAGCCTTCCGAAACTTCGACATCCGAATTAATGAGGACCCAATACGGCTCATTCACCCCTTTTAAAGCTTCATTGTACCCCCCAGCAAAACCTAGATTTTGACTGTTTTGAATGATGTTAACCATTGGGAAATTTTGTCGCACCCAAGAAACTGATGAATCTGTTGACGCATTGTCAGCCACGTAAATTTGCACAGAAATTGAATATTGCACCAATTTGGGTAAAAATTGTTCCAATAGTTGTTGTCCGTTCCAATTGAGAATGACGATGGCAAATGCTTGGTGGTTATTCATTGGTGGCTTTTAATATTGGGTGCAATAGACTTATAAATAGTTTCACGATCATTTTATGCCAGTTCAGGTAATTCATGCAAAAACACATAACCGTCCTTGCTGTCATTCAGCAAACAAAAATAGTGGTTTAGTCCGTTGGTTACCATTAAATACTGAGAATCTAAGAGTTTGTTGTATCGGGCAATTTGGTCAAAGGTGCTTTGGCTGATGGGAACTTCTGGCGCCTTGCACTCAACTAGTAACCACAAGGCACCGCTGGGTAAATACACAGCAATGTCCGAGCGACGTGTCATGCCATGTACCTGAAATGATTGTTCCACGGCCAAGCGGTTGGCTGGAATGTGGTATTCATTCAACAACCAATGGATTACATGCTGACGCACCCATTCTTCGGGCGTTAAAACGATGAATTTTTTTCGGATGACATCAAAAATGGCGGGCCCATTTTTAGTACTTTTGAACCGAAACCCGTAAGCTGGAAATTGAAGCGCCTGCATGCGGCAAAGATACAATTTAAGCGTAAAAGCCCCTCTATGAGTAAAGATGTTCAGCAAATTCAACAACAAGTGCACAAGGGACAGTTTGCACCCATTTATTTGTTGACAGGTGAAGAACCCTATTTTGTGGACTTTTTGACCGATTTTTTGCAAAACAATTTAATTCCCGAAGCCGACAGGGGGTTCAATCAAGTGGTTCTGTATGGGAAAGACTGCACCATTGAAGAAATTGTTGGACAATGCCGCCGCTACCCCATGATGGCCGAACGGCAAGTGGTTATTGTGCGAGAAGCCCAAGAACTGGCAAAAACATTTGACCAACTCGAGGTCTATTTGAAACAACCCCAACCCACCACCATTTTGGTGATGGCCTACAAACACAAGCCGCTTGACAAACGAAAAAAAATAGTCAAAAGCATTCAGCAGTTGGGCGTTTTTTTTGAATCCAAGAAGTTATATGAAAGTGATGTCATGACTTGGATTAAGGATGAGCTGGCCCAAAAATCGTATAAAATAGAGCCGAAAGCCTTGGCCATGTTGGTGGAAAATTTAGGCACCGATTTGGGTAAAATTCACAATGAGTTGTCCAAAATGTACCTGGCACTTCCAGCAGGTGCCGTTATTACCCCGGAGCATATTGAAATGCATGTGGGCATCAGCAAAGATTTTAATGTGTTTGAATTGCGCAAAGCCCTCGGAAACAAAAATGCGACCAAAGCCTTGCAAATCATGGACTACTTTCACCGAAATCCAAAAGACAACCCGCAAGTGTTGGTCAATGGGCAATTGTTTGCCTATTTCTCTCAAATTTTACAATACCACGGCATCCAAGACAAAAGCTCCGCCAATGTGGCCAAATTACTGGGCATGAATCCGTTTTTTGTCAAAGACTTGGCCGCCGCTGCGCAATTAATTCCCATGAAAAAAGCCAGCAGCCTCATTGCCTGTCTCCGCGACATTGACGCCAAAGGCAAAGGCGTCAAATTCAACCAAAGCACCGATTCGCTGGGCTTAATGAAAGAGTTGTTGGCGGAGGTGATGGGGTAGTGAGAGGAAAGTTGGAAAGAGGAAGGAATTTTGAATGATGAATTTTGAATGATGAATTTTGAATATTTTGAGGTTTGAAATTTGAGGTTTGAAATTTGGGGTTTGAAATTTGGGGTTTGAAATTTGAGATTGATGAATTTTGAATGGCCTATTGCCTATGAGCTGTTACCTTTTTTCGACTTTCCAACATTAAACTCATAAAAAAAAGACGCCAGCATAGCGTCTCTTAAAATTACTTTAAAAACTTTCAACTTTAAAAACTTTCAACTTTAATAACTTTCAACTTTAATAACTTTCAACTTTAATAACTTTCAACTCAAAAAACCCACTTCACTTTCACATAACTCTTCCTTGTATCCACTTCTAAAAAGTGTGCCTTTTTTGCTTGTACAGGTACTTTTTGCCAATTATTGGTAGGCTTGAGTCTGATGGTTCGGTTTTCAAATTGGGCTTCAACGGGCAATTCAAAGTTTTTCTCCACTGTGTTCCAGCGCATCATCCAGTGTTTTCCCTGTTTTTTAAATTGGAGTTCTGGGATTGTTGTTTGTTCCAAATACTCCATAAAAACAGGACGCACCGGGTGTCCGTAAGCTGTTTCAAAAAATTGAATTACGTCTGTGGTGGTAATTATTTTATATTGAAATTGCTGGTAAAATTTCTTGAAGTCCAAAGCCCATTTGACCTCATCACCCCAAGCAGTTCTGAGCGTTTGAACCAAGGCCGCTCCTTTGTTGTACATATCAGACGAGCCTTCTTCATGAATGCCATAACGTCCTAAAATGGGGCGGTCGTGATCAATTCGACTGCGTTGTCCCACTTCGTAGCTCAAGGCATCTTCACGGCCAAACAGGCATTCAATATACATACTTTCGGCATAAGTAGTAAAGCCTTCATGAATCCACATATCGGCGATGTCGCTGGAGGTGATGCTGTTTCCAAACCATTCGTGGGCCGATTCATGAATAATGATAAAGTCAAAACGCAGGCCAATGCCTGTGTCGGACAAATCTGTACCCAAATACCCATTTCTGAATTGGTTGCCATAGGCAACGGCACTTTGGTGTTCCATCCCCAAAAAGGGCGTTTCAACCAACTTATAGCCGTCACGTGCAAACGGATAAGGGCCTATTTTTTCCTGAAAACAATCAAGCATACCGCGGGCTTGTTCAAATTGTTTGCGGGCCAATGCTTCGTGGCCGCGCAACACATAGTACGACATTTTTAAGCCTTTGTACGTTTCAGACCAAGTCACATAATCGCCCACGTCCAAGGTAATGTCATAGGCATTGATCGGATAGGTCACCAACCAGTTATAGCGCGTAAAACCGTCAGTCAAACGGGTTTCTCCTTCAAATTGACCGTTGCCAATAGCTAGTAAATCGGACGGAACCTCATAAGCCAAATGCACACCCAAATCGGGTTCATCCGCTTGGCTGTCTTTTACCGGAAACCACTGCGAAGCGCCGATTCCTTGAACAGCAACGCCAATCCATGGGTGGCCTGCCCCATCATCTTTAAACACAAAACCACCGTCCCAAGGAGCATTTTTGGCTACAATTGGTTTTCCATGAAAATAGGCGGTAATGGTATATGATTCATTTGGTTTGAATGCTTCAGACAACTGCACCAAAAGTGCGTCACAATCGCGGGTAAAAGCCAAGCGCTGCTGATTGTACACCAAACTATCGACCTCCATCCGGGCTGCCAAATCAAGTTGTAATAATTTGGCCGATGTCAACAACTGAAATTTGATGCGGTTGTAACCTGAAATACTGCGCTCCTTTGGTTGTAAGCGCAGGTTTAAATCATAGTGAAGCACGTTGTAACAAGACCGGGCCAAAGGCCATCCACCAAGTAAACTATCGCAATGGCTGGGCGTTTGTTGCGCTTGTAGTTGAGCAAAAAAAAAGGTGCTTACAATTATTTTATAGAGAAGATTCATAAGTTAGGTTATTAACTAATTAATAAACAGCACTCTTTAGCTTTTATGAAATAGTATTTTTAAACAAACTTAATGAACAAATTGCTTTATATGATATCAACCGAAAGATTTATGCATGGTAAACAACATGTTGACCAGTAAGATACTGTCTGCAAACAGGCAAAGGCGACATTGGCTTTTAGCATGATGAATCAGCCTTCATACATAGCCTTCTGGTGAAAGTAAGCTCAGACTGTCAGCATTAGTTGTAATCCTAATTGATTTTGGGTCAAAAATAAACCACAATGTGGCCCTCGAAAAGAAAAGCTGACACAACTTACGTTGTACGTCTCAGCTCAGCCATTTTAAGGGCTGTTACAGCCGCTTCGACGCCTTTGTTGCCGTGTGCTCCACCGCTACGTGCAATGGATTGCTCCATGGTGTTGTCAGTGAGTACACAAAAAATGACGGGGATGTCTTGTGATATATTTAAATCTTTAATGCCATGCGTAACGCCTTCGCACACAAATTCAAAATGCATGGTTTCGCCTTTAATGACACAGCCAATTACAATAACCGCATGAACATCAAACCTTTTATTGACCATTCGTTGTGCACCATAAATCAGCTCAAAGCTGCCAGGCACATGCCATTCAACAATATTGGATTGCTTTACCCCACAGTCCAGCAAAGTGTCTTTGGCACCTTGTAACAACGCGTGCGTTACTTGGTCGTTCCAGTCAGAAACAACAATCCCAAACCGAAAGTTATTCGCGTTTGGGAGTGTGTCTTTGTTGTAATTCGATAAATTAACGTTGGCTGTAGCCATACAATTTATTGAGCCAAAATGATAAGTGGATCTATATTTTGTGCTTCTGGGCTGTTTTCAAACTCATCTTTAATGCGTTGAAAATATGTTGCAGCGTCTGCCTTTTTGTTTAATGTAAGGGCTACTTTACCCGCTTTTAATAAATAACGTGGCGTAGTAAAATCATTTTTGGTTACTTCAGAAGCACTCAAATATTGTTCCAATGCCTTGTCATACATTTTTTTCTCAGAATAAGCATCACCAATAGCACCGATTGCAGAAGCTTTGGTAAATGTTTCAGCTGATTTAAATGCTGATAATTCTTCAATGGCTTGGTCAAATTTAGCGGTATTTAAATAAGCAATTCCCGCATAGTAATGAGCCAAATTGGCTGCAAAACTACCAGAAAAATCAGCTGCCACAGCAATGGCGCCTTTTCCGTCACGGTTACCTTTTAAAACGATGTTAAATAAAGAGTCCGCTTTTACACCTTCAGCCTCTAACGCTTTTTGAAAATTGGTTTGAACAGAAAATATAGCAGTAGCTGCTTCTTCTTCTTTAGGCTCTACCAAAAAGCGGTCATAAAGCATGTATGACAATACGCCCACCACGATTACTGTTAGTACCGCGAAAATTACTTTTCGGTTTTTTTCAACAAACTCTTCGGTTTTTGAAGCCGTCTCGTCCAATACATCGAATGTTTTGGCTGTAACGCTATCTGTATTGTCTACAGTTGATTCCGGTTCGTTGACAAAAACAGGTTCTTCTTGTTCTGCTTTTGGTTTGGGTGCTTTATATCCTCTTTTGTTAAAAGTTGCCATGTAATACTTAAATTAGGTTTTTTCAAGAGCGCAAAAATAAAATTTAAATTCAATTCGCCAACATCATTTCGGGGAAACACACTAAAAAATATTAAATCATTGAAAATATCTAGTCAAAATACGGCTGCTTGGCCATGGTCAACAGCAAAAATGATTGGATTATTATATCTTTACAGCCTGATAAGCTATGGAAGAAAAAGTAATATTAGTATCTCAGACCGATGAAGTCATTGGCGAGATGGAAAAATTAGAAGCACACCGACTGGGTGTGTTGCATCGGGCGTTTTCGGTTTTTATTTTAAACCAACAAAACGAGGTCATGTTGCAGCAACGAGCAGCACACAAATATCATTCACCCTTATTGTGGACCAATACGTGCTGCAGCCACCAACGTGTACACGAAACCAATACGGAAGCTGGCATGCGTCGCTTGCAAGAAGAAATGGGAATTACTACCCCTCTGACCGACTTGTTTTCATTTATTTACAAAGCGCCTTTTGACAACGGGCTCACCGAACACGAATTAGACCATGTTCTGATTGGGCATTACAACGATGATCCAATTATAAACGAAGAGGAAGTAGCTGATTGGAAATGGATGCCCATTGAAGATATTCGACAAGACATTTCACAAAACCCGGCACTTTACACCGTTTGGTTTCGCATCATATTTGATGAATTTTATCATTATTTAGAATCTCACAAGCTTTAACAACGTACCCATGAAAGCAAAAGTGAGCCGCAAGGCACATTTTAACGCAGCACACCGCTTATTTAGACCCGATTGGTCCGATGTGCAAAATGAATCCATTTTCGGAAAATGTGCCAATCCAAACTATCATGGTCACAACTATGAATTGATTGTGAGTGTAACGGGTGCTATTTCTGCAGAAACTGGTTTTGTGATGGATGTAAAGGTACTGGCCGATTTAATTAAATCGCAGGTCGAAGATGCGATGGATCATAAAAATTTGAATTTGGAAGTGCCCGAATTTAAACAGTTGAATCCGACCGCCGAAAACATTGCCATGGTGATTTGGCAGCGATTGCGTCCGCATATTACATCAGAATTGGAACTTGAAGTAGTGCTTTATGAAACACCTCGTAACTTTGTAACCTTTAACGGATAAGATGGCAAGCCTTCAAGTTGGAAAAACCCTTCCCTATTTTGAACTATACGATCAGAATGGACAGCTTTTTAAATCAGATGCTTACGTGGGAAACTACCGCTTAGTGATTTATTTTTACCCCAAAGACCACACACCTGGCTGTACCAAACAAGCCTGCGAATTTCGTGTGCAATATCCAGCTTGGTCCAAAGAAGGCGTCTTGGTTGTGGGCATCAGTAGTGACGCTGTAGGTAATCATTTTCAATTTGCAGCCGATTACCGATTGCCTTTTACATTGTTATCGGATCCACAAAGCAAACTGCGCAAGCAATGGGAAGTACCGCGGCAAATGATGGGTTTGTTACCCGGCCGTGTCACCTATCTGGTAGGTTTGTCTGGGCAAATTGAACACATCATCGACACGCCTTTTCCGCTCAAACACATTGATGAGACCCGCCATTGGATTGAATCGTTTCATAAAAAAAACCTCCCGAAGGAGGTTTAAATTCTGATAATAAGTAGCGTGCAATAGGCTTATTGCACCACCAACTTTTGGTTTAAAACAGGTTGACCTTGTTGCTTTACTTCTAAAACATACACACCAGCAGCGCTTATAGCCGGTATTGACATCGTGGTTTGCCCATCAATATCAATGGTTTTGGCTACCATTTTAGCTCCCTTCAAATCGTAGATTGTCACTTCTGCTTGGCTTATTAATTGAGTCGAGTCAAAAGTCAATTGTCCTTGCACTAAATCATAACGAGCTAATTGCACTGTTTTTGACTCAAAAATTTGGTTACTTAACGTGTTTAGGTCATTCCATGTACGTGCAATTTTTAAACAGCTAAAAAAGCCAGTTGGCAAATTGGACGCATTTTGACGAACAACAATGCGGTCGATACTACCTGCTTGATCGGCTCCCGTGAAATTTACAAATGCAGGCGTCGTAGGTTCTGCAGAAGCCAAAACTGGATCAACAAAAACAGAAACAGCATCATCTGATGTACCAGTTCCTTGCGAATATTTGATGACCACCAAATGATCTTGGTTCATGTTGTAGCCGTTTGGTGAAAAAACGGCCGGATTGCCACTTGACCCCTTTGTTACGCCAATATAATAACTGCCTGTTGAGGCTGTTTTAAAAAACACCCGAAAAGTGGTATTGAAATTGTTAGCACTAGATACTCTAATAATATCATTGCTGGACGTTGTACCTGGTGTAGCAGACAAATTAATCAAAAACGAAAAATACAGATCTCCTGAATTTTGAACTGCCGGAAAAAAAGTACCACATGAATCGGCATCTGATTGAATGGTAACTGCTTTTGTAGTAGAGGCATAATCTGTGTAACTCATGGTCCGATTGGCCACAGCTGCACCCGAGCAAATAGCGCCAGCGCAAGCCCCTAAACCAGCCGATGAGGAGTTGTTAGTCCATGTTCCTTGGCCGTTTAATGCGGCTGCATTGTAGGTGCTAAAATTGTCTTGGAAAATGATTTGCGCCTGCAACTGCCCCATAAAAGCCAGTCCTAATGCGCCAAAAAGGAATGTTTTTTTCATATCGTTTTTCTTTAGTGTTTGAACGAGCTAATATATGTATTTTTAATTAGACAAATGTTAAAAAATCACCTACAGTAGTACTACCTTTGCCGCTCAAAAAATCAAGCTATGCTAGGTTCCGTTTACCGCCGCGAATTTGCCGAAAACATCCGATTGGCGTATCCCGTTATTCTCGGAATGATTGGCCATACCCTCATTGGTATAGTCGATAATATCATGGTAGGTAAATTAGGAAGTACCGAATTGGCAGCCGTTTCATTGGGCAACAGCCTCATTTTTGTGGCCATGTCATTTGGTATTGGATTTTCAACGGCTTTGACGCCTTTGATTGCCGAACAAAACCAGAAAACGTATAATCCGATCATCCACCAATTTTTTAAACAAGGGGTTCAATTATGTTTGTTAATTGGCATCTTGCTGTTTGGTTTGGTTGAATTATGCAAACCGCTCATGTATTTGATGCACCAGCCCAAAGAAGTGATTGCTTTGGCAGCCCCCTTTTTAGACGGGGTTGCTTTGTCATTGATTCCATTAATTGCCTACCAAGGCTACAAGCAATTTGCCGACGGCTTATCAATGACCCGCTATTCGATGTACGCCATTTTAATGGCCAATGTGGTGCATGTTGGGCTCAATTATTGGTTTATTTACGGCGGGTGGTTTGTGCCAGCTATGGGCATTCAGGGCGCCGCGTTGGGCACAGTGATTTCCCGTTTATTAATGGTCCTATTTATGCATTTGATTTTGAGCAAAAATGCCATTACACGCGTTTATTTCCCTACCCTATTTAAGTTTTCATTTAATAAAAAAATGTGCTTGCAAATTTGCAAACTAGGCATTCCTTCCGCTTTGCAAATGTTTTTTGAAGTGGTATTATTCACAGCAGCCATTTGGCTATGTGGGTCATTGGGCAAAAGCAGCCAGGCGGCGAACCAAGTGGCGCTGAGCTTGGCATCATTTACCTTTATGTTTGCCATGGGACTCAGTGTGGTGGCCATGATCCGGGTTGGAAATGCCCATGGAAGCCAAGACTATAACAAATTATTGGTAGTAGCTCGTTCCATATTTATCATGGCTGTGGGGCTTGAAATTTTATTTGCTTTGATATTTTTGAGTTTACACGACATTTTACCGTACCTATTTTTAGATGTTTCATCGGCAAAAGCCCAAGCGGAAAACAGTGAAGTATTGCTCATTTCGTCGGAACTGCTTGTCGTTGCTGCCTTTTTCCAGTTGTCCGACGGCATTCAAGTGGTGGTATTGGGGGCGTTGCGAGGCTTGCAAGATGCCAAGTGGCCCATGTACATTACCTTTATTTCTTATTGGTTGATTGGATTTCCGATTTCATTATATTTGGGCTTTTATACCCCGTTAAAAGCGACCGGAATTTGGATGGGCTTGCTGGCTGGTTTAACCGCAGCAGCTGCCTTGCTTTACTGGCGATTTCACACCGTGAGCAAACGATTATTAGTCAAAAACATTTAATTTTAACATAATGACCATTCCTAAATTTGTCCTAGCTGACAACACCGATTACCCAGATGATATCTATGTCATCCATTTAGAATATCCCTTATTTATCATCAACTTGAGTGATGATACCATTGAGTTTTTAGAAGATTTAGACGAATCGGAAGAAGCAGAACTTACCGAAGCCATGGAAAAATTGATCGAAGAAGCGGGTGCGTTTTACGACCGCGAAATGGACCGCTACGACGAAGAATAATTAGTTTTTTCGAACCATGGTGAAGGTTTCAAACGACAGCTTGCCGTTTTGCACGCCAGAAATTTGCGCAATCATTTGGCCCTTTGCATTGTGGCGATAACTTATTTTTTGCGGATAATCGTGTTTGGGGTTTTCAAAAACACCCGGTTTTGTTTGTCTAAACGAAACCGGTTTGTTTTGATTTTGTCCCCGCACGGTGGCAATGTAGAGCACCTGATTGGCATGTGACTCAAGGGCTATTGTTTCATAATGTAAGGTATCTTTTCCTTGACAATAATAACTCAGCCCTTGAAACACACTGTCATTCACTTGTTCCCATTTTTCAAACAAATGTCCCTCAGGTGTTTTCCATTCCCATTGACCCAACATCCATTGGTTTGCTTGGAGCGAATGGGCTTTTTCTTTGTTTTTTCCGCATGAAAAAAGCAGGCCAGCTAAAACCAAAACAGCCAAAAAAGGACGTAAATGAGTCATCAAAATATATTTTAAAGTTTTTCTAAAGCAATAATACTCTCTTCAATAGTAGCGATATTAGCCAAAGCATCCGCTTCTTTTTTCAATTCCATTTCGAGCACCTTTTCGGGTGCGCCGCTTCTGAATTTTTCATTGGACAATTTGGCTTGCACCGACCGCAAGAATCCTTGCGTATAAATCAACTCCTCACGCAATTTTTTCAATTCATCTTCCACATTCACGCGGCCTTCCAGCGGAATAAAAAATTCAGCCGATTGCACACGAAACGACATGGCCCCATTGACTTTCTCGGGGGTTTCCGTTAAATGATCCACATTTCCTAACTTTTGTATCACCGCATCCATGCTTCTAAAAGCAGCAGGCACTTGGAACACCAGCAAAGGAAGTGCATCTTTTAATGGAATGTTTTTTTCTTTGCGCAACGTTCGGACACCTGCTATCACTTCTTGGGCAAATTCAAAGGCGGCTAATTCTTGTTCGTCAAACGGTTGACTTGTTGGCCAATTGGAAACAATCAAAGCTTCTTCGGTGGTTCGTGCGCTAATGTGTTGCCAAATTTCTTCGGTCAAGAAAGGCATAAATGGATGCAATAATTTCAAATTGGCTTCTAAAGCTTCAATGACCCCTTGGTAGGTTTTTCGATCGATGGGTTGTTGGTAATTCGGTTTACACAACTCCAGCAACCACGAACAAAAATCGTCCCATACCAATTTATAAATGGCCATTAACGCATCTGAAAGTCTGTATTTTTCAAAATGATCTTCAATCTCAGCCAGGGTTTTATTCAATTTTTGGTTGTACCATGACAACCCAAGGCGGGCGGCTTCTGGTTGAGGCAAATCAGCTTGCTCCCACCCTTGAATTAAACGAAAAGCATTCCAAATTTTGGTAGCAAATGCCTTGCCATTTTTACATAATTCTTCGTCAAATAAAATATCATTCCCTGCTGCAGCACTAAGTAACAAACCAACACGAACCCCATCGGCACCGAATTCTTGAATCAAATCAAGCGGATCGGGCGAGTTTCCTAAAGATTTCGACATTTTACGGCGTTGCTTGTCACGCACCAAACCAGTTAAATACACATGGCTAAATGGCTTTTCACCCATGTATTCATAACCCGCAAATATCATTCGGGCTACCCAGAAAAACAAAATATCAGGGCCCGTCACCAAATCTTGGGTAGGATAATAGTACTTAATTTCTTCGTTTTCGGGCTCTAAAATCCCGCCAAAAACGGCAATGGGCCACAACCAAGAGGAAAACCAAGTATCTAAGGCATCTGGGTCTTGCGTTAAATCGGCGTGAGTTAAAGCGTCATTACCAGTCGCTTGCTGTGCCAACGTCAAAGCCTCGTCCATTGATTCGGCCACCACGAAATCCGTTTTACCCGGACCATAAAAATAGGCTGGAATTTGTTGTCCCCACCACAATTGCCGCGAAATATTCCAATCGCGGATGTTCTCGAGCCAATGTTTATAGGTATTATTAAATCGGTTGGGATGCAGTTGAATATCGCCTGTTTCCAATACGGCTTTTATTGCAGGTTCCACCAATTCATCCATGCGCAAAAACCATTGATCTGACAAACGTGGCTCAATAACTGCCTTGGTACGTTCAGAAGTACCTACATTATTGATATGGGATTCAGTTTTTACCAAAGCGCCTATATTTTTCAATTCAATGGCTATGGCATCGCGCACCACAAATCGGTCTTGACCCTCGTAATGAAGGCCAAACTGATTTAATGTGCCATTTGGGTGAAAAATATCAATGATTTCGAGTCCGTATTTATCGCCTAAGGTTTTGTCATTCACATCGTGTGCAGGTGTCACTTTCAGGCAACCTGTACCAAATTCGCGGTCTACATAGTCGTCAAAAATAATTGGCACGACGCGGTTGCAAATCGGAACAATGGCATTTTTGCCTTTTAAATGGCTGTATCTTTCGTCGTCAGGATGAATACAAATGGCTGCATCGCCCAAAATGGTTTCTGGACGGGTGGTGGCAATGGTCAATGTTTCGTCTGACCCTTCAATGGCGTACTGCAAATAATAGAGATTTCCTTGGCGCTCTTCGTAAATCACTTCTTCGTCAGACAAAGTAGTAAGCGCCTCCGGATCCCAATTCACCATCCGATAACCTCTATATATATGACCTTTGCGGTACAAATCGACAAACGACCGAATTACCGAAGCGCTCATGTCCGGATCCATCGTGAATTTAGTACGGTCCCAATCGCAGGAGCAACCCAATTGTTTGAGTTGTTCCAAGATGGTGCCGCCGTATTTTTCTGTCCAATCCCAAGCGTGTTTCAAAAATTCTTGGCGGGTTAAATCTGTTTTGTTGATGCCTTCACTTTTCAATTTGGCCACCACTTTTGCCTCGGTGGCAATTGATGCATGGTCAGTTCCGGGCACCCAACACGCATTGAACCCTTTTAACCGCGCCCTGCGAATGAGCACGTCTTGGATGGTATTGTTGAGCATGTGCCCCATGTGCAAGACGCCAGTCACGTTTGGCGGTGGAATCACTATGGTATAAGGCGTACGGGCATCGGGCACCGAACGGAAATAGTTGTTTTGCATCCAGTACTGGTACCATTTTTTTTCGGCCGCTTGGGCATCATATTGGGCAGGTATTGTCATATAGTAGAAATATTCTAGCTCAGATTAAATGAAAAATGAGGTTTTGATTTGACTTTATAGGTTTGCAAAAGTACGTAAACCCGCGGCTTCACAAAAACCTAATGTGGTTTTTTGGTTTGCACAAAATTCCTAGTATCTTTACCTCAATAAATTTTTACAGCTATGCGGTCATTACTCGTTTTGATTTTATTTGTTTTTCAGCTTTCATTGGCACAAACCAAAGGGGCAAAAATTGAATTTAAACAAATTGAAAACACGCTTGATTTTGGCACTGTCAACAAAGATGAGGACAATGGCATTAGATACTTTGAGTTCACAAATACGGGTGATGAGCCTTTGGTGATTACAAATGCCCAATCAACTTGTGGTTGCACCGTTCCTTCTTTTCCAAAAGAACCCATTGCACCAGGAGGAACTGGTAAAATCCAAATTAAATACAACATGAACCCGGGGCCCATTCGAAAAACCATCACCATTGAATCAAACGCGATCAATACCGAAGGTGGCATGGTTGCCTTAAAAATTAAAGGGGAAGTGGTCGTGAAGCCAATAGTGAGTCCGCTCGAAAAAAAGAAATCTGCACCTATGCAATAATTCAAATGCCTTATCGATGATAAGGCATTTTTTTTGGTGAAGTGATTTAAACTTTTTTGATTGCAGCGAAAAATGAGGATTTTTGTTCCAGATTGCAACCCAAATGATGTATTGGACTTTGTGATGAAACCAACACTTTCAAAAAGTTTGCATTTGCAAACTCCAATAAAAAAGTTGGTTCTTAATGACCATTAAAAAACAAATATTAACGCCATTAAAAAGGGAAAAGGACAATAAAGCTGGGAGTGCACGGACTTTTTTTACCGCAGATGTAGCCAAGCTACATTGAGGACAAAAAACTGAATTGATTTAGACTTTTTTGATTGAAGCGAAAAATGAGGATTTTGGTTCCTGATTGTCACTTTTTTGCACTGCATAGCAGCGCTACGGAGTAATAAAAAGAGGCAATATGGGGCGAAAAGACCATTTTGCAGCCAATTGAAAAAAGTTTAGATCAATTCTCGGTACATTTCCAGATTTGCGGTCATTTTTACTTGTAATAAAATTCTAATACATTATTTGGGTTGAAACTTTTTTGCACTGCATAGCAGCGCTACGGAGTGAAGTGGTTTAAACTTTTTTGATTGCAGCGAAAAATGAGGATTTTTGTTCCAGATTTTAGCTTTTTTGCACTGCATAGCAGCGCTACGGAGTAATAAAAAGCTGAAACATGGGGCGAAAAGACCATTTTGCAGCCAATTGAAAAAAGTTTAAATCACTTCAATAATAAAAAGCTGAAATATGGGGCGAAAAGACCATTTTGCAGCCAATTGAAAAAAGTTTAAATCACTTCGATTGTAATAATGCTTATAAGCCTTGATTCCCTGTAAAAATTAATTAATTTTGCCGCCGATAAAAAAATCATACCCATGACAACAAACAGAACTTTTACAATGATTAAGCCCGATGGCGTCGAAAATGGACACATTGGCGGAATATTAAATATGATTGCAGATGCAGGCTTCCGCATCGTGGCGCTGAAAAAAACACAAATGACAGTGGCTGACGCACAAGCATTTTATGCTGTTCATGCCGAACGTCCATTTTATGGTGAATTGGTTGAGTTCATGAGCCGTGGTCCAATTGTAGCAGCCATCTTGGAAAAAGACAATGCTGTTGAAGACTTCCGCACCTTAATTGGGGCAACAAACCCAGCTAATGCGGCCGAAGGAACCATCCGTAAAAAATATGCTACTTCAATGGGCGAAAATGCCGTTCACGGTTCTGACAGTGATGAAAATGCCGCCATCGAAGGTGCTTTTCATTTTTCAGGTCGCGAAATGTTCTAAACCAACCTTTATAAAATATAAAAAGGCGGTCATTACTATGAACCGCCTTTTTTTTTCGACTATACACGAAAATTTATATAAACAACTGCAAAATCAAATAAGTAATACAAGCCAACACGGCTGACACGGGTATGGTTAACACCCAAGCCCACAACAGGTTAATGGTTACTCCCCAGCGAACAGCTGAAATTCTTTTGGTAATGCCCACCCCAATAATAGAGCCCGTAATGGTATGGGTGGTTGAAACGGGGATTTTAAAGTGTTCCGTTAAAAACAAAGTCAATGAGCCCGCGGTTTCCGCAACCACACCCTCAAATGGGGTGACTTTGGTGATTTTGGAGCCCATGGTTTTTACTATTTTCCAACCGCCACTCAAGGTGCCGGCGGCAATGGCCGTGTAACAAGCCAATGGAATCCAATCGGGCATGCTGCCTGCTTCCATGTCAATTTTTAGCCAATTGGGTAAGTCTTGTAAACTTTCGTGTTGTTCGCGCACAAATACCATGACAGCTGCAGCAATAATCCCCATCACTTTTTGTGAATCATTACCCCCATGACCCAAACTAAAGGAGGCCGAAGTCAGCAATTGCATCCGTTTTAAGATGGCAGCAGACCGTGACATGGGCAAACTGCTAAAGCGCAAACAAAACAGTCCAATGCTGGTTACAATGATACCCACTATGCTCCATTTAATGTTAGAAGGTTCGCAAATGATACTCCATATTGAATGTCCAAAACGAAGTTTCTCCGGATTGGTATTGTATTCTTTCGAAATTAAAAAATAGGTGGTCGCCAAAAGAGCCACAGTGAATAACTTTGGCCCCACACTTTTCTTGGAAGAATACATCAACCACACCGACAATATATATGACAACAGCATCCCAATTAAGGGTGCCAAAGCGATAAAACAAACAATGACCATGACACCTGTGGGCAAATACCCTTCTTTGCCTGGCGTGTACCAATTCACAATTTGATACCAGTGGCGGGTCAGGGTTTCACCTTCTTTCACAATAGTATAATCGCCCCCACCATGCTGAATGAAAGCATGTGTCAGCGCTGCCCCTGCAAAACCACCAATTAAGGTGTGCGAAGAAGATGAGGGAATCCCCATGGCCCAAGTAAATAAATTCCAAATAATGGCTGCTATGACCCCAGCCAAAATAACAACGAGGTCAATTTGCATGGTATCGGCCGTTTTGGCAACGGTGTCAGCTACGCCAAAACCAAACACCCAAAAGGCTATGAAGTTAAAAAACGCCGACCAAACAACCGCCTGAAAGGGCGTTAAGCCTTTGGTGGCCACAATGGTGGCAATGGCATTGGCCGCATCGTGAAATCCGTTGATGTAATCAAAAATCAACGCCAAAAAAATAATACAGAGCAGTAAGGTCATGACCTAAGAATGTTTCACAGAAATTTGTTCCATGACATTTGAAACCGTTTTACACTTGTCAG
>NKJD01000026.1 GCA_002256385.1 Flavobacterium sp. BFFFF2
GTTTGTGTATGCAGTTCTCCAGTGACATCTCATGATCTAGTCGTGCTTTTAAATTTTGCCGTTTCATAACAAGCAGTTGTTGGTTGAGTAGGCTGCGTACCAGTTACATCCCAATTACAAGTAGTGCTGTTAAATGTGGCCGTTTCATAGCAAGCAGTCGCTGGTTGAAAAGGCTGCGTGCCAGTTACATACCATGAACAAGTTGAGGTATTAAAAGTAGCAGTTTCATAACAAGCAGTCGCTGGTTGCGTAGGCTGTGCGCCTGTTACATCCCATGAACAAGTTGAGGTATTAAACGTCGCTGTTTCATAACAAGCCGTTACTGGTTGAATAGGCTGATTACCAGTTACATCCCATGAACAAGTCGTGTTATTAAATGTAGCCGTTTCATAACAAGCCGTTACTGGTTGAGTAGGTTGTGGATTAATTACAATTGTCATTGTAGCTGTAGTTGCACACTGATTAGCTGTTGGTGTAAATGTATAGGTAGTAGTAGCTGTATTGCTTATCGCCGGTGACCAAGTTCCAATAATGGCATTATTTGAAGTGGTTGGCAATTCAACTATAGTTGCGCCTGTGCAAACTGCGGCAACCTGAGTAAATATTGGCGTGGCATTATTATTAACAGCAATTGTCATTGTAGCTGTTGTAGCACATTGACCAGTTGCAGGGGTAAATGTATAAGTGGTAGTAGCTGTATTATTTACCGCTGGCGACCAAGTTCCAGTAATGCTGTTGTTAGAAGCAGTTGGCAAGGCAGCCAAACTAGCACCTGAACAAATCGCTGCAACTTGAGTAAATGTTGGTGCCACATTCGGATTCACAGTAATAGTCATTGTAGTTGTAGTAGCACATTGACCAGTTGCAGGCGTAAATGTATAAGTGGTTGTTGATGTATTATTCACCGCCGGTGACCAAGTTCCAGTAATGCTGTTGTTAGAAGCCGTTGGCAAGGCAGCCAAACTAGCCCCTGAACAAATCGCCGCTACTTGGGTAAATGTTGGCGTCGTTGAATTATTTACTGTAATAGAGACAGCCGTTCTTGAGCTCTCACAAGTATTTAAAGTTTGTGAAGCATAATAAGTACCTGTTGCTAAAACAGCAGTAGAAGCCAAGGCAGTTCCGCCAGTTGCAGCCGCATACCATTTAACAGCTGTACCAGTTGCCACTAAACCAGCCACTGTAGTTCCTGTACAGAAAGTTTGAGCTGAAGCAGTTGGCGCAGCTGTTGTGTTTACCGTTACAGTCATTGTTGCCGTTGTAGCACACTGACCAGTTGCAGGTGTAAACGTATAAGTAGTTGTTGCTGTATTGTTTATGGCTGGTGACCAAGTCCCCGTTATACTGTTGTTCGATGTAGTTGGCAAGGCAGCCAAAGTAGCTCCTGAACAAATCGCTGCTACTTGGGTAAATGTTGGGGCAACATTTGGATTCACGGTTACGGTCATTGTAGCCGTTGTGGCGCACTGACCCGTTGCAGGGGTAAATGTATAAGTTGTTGTCGCTGTGTTATTCACCGCTGGCGACCAAGTTCCAGTTACACTGTTGTTCGATGTCGTTGGCAATGCAGCCAAACTAGCACCTGAACAAATTGCAGCTACTTGGGTAAATGTTGGTGTCGTTGAATTATTTACGGTAATAGAAACCGAAGTTCTTGTACTCTCACAAGTATTTAAAGTTTGTGATGCATAATAAGTACCTGTTGCTAAAACAGCAGTAGAAGCCAAAGCAGTTCCGCCGGTTGCAGCAGCATACCATTTAACCGCCGTACCTGTTGCCACTATACTAGCCACTGTAGTTCCCGTACAGAAAGTTTGAGCCGAAGCAGTTGGTGCAGTAGTTGTATTAACCGTTACGGTCATTGTGGCCGTTGTGGCGCATTGACCAGTTGCGGGCGTAAATGTATAAGTCGTGGTTGCGGTATTATTTACTGCTGGTGACCAAGTTCCAGTAATGCTGTTGTTAGAAGCAGTTGGCAAGGCAGCCAAACTAGCACCTGAACAAATCGCTGCAACTTGAGTAAATGTTGGCGTCGTTGAATTATTTACAGTTACAGCAACCGAAGTTCTTGTACTCTCACAAGTATTTACAGTTTGTGAAGCATAATAAGTGCCTGTTGCTAAAACAGTTGTAGAAGTTAAAGCGGTTCCGCCTGTGGCGGCAGCATACCATTTAACAGCCGTTCCTGTCGCCACTAAACCAGCCACTGTAGTCCCCGTGCAGAAAGTTTGAGCCGAAGCAGTTGGTTGTGGAATGGCATTTACAGTGATATTAACCGAGGTTCTTGTAGCACTTTCACAACCAGCGATGGTTTGTGTTACATAATAGGTGCCTGTGAAAACAACATCGGTTGTGTTTAAAGCATTACCACCCGTTGCGGATAAATACCATTTTAAGTTTGAACCAGTGGCCACTAAATTGGCAACAGTAGCCGAATTACAAAAAGATTGCGCAACTGCTGTAGCAATTGGCGTGGTTGAGTCTGTGATTTGAACAGCTGTTCTTGCACTTTCGCAAGCATTCAGCGTTTGTGTAACATAATAAGTTCCAGAAGTAATGGCAGTTGTTGAAGCCAATGTGGTTCCGCCAGTTGCAGCAGCATACCATTGAATGGCGGTGCCTGTCGCTACTAAATTGGTTACAGTAAGTGCCGTGTTACAAAATGATTGGTTCGCCACAGTCGGGGCAGGTGTTTGATTGATGGTTATGGTAACCGCAGTTCTTGTTAAACTTTCGGTTCCTGTATTTACTTGTGAAACATAATAGGTGCCAGAAGTGAGCACATCCGCGGTGGTAAGGGCGGTGCCTCCTGTCGCTGTTGTGTACCAATTAAAGGTGCTTCCTGTTAATCCTGTAGCTGTTAAATTGGTAACCGTGGCAGTATTGCAAAATACTTGAGGTGAAGTGGCGGTTGGTGCTGGTGGTGCACAAACAATACTGGCTATCCAACCTGAACGAGTGGTGTTTGCATTACTTTTAAATTGAAATGTTAAACAACCATCTGTACTGGTAGAAGTAAATGGACCAGGAATGGTGATTCCCCAAAAGGCTCCGGGGTTACTTAATGTTGCACCTCCTATACCATTCGTACTTAAAATAGGGGTGGCTGCAATAGAATTACCATTAAAGACATAAATTCCATCATTATTTGCTTCTGTATTAAAAGTAGAGAAAGTAACAGTCGTTAAAAACCCAGTTGTTGTTGGACATATTGACGTGATGGAATTGGCATTACTAGGATAATTACCCGGGCCTGGATTTCCAGTTCCGCCTGCATCCACATAATTTCCACCACAAACGGCACTACCAACTAATGTGGTAGCAGTGGCAGGTCCAGCCCATGCACTGTAGGTTGTTCCATTTGAACAAACACTTCTCACGTATAAATCGTAGCAAGTGTAGGAGAAAAGACCCGTTACCGAAAATGAATTGCTATTTGTGGCAACCCAACCCGTTGAAGTACTTGTTGGTGCAGCTGAATTACAAGGCAAGGCCAAAACTTGCCATGAACTGGCTGTTCCTGTTATATTCCAATTGAGTGTTAAAGAATTGGTTCCAATATTTGAGGTAGTTACATTGGTTGGTGTGGTATTTGTTACGGTTACTAAAACAAAAGTTCTGGTTAAACTTTCGCACCCATTTACCGTTTGTGAAACAAAATAAATGCCCGAATTTACAGTGGCTGTTGGGCTTAATGCCGTTCCGCCCGTTGCGTTCGTGTACCACAGCAGATTTGTTCCCGTCGCCGTTAATTCTGACACGGTTGTTGCAGCGCAAAAAGAAAGGTTAGATGCTGTGGGAGCAGGTGTAGACTGAATGGTTACAACAACTGCACTTCGTGTACTTTCGCATCCATTGATTGTTTCACTAGCGTAATATGTGCTAGAAGTTAATGCTGTTGTTGAAGCTAAAGCCGTTCCGCCTGTTAAGGCAGTATACCATTTAATGGCAGTTCCAGCAGCTACTAAGTCAGCAACCGTTGCGCTATTACAAAATGTTTGATCAACCGCAACGGGTGCTGGCGTAATATTGATCGTTACAATGACAGAAGCTCTAAAACTCTCACAATTAGAAATAGTTTGAGTAACATAGTATGTTCCGCTAGTCAAGTTTGTGGTTGATGCCAGCGACGTTCCGCCGGTAGCCGTATCGTACCATTTTAAATTGGTTCCACTAGCTACCAAATTGCTAACCGCTGCACTTGTACAAAATGATTGATCAACTACAGTTGGTAATGGAGAATTCACGGTAATATTTACCGCCAATCTTGCGCTTTCGCAGCTATTTAATGTTTGAGTGGCATAATAAGTACCCGATGCCAATGCCGTGGTTGAAGCCAAGGCAGTTCCGCCTATAGCGGCAGCGTACCATTTAACAGCAGTACCAGTTGCCACTAAACTAGCAACCGTACCTGTATTACAAAAAGTTTGTGCACTTGCACTTGGTTGTGGCGTTGTATTTATTGTTACAGCAACAGCTGTTCTTGTGGCGCTTTCGCAAGTGTTTACTGTTTGAGTGGCATAATAAGTACCCGTAGTCAAAGCAGTAGTTGTTGCTAAAGCGGTTCCGCCCGTGGCAGCCGCATACCATTTAATAGCCGTTCCAGTGGCAACCAAATTGGTAACTGTTGATCCACCGCAAAGCGTTTGAGCAATTGCGATAGGCGCACTTGGCAATGGGGTAATCGTAACAGTTACAGCCAATCTTGGACTCTCACATCCGCCGATGGTTTGGGTTACATAATAGGTTCCAGTAACCAAAGCGGTTGTTGATGCCAAAGCAGATCCGCCTGTGGCGGCCGCATACCACTTGATGTTTGTTCCCGTTGCCACTAAGTTGGCAATGGTTCCTGCCACGCAAATAAAGTTTTGAGCACTTGCAGTTGGTGTTGGTGTATTGATGGTCACTGTGATGGCCAATCTAGGACTTTCACAGCTTAAAAGGGTTTGCGTTACAAAATAGGTGCCAGTTGCAAGCGCGGTGGTCGATGTTAAAGCTGTACCGCCTGTTGCTACATTGTACCATTTTATGGCCGTTCCAACGGCAACCAAATTGGCCACAGTAGCCGAATTACAAAAAGTTTGGGCCGAAGCCGTTGGTTGTGGAATGGCGTTTACCGTAATATTTACAGAAGTTCTTGTGGGGCTTTCGCATCCAGCAATGGTTTGTGTCACATAATAGGTGCCTGTAAAAACAGTATCTGTTGCATTTAAAGCGCTTCCACCTGTTGCTGACAAATACCATTTTAGGTTGGTCCCTGTTGCTACCAAATTGGCAACAGTAGCAGAGTTACAAAAAGTTTGAGCAGTTGCGGTAGATGCAGGTGTGGTTGTCACTGTAATGATAACAGCTGTTCTCACACTCTCACAAGCATTTAGTGTTTGTGTTACATAATAAGTGCCAGATGTTACAGCTGCGGTTGAAGCCAAAGCAGTTCCGCCTGTAGCAGCTGCATACCATTGAATGGCTGTGCCGGTAGCTACTAAATTGGCCACTGTAACCGTTGTGTTACAAAATGACTGATCAACCACTGTTGGTCCAGGCGTCACATTAACAGTTATGGTAACGGTGGTCCGAGTTAAACTTTCAGTTCCCGTATTTACTTGCGATACATAATAGGTGCCAGAAGTGATTACGTCCGCGCTGGTAAGTGTCGTTCCGCCGGTTGCTGTCGTATACCAATTAAAAGTACTTCCCGTTAATCCAGAAGCGGTTAAATTAGTAATTGAAGCTGAATTACAAAACACTTGCGGCGAAGTGGCCGTCGGTGCAGGTGGTGCACAAACAATATTGGCTACCCAACCTGCTCTAGTTGTAAAATTATTACTTTTAAATTGAAATGTTAAACAGCCATCAGTACTGGTTGAAGTAAATGGGCCTGGATTGGTGGTTCCCCAAAAAGCACCTGGGGTGCTTAAAGTGGCACTTCCAATGCCATTGGTACTTAAAATCGGGGTTGCGGCTATGGAGTTTCCATTAAACACATACATCCCATCATTATTTGCTTCAGTGTTAAATGTCGAGAATGTAACGGTGGTTACAAACCCAGCAGTGGTTGGGCATAATGAAGTGATGGAGTTGGCATTACTCGTATAATTACCTCCTGTGCCACCAGTATCCACATAATTTCCACCACAAGTTGCTGTACCCACCAAAGTGGTTGCCGTGGCAGGGCCAGCCCAAGCGCTGTAATTATTGGCTGAACATACACTTCTTACGTAAATATCATAGCAAGTATAAGCATTAAGTCCAGTTAATATATATGAATTACCATTGGCTGTTGTCCAACCGGTTGATGTACCAGTAGGCGCCGGCGAATTACAAGGTAAAGCCAATACTTGCCATGAAGAAGCAGTACCCGATATATTCCAATTGAGGGTAATGGAGTTGGTTGCTACATTTGAAGTCGTTAAATTGGTTGGTGTTGAATTGGCAGTTACAGCGACCGCTGTTCTGCTAACACTTTCGCAACCGCCAACTGTTTGCGTGGCATAATACGTGCTATTGGTTAAAGCGGTTGTTGGCGTAATCGGCGTTCCGCCTATTGCAGAAGCATACCATTGAATGTTGGTTCCAGTAGCAACCAAATCGGCCACGGTTGAACTGGCACAAAATGATTGGGAACTTAAAGCTGTCGGCGCTGCCGTTCCGCAATTTTGAATTACACGTACATCGTCAATAAAAAATCGATCGCCTGTATTGGCGGCGGTTGGTTGCGTATTGGTCACATCAAACATGATATACACTTGCTGTCCAGCAAAAGCGGACAGGTCAATTACCTTTTCTTCAAATAAATTAAAAACAGTGTTTAACGTTGTTTCTGTCCATGTTTGAACCGTTATAAAAGCTGCTGGGTTTGTCTGACTGGCAGTTGAAGGTGCCACTTTAATTTTAAGCACAGAACCTTGATCGCCCGTAGTAAATGTTCGGGCATAAAAACGCAATTCGCCGCTAGCGGGTATTGTTATTATCGGAGTTACTAAATAATCTTCGGAAGTATTTCCTTGACCAATGGTTTCTCGATTTAAGTAAGCTGCATTGGTTCCCGAATTTACCACGGGTGGGTTGGAAACAAAATTTATAAAATTCCATCGTTGAACGGTACCTACCCCATTGTCAAAAATAGCCCAATTTCCCGAAGTTAAGGACCAAACAGTAGAAGGCAAAGCATTGGGGCCTGTGGTGTTTTCAAAGCCTTCACTTAATTGTGAATAGCCTGAAAATGAAATAAATACAAGCAATAGGAATAGTAAATTTTTTTTCATTTCTAAAAAATAATGATTTAAAATCAATTTTAACACAGTAAATATATTGAAACACAGATGTTATAACCTAATAATAACAATTTTAGGCGCGTTTACCCTACCGACTCGTTATTTAATTGTACACAATTAAATTAGACGGCTGTAACAGGAAAAGGTTTAAAGTTGGACGTCGAAAGTCAAAAGTTGAAATGTTTTATATTGATTTAATGGAAACGTAGAGAGGCGATGCCTCTCGTCTCTTTTGCATTCGGTTTAGTTGGTTAAACAACATTTGCTCTTGGAAACAAAATCGTTTTATCATTAAAACGCAATGTGTTATTGATTCAATTCATTTTTAAAACACAAATCATTTTTTGAAATACGATTATTAGTGAGACGCGATGCATCTCGTATCTACCTAGTTGCATTTTTTCCAAAACTTCCAATTTTTTTTAAGAACTTGAACCCCCATTCACTCATTGTAAAATGGTGTGAAGATAAAAATTCAAACAGCGTCCATTTATGAAAGAACAGGCTTCATTTTCGGTATATTATGCTTCGGCCGGATCGGGTAAAACCTATTCTTTGGCACGCGAGTATTTGAAAAAAATATTGTGCCAATCGCGTCACGATGCTTACAGAAACATTTTGGCTTTGACTTTTACTAACAAGGCGGTCGAAGAAATGAAGTCGCGGATCATTGATTATTTGGCAGCTTTTGCACGCCAAGACACTTCGCCCAATGTTCAGGCTTTGCTGCAACAAATTGCCGATGATACAGGCTGGTCTCCTGCCAAATTGGTCGAAAAGGCGCAGTTGGTTTTGAGGCACTTGATTCATAATTATGCCGCTTTCGACGTCATGACGCTCGATAAATTTACCCATAAAATCATCCGAACTTTTGCGCACGATTTGAAGCTGTCTTCCAGTTTTGATGTGTCATTAGACACCGATTTGTTGCTTGAAGAAGCGGTTGATAATCTCATTGCACAAGCTGGAACCGACGAGGCACTCACTAAACTGTTGCTCGAATTTGCCCTTGAACAAACCAATGACGACAAAACTTGGGACATCGGCTACAATTTGAATCAAACGGGAAAATTATTATTTGACGAAAACCACCGCGATGAAATTCGGTCGTTGCCCGACCAGTCATTAGAAACCTTGTATGGCTGGCGAAAAAATATCCGCGACCTCCTAAAGGCGTTGCAAAGCCAACAAGAAGCAGCGGTTGATGGGGTTTTTCAATTTATGGTAGAAAATGCCATTCCGACAGAAGCGTTTAGTCGGCAAACCTTTATTACGCACCTGAACAACATCAAACAAGGTAAATTAGTTCCTGAAAAAATAGTTCGTTCGCCCGAAGAAATTAAAGTGTTGAAAAACTTTAATTGGGTTTCCGAATGGCTGCCTGTACTTTTTCACCAACTTGAGGCACTGTACGAGGTGGAACGCAAGCGTTGGCTTTATGACATTATTTTAAAAACGGCCACGCCTGTTTCCTTATTGCACCGCATTCAACAAGAAATTCAAACGATTCAGCAAGACCGCAACTTGTTGTCGATTTCAGAGTTTAACGAACTCATTGCGCAACAAATTCAAAACCAACCAGCGCCGTTTATTTTTGAGCGATTGGGAAACCGGTACCACCATTTTTTTGTCGATGAATTTCAAGATACCTCGGTGGTTCAATGGAAAAATCTAATTCCATTGATGAGCCATGCCTTGGCTTCTGAGAACGAATTTGGCGAAAAGGGAACGCTGATGGTTGTAGGCGATCCAAAACAGTCCATTTACAGATGGCGGGGCGGTCGGGCCGAACAATTAATCGATTTGGCCAATGGCAGCATTCCATTTAAAAATCCAAGTTTTGAAACGGTGCTTTTAGACACCAATTACCGAAGTTTTTCGGAAGTCATTGAATTTAACAATGCCTTTTTTCAGTTTATAGGTCAATTATTTGACAATGAGAATTACCAGAAACTGTACACCCAGCAAAGTCACCAAAAAACCACTGCTAAACAAGGTGGTTATGTGGAACTCTCGTTTATCCCCGAAAAAAAAGAGGTGGGTTTAAAAAACGAAGTCAACACCGAATTTGTCAATCAAACCCTTAGTATATTGCATCGTGTGCGGGCTCAAGGTTTTAGCTGGGGCGAAATGGCCTTGTTGGTCCGCCGAAATGTAGAAGGCGCCCTGCTAGCCGAAGCACTGATTGAAGCAGAAATACCCGTGATTACGCCCGACAGTTTGTTGCTCCAAGAATCAGAAGAAGTGCAGTTTTTGCTGCATGTTTTGTTGTACTTGGATCAACCCAGCCGCGAGGAAGCCAAAGCACGGTTTTTACATTATTTAGGGCAACGGTTTCTTCAATTAGATGATCCACATATATTTGTAAGCGAAGGACTTCAGTGCCGAACGGCATTGTCATTTGATCTTTGGCTGCAATCAAATGACCTTACATTGCAATTCTCAGAACTACGGCAATTGTCGTTGGTTGAAACAGTAGCAAAGCTGGTCCGACATGCCATTTTACCCGAACGAAAAAATGCCTATGTGGTATTCTTTCAAGACTTGGTGTTAGACGTAGAAGTGCGCAGGCAATACCGTCTGCGTGAGTTTTTGACCTATTGGGATCACCGCAAACACAAATTGTGCATTGCCACCCCCGATCACCGCGACGCCGTGCGCATCATGACCATTCACTCGTCAAAAGGTTTGGAATTCCCCGTGGTCATTTACCCATTTGCCAATATTAATTACAGCCTTACCAAACGCGATTACTTTTGGGTTGATACAGCCGACGATGCAGTCAGTTGGCAAAAAGTGCTGGTTCAAAAAAGTGCATTGGTGGCCGAACTCAATGAACAATCCAAGGAAGCCTGCGAGTTAAAAGAGCAAGAAAACTTGTTGGATCAAATCAATTTATTATATGTGGTGCAAACCCGCGCCATTGAACAATTGTATGTCGTTTCGCAAAAAATAAGTACAAGCAAAACCACAGGCGAATACCCCAATTGTACCGCCAAATATTACTTGTCTTTTTTAGATCATATTTCTAAAGATACAGGTGCCAATTCGGTTTTTTCATTTGGCGAAGCAGTCAGGGTTTCCAAGCAGAAATCATTGAATCAGGTGGTAGATTGGCTTAGTATTCCGCAAGCTGTTTTGGCCGATGCCTCGCTTCGGATTGCTGAAAAAGCAGGCACACTATGGCAGACCACGGCCAATGAGTCGCGCGAATTTGGCATCATGCTCCATGCCTTACTGGCAAACATTGAATTTGCCCATGAAGCCAATGAACGGTTGTTACAAGCACAAGAACAAGGGTTGGTGGTTGCCGAAAGTGTGGAACAAGTTCGTCAATATATCGAGCAAATAATGAACCACCCGCTATTGGTTGACTTTTTTGGAATTAATGGCAAGCACTATCGGGAACAACCCATTTTTCGAGAAGACGGACAGGTTTTTGTGCCCGACCGGGTGAGTTTGTTTGCCGATGGAACGGCTCACATTCTTGATTATAAAACGGGGCAAAGAAAAACCGAACACGAGCAACAATTAAAAACTTATGCCGAGCTGATTGAAGGATTGGGGTATCGGGTAACGAAAATAACTTTAGTATATATAGGCAACGAATTGAATGTAATACTTTTGTAGCACAAACTAACAAACAAAAAAAATGTACGGAACCATTAAACAGCATTTAGAAAAAGAGTTGGCACAGATTGAAGCCAATGGTCTTTTTAAAAAGGAACGCATCATTACGTCGCCTCAAGGAGCCGAAATTACCGTGAATGGTCAAACCGTTTTGAATTTCTGTGCCAATAATTATTTGGGGCTTTCGTCGCATCCAGAAGTGATTGAAGCAGCCAAAGACGCACTTGATACGCATGGTTTTGGCATGTCGTCTGTTCGATTTATTTGTGGTACGCAAGATATTCACAAAAAATTAGAACACCAGATTGCCCAATTTTACGGCACTGAAGACACCATTTTATATGCCGCTGCATTTGATGCCAATGGTGGGGTTTTTGAACCTTTGTTAGGAGAGGAAGACGCCATTATTTCAGACAGCTTAAACCATGCTTCTATTATTGATGGGGTAAGGTTGTGTAAAGCCGCTCGTTATCGGTACGAAAACAGCAACATGGCCGATTTAGAAGCCCAATTGCAAGCGGCACGGGCGGCGAACAAACGATTTATTTTGATTGTAACCGATGGCGTCTTTTCAATGGATGGCTTGGTAGCACCTTTAGATGCCATTTGCGACTTAGCAGAACAATATGATGCCATGGTCATGGTGGACGAATGTCATGCTGCGGGTTTTATTGGAGCCACCGGCAAAGGAACCCTTGAGGCTAAAAATGTAATGGGTAGGGTCGATATCATTACCGGAACACTTGGCAAAGCACTAGGAGGTGCCATGGGTGGCTATACAACAGGCCGCAAAGAAATTATTGAAATCTTACGCCAACGTTCGCGTCCCTATTTGTTTTCAAATTCTTTGGCTCCTGCCATCGTGGGTGCTTCCATAAAAGTATTTGAAATATTGGCCCAATCAACCGAATTGAGAGATCGCCTTGAAGAAAATACCAACTATTTTAAAAAGGGAATGATTCAGGCTGGGTTCGATATTATTATGGGGGATTCTGCCATTGTACCAGTGATGCTATATGATGCAAAGAAGGCCCAAGAAATGGCTGATCGCTTATTGAAAGAAGGTATTTATGTCATAGGATTCTTTTACCCTGTAGTGCCAAAAGATAAAGCCCGGATCAGAGTACAACTTTCGGCAGCCCATACAAATGCGCATTTAGACCATGCAATTTCAGCATTTAGTAAAGTGGGACACGAAATGGGTTTGCTCGATTAAGGGCAAATTAAATTTATTTGCTTGTAATTTAACAAAATGATATTACTTTTGCAAAGATTAATTGTACAATTAAATTGTAACACATGAAACACCTAAACAAAATTTTTGTTGCTTTAGCTATAAGTGCTGGTTTATATGGAACGGCTCAAGATAGTAATAATCCGTGGGCTATTTCCTTTGGAGCCAATGCGGTAGACACGCGAGTAAGCGCCGCTTCAAAAGTGAGCGAGCAATTTGCTGACTATTTTCAAATGGATAAAAATTGGAATTTTATTCCCGCATTTTCTTATGTGAATGTTAGTAAGTATGTCGGTGAAAATTTCTCATTTGGCGTAAGTGGTTCTGTTAACAAAATGTCCAAGTTCGTTAATTCACCTGTTGAAGGCTCAGATGAATATACCGTGTCTAACCCTGGTGACCTTAAATACTACGCTTTAGACGGGGTAATCAAATACAGCCTTATGAGTTTGATTCATTCAAAAGTAATTGATCCTACGCTTCAATTAGGTGGTGGTTATGTTTGGATTGGTGACAGCCAACAAGCTGGTACTTTAAATGGTGGTTTAGGATTGTCATTTTGGTTCAACGACTTCGTTGCGCTTACAGTACAATCTACTTACAGACATTCTTATGAATTTGACCGCAGTTATATGCCATCACACATGCAACATTTTGCAGGTTTAACTTTTAAATTTGGTGGATCCGATAAAGACGGGGATGGCGTTTATGACAAAGATGATACCTGCCCAGAGGTACCTGGTCCAAAAGAATTAAAAGGATGCCCTGACACTGATAAAGATGGCGTATTAGATAAAGATGATAATTGTCCAGAAGAGGCTGGTTTAGTAGCATTAGGAGGTTGTCCAGATACAGACGCTGATGGTATTATTAACAGCGAAGATGCTTGTCCAGAAGTTGCTGGTTTAAAAGCGTTTGGTGGCTGCCCTGACACGGATGGTGATGGCGTTCAAGATAAAGACGACAAATGTATTGATGTTAAAGGTCCAAAAGAAAACAAAGGTTGTCCTTGGGCTGATACCGATAAAGATGGCGTATTAGACAAAGATGATAAATGTCCAGATGTAAAAGGTTTGGCTTCAAACAATGGATGTCCAGAAGTTGTAGTAGCAAAACCAACCGAAGAGGTAATGAAATCGTTGAATGAATATGCCAAAACAATCTTGTTTAACACTGGTAAAGCATCATTCCAACAACAAACTTTCCCAATTTTGAAATCAATTGCTAACATCTTAAAAGAGTATCCTACAGCTAAATTCAGCATTGAAGGACACACTGATAACGAAGGTAATGATAAAATGAATCAAAAATTATCTGACGAGCGTGCTGCTGCTGTTAAAAACTTCTTAATTGAAAATGGCATTGACGCAAGTCGTTTATCATCTGTAGGTTTCGGTGAAACCAAACCAGTTGATAGCAATAAGACTACTACAGGCCGTGCTAAAAACCGCCGCGTTGAAGTTAAATTGATGAATTAATAAAATTTCAATTCATATACTAAAAAGAGGCTGCCAATGGCGGCCTCTTTTTTTTAGGTGGTTGCTTATCTTGTTTGTATTTTTGACCTCTAATATTTTGCACATGCGTACTCATTTTATTGCCATTGGCGGGGCAGCCATGCACAACTTGGCTTTGGCCTTACACGAAAAAGGATACCAAGTTTCCGGAAGCGATGATGCCATTTTTGAACCTTCAAAAAGCCGTTTGGAAAAAAGAGGCTTGCTTCCAATTGAATTGGGTTGGTTTCCTGAAAAAATTAGCAGCGACATTGAAGCCGTCATATTAGGTATGCATGCCAAAGCAGATAATCCAGAGTTGCTCAAAGCCCAACAATTGGGTTTGCCCATTTATTCCTATCCAGAATTTTTGTATGAACAGTCAAGAAACAAAACGCGTGTAGTGATTGGCGGTTCACATGGAAAAACAACCATTACCTCCATGATATTGCATGTGTTGCACTACCACAACCGCTCAGTTGACTACATGGTGGGTGCCTTACTAGAAGGTTTTGAAACCATGGTGCATTTAACCGAAGACAATGACTTTATTGTGCTCGAAGGCGATGAGTATTTGTCGTCACCAATGGATTTGCGGCCAAAATTTCATTTATACCAACCCAATATTGCCCTCATTTCAGGCATCGCTTGGGACCATATTAATGTGTTCCCGACGTTTGAAAACTATGTGGAGCAGTTCCGTGTTTTTATTGAAAAAATTACGCCCGGAGGCATTTTGGTGTACAATGAAGAAGATGCAGAAGTGAAAAACTTGGTGGAATCCATCAATCATCCTATACGTAAAATGCCTTATCGCACACCAGCTTATCAGGTGCGCAATGGCAAAACCTGGTTGCAAACGCCAGAAGGAGAATTGCCTTTGGAGGTTTTTGGTGCGCATAATTTAAATAATTTGGCGGGTGCCCAATGGATCTGTCAAAACATGGGTGTGGATGAAGCTGATTTTTACGAAGCCATTGCCACCTTTAAAGGCGCCTCTAAACGACTCGAAAAAATTGCCGAAGCTGGATCGACGGTGGCTTATAAAGATTTTGCCCATTCGCCCAGCAAAGTAAAAGCCACTACCGAAGCCGTCAAAAACCAATATCCCGACCGCACGTTGTTGGCTTGTTTGGAGTTGCACACCTACAGCAGCCTGAATGCCGACTTTTTAAAAGAATACCAAGGCGCTCTTGATGCCGCCGATGTGGCCGCTGTGTTTTATTCGCCCGAAGCGGTTGAAATTAAAAAATTAGACGAGGTAACTCGTGACCAAATTGCGGAAGCTTTTCAACGTAAAGACCTGTTTATTTTTACCAATCCTGCCGATTTTAAAAGCTTTTTATTTGATCAAAACTGGGAAAATACCGCGGTACTACTCATGAGCTCTGGCAATTATGGGGGCTTACAATTCGACGAAATCAAACAACGCATCAACGCCTAATTATGAACAATCCATTACTTACCCCTTTTGTTGGTTTGCATGGCACTGCGCCCTTTGCTTCCATTCAATTGGCCGATTACAAACCTGCTTTTGAAGCAGCTTTACAACAAGCCCGAACAGAAATTGATCAAATAACATCCAATTCAGAAGCGCCTAGCTTTGAAAATACGCTCGAAGCTTTGGAATATTCAGGCCAATTGCTCGATCGGATTTCCAATATCTTTTTTAATTTAAACAGCGCCGAAACCAGCGCCGACATGCAACAATTGGCGCAAGAATTGACGCCCATGTTGACCGCTTTCAGCAATGATGTTTCTATGAACGAAGCCTTGTTTGAGCGGGTAAAAACGGTGTACAACCAACGGGCATCGTTGCATTTAACCCCCGAACAACAATTGTTGCTTGAAAAGAAATTTAAAGGATTTAGCCGAAACGGGGCTTTATTAAATGCAGCGGGAAAAAGCCGCTTGCGCGAAATAGACCGTGATTTGGCCCAATATAAATTGACCTTTGGCGAGCATGTATTGGCCGAAACCCAAGCCTATCATTTGCATATCACCCAAGAAGCTGATTTGGCTGGCTTGCCCGAAGGCGTTATTGAAGCGGCGGCCGATTTGGCCAAAAGCCGCGAATTAGATGGCTGGGTTTTTACCTTAGACTATCCGAGTTACATTCCGTTTGTCACTTACAGCGACCAACGCGCATTGCGCAAAGAAATCACATTGGTCAATGGCCGCAAAGGCCATCAGGACAATGACAATGACAACCGCGCCGTGTTGCGCAACATTGTACAATTACGGCACGAACGCGCCCATTTATTGGGCTATGAAAGCCACGCGCACTTTGTTCTTGAAGAACGGATGGCGCAAAATCCGGCCACTGTTCAGTCGTTTTTAGCTGATTTATGCCAAAAAGCCTGGCCAGCAGCGCAACGCGAATGGCAGCAATTGACTGCGTTTGCGCAAGAAGAACTTGGCATTGACCAATTGGCACGTTGGGATGGCCCTTATGTCAATGAAAAATTGAAGCAAAAATTGTTTCAATTGGACGATGAAGTGTTGAAGCCTTATTTTTCGTTAGATCGGGTATTGGACGGCGCCTTTTTAGTGGCAAACCGCCTGTTTGGGATTGAATTTGTTCCTGCGCCTAGCATTGAAAAATACCACGCCGATGTGCAGTGTTTTGAAGTAATCCGCAACCACGAATTGGTGGCTGTTTTTTACGCCGATTTTTTCCCAAGACCAGGCAAACGCAATGGCGCTTGGATGACCTCGTTTAAACCGCAGTACCAACAAGCTGGGGTCAACGAACGCCCGCATGTGTCCATCGTGTGTAACTTTACGCCACCGACACCTACCAAACCATCTTTGTTAACTTTTCAGGAAGTGACCACTTTGTTCCATGAATTTGGCCATGCGCTGCACGGCATGTTGGCCAACACCACCTACCCTAGTCTTTCGGGCACTTCGGTGTATTGGGATTTTGTGGAATTGCCCAGCCAATGGATGGAAAACTGGTGTTACGAAGAAGAAGTATTGTCTTTATTCGCCACCCATTACGAAACGGGCGAACGCATTCCACAAGTGTACATTGACCGCATTAAAGAAAGCGCGAATTTCATGGAAGGCATGGCCACCATCCGGCAATTGAGTTTTGGGATGTTGGACATGGCTTATCATGCGCAAACCCCCGACTTAGCAGACATTAAAGCTTTTGAAAAAGCCGCCACCGCCGACATCAGTTTGTATCCAGATGTCGAAGATGCCTGCATGAGTACCTCTTTTTCACATATTTTTCAGGGCGGCTATTCTTCGGGATATTACAGCTACAAATGGGCCGAAGTACTCGACGCCGATGCCTTTGAAGCCTTCCGCGAAAACGGCTTGTTTAACCCCACCACGGCCACAGCCTTTCAAGAACATATTTTATCCAAAGGCGGCACCGAACACCCCATGGATTTGTACCGCCGCTTTAGAGGCCAAGATCCGAAGCCTGATGCTTTGTTGAAAAGGGCGGGGTTGGTGTAGGTTTTGTTTCAGGTTTCAAGTTCAAGGTCTCAGGTTCTTTCCCGAAGGTGATTTGCTCAAACGAGGTTTTTTGCTTTCGCAAGTCGACTATTCATAAGACCTTTTGCTTTCTGCAAGACCTATTTCTGTTGAAAGACCTTTGTTCATTTTCTTTGCTGGCCCAAAGAAAACGAACCTGAAGGGGCGCCCTTGTGGTCGCCCGCAATCAGGGTCGCAAAAAAACGTTTTTGTGCGCTGTTGGCTAGAACAATTTGTTCATTGTTTTAATATTGTTTTTCATAAGACCATTTGTTTTCTGCAAGACCTATTTCTGTTGCAAGACCTTTGTTCATTTTCTTTGCTGGCCCAAAGAAAACGAACCAAAAGAAAGGGCCTTTTTGGCCCGCATAAAAGGTCATTTTTGCCTTTGGCAAAACCAGTTTAATCTGTGCTTGTTTATTGTTTTTTATTGGTCAGGTTGAATCACCTTTTCTTTATTTGTGTTTGCTACGCAAACTCGCCTTTAGTGGTGATGTTTCAAGCCGAAATTTTCTCCAAGGCTTCAAAAATTTTGCCGGCTTGAAAAACCTATGACTACATATGCGGGCCGGCACTTGCGTGGCTTCGCAGAAAAGTAGACATTGATTGAAATTAAATATTGCTTTTTAAAAGACTTTTTACTGTTGGCCTGAAGTATTGCTGCTGAAACAACATTGTTCATTTTCTTTGCTGGCCCAAAGAAAACGAACCAAAAGAAAGGGCCTTTTTGGCCCGCATAACTGTCATTTTTGCCTTTGGCAAAACCACTTTTACAAGCCAAAATCCTTCCAAGGATTCAGGATTTTTGCGGCTTGTAAAAGCTATGCCAACGAAGTGGCCTATACTTTCCTGCGCTTATAAGAATAATATAAATTGTGTTGGGGAAATAGCCCATTTTACAACTAATACCAGAAAGTATAGGGCACTTCGATAAATGCGGGCCGGCAATTGTTAAGCTTCGCAGCACAGTAAACATTGATTGATTTTTGATCAAACCAACTCACACCTGATGCTTGTTTTTAACGAGTAACTACTTTCTTTTGCGAGTTAAGTAGAGCTTTTGTAAAGCAGGTTCTATTAGATTAAAATATTTACTTGATACTTCAAGTTTGTTGTTTATTAATTTTGGTTATGCCCATATTAAAACTTTTTTAAATATCCCTCGTACAGTGAATTTAATTAGTTCGTCCTCAGATAGGACTATATCCTCAAAAGTATCATCATCACTTAATGGTTTTAGAACTATTGAATTATGTCTGAAACTATCCTCTGTAATGCTCTTAATGCTTTTATATTCTTTAATAGTGTAGCCCGCACCATAATTTCCGTCTTGTATACTTGTACATTCAACAAGTACAATCTCTCCATTTCTGCTGCCAGCAGTATACTCTTCAAAAAGACAATATGAGCCGTTTGGTATTTTCTTATTCATAGATTCCCCTATTACTTGTGCAATAAAATAACCTTTTTTTGGACTAACCTGCATTGGTAGTTCAGCCCAACTAAATTCTTCGTAAAATTGGGGGTCTGTGAAATTAGACGCAGCTACCTTTATATCGTAAATAGGAACAGCATTTACAAATGGTTTTACTGATTCAAATGGAATTATTCTTGGCTTATTGCCTGAAGCATCATTAATTAAATTTATATCTTGACTAATATTTAAGTGCTTTCTTAGATATTGTTTTAAACTATTATTACAAGCATAAATGTAAACTCCTTTAATGCCCCTATAAAGAACAGTTCTATAAATGTTAACAATGTATGATTTTAAGTCTTTAATATCGGTTATCCCATTTTTACCATACTTGTCAAAATATTTTGTTTTATCTACTACTATTTCATTTTGAATTGGGTCGTAGTCTATTTCTAAACCAAAAATAATTGCTGCGTAGTTCAAGTCATACCCTTGAGTTGTGTGAATGCAGCCAATTTGCTCAAAAGAGTTTTTGGATGTAATCCAATCATTGTAAGTTTTATTCCATTGAAATTCCATACCATCAATTATAATATCAATTGCATTTAAGTCAAGGTTTTCTTTTCTTTTTGGGTCTGATTTCCACTCCCAAGAATAACCTGCTATCATTCTGCAAAGCCCATTTTCTTTTTCTTTAATTTTTAATTTGTTGTAGAGGGATTGAAAAGAATCGAAATATTCTAACTCAAAATCTTCAGAAAATGCAGGCTTTTTATTTACATCACAATTTAAAAGTTTATCAATAAAAGTTATATAATCGTTCCCGCCTTTAGTTCTCATTTGAGATTTGAGGCTTAACTTTAAAGTATCTGGTTTAGTTATTAGATCAGTAAACTTAAACTCATCAATGTCAGAAGGTTTTACTGACTGTGCAGCATCATAAAAGAAAAGTTGATTACGACTATTCGCCATTATCCAATCCAATTCAGTTCCGTCATCACCTAGACCTAAAAATTCGTTCTTTTTTTTGAATTCTCCTCTCCAACTGATATTCCTGTACTGTCTAAGCCTGTGTGCTTCATCTACAATTAACAAATCATATTTAATCCCTAATTTAAAAGTTTCTGAGGGAGACATTACCATTTGCTTTTTCAACCCAGGAACATTACTAAATACTTTTTTGATTGTTTCTCTCAAAGGAGTCATCGCAATCACGAATCCAATTTTCGCTTTAGGATATTTTTTTTGAAATTCTTTGATTAAAGTAATTTCATAAATATCATCCTCTTTTACATCAGTATCTTCAATGCTGTTTACATCGCTTACCAATAATTTCATAAGGTAAGTTGCCAAAATTGTTTTTCCAGTGCCTGCACTTCCGCTTACAAAAATTGAATTGCCTTGTGAGTTATTTATGTTAGTGAGTATTTCTAATACTGACTTATATTGATCAACATTTAGAGACTTGTAGGGAGAGTATTTGAATAATTCTGAATTTTCAATATCCGCTAGTGACTTTGAAACGATCTTTTTTTCAATCAACTTCTGCCAAACCGTGTAAAACAAATTCTTATATAAATCTTGTTGGTAATAGTTGTGATTTTGATGCCCAAGATTTAAATTTTCTGTTGTGAATGTTCCTTCCGCGTTAATGTACTGTATTAGCCTAGACTCTAAATCTAGCGTAGCTGATTTATTAAATTTATCACTTCCAATAATATTGACTGTTTGAAAAAGTTCTGCTTTCTTAGGGTTTGCTAAATGATTCTTTAATCTGAGTGATGCATTATTTGATTCACCAATATATGCTTTACTTTCTCCTTCATTTTTTAAAAAATAAACCAAAGGCCACTGATTCTTGACCCATTGATTTGTTTCAATTTCCTTTAAGGATTCAATATTAAAAGGAAAAGGTTCTGAAACTTGAATTGATAATTCAAAATCTTTATAACTCATCATACTTTTTTGCAGTTCCCTTAGATTTGTTTACAGGATATTTCTCTCCGTTTTTTTTTATTTTGTCTAGCACAATTTCCTTCACATCAAATCCGTATTTCTCGGCAAGTAAAAAGGCAAATGAAAAAATGTCAGCAAGTTCTTCTTTTACTTTTTCAATATTTGCTTCTTCAGCATTCTTCCAAAGAAATAACTCTAAAAGTTCAGCAGATTCAATGCTTATTGCTAATGCTAAATCTTTAGGATTATGAAATTGTTCCCAATCTCTTTCATCTCTGAAATTCAATAGTGATTTTATTATTTCTTCGGTTTCTTTCATTTTTTTGGTTTGTACATTTTCAATGCTAAACTATATTCCTCATCATAAGGTAATTGGAGTTGCGATAACATTTCAGGTATTGTCAAAGCCCAACTTACATAGTAGTAAGCTAGTATATGATATCCTGAAAAGATTTTACCTGAAATAGAACTAACTATATATTTGTCATGTTCAGGTTTAAAGCCTTGAGTTCCTTGCATTGCAATTTCAAAGGCTATCTTCTTGATTTCATCTGTTGATTTAGTTTCAAAAAAACTCAAAGCATCGACCATAAACATGACAACAGCCATGTTAGTTCCTATATTTTGCTGTGACTTTTGAAATTTATCCATTTCCCTTTCTTTGTAAAGGTCTTTTGAATTTAAATCATAAGGGTCATTTTCGATTGATTTTATAAGAGTATTTATATCTTTATTTTTAATTCGATACTCATGTTCATTAACAAGTTCAAAGTTCTTGTCTAGCTTCAAGTCTTCTGCCCAATGAATTACTAATTCATATTCCTCAGCTGGTCCTTTATCATCCCTGTATTGCAGATACTCATCATAAAAATCTGTCGCAAGTTTTAATTCAATTGGTGAAGCATTGAAATCTTTAATCAAGTCAAAACCAAATAATTCTTTGAATTGTAATGCATTTACTAAGTTATACACCTTGCTTTTTGAAATTATATCCCTTGGAGAAAGCTCAATAATCTTACTGTCAGTAACAGCCTTAAGGCCTTCTTGCAACATATTGAACAAGGAAATAAATTGAAAAGGTCTGAGGTCTGCGTATTCACTATAGAGGAAATTCTCAATAAACAAATCGATTGGGGTATTGAATATTTGACGGTTCATACCTTCAAATAGATTAGAACAATATTCAACTATTGCCTTTTCAGAGACCCCCATTTTGCTAAATTTCTTGATTGTTGAATCAAGTCCCTTTATAAAAGCGTTTTTATGATGCTGCGTCGAAATAAACAATTGATTTAATTTAACTTTTCTTGCTTCAATCACAAAATCTAAATGCACCAATTCATGCATTATTAAATGCTCAATAGCTGGGTATGTTGGATTGTATTTTACAATGTGAGTTTCTCTATCATAGTTTTCTGCAAACTCAAATTTTGCTGCAGTTGGTATTTCTTCATCTTGAATAATGTCAATTTTTCTTCCACCTTCAAATTCAAGTTTATATCTATATTCTGTAAATATTTTATTGCCCGTATCAGTTGCGATTATTTTATTAGAAATATCAAAAGCTTGTCTGACTGAGTTTTGGTATAAAACATCCTTGCTTTTATTAAGTTTAATAGATTGAATTGTGCTGTAAAAAGCAGATTGCAAGTCCATTTCTATTTCAGCAATCATCCCTAATGCAAAATGAGTATTTGGATATTGGTCGTTTATTTTTAACGCTTCATAAAAGTACTTTTTAGCTTCTTCCCATTTTCCTTGTTGCATAAGGTTTGCGCCGATATTGTTTATCGTGATATTGTCCTTTGGATTTGCAATTTGTGCTTGGTCATAATATTTCATAGCCGTTGGAACATCATCTTTGAACTTAGCAAAAATGTTTCCCATCATTAGCAATGCCCATCCATTCTTCGAGTCCCAACGCAATGCATCTATTAAGCAATTAATTGCTTCTTCCTGGTCACCTTCATCTGAAAGCACTTGTCCCATAATTCGATGGTATTCCGAATTTGTTGGGTTTTTATCAATAAGTTTTTTTAGGATTGGCTTTGCCTCGGAGTATTTTCCTTTTTCGCAAAGAGCCACAGTGGTTTTGTAGTCGGCTTCCTGAGAAATGATGGCTGAGGTGTCAATTTCTATAGTGACCCAGTCATTCTCAATTTTCACTTTAGGCTTGTATGGCCCGTAGGTATAGTAGTTTTCTAATGTGCTTATAATTAAGTTATTACCCCCCCCCCATTAACTCTGGAAAGATGGTAAATAAAAAGTTGTCTATTTTATGAATGATTTGCATTTAAATAAATTCTTGTTCTTTGTTAATTATTTTTCTATTCCTTGACTTATCATAGCATCATTTTAACAAGCTTGAATAGCTCTGTCAAAAGACAAAACAAATTTTAATCATTTTCAAAAGTGTTTAAAAAAATTGAAGAGTATTACAACTTGCTACCTATTCATATATCGACAACTACTTTTAGCACTTTTCACCAAAACAGTATCAAGTTGAAATCGAACAGTTACTTGCCTTAGTTGCAGATTTTAATATTATCACTTTTCCTTGATTTTGTGTGCCAGTAAATTATGATTTGCTATTTTGACTTGTCAATCAGTGTCAAAAATATTAATAAATTTTCGGTATGACTGTCAATGAGTCTGGAATATCCTAGTTAATTTATTTTTGTGAAGCATTGGGAGTGCGTATTAGGCAGAACCAAATGTGTAAAAATGTACGGCTAGCATTTTGCTTCTGTAATTTTTATGTGAGGGTTGTGAGGGTTGTTTGAAGCATTTCCTTGCTCAGACTCACAGTGGTTTAGGGAAATCTATTTCTTCATAACTGCTCAAGTGAGGCTATTAAAAATAAACAAACAATTTGCCGAAAAGCTTGCTAGGAGTTTTAGCAATTGTGTTTGTTTGGTAATTAAGACACAAAGTCCTCTCTTCCTAGTCAGTTTATTTTTCCCTTTAATTTATTCGAATAACCATCCTGCTTTATTCTTCTATTGACCATTGAACTTGCCACACCCGTCCGTCAATTTGGTCAAGTAAGATGAAGTTATATATATTTTGAGTTGGGTAAAGAAAAAATCGGCCATTTTTTTCTTCTTCCTTTGAAACAAGTGCTATTCAGCACAAAGAATCTTCTCTATTGTTTTCGTCCAACGTATATTGAACTTGCCACATTTGTCCATTTCGTGTATTTAGCTTGATATATGTCCATTTGTTTTTAGTAGAAAAGAGCCGATAGACTAAATCATTATCAGGCGATACTATCGACATTGGCGTCGGTTGATCTTGTGCAAATGAAGCACTAGCTGTTGCCAAAACAACAATTAGTGCGATAAATATCTTTTTCATAACCTAATATTTTAATACTTTTTTGCCAGTTAATATTCTTTTTTGATTTGTTATAAGTTTGCATTTTCCTTTCTGACGGAAAACAAATCTAGGATTTAATAAGTTGGCGATTGCGGCGACAAAAACTGTCTACCACCACTAAACTTGACATGAAGCACAAAGCTTCATTTATCCACTAAACCGCCAATTTCTTGAAGGTGCTGTTACCTGCTGTGCTTCTATCTATTATTGTCATTTTACTTTTTTCTGTTGTGAAAATTGTCAACATATGTAGCAAGTTCAAGTAAAGGGAATAAGTCAGTTAAATTGTCTGCGTTTGGCGGCATATTATGAAAGTCATAACTACGAACTTTTTTTACACAGTCGTATTCTCCAAGTATGTTGTCAACTAACATTAGTCCGCCATATGCAACTTGATTATAATTTTCTTCGGTTATGTCGTCAGCATAAATAATAATGTCAAGCGTGTCAACAGTTACAATTGGAGAAAACTTCATTTTATCAGGATTTAATTCGTGGTTCTGAGCTTTTAAAACCATACCTTTCACTTTTTCGGCAGGCATTCTTTGTCTAAATGCGTAAACCTTCCAACCAGTAATAGTCGGAGCTTTGTTAACTATTTGATGCACGACTGGAAACAAATCAGCAACTCCGTCTGCTGATATTGTCATATTTATTATTCCATCTTTGGAAGGTTCTAATTCAATAGCAAGTCCGTCAGAAATCTTTTTTGCTTTTGACAAAAGTTCATTTAAATACTTGTCAGGATTATCCTGAAAGTTTCGATAAGTTTTTTCATTCTCGGAAAACCAAGTCCAAAAATTTTCGATTGGGTCGCCCTTTTTAAATAGTCCGAACATATTTTTATTGTTTTGTTTTTCAGTTATCCCTGAACAACTAATTTGTCCAAGGAATAAGAATATGATTAGTATTTGTGGTTTCATTTTTCATTGTCTGTTTAAGTTTGCGATATTGTTTTAGCATTGCAGGTAACTACTTTATACCCACATATCTATTGCAATATACCAATTCCCCCCAAAATGTAATCCAATACCTCTACGTTTTTATAAAGAACCCTAACAGGGTTTAAAACCCTGTTAGGGTTAGGTTAAATAATTAACTAATAACAGCTACCTCCCCCGCTTTACCTCCTATTCAACCTACTGAATATGAATTCGGTATATTGAATTGAATCGGGGTAAATGTAGGTGATGAAATAATACGTGTCAATACGTATAAATACGTATTGGAGGTGGTGGTGTTTTTGGTCAAATAGAGGCTGTTTCCAGCATTTAAAGATTAAAAGATTTGAGGTTTGAGATTTGAGATTGAAGAGTCTTTCCACTTTCTTCTTTTCTCTTTCCTTTTAAAATGAGATTTAGCTTCGCTGAACTTACGTTTCTCTCTTCGTCGAAATGACAAAATAAAGTTTTCAATCAGTGTTAAGTCTTGTGCGAAGCTTAACAGTAGCGGCCCGCATTTATCGAAGTGCCCTATACTTTCTGGTATTAGTTGTAAAATGAGATATTGCCCAATCACAATATATAATATTCTGATAAAAGCAGGAAAGTATAGGCCACTTCGTTGGCATAGGTTTTCAAGCCGGCAAAATTTCTGAAGCCTTGGAGGAAATTTCGGCTTGAAAACTGGTTTTGCCAAAGGCAAAAATGACATTTATGCGGGCCAAAAAGGCCTTTTCTTTTGGTTCGTTTTCTTTGGGCCAGCAAAGAAAATGAACGAAATCGTGAAGCAACAGTAAAACGTCAAGCATAAAGAAAGAGTTCTTTTGAAAAGCATTTATATTTTCAATCAATGTTCAGTGTTCTGCGAAGCCAAGCAAGACCAAGTCTTTCCTCTTTCTTCTTTTCTCTTTCTTCTAAAAAAAAGAGGCGCCATCATAGCGCCTCTTTTTTAAATAATGGGGGTGATTAAAAACACCTTTTTACTCTTATTCCAACACTACTTTAAACGATTTGCTGTTGTTGCCGTCACTGATTTTTACAAAATAAATGCCTTTGTAAAGTGTTTGCGAATCAATGATGCACAGGGTGCTGCCTTGAATGATTTTGGTTTCTTTGACTATTTTACCCAATTCGTCAATCAATTCAACCTTTAAGTCGGTTTCGGCCATTTGGGTTTGAATGGCAATAAAATCTTGTGCCGGATTGGGAGCTACTACAATGGTGAAATCCGATTTGTCTAATGAAGTGATTCCCATGGCCGGATTATAGGTGGTGGCATTTGTGGGAATCGTGGTGGTGGTGGCTGCCGTTTTATTTCCATAAAAAGTGGGTCCTACTACATACGGATAAGCCGAATTGTGATTGGCATCAACGGTGGCAAAATAACAGTAAATGCCATTTGGGTATTCTGGGGTAATGCAGAATCTGCCGTTATGAGCATCCAGATAACTCAAGTCGTTCGGGTGGGCTACAAATTCATAATCTTCTCTAAAATAGCCAAGCGGATAGGTGGTGCTCACGGCTGGTCCGTTGGTTACGGGTGTTCCGTCTGAATACGTAGTTCTGGTGGTAATGTTTCTTAATTGATAGCCCGATTTCATTCGGACAATGCCGCCCGTACCGTCAGTATTTGCATAGGCATACGCCCCGTAAATGGGGAAGCCATCATACGCAAAACCCAATAATGGCGAATGCTGCTGCGGATTAATCACATACAAGCCGTCAGATGGATAGGTGCTGCAAACCGTCGAAATAACCGTTAAATCTAATCCAAACGCGCTTGGGTTCTGGTGGTGGTGGTAATTTCCATTGGCCGGATGTGCTTTGGCACAATCAAAGCCAAGACGTTCGCCCACAATCGCATCGCGGTTCCATTTGCCATCGCCCACACAGCCTTGAATGGGTCCGCCACAAATTTGACTCGAACTGTTTTTCCATGACACCCCATCCCGGTAATCAAAAAGCGCGACGCCATTTTTAAAAATTCCGATATTCCCACCAGTAGTTACCGTTGCGGTTCCCGTGTTTTGTGTCGGATTCAATGGCATTTTAAAAATTTTATTTTGAGCGGTGGCCAACGTAGGGTTCCCGTCTTGAAAGGGCCCAGTAATGTAGGCTGGAATTCCTGTAGCAGAAATATAGGCCCAGTTGGTGTCATATTTTACACTCTGTACGTTGGCCAGTGTGGCATCAACAATGGGGGTTGAGTTTCCAGCGACATAATGCCGCCCCGTTACGTTGGTGGTGTTAATCAACCAACTTGTAATGGCTGGATTGGTTTGTGCTAAGGCAAAAAAGTGAACCAGGAGCACAGCTACTAAGGTAAAATTTTTATTCATAAATTACTAAATTATTGGTTAATACTAGAGGTTGTTATCTTTTTGAAATGAAAATTTCGGGTTAAACAAAAATGCTTTGTCGGTCAAGGTCAGTAAAAAAGCAATCAGATCTTTCTTTTCATTCGCCGACAATTGAATCGGTTGCTGCAGCTCGCGTGCGAGGGTTTTTCGCTCCACTTTTCCGTCGGTATAAAAATTGAGCACTTCCATGAGCTTCGTAAATCGGCCGTCGTGCATGTACGGATACGTAAACTCAATATTTCGGAGCGTGGGCACGCTGAAATGAAAACTGTCTTTCGGGTTTTGCGTGATGGAAACACGGCCATAATCTTTGTAATCTTTGTCGATGGGCAAGCCATTGTCGGCAAAATCATTATTGGTAAATAGCGGATCTGTGTGGCAGGATACACAATTCTTTTTAAATAAATCAAAGCCTTTTTGTTCTTGATCGGTCAAAAAAACGTTCTTTTCATGGCGCATGACCTGGTCAAATTTTGAATTGGACGACACCAATGAAACCGTAAATTGCGTGAGCGATTTCAGCAGCTTGCTTGTCGTAATTGTGCTGTCGCGATAGGTTTCAAAAAATAACGCCCTGTATTTTTTTGAGGCATTCAATTTGCGCAACACATGGGTTAAAGACTCGTCCATTTCGAGCGGATTCGTAATCGGATTAATGGGTTGCGACGCTACATTGATGACACCGCCGTCCCAATGCAATAATTTCGACCACGCCAAATTTATTAATGCCTTGGCATTTCGAGTGCCCAATCGGCTGTCTATGCCGTGGCTGACGGCATGATCGGTGTGTGCAAAACCCGTGTATTGCAAATGACAACTGGCGCATGAAATGGTGCTGTCTTTGGACAGAATGGGGTCATAAAACAAGGTTCTGCCCAAAATAAACCCCTTTTCAGTGATCTTGTTTTTCTTGAAATCAAATACCGGTTTTGGCCAGCCCTTTGGCACAATAAATGCAGGATCTGCGGCAAATAGCGCGGGCCTTTTTACCGATAAAAAGCAAATGCTACTTAGCACGATTGTGATTAACAAAACGCTATTCTTTTTCATCGCTGCTGAACATGTTTGTATACCAATGCGACATGGCAACCGCTTTTTCGCCGGGAACCATCAAACCACTCGTTTCGCTGAGTTTAATATGACGCAGCCATTCACTGATGTCCACTTTAATTTCAATACTATTTGCCTGGTCCTGAACGGGAATTTGAACGGTCTGAAGTGCATTCTGCTTGGGCAAATAGCCGCCAATATGAAACTGAAAATCTTTTTTTAATGACGTACAACTGTTGCTTTTCCCTTCCAATTTCATGTTGATGTAACCCGAATTCCAAGCCCAATACATGCCCAATTTGGGGTCTAAGTCGCCTTCAAAATGCGTGCTTACATTGGTTACGCTATCAATACCAACCTGAAAAATTACTTTTTTTACTTTCAAATTTGGCACTTCATGTAATTTTAATTCCATCGATTCTGGCCATTCGGCATCAACCAAATGCACTTTTTCAGGATCGGCAAAATTGCTGCCGTTTTCAAATTCTACACGCAAATTAGAAATATAAAATTTAAAATGAGTGACCGAAATGGTATCATTGTTATTGGTGAAATAGCTGCCTTTTTCAAGTACCAATTCCTGATTGTTGAAAGTTGGTTTAAATAGAATAATTCGGTTTGTAGTGCCTTTTTCTTTGGCAGAAAACGACAACAAAACCAAGAGGAGAAAGCTATATAAACGAACTGTTAGCGCCATTATAATATTTTAAACATGGCAAAAAGTTCCAATTTATTGAACCCACCATGTTTACCTGCCTTTATAGACGGTGTTTTTTAAAATTTCATGCGCAAGAAATTCATTATTCATGGCCATGATGAAAAATGATAGATAATAAGTCGGTTTGAAAAAGCACCATTTGTGTTTATTTATTGAGACTCTACACTAAAAAATCTTTTATTGATTACTCTCTTCAGAAAACAAAATACTTTATGAAAAGCATCATTTTATTTTCGATTAATGTTTACTCGTCTGCGAAGCCGTGCAAGACTGGTTTGTCTTTTCTCTTGCTTCTTTTCTCTTGCTTCTGAACATGGGCCAGCAAAGAAAATGAACAAAGGTCTGGCAACAATAATAGGTCTGGCAGAAAACAAAAGGTGATAGCACAACACCATCGCGCTATTGAAACAACTTTACAAACTTTTAACATTACAAACTTTAGCTTCGCTCCGTTCGACCCATTTGTCCCAATGGGTCTCGGGTCAACTTATAAAAAAACCACCGCAGTTTCCCGAGGTGGTTTTCAATTTAAAAGATGTTATTGAAATGGATCTTTGTCAAAATGTTGAACCTTGACAAGGTATTTAAAATACAACATTGCAAACATGTCACATTACAAACATTGCAACATATTAAAAAACTATTTTTTAATAATCCGAATAACCTGTTGGTCGTCGCCCTGCGAAATCATGACATTGTAGATACCGCTGCTGTAGTTTGTTCCCAAACTGCGGTTTTCCAATTCAGAAGCTTCCACATTAAATTGCTCCACTTGTTTGCCAAGCATATCATATACAGCAACCTGAATAGGCGTTTGGTTGCAACCCTGTGCCATAAGCACGTATTCAGTTTCAAATGGATTTGGAATGGCTTTAACGGTGAATGAAACCGTTTCTTCAGAAATACCTCGCGCCATGGTGGCAGGTGTTTTTACGCTGCACGCTGAGCCATAAGCTTGCCAAGAACCTCCAAACTGAACCGCAACACGTACTGAATAAGTTGTGCTTAAGGCCCAACCTGTGTAGTTTCCTAGTTGCATGTTTGAAGTGGTTGAATTGAATGTAAGAACGGTTCCGCCATTGCTCCACTCAAAGCGGTAAGCCGTGGCTCCTGTCACTGCGCTGCAATATAAAATACTCCATTTATTAGCCAAGGTAACACCACACTGATTGGTTCTAATTTGGGTGCTGGCCGCAGGAGTGGTAACAGTACAAGCTGTTCCAAAAGCTTGCCATGAACCGCCCACTTGCGCAGCCACACGCACTGAATAAGCGGTGCCAAAAGCAGCGCCACCTGTTAAGTTATTGATTTGAACACTATTGGTTGTGCTGTCAATGTTTTTAGAAACTCCTCCCGTTGTAAACTCAAAGCGGTAAGCTGACGCGCCTACAATTTGGCCACAATAAATTGGCGTGGTCATCGAAGCTAGTATGGTGCCACACATGCTTGAAATCACTTGGGTCGTGTTGGCCACCGCAGGTGTCGTTAAAGAACACGCAGCACCAAAAGCCGCATACTGACCGTTGAACCCAGCTGCTACACGGACACTGTACGCGGTGTTGTAAGCTGTTGATCCTGGTAATTGTGTAAAGTTAAATGAGTTGGTTGCCGAATAATAAGTACGAGTACTTCCATTGCCCGTTACCTCAAACAAATAATTGGTTGCATTTGCCACTGCCGTTGCAGTAATAGGAGCAGTGATGGCATTTAATCTTGAACCACAACTAGGCGATGTAATAGTCGGTGCAATGTGCGTAATAATTACAATAGGCATCCTCACGCTTTCACAACCACCTAGGTTTTTTGACACATAATAAGTAGCTGAACTCAAGCTAGCACTAATTGGCAAGTAGCTCGGTGCGGTTTCAGTATTATACACCAAATAAATATTATCATATCCAAATATGTTTTGAATTTGGGTTCCATTGGTGATATAAAAAGTTCCTGAAAACATGGTAGGTTTTTCATTCACAGAAATAGTCATGGTCGTTGCACTCGCACATTGACCGCTGTTTGGTGTAAAAGTATAAGTCGTGGTAGCTGCATTGTTGATAGCGGGTGACCAAGTACCTGCAATGCTATTGTTTGATGTGGTTGGCAATGCAGTCAAACTAGCCCCAGAACAAATTGGAGCTACTTGCGTAAAGCTTGGCATTGTACCAGCATTTACCGTTATAGTCATGTTGGTCAAACTCGCGCATTGACCGCCATCCGGTGTAAAGGTATAAGTCGTTGTAGCCATATTGTCTATAACTGGAGACCAAGTACCTGTAATGCTATTGTTTGAAGTGGTTGGCAATGCCGATAAACTAGCCCCTGAACAAATGGCAGAAACTTGGGTAAATGTCGGCGTTGTTGCGTTATTTACTACAATGGTCATACTGGTTACAGTGGCACATTGACCGCTATTTGGTGTAAAAAAATAAGTCGTGGTTTGGGTATTATCTATAGCTGGCGACCAAGTTCCAGCAATGCTGTTGTTTGAAGTGGTTGGCAACAGGGGTGAGCCACCTACACAAATAGGGAAAACTTCTGTAAAGATGGGTGTTGTTGCTTCGTTAACCGTAATAGTTAATGTAGTAGTTATCGCGTTTTGACCCGCTGTTGGCGTAAATGTGTAAATAGTCGTGGCTAAATTATTTAACGCTGGCGACCATGTTCCTATTATTCCATTACCAGATGTAGTTGGCAAAGCTTCAAGACTTTCTCCTGCACAAATTGGCGCAACTGCTGCGAATGTTGGTGTTACATTTACAACTCCTACACCTATTCTTATAACGGCTGTACTGCTTCCAGTTTCATTGGTAGCTGTAATGGTATAATCAGTTGCTGGACTGTCTGCCGTTGGTGTGCCACTAATTGCTCCTGTGGTAGGATCGAATTTCAAACCAGCAGGTAAAGCAGGGCTCACGTTATATCCTAAAGGTATAATTTTAAGTGTGATATTACTAGTATGATAATCCGCCACACACACTTTTCCAGAGGCATCAACAGCTACTCCAGTTGGGGACCATAAACTTGCTACACTTCCTGTACCCGAACCTGCGGAGTCGCTGACCACTCCTTCTGGTGTGATTTTACGAATTTTGTGATTACCGAGATCCGCCGCATAAACATTCCCAAAGGAATCAACAGCTAGTCCTAGCGGGCCTGAAAAACTGGCTGCTATTCCTGTTCCATTTGCACTACCTTGAGTAGCCGAACCTGCCAAAGTGGTAACCACTCCTCCTGGCGTGATTTTACGGATTATATTGCTATTAAATTCCGCCACATACACATTTCCAGAGGCATCAACAGCTATTCCTGCTGTATTAGAAGTACTGGGGTCACTTGCATCTGCAACCAAATTTGCTAAAGTGGTGACCACTCCTCCCGAAGTGATTTTACGAACTAAATGATTAGAAGAATCTGACACATACACATTTCCAGAGGCATCAACAGCTACCGCTATCACGCCTCCAAAACTAGCTGCTGTACCTATTCCATCTGCTGTACCTGCTGTACCCGAACCTGCGAAGTCGCTAACCAAACCTTCAGGTGTGATTTTACGAATTTTAGCATTACTGGAATCCGCCACATATACATTTCCAGCTGCATCCACTGCCAGTCCGTGTGGGTTGTAAAAACTTGCAGCAGTACCTTGTCCATTTGCTGAACCTGGTGTTCCGCTACCTGCAAATATAGAAACAACTCCTGCCGAACTTATTTTACGGATTACATGATTCGGTGTTTCTGCTACGTACACATTCCCAGAGGCATCAACAGTTATTCCTGTCGGGTTATTAAAACTAGCTGCAGGTCCTGTTGCATTTGTACTACCTCCTGTTGGCACTGCACCGCCCGAACTGGTAGGCAATAGCGGTGTAATAGCTGTACCAGCTGTATAGGTTTGTGGTGTTACATAACTAAAAATTGGTAAAGCAGGTGCTACAAATGGATTAACCGTAATAGTCAATGTTGTAATAGTACCACATTGTCCCCCATTTGGTGTAAATGTGTAGGTTGTTGTAGTTGCATTATTTAACGCTGGCGACCATGCTCCTGCTATTGCATTGTTTGATGTTGTTGGCAAAGCCGATAAACTTCCACCTGCAGTAATTGGCGCAACGGCAGTGAATGTTGGTGTGATAATTGGATTAACAGTGCCATTAGCAGCCACATTTTTGGTGGTTACGCCGGTTGAGGCACAAGAAATATTTCCAGATGGGGCTCCAGAAGCGGATGAGGTTAAACGAACATAAACCCGCGTTGAGGCAACTGATCCTCCACTTTGTGTGAGCGTGACGCTGGATGTAAATCCACTTCCTGAAGTTGTTGATACCTCAAAACCAGTTGGTGGTGTAACGACAATATTGGCTGTTAGATATGATCCACTTACTGTAAAACTTTGTTGGGCAGAGGCCGTCCCTGCACAAGCAGAAAATGCATTTAATGTGCCTGTTGTGGCAATTGTTGGGGTGGTATCACAAGTCCCTATGGCTGTTCCTAATGTATAGGCAGTAGTATTTTGTGTTTCCCAATTTAGGTAATCGTTTATAGCGGCTAAATCTGTATTACGGTTTCCTGTTAAACAGATCGATAATTTTAGTCTGCCATTGTCAATCTCATTTCCAAAGCTGAGCAGCATCCAGATACAGTTTGTACCAGTCGTAAGGCAAGTTGGTTTATTACTCCAATTATCGTTACAATTAGTAAAATTTGCTGTGTCAATGTTATCCCACCCGCTGGCATTAGAAAGTGACGGGATACCGGTATTTTTATTGGCGTGTATCGCAGTGATCATGGTGTGTGTGCCTGTGCGTGATCCTTGAATGGCAAATATCTGGTCACCCGAGCTAGACAAATTTAAAGCGGTGCCACTTACGGTTCCATTCGTTGCAGTTGTACCAGCAATTTTAACTTGCGCCCCATAACTTAAAGCAGTTCCGGCTGTCCAAGTAATTTCAGTTTCAGTTCCTGTCACGCAATTGATAATAGTACCACTGGTTAGAGCGTTAAGGTTGGTAGCCCATCCGTTGCTTCCACAAGCGCCACTATACCAGGCAATGTCAGTAAATGTAATTGTTGTACCCGCTTCTATGCCACCCGTTCGCAAAATGACAAAAGAAAACTCATCCGTAGTTGTAGTGCTAGAATAACCAGTAAAAGCTATATCTCCTACAGCAAGTGTAGTCTGCGCACTTGCCATAAATGCACTAAAAGTTACCCAACATATCAATAAAAGTTGGGTAAGGAGGTGTTTGTTTTTTTTCATGTTGCAAAGGATTTGTTAGTAATATATGGGGGACTATTTTAAAGAATGATTACAACTGTCGACCGTCTTTCAGCATGTCTCTATTTTAATGAACTTGTAAGTCGCTAATGTAAAGCAATTAAAATTAATTATTTATTAAGTAAGTGTGTTTTTTAAATCAACAGTTTATATTGGCAAAAAAATATCAGTTAAATACATACATCAAATTGACCTCCGTGTATTTAGAAAACTTTTAGTTCTGCGTATATATTTCTTTCTTCTTTCCTCTTTCTTCTGCCCTTCTTCCACCGTAACAAATCATCAACTTTTGAGTCTAAATACACAATTAAAAAAGCGCATCGGGGAATTCTTGCTTCTTGCTTCTTTTCTCTTGGTTCTCTAAAATTTTTCTTTTAAAAAAAATGCTTATATGAAATCACACGAAATTGATTACCAAATATTTGGTGAAGAAATGCAATATGTTGAAATCGAACTCGATCCGCAAGAGGTGGTGATGGCCGAACCGGGTAGTTTTATGATGATGGAACAAGGCATTGCCATGCAAACCGTTTTTGGCGATGGGTCTAATGAACAAGATGGGTTTTTGGGTAAAATTTTCTCCGCCGGAAAACGCTTGTTAACAGGTGAAAACCTCTTTATGACGGCTTATTTAAACGAAGCGGCCGACAAGCGAAAAGTGAGTTTTGCCTCGCCTTTTCCGGGTAAAATTGTCGCGATTGATTTGACGCACTACCAAGGCAAATTCATTTGCCAGAAAGATGCTTTTTTGTGCGCTGCCAAAGGCGTTTCGGTCGGGATTGAATTTTCTAAAAAACTGGGGCGTGGCTTATTTGGGGGCGAAGGATTTATCATGCAGAAACTCGAAGGCGATGGCATGGCGTTTGTGCACTCAGGCGGCACTTTGGCCAAAAAAGTGTTGGGCCCCAATGACGTATTGCGCGTAGACACGGGCTGCATTGTTGGTTTTACAGGCCAGGTTGATTATGACATTGAATTTATTGGCGGCATCAAAAACTCATTATTTGGCGGAGAGGGCTTGTTTTTTGCCACCTTGAGAGGCCCAGGCGAAGTATATATTCAGTCGTTGCCGTTTAGCCGCTTGGCCGACCGCATCATAGCTTCGGCACCCAAAGCAGGTGGCAGCCGACGCGATGAAGGCAGTGTTTTGGGTGGATTGGGCAATTTGCTTGATGGTGATAATTCGTTTTAACCAATTCAGTATCTGCTGTTTTACCGTACGAGAATCTTGAATTAACAGCAAGTAAAATAATGAGGATATTTATCTTGTTTTTATATTTAAGTTTTTTACAAGTAAATGGACAAACGCTTCAAAAGAAGACTTTTCCTTTGCCAGAAATTAAAGCGCTTAAATATGTATCAATCCCGTCCGCTTTAGCACGCATTTTTCCGCCCAATGCTTGTCAAGATCGCTTAATTGGCTTGTTGAAAAGTTATCACCAAAAGTTTAAAAATATAAACGGACATGAAGTCTATTTGGTCAAACAAAGCTGTGAATTTTCTCAAAACACTTGTCTTTGCTTTAAGACAATAGCGCAAGGTGACTTTGATTTTTTAATATTGTACAATCCAAAAACGAAACAGGCGGCCGTTTTTGTTGCTTCCTACGATTTTTTATCTGATTCAGAAGTCTACCTGATGCATTTCAAAATAAACAAAAACGAAATCACCTTAAGAGATGTTGGATTTACAGAAGGCGAAAATGGAAAAGCTGAAGCATTCTCCAAAAATATCATTAAGGTGCGGATTCTAAAAAATGGCGAAGTGACGGTGAAAGCAGGAAAAAGATAATCGGTTCCGAGGTTCGCAACTGACGTGAAGCGGCGAAACGCTAAACTAATTTATAGGAAAGCCTTCGACCTGTCGGGGGCTTTTTTATTTGACGTTTGTCATAAGTTTTACTAAGTTTACCCAACTTTTTAAAAATGTACGACGACATCAAATATTGGTATTTACGCGATCACAAACTGTTTTGGACGCTGAGCCGCTCACAGATCAAGCAACTGTGCATTATTGTAGGCTTTAAAAAAGCAGTAAAAGGCGATGTGATTGAGTTGGCCAACAGTGAGGCGCCGCGTATTTTTCTATTGAAAAAAGGGGCTATTAAAGTGGTGACTTTAACCGAAGATGGCCAAGAACAAATCAAAGACATCATTCGCCAAGGCGACTTGTTTGGCGAATTGGAACTCAACAATTCTGAAGCCACGCATGACATGGCCATTGCGCTGACCAACGAGGTGTCGTTGTGTAGTTTTTTGCTGTCTGATTTTGAAAATTTACTCCTAAGCCACCCCGATTTGGCACTGTCCTATACCAAATTTGTGGGTTTAAGGATGCGCCGTTTGCGCAACAATTACACCAACCTGATTTCAAAAGACGCCAAAAGTCGGTTGTTGCTGTTCTTTAAAGAATGGGCCGAAAAAGACGGGGTGGTTCGCGATGGCCGTTGTTATATTGAGAATTATTTGACCCACGCCGACATTGCCCAAATTGTGTGCACCACCCGACAAACCGTGACACAACTGCTCAATGAGTTGGAAGCTGCGGGCTTGGTTTATTATTCCCGCAAAGAAATTATCCTGGAGATTTAACCCAGATTTGCCGTCATTTTTTCATGAAATAAAATGCCAATCCATAATCTGGATTTAAGGCTTTTTGTTAAAAATGAAGTCAAATGTCGGCTGGCCGACATGCGCTGTTTTGCGTATCCGATACTTTTGAACTAGCTAATCCCAGATTACGCATTAGAAATTTATTGCATGGAAAAATGACTGCAAATCAGGTAATGTACTCCTTTTTTTATCCTCACTGTAGCGCTGCTACAGCTGCGGTAAAAAAAGTCCGTGCACTCCCAGCTTTTTTGTCCTTTTCCCCTTCATTACAAAGTCTAATGCATAATCTGGAATCAAAATAAACGGATATGTTTTTGCGATTGTTCATTTTTATTGGAATCACCGTGGGCCTTGCAGGCTGCAGCCAAACGGGTGCCCTTACGCAAGGGAACACAACTTCTGAAACCTTGTTGCCTAGTCAAGCCAAATTTGAGGGCGTTTTTACGCCAACGTCCGGCATTTCGGTGCAAGGAAAAGCGGTGGTGTATTTGACGCCTAATGGGTATTTTGTTCAATTAGAAGGTTTTTCAATTAGTGAAGGCCCCGATTTAAAGGTCTATTTGTGTCCGCAACCCAATCCGGCTGTGCATTATAACGCAGGCGGTTTGCGCACCAATGAAATCTACTATTTGCCGAATTTCAACCCCGCACAGCCGCAATATATTTTAATCCATTGCCAAGAATTTAACCACCATTTTGCCACGGCCAAATTGGAACCTAAAAACTAAGCGATGCCAAAAATCCTATTATTTTTAGTTCTGTTATTCGGCCTTGGGGTGAAAGCGCAAGGCTGTAGCGATTCCGGTATTTGTCAAATGGGCAAAGAAGGGGTGAGCAAACAAACCTTTCACGAAGTGTCGTACACGCCCGGTTTGGCAAAAGGCGAGGCCAGCGTGCAATATTTTACCCAACAATTTGGCTATCGTTTTCAGTCAAAAAACGGCTGGGGATTGAATACCCAAATTGGCTATTCGCAAGCGCATGGCGATTTTGGAACGCGTGGCCAATTCAGTGATGCCATTTTGCTTGGTCATTATAAAACCACCCAATGGACGTGGCAAGGAGGCGTAAAAATTCCATTCTCCAATGGTAATTTAAAAATCAATGGGTACGATTTGCCGATGGCCTACCAGCCCAGTTTAGGCACCCTTGATGGCTTGTTGAGTGTCAATTATCAATGGCGTCAATGGTCGTTTCAGACGGCTGCGCAAATTCCGCTGCAATCGACCAACAGAAACGCCTACTTTGCCGACGGCAGCGGCACCACCGACTTTCCGACCACCAATTTGTTTCAACGAAATCCAGATGGCTTGTTCCGCCTTCAATATGAGGTGAAATGGGGAAAACACACCGAATGGCAACCCGCTTTGTTGAGTATATATCATTTTGGCAACGATTCATTTCAAGACCGTTACGGACAAAGGCAATTGATTAATGGATCGGAAGGCCTCACCATCAACGCCGTGCTCGGAGGCGCCTATACCATGCAACACCACCAAATCCGTTGGGTCATGGCCACACCGCTCGTGGTTAGAGACATTCGACCAGATGGCCTTACAAGAAGTTGGGTGGTGAGTTTGACGTATGCTTATCAAATAAACTAAGTATGTTTCAGGTTTAGCTTCGCTCCGTTCGGCCTTTGGCCTCGGGTCAGGTTTCAGGTTTCAGGTTTCAGGTTTAGCTTCGCTCCGTTCGGCCTTTGGCCTCGGGTCAGGTTTCAGGTTTCAGGTTTCAGGTTTTCCTTTACCGTTCGCCCCTTCGGGTCTCGGGTCAAGTTTTCCTTCTGACTGTTGGGGTCTTCGGTCAAATTTTTATTATTAATGTCAATAATCGAAAAACCCCATAAAATCTTTCAAAATTTAAAATTCAAAATTCAAATTTTTTAACCCTTGTTTTTCTAAACTATTCATGTACTTAAATACAATCTTACCTATGAAAACCTACTTATTAATTCTTGTAACGGCAGTGTGTTTGCCAGTTTGGAGCCAGACTACCGATAAATTGAAAGCCTTTAATATTGAAGATCAAATAGCCATTCAGGGTTATGATCCGGTGGCTTATTTTACAGACAATCAGGCGCGTAAAGGCAAAAAAGAAATCGCCGCAAAATTTGAGGGCATCTTGTATTACTTTGCTTCCGCTGCACACCGCGACTTGTTTTTGAAAAACCCCAAAGCCTATGAGCCGCAATATGGTGGTTGGTGTGCCTATGCCATGGGGGCCAATGGCGAAAAGGTGGAAATTAATCCAGAAACGTTTAAAATTATCGACGGGAAATTGTTCTTGTTTTACAATGCCTTTTTTAACAACACCCTCAAAAGTTGGAACAAAAATGAGGCGGCATTGCACCGCAAAGCCGAGCAGAATTGGAGTCGCTTTTTCACTGTTAAATCATAACTTATGAAAAAGTATCTTATCTTAGTTCTTCGGTTGTTGGTAGCTGGCATATTGCTCCAAACCTTGTTTTTTAAATTCAGCGGGGCTGCCGAAAGTGTGTATATTTTTAGTGCCTTGGATGCCGAACCGTATGGCCGCATTGGCTCGGGGGTGATCGAATTAATAGCTGCTGTGCTCATTTTAAGCCGCCAAACTGTTTGGGGATTACTCCTGAGTTTGGGCACGATGACGGGCGCGATTCTTTCGCATATTTTTGTGTTGGGAATCAACGTGCAAAACGATGGCGGATTGCTGTTTACCTTGGCTTTGATTACTTGGGTAAGCAGTTTTTATTTATTGCTTTTTACGTCATACAACGCTGCCTTGAATCAAATGATTGCCCCCTTTTTTAATAAAAACAAGAACCAATGAAACTGACTGTTCTTTACGAAAACCTCAACGAATTGGTCTTGCTTTTAGATCAATTGGATGCCGAAAGTTATACTAAACCTATCGCCATTCTTCAGAATGCCAGCATTGGTGGGCATATGCGCCACATTATTGAATTGTTTGACTGTTTGCTGCGCGATTATGACAGCGGCGTGGTTTCATATGACAACCGCAAACGCGACAAACTGCTCGAAACCGATCTGGTAGCGGCACAAGCGGCCATCAATCAAATTGCCGCACAATTGAAACGACCCGACAAGGCCCTGTGTTTGGTGCAAAGTTGGGAAGGGGCCGATGTCATTGTGTATTCAAACTACAAACGCGAGTTATTGTACAATTTGGAACACAGCATCCACCACCAAGCGCTTATTCGGGTGGCATTGACCCAATTAATGCCCGTCCAATTATCCGATTCATTTGGGGTGGCGCCCTCCACTTTAGCATTCAGAGCATCATGTGCACGCTAACTTACCTACCTAAACCAGACGGTTTTATTTTGACCTCGAGCCGCGATGAATTTCATTTGCGCAATGCTTTGCCGCCAAAAGCCTACCGACATGCCAACGGCATTTTGTATTACCCGCGCGATCCGGAAGCGGGTGGCACTTGGTTTGGTTGGCAACCCAATGGAACCGCTTTGGTTTTGCTCAATGGCGCCTTTGAAAAACATATTCGTCTAATACCTTACCGACGCAGCCGTGGGTTAATTTTGTTGGATTTATTAAATGAATCGGACATCCTTGCGGCGTGGTCATGCATTGATTTAGATGCAGTGGAACCTTTTACGCTCATTGCCTGCTTTGACAACGAAATGTGGCAAATGGTATGGGATGGCGCACATAAATACACCCAATCTGTTCCTGCCAATGAGCCCCATATTTGGTCGTCGGCAACCTTGTATGATTTGGCGGCAAGAGCGCAAAGAACTTCTTGGTTTCAGCAATTTATGGAAAAAAATAGCGCACCGAATCCGGCTGATTTAATGGATTTTCACCAAACACCTCATGGCGATGATCCAAGCATTGATTTGCTGATGACACGCAACAAGGAGTTAAAAACCTTGAGCATTACCCAACTTACTTTTACCACGCCTCACTGGCACTATTCACATGAAGACCTTTTGGAACAAACCCTTCACCAGCAAGCCTATGTGGTCATTTAGTCAATTGGAAGTGCGTTGGCACCGCATCCGCTATTGGGAATATTGGCCATTTGGCTTGGTCTATTTTCCGGTATTTTTTTTGTGGGTCTATTATTCGATTCGGGCCCGAACGCCCTTTTTCTTTAATGCCTCCAACCCAGGCTTTCCAAATGGCGGTTTCATTATGGACAGCAAAAAGCATATTTATGACCTGATTCCAAAGCAATATTATCCCGAAACCCATTTTATAAAAGCGGGGTCTTCGCTAAATGAAGTAGAAGCATTGATTGCGTCAAAATCTTTCCCAATTATTTTAAAACCCGATGTGGGCTTGCGTGGCCATGCGGTTCGAAAAATAGATAATGCGGCTGAGTGGCGCGCCTATCATGCCAAAGCCAATTTTGATTATCTGTGCCAAGATTTTATCGAATATCCGAATGAAATCGGGGTGTTTTATGTTCGTTATCCAGACCAACCACATGGCACTATTACAGGCATTGTGGCCAAAGAATTTGTCGATGTGGTGGGCAATGGCACCGATTCCATTTGGCGCCTTTTGCAAAAAGAACCCCGTTTTGCCATGCATTTAGACACACTTCAATTGCAATGGGGTTTGCGGTTAAATGATATATTAGAACCTGGTGAAGTATTTAGGGCTGTGCCTTTGGGCAACCATTGTCGGGGAGCCAAATTTGTCGATGCCAGTGCGCAAATTAGCCCTGCATTAATTGAAGTGATTGACCAGATTTGCGTTCAGGTTCCAGGCTTTTATTTTGGCCGTTTAGACTTGATGTACCGCGACTGGGAATCATTGGAAAAAGGCGAGGCATTTAGCATCATTGAATTGAACGGCGCAGCCAGCGAACCCACGCACATTTACGACCCGTCGCATTCCATTTGGTTTGGTTGGAAAGAATTATTTCGACACATTGGCATCATGTTTGACATTGCACGCAAAAACAAATCCAATGGACACGCTTATTTGAGTTGGCAAACAGGCATGGAACAATATCGGTTGCACCGTGAAGAAGTGCGCAAATTCTCGGTATTTTGAAACCTGCTATCATTTACATTGCCTCCGTGTTTGGCATCAGTTTGCTGGGGGCACTTCCGCCGGGTTATTTAAATAGTTTGGCGGTGGCCGCTTGGAACCCACAAAACCCATTGCAGACTGGAAATTTCATTTTGGGCATTTGTCTGCCTGAATGGCTGGTAGTAAGCTTTTTGGTCCGCTTGTTGGCCTTTCGTTCGCCCTCGCCCACCTTGCTATTTGCATTAAAACTCATTAATGGCACATTTTTATGTGGCGTTGCCGTGTTTTTTGCTTGTAGTGCTTTTTTACAAACGCCCCCAATTAGTGCCTTTCCGATGGTGCAACCACTACAACTAGGCCTCACCTTAGGCGTGTTAAACCCTGCGGTTTGGGTATTTTGGATCGGCTATATTTTTCAAGCCCAAACCAAAAACAAACCACCACAATCCTTTGGTTTCATCGTGCTAATAGGCTTGGCAGCCGCTTTGGGCAATATGGCTGGCATGTGGGGCTTTGTCCTTGGTTATCATGCTTTAATAAACCCACATTCCATGGGTGTTTCAACCATTTTATATTTACTAGCGGCTCTCTTTTTGGCTGTTGCGGGGGTTATGCAGTGGGTTGGAATGTGTAAGTTTAAAGTGGGAAGGTTTAAGGTTTAAAGTTATTTTCCAAACTTCCTTTCCTCTTTCTTCTTTTCTCTTTGCTCTAGCTGCATTTTATAACTTTTGGAATAACAACCACCAAAACAATCATTTATCTTTGTCTTTCAAAAACTACAATCCATGAAAACAACCACCAAAAAAACGACGCCAAAGGCTGCAAGTAGCAAAGCCAAAACAAACGATGCACCAAAAAAAATTTCTAAGACTTGGCAAGCAATGTTAAATAACAAAGATGCTGGTAATGAAATATTAGACATGCGCGCTGTTCTAAAATAACGCAATGGCTCGTTATTTATTAGACACAAATATCTTAGTGTACGTTTTGTTGTCCGAATTTGACAACCTCTCAAATGACAGCAAAATCATTTTAAACGATTATGATAACTTGTTATTTACAAGTTCATTATCGGTAATGGAAATTTTACAATTGTTAAGAATAAAAAAGATTAAAGCAAAAAAGTACCAAACGCCCACCGAATTATTCTCAGCCATTGAAAAAGAGTTCTACATCAAAATCGTTCCCTTTGCCAAAGAACATGTCCAAACACTTGCTAGGCTCCAAATTCCTGCCGACCACAACGACCCGTTTGACCATGCCATTATTGCGCAGGCCATGTCCGAGAAAATGACCTTGGTTTCGTCAGATAAAAAGTTTAAAGAATATGCGCCACAGCAGTTGCGTTTGGCTTTTAACAGGAGGTAATACAACATTCTTTGCTCTTGCTTCTTTTCTCTTGGCTCTAGTTGCATTTTATAACTTTTGGAATAACATCAGCCAAATCAATCAGTTATCTTTGTACTTCAAAAATTACAATCCATGAAAACAACCACCAAAAAAACGACGCCAAAGGCTGCAAGTAGCAAAGCCAAAACAAGCGAAGCACCAAAAAAGATTTCTAAGACTTGGCAAGCGTTTGAAAAAATAATCGGGACTGGAAAAATAGTAGATATGAAAGCTGTTTTAAAGTAAATAAGTTGTGCGCTATTTATTAGACACAAACATATTAGCCTTTTTGGTGTCTGGCGACTCGGATAGTATTTCTAATGATACAAAAGAAATTTTATCAAATCATCAGAACCTATTATTTGCAAGCTCCATTTCCTTAGTAGAACTTTTGCAGTTGTTCAGAATCAGAAAAATTCAACCAAAAGCATTTCAAGACGCACTCACAATGTGCAACGCCATCGAAAAAGAGTTCTACATCAAAATCATTCCGTTTGCCAAAGAACATGTAAGCACTTTGTCAAAGTTGCAAATTCCTGCCGACCACAACGACCCGTTTGACCATGCCATTATTGCGCAGGCCATGTCCGAGAAAATGACCTTGGTTTCGTCAGATAAAAAGTTTAAGGAATATGTGCCGCAACAGTTGCGTTTGGCTTTTAATAGGAGGTAAAAAAAATCTTTGCTCTTGCTTCTTTTCTCTTGGCTCTAGTTGCATTTTATAACTTTTGGAATAACGCCCAACAAGACAATCAGTTATCTTTGTGTTTTAAAAATTACAGTCCATGAAAACGACCACCAAAAAATCGACGCCAAAGCCTACAAGCAGCAAAGCCAAAACGAGCGAAGCACCAAAAAAACATTCAAAAACATGGTTGGCTGTTTTGGCGAACCAAGGAACAGGAGAAATTGTAGATATGAGAGCCGTTTTAAAATAAAACGATGTCACGCTATTTATTAGATACCAACGTTTTAGTATTTATGCTATTAGCAGAAGTAGATAATATTTCGAATGATACGCAAACAATTTTAGACGATTACTCTAATCAATTATTTACCAGTTCTGTAACTGTAATGGAAATTTTACAATTGCTTAGAATTAAAAAAATTAAGGCAAAAAAGTACCAAACGCCTACCGAATTATTCTCAGCTATTGAAAGCGAGTTCTACATTAAAATCATTCCATTTGCCAAAGAACATTTAAGCACTTTGTCAAAGTTGCAAATCCCTGCCGATCACAACGACCCGTTTGACCACGCCATTATTGCACAAGCCCTGTCCGAAAAAATGACCTTGGTTTCGTAAGATAAAAAGTTTAAGGAATATGTGCCGCAACAGTTGCGTTTGGCTTTTAATAGAAGGTAACGTAAAATTCTTTGCTCTTTTTTCTTTGCTCTTGCCTCTTACTCTATTTTCCCAAAAATCCCAGAAACGCCTTCAGCGCCTTCGCTCGGTGGCTCCATTGGTTTTTTTGCTCGGGGCTCATTTCGGCAAATGTCAAGGTGTGCCCGTCAGGAATAAAGAGTGGGTCATACCCAAACCCTTTGTTGCCTTTGCGTTCAAGTTGTATTTGGCCGCAAATTTGACCCGTAAAACAATGGACTTGTTGGCCATCGTGGTAGGCAATCACCGTTTTAAAGCAAGCACTTCTATCGGTTTTATCTTGAAGTTCGTGCAAAAGCTTATTCATGTTGGCGTCGTGGTTTTTGGCTTCGCCAGCATAACGGCCCGAATATATGCCCGGAGCGCCTTGTAATGCCGCTACCTCGAGTCCGCTGTCGTCTGCAAAACACGCCACCCCAAATCGTTCGGCTATATACGTTGCTTTTTGAATCGCATTTTCTTCTAGGGTGGTTCCTGTTTCGGCTAATTCGTGGTCAAGCTTAAATTCATCTAAGTTCTTTAAGACGAAACCTTCGGGTAAAAGTGCCGCAATTTCATTGAATTTATTTAGATTTTGCGAAGCAAAATAAAGGGTTTGATGCATAGAAATAAATTTGAAGCAAAGGTAAGTGTTACATCACTGAAAATCAATTGAAATCTGATCTGTTCATATATGTTGAAAAACAATTTCAGTTTTACAGATCGAAAAAACAAGCCGAAAAATAGCGTAGCAAAAATGGATGTATACGCGCTGAAGTAGAAAAAATAATTTCAAGATAACGATTTGAATTAAAACCAAAAAGGGTTTGATTGTATCGCGATTTGTCTTTGTTTTGCAGTTCCAAAATTTCTCCATGCCTACCATGTACATCCTTTGTTTTGACCTCACTTTTAATACCAAAATCAACCATTTTTTACCGAGTGCTTACATTGCAAAAAAGGAAGGTCAACAATTGGGATATGTTGAAAAAACAGCAAACATCCAAACCATCAACAGCTGCAACCTGACGATTTCAAACGACGACCAAAGTTTGCTCGATATTTGTGATGCCTTGTCATCGGATGCGCTTTCTAAAAAATACAACCAAAAAAACAAAGTAAAAAAACCGCTGGAAACCTTGCTGAAAGAGGCCGATTTTGCGAAGGCTTTTTACCACTACATTGCTTTTAAGTTGACCGTCTTTCTAGAAACATGCCAAAAAAACAAACTGCCTTTGAGCTGTAATTTCCAAAGGGAAATTCCTTTTGGGGTGCAGCAATTAGTGTATGCCGAAATGCCGCTTAGGGCGCATTTGACATTTGAAAAAGTGCCCGACCAAATTAGGTACACGTTGCGCTTGCAAGACAACACCCTTTTTTATCCGTCTGAACGAGCTGTTTCTTTGCTGTTGAACACCCCTGCTTGGGTCAGTGTGGACTCGAAATTGTACAAACTTGACACCATCAACAGCCATAAGATTGCACCTTTTTTAAGGAAACAAACTATAGAAATACCCGAAAGAACGAGCCAAAAGTATTTTGAAACGTTCATTAAAGACATGGCTAATAAAGTAGAAATTGACGCCATTGGTTTTGACATGATTCAGAAATCGCGCGTTCAAAAGTGTTGGGTAGAGCCATTTTTCCACTTGTTTAAAAACGCGTATTTTTTTGAACTATGTTTTGAATATGAAGACGCTTCCTTCGCTTTTTCAGACCCAAAAAAGGTGTGTTCTACCATTCAAATTAACGAGCAAATTTCAGTGATTCAAACCAAAAGAAACGCCGACGAAGAACAGCAGTGGATTCAAAAAGCGGCTGATGTTGGTTTAACTCAAAACGAAAACAAACTGTTTGAACCAGCAGCAAAAAGTGTAAAAGCCAATAAATATGCGACCATTCAATGGCTCATTGAAAACAAACAAAATATTGAAAATCAAGGTTTTTCAATGGATGAATTGGCCATTGAAAAGAAAGAAATGAGTCTTGACTTTGGAACCATTTCACTAAAAACAACCGAAAACGAAGATTGGTTCGATGTGCAAATGCACATTACATGTGGCGAATTTGTGTTTCCTTTTGTGCAAATTGTGCCCAACATCAAATTGAACGATCCTTTTTTTGAATTGCCCAACGGACAGTTTTTTTTAATTCCTCACGAATGGTTTAGTCAGTACAAGGGCTTGGTTGAAATGGGTAAAATACAAGGGAGCAACCTGACCATCAAAAAAAGCCAATTGCCTCTGTTGAAGGAATTGCCCGGCTTTGACCAAGAACCTCAACCCACTGTTTCCATGGGTGAATTTACACCGTCAAAGAACCTAAAAGCCACCTTGCGGCAGTACCAAATGGAAGGTGTTCAATGGCTTGTAGACCACCATCACAACCAACTAGGTGCCTGCCTTGCTGACGACATGGGTTTGGGAAAAACACTGCAAACCTTGGCACTTTTGCTGCATGTGAAAGACCAACTGAAGCCTGAATTGTCGGCGGAAACAGATGATTTGTTTTCAAAACATGTACCTCAAGAAGTTCCTCTCAGAACCTTGGTAGTTGCCCCATCGTCCTTGCTTTTTAATTGGCACAATGAAGCCATAAAGTATGCGCCCACTTTGCGTTCAGTGGTGTACGCCGGAACAAACCGAAAAGAATTACAATCAAAAATAGCCCAATACGACTTGGTTTTTACGTCCTATCCGATTGTATTAAAGGACATTGCTTTCTTGGAAAATTTGTCCTTTAGGTATGTGGTAGTTGATGAAAGTCAATATATTAAAAATAAAAATTCAAAAATATTTCAGGCTTTAAACCGCTTGCAAACCGAACATAAAATTACTTTAAGCGGCACGCCGATTGAAAACTCATTGGACGATTTGTGGTCACAAATGCAGTTTATTAACCCCGATTTATTGGGTGAATATGCTTTTTTTGTTCGCTATTTTAAAAATCCGATTCAAAAAAACAAAGACGAAAAAGCCATTGAGGAACTCAAAAAACTGATTCAACCCTACATTTTAAGACGAACCAAAAGCCAAGTTGCCAAAGATTTGCCTTCACTTACTGAACAAGTGATTTACACAGAAATGCTGCCCGAGCAACAAGCCTGGTATGAAAAAGAAAAGTCAATGGTTCGGAATTATGTTTTGTCGGACAACCCATCAAAAAACAAACTTACCGTTTTAAATTCCCTCATGAAATTGCGCCAACTGGCCAATCACCCAAAACTTATTGAAGCGAATACTGATTTGGAATCGGGCAAATTTGCCGATGTGGTTGCCTATTTGGAAACTTTGTTGAAGGCAAAACAAAAGGTGTTGTTGTTTAGTTCATTTGTAAAACACCTGGCTATTTATACCGACTGGTGTATTGAAAACAACCATTCATTTTGCTTGCTGACGGGTGAAACTTCGCCCGAAACCAGAGAACATGAAGTGCTTGAATTTCAAAACAACCCCGATAAACACTTGTTTTTTATTTCTTTAAAAGCCGGCGGCGTAGGGCTCAATTTAACGGCGGCCAACTATGTGGTGCTGTTAGACCCCTGGTGGAATCCGTTTGCCGAAAACCAAGCCATTGCTCGGGCGCATCGAATTGGCCAACACAATCAGGTGCATGTGGCGCGGTTTATTGCGAAAGACAGCATCGAAGAAAAAATTCGGTCGTTGCAAGACAAGAAAAAAGGATTGGCAGAAACCATCATTGACACGGATGCTTTATCCGATGAAATCACAGAAAATCTGGCGTATCTTTTGGCATGATATACCTTAGCGAACGAGTTGTTTTTCGCCAGAAAAGGGCGGCAATCGCTTAGGTAAGGGGTGTTGGTTTTTGTTTAAAAAGTGGTTGCCGTTTGTTTTTATTTGTAAAAAAATCTTTGAATAAGTTGAAAAACCAACGGGAAGCCATAGAACGATTTTGAACAATTGCTCGCATGATCAATTCAACCCTGCGAACCCCAATGGCTACTAAGATTAGTTGTGAAAATAGAAACCTTTTTAAACAACCCTGTTAGGGTTTTAAACCCTAACAGGGTGCTATTCCAACCCCACCAAATGGACCTTTGGTGGGGTTTGGTTTTTAAATAGCGAACTAATTTCTACCAACCCCAAAATGCAACAAAAAAGACTTGCTTCTTTCTTCTTTCTTCTTTTCTCTTGACCCCCATTTTATAACTTTTGGAATAACTACCTTCAAGACAAACATTTATCTTTGTGCTTTAAATAGGTTGAAAATAAAAATGAAAACCTTAATACAAAAAATAAATACACTGCCTTTGATCAAAAAAAAAGCCGTAGGTGATTTTGTTGATTCCTTGCTTGTAGAAAATTTAGCTAAAAATACAGTTGCAAAGAAGTTGCGTTCATGTGGTGTGTTTAAAAACAAAATCAAGATCAGTCCAGATTTTGATGAGCCATTAGATGATTTTAACATGTATCAGTAATGAATTATTTACTAGATACCCACACGCTATTGTGGTTTATGACGGATGATCATTTGCTATCGAAGAAAGCAAGCTGCCTTTTTTGATTGTATTCCGTAAAAAATATGCTTTTTTTGGATTTTGTTCCAAAAAAGTTGTTTTTTTGTAAAAAACAGAAAATGATCACACGGTTTTTAGAGCAAACGCTGGTTTCTAATTTGTTTAAGAACAAAGTTATTTTGTTATTAGGGGCAAGGCAAACTGGCAAAACAACTTTGCTTAGGAAAATTGCATTAGCCTATAATGACGTTTTATGGCTAAATGGGGATGAATATGACATTCAAGAGCGTTTTAAAAAAGCAACCTCTACACAATTGAAATCATTAATTGGCAATGCCAAAATTGTGATTATTGATGAAGCACAACGAATTGAAAACATTGGGTTGAGCCTGAAAATTATCCATGACACCTATCCTGAGATTCAGTTGATAGCGACAGGTTCTTCTTCTTTTGAATTAAAAAACAAAACGAATGAACCCTTAACAGGTAGAAAATTAGAGTACCAATTGTTTCCCATTTCTTTTGCAGAAATGGCAAATTACCAAAGTGAGTTAATAGAAATTAGACAGTTAAGTACCCGACTGGTTTTTGGTTATTACCCCGAAATTGTAATGCATGAAGGTAATGAAATAGAATTGCTCAAGTCACTGTCTGATAGTTTTCTTTTTAAAGATGTTCTCATGCTTGAATCGATCAAAAAACCAGAGAAACTAGTAAAATTACTTCAAGCGTTGGCTTTTCAATTAGGTTCAGAAGTTTCATATAATGAAATTGGTGGTTTAGTAGGATTGGACAGCAAAACGGTAGAAAACTATATTAACTTACTAGAGAAGTCATTTGTTGTCTTTAAGCAAAACGCATTCAACCGAAATCTGAGGAACGAATTGAAAATGGCCAAAAAAATATATTTCTTTGATAATGGCATTAGAAATGCATTAATTTCAAATTTTCAAATTGTTGAAGGTCGCCAAGACATTGGTGCTTTATTTGAGAATCTTTTGGTTTCGGAACGAATGAAATACAATCATTATAACAGAAATTATGTAAACACCTACTTTTGGCGAACAAAGGAACAACAAGAAATAGACTATATCGAAGATCAAAATGGACAAATAGCCGCATTTGAATTTAAATGGAATGCACATAGAAAAGTAAAATTTTCCAAAACATTTTTAAATGCATATCCTGATGCTTCAACAAACATTATTACCAATCAAGATTTTGCCTCGTTTTTAATGTAGTGCAATAAGATTTTCACAAAGTAAAACCGCTGCGCTCATGTTACCGCTAGTAAAAATTATTGACATTCAACCAAACCTAATTGATTGTGAATTGAACAATGGTGTCAAGAAGTGAATTGACCTAAATCCGTTGTTAAAAAAATAGGCTCATTTTAAACCCAGATTACGCATTAGAAATTTATTACATGGAAAAATGACTGTAAATCTGGTAATGTACTGATGAATTGATCTAAACTTTTTTCAATTGGCTGCAAAATGGTCTTTTCGCCCCATATTGCCCCTTTTTATTTTTGAAGTGGTGTAAACTTTTTTCAATTGGCTGCAAAATGGTCTTTTAGCACCATATT
>NKJD01000085.1 GCA_002256385.1 Flavobacterium sp. BFFFF2
ACAACAGGCGTTTGGCAAGATTGCGAATTTTGTAGTAAATTCACGTTTATTTCTCGCAAGAAATTTTATCTTTAACAGAAAATAATCGGTTCCGAAGTTCGCAACCTCGCCAAGCGCCGGAACGTTAGCGGTCATGCTGGACGACAGACCAACTTCAAACTTTAGAGCAAGAAATTAACTTTGACAAACAAACAATGCGGACGACTATTTTGACACTGACCTTTTTCTTCTTGACGACTTTCCTTTTCGGACAATCGGGCGACAAGGTTGGGCAAATTCGCAAGACAGTTGAGCAAATCAATTCGGACACGACATACATAACCAAGACACTTGACAATGAGCAGTTCTTAGAGCGTATGACTGACGGGGGCGGACAGTTGACAGGTTATTTCAAAAATGGACAGTTGGTAAAAGTTTGGGAGCGGGTCGGACTTTCAAGTTGCACAAGCATTTATGAATACTACTTTCAAGACAACATTCTAATTTTCGTTTACGGACAAGAGAAAGTTTTTGCTTATGTGGACAGCACTGGCTCTTTTGACTACACGAAACAAACTGTTGGAATGGAGTGCAGATTTTATTTTGACAACGGCAAACTGATAAAGTCAAAGTTCACGGGACAAACAAGGTGTGCTAACCCGCCTTCGGACACACAAGCACCAGATTTATTGGCTGACAGTAAACGATATTTAGAGCTATTAAAAAAATGACAGCAAACATTGACCGACATTCCTTCGTGAACAAAAAAGCACGAACCGCTAACAAGGGGTTTGCGATAGCGGGGGTTCCGTGCTTCGCAGACACATTTGTGCAAGGTGGAAGTTCAGTTCTCCGAATGAAGTTTAGTGCTAAAACTCCCCGCCATCGCAAACCCCCGAAACGTTAGCGGCTAGCTTAGAATTTCAGAAAATATGAAAACAAAATTAATAGCATTTATTTTAATATCTACTTTGATAAGTAGTTGTGCAGATAATAAAAATAAAGAAAGCTTTGAAGGAATAATTACATATAAAATATCATTTTTCCCTAAAACTAACAATGCAGAATATAATGATTACCAAAAGCAAAAAAATGGAAGTAAATTAAAAACCTATATTTCAAAAGATGGAAGTTTTAAAAAAGAATATTTGTCAAGTGGCGAAAAAGGTTTTGATTTTGTGATTTATAATTCCATAAAAAATAAAATTTTTGCGAAATGGCGAAATATTGATACAACTTATGCTTCGAGTTGCTCTGTGAATAATCTATCATTAGAAGAAGAAAAAGATTTGCCAATTGAAAAAATTTATGGTCAAGAATGTGAAGGATATTTTATAAGCGGAACTGACCCAAAAACTGGACAAAAAATTATACTAAAATATTTTTATCCAGAAAATAAAGAATATCTAAACCCAATTTTTTACAAAAATTTTAAGGATGGTTTTTACGATAAAGTAACAGAAAAAATGAAATCACCTTTTTATAAAATGTCTGTGGAAATGGAAAATTATACTGTAATATTTGAAGTTGAAAAAATAGAAAAGACAACTGTTAATCCAAAATTATTTGAAGTTCCATCGGGAATTCCAATAAATGAAATAAAATAGAAAGCCATCCGCTAACATCATGTTGACGCAAGCGGGGATTCTGTGGTGAAAAGAAAAAATAATCGTTGTAAGTGGCAAAACCGTTTTTAGTTTTTTGCCTTTTTTTGTAAGTTTACAAAAAATAAAAACGGTTTTGCCGCACCGGTTTGAAATTGAAAATAAAACTCACCAAAGTCCCGCCTGCGTCAACATGAGAAACGTTATATGCCATTTTAAATCCTGCAAATGAGAATATTCATCATAATAAAATTAACCTTTTTACTTTTCGGAGTGAAAGTTTTGGCACAACACAATGTAAAAGAAAAGCAACTTACTCCTTTTACAATTATTTTAAATTATGGTGACGAATCTATTAATAGTTATAAATTAAGAGTTTTCGAAAAGAAAAAACAATTATTTGCAGAGATAAGAAATCCTGAAAATTCACCAGAAAGTAAATTGAATAGTATATGGACAACAAAACTTGATAAAAGAAAAATAAGAGAGTGTAAAAATTTTATTCAAGTTTTCAAATCATTAGTTAAGTCGGATTGTGAACTTCGAACTTCTGCTTTATCCGACTTTACAATCTATTTCCCGAATGACACTCTAAAATTGTCAACTTATTGCTATTGGGATAACTTGGATTTTTTTGAGTTAAGACAATCATTATTTGTAGAAAAATTCAAAGAGTATGAACGCGTAAAACAAGAAAAAATAAATCACATAAATTCATTGTTAAAAGGTAAATGGTATTATAATTCTCCTATCAAGAAACTTGAAGAAGGAGATTTCCTGACTTTGACAAAAAACAATAGTTCAAATTATGATTCTTTTTGGGTTTTTGGTAACCAAAACTCGTTTGAGAATTCAAATAATGAAACAATAAATTTAAAAGATTCAAAAGATTATCAATTAGACTTTGACAAGGATATTTATCTAAATATAGAGGGGGGATACATAACTGATAAAGAAGGAAATATATATGTCGGGAACGACGGCATAAATTTCATAATTGAAAAGCTTTCTGAAAGTGAATTAAAACTAAAGGTGTACTAAAAAACGGCATATAACAGCCGTTTGGCGCAATAGCTCCTTTTTCTTGAACTCAACTTTTACGGTTACGAAAAACTATTATCTTTACGAGAAGAAAAAAATGTTCCCGCAGGCCGCTACTGTCGCCAAGCGGCGAAACGTTAGGCGAAACCCGAGTTAAAACCGCAAAAAAAAATCGATTAAAATAAATCCCTCAAAATGGTAGATTACGAGCAAACCATACAAAAAATAATAAAAAATGTTACAAATTTTTCATTTGAGTATGATATTGAAGAATTCAAAAACAAAATGTATTTGGAAGAAGTTTCTGATGAAGAAATAGAAAAATTAGGTAAAGAAAAAGCTCAAGAAAATTTTACTAAAGGAATTTACAAAATCAAATTAGCTGGTGGAAAAATAATTGATTCTAATTCAATTTATGAGCATTGTAAAGAAAATAATATTTTGCAACCTGTTATATATTTAAATCCTGATTTCAGATACTTGAAATGGGAAATGGAATCCTTAGAGGTTGAAGATCAAATTAAAAATGAAATTAAAAACCAATTATCTACAAACGCAGAAATAAACCTTGAAAAAGCAAAGAAAGCACTTATTAATGAAGAACTGAAAAGTCAAAAAGTTGTGGGCTACATAGATAATTTACCAATCATAACGAGTAATTATTTAGAAGAAGGGAAATTTCATATTCAAATAAATTGCACAAATGTAACTGCCATAGATTTGATAAATAAAGTCATTGACGAACTGAAAATTGAAAAAAGTAAATATGTAAATGAAAAAATAAGCAGCGATAAATTGAAAACTTATGCTTATCTAATATTTGTTTTTCTTGTTGCAGTTTGGTGGAATATTAATGAACAAAAATATACTATCGGTAAATGGTTCCCGATAAGTATTGGCCTTTTTTTGTTTATACTTCCTTTCATATTACGCCTCTTTAATTTTTCATTTGCTGATTCGATTTTTTTTAAGGAAAAAGCTATTAAGAAATATGAGAAAGAGTTTAATAATAAAGTTCTAAGTACATGACAAAAACTGTAAAAAACTGTTTTCTAACGGTTTAAATCCTGTTAAGAGAAATCTTGATAGGTAATCTAATCCGTATTTGAATATGCTTACAGCTCTTCGTCCATGTTTTTTTATT
>NKJD01000086.1 GCA_002256385.1 Flavobacterium sp. BFFFF2
TAACTCTTTATCTTTACAAACTGGACTGGTATTCTTCATCAGAAAAATTATGTGGTAATAATTCTCTAATGTAATGAATATCAGTCTTTTATCCAAATTTCTTTATGGCTATTTTGTTGATTTTCAATGAAATATATTTTTTGTCATGTACTGAAGTCAAATTTATATTACTAATGATATTGAACCAAGTAATTCAATTGCTGACTTAATGGAACGAGGACAAATTTCTAAAATCGGTAAATTCTTTCCGTTAAACAATTACCGACCAATAACTGAAATTCAAACAGAAAGCATTGATTTAATAACTTGCCACATCGGTTTGCATCATTGTCCACACGAATTGTTGGAAGGTTATATAAAATCAATACATCGCATTTTAAGAAAGGGTGGACAATTTATTATGAGAGACCACGATGTAAAAACCGCCGAAATGTCAACTTTTGTATCATTAGTGCATACTGTTTTTAATTTAGGTCTAAATGTAACTTGGGAAACCGATCATTCAGAATTTAAATCGTTTAAATCAATTGACGAATGGAGTAACATCATAACTTCTTATGGCTTTAAGGATAGTGGAGAAAGAATTTTACAACATAAAGACCCTTCAGATAATACGTTAGTTTCATTCATAAAATTATAGAGAATGAAACGATTAAGGGTTTTAACGCTTTGCACAATTATGCTGTCAAGTCTCATTTTCTTTTATCAAAAAAGAAAGCCAACTACTATTGCCAATGGAGCAGGTTTGATAATAAAAAAAGAATGGTTAGTAAGTAATAAAAATCCAATTACATCAAAAAATGATGTAAGACCAGCTGACCAAACATTCCTGACTTTTCCTGAATGGTATTTGGTTTTTAGTCCTGAAGAACAAGCAAATTATTTCCAAAAACAAACAGCAACAAGTTTTCCATTTATGAGCCACACAAGGCAAATATGGGAAAGCTATCATATAGTAAATGATCAAATAAAAGGAAATTTTCCACCCAACAAAGGCTACCATTTTATGATTTGGGTAATTGGGACAAGTGCATCCATTGAATATTCAATAAAAGCATTGTACGAAACAATTATAGGAAGAATAACAGATACGTACACACCAAAAACAGTTGAAGATCATTTCAATGCAAAGTTTACAGAAGACTATGTAACCTTCATAAAAGATAGACCTTGGTACGAGTTTGATTTTAAAACAAGATTAAAAAATTTATGGACAGAAAATTCTTTTACAGGTGACAACTTCTTTCGTAAAATGGAAAGGAAGTATATTTTGACTTCTGAATTATTAGTAAAATGGGGCTACGGAAAACTAATTGGGCTAGGAACAAAACAAGTTTATGAAGAAGCGTTACCAACAACAGCAGTAGTATTAGCAGACAATACAATTGTTAACTTGCCACGATACGACAAATTCAACGAAGCAATAACCAAACTTTCAAAACAAGGAAAATCTTTTAAAGAAATAGCTGGTAATCACTCTGCCATTTTGTTGACAGTTTTGATGCCAACAAAGAAACAAATGAATTTTGAAAATGCTCAAACAGTATTTACGCAACCAATTTCATCTGACACCATAAATCAACGGGTTGCTTTGGCTATACCAGTGCGACAATTGAACATACTTTTAGCCCAGCTTGACAAGGAAAAAATACATATAGAACATATATTTGATTTCTAAAAAAAAAAGGTACTTTGCCCAAGTGGGGTTTGTCAAAAGCGAGGCATTATTGTTTTACTTTGAACGAAAACAACAATGCCCCCGCATTTCTTCACAATAGACTATTACCTACTCCACAAACAACACCAAACCTTTCAGGTAATGCCCTTCGGGATGGTAGATATTGGTGGGGTGATCGGGCCCTTGGTTGAGTTTGTGCAACACCCGAATGGAGCGTCCACTTTCAATGGCGGCGGCGGCTACGGTGTTGTAAAACAGCACGTCGTCTATGACTTGCGAGCACGAAAAAGTAAATAAGATGCCTTGAGGAGCCAAAGCTTTCAACCCAGCCAAATTGAGCCTTTTGTAGGCTTGGGTGGCGGTATGTTTGTTTTTGATATTCTTGGCAAAAGCCGGCGGATCCAGCACGATTACATTGTATAATTGGTCGTGGGTGCGCATAAAATCAAAGACATCATCGGCTACTGCTTCGTGCATCGCATTTGGAAAATTGTGCAGCATGTTTTCGGTAGCTAAATCAACCGCTTTTTGCGAAATGTCGACGGAGGTCACCAACGTAGCGCCCGCCTTGGCCGCATAGACTGAGAAGCCACCCGTATAACAAAACGTATTTAATACCTTTTTGCCTTTGGCGTACTTGCTCAACAACTGTCGGTTGTCGCGTTGATCCAAGAAAAAGCCGGTCTTTTGGCCTTCGACCCAATTCACTTTGAATGCGATGTCATTTTCTTTGGCTATGGTTTCGGCGGCATCGCCTTTAATGAAATAATCGGTCCCCGTTTGGCCCAAAGTGCCTTTGCTTTTGCAATAGATGGTGGTGCATTGGTCCGGAAAAAGGGTTTCAATGGCTTGTGCAACGTCATTTAACCGCTCAAAAACACCCGTTGAATGCGCTTGAATCACCCAGTGGTTGTTGTAAAAATCAATGATTAAACCCGGAATGCCGTCGCCTTCACCATGAATGACCCGAAAGGCATTGGTGTGTTCAAAGTCAATAAATTCTTGACGAACCTGCCAAGCTGCTTTGAGTTTATCAGCCCAAAAATGGGGCGTAAACGTTTCATTTTGAAAAGTCAGCATGCGAACCGTAATGCTGCCGCGATCAGAAAAATAGCCGGTTCCCCAATGGGTTTCTTGGGCATCGACCACGTCAACCAAAGCGCCGTCTTTGAGGGTTTCACTTACCCCATAAATGGCGCCGCTAAACACCCATGGGTGTCGGCGTTGAAGCGATTTTTCTTTTCCTTTTTTTATAAAAACTTTTGGGTTCATAACGTGTAAAATATAGGTCGGTTTAAAAAATTTTAAACCCGTTCAAATATACTATAATAAAAATGGCAAAGGGAAATTTTAAAACAGTTGAAAATGGGGGCCTGCACTTTTCGGCCCTTCGTCCCTCGGGCCTAGTTTCAAGTTTCAGGTTTCAAGTTTAGCTTCGCTCCGTTCGAACCATTCGTTCCGATGGTTCTCGGGTCAGGTTTCAAGTTTGTTGAGGCAAGCTAAAGCTTGCGTACCTGAAGCCCACTGGGCTTCCTCCTCTATATATCATATGGACCGTTCGTCCCTTCGGGCCTCGGGTCAGGTTTCAGGTTTCAGGTTTGTTGAGTGTCATTTCATAAAATTGGTTTACATAAAGTTTAATTTTTCAACTTTTTTGTTAATAACCTAATTTTATTGCTTTCAATATTTTTTCTTGCTTTGTCGTGTCAATGAGAAGCAGAAGATGTTGTTGATTTGAAACTTGATTAACCCGTTGGGTGAAATTGTTTTTAAGTAAAAAATAACGGCCAGATATTGGTCAAGATACTGAAATTCAGTATCTTGAAGTCGCAAAACAAACCAATATCCATGTCAAATATAGTGAAAAATTATTTTAGCGTTTTAGAGGTTATACGTTCTTTAGATATTGATTTTAATGACACATTTAGAGTCGGCAGAAAAGCAAAAATGACTGATATTGAAGTAGTTGCTTTGAGTTTAACAGCTGAATACATGTCTATTGACAGTGAAAATAATTTATTCAAACAGCTGGCTAATACATCGATTCCAAATTTAATTGAAC
>NKJD01000087.1 GCA_002256385.1 Flavobacterium sp. BFFFF2
TGGCTACATCTGCGGTAAAAAAAGTCCGTGCACTCCCAGCTTTTTTGTCCTTTTCCCTTTCATCACAAAGTCCAATACATCATTTGGGTTGCAATCTGGAACAAAAATCCTCATTTTTCGCTTCAATCAAAAAAGTTTAAACCACTTCATTGAACTCTTTGGTGTAAAATTTCACTAAAATAATAAAATAACTAATCAATAACGGACCAAAAATAATCCCCATAAAACCAAATAATTTTAACCCCACAATCACGCCCAAGATGGTGATCATCGGATGCACTTTTCCTAGTTTTTTAATGATGCTGATGCGGGTGATGTAATCGACATTGCCCGTCACGATGGAGCTGTACAAGGCAACGGCTGCTGCAATATAATTTTGATCGATGGAATAGTAGTAAATGGTCAACGGCACCCAAATCATCATAATCCCTACAAATGGGAAAAACGAGAATAGCCCCGTTAAAAATCCCCAAAAACCCCAATTTTCGACCCCAAAAATGTAGTAGCCTAAACTTGCTGCTAAACCGTGCACGATGGAAACCAGTGGAATGCCCAACGCATTGGCCCTGATAATGATAAACGTTTCATCGGCCAGTTGTTTGTAATCGGTTGCATTTAATGGAATGATTTTTTTTAAGTAAAAATCAATGTCTTTGGTATTGTATAAAAAATAAAACAAGAAGAAAAACAGCATGCAAAAATTGGTCACCAAATTTACTGAAGTATTAATGATGGTTGGGATGTACGTGCTGAGTTGTTTGGCAATGCGCTGGGCTGTTTCTTTGGTAAATATTTCTTTACCTAAATAAGGCTCTGTTTTTTTAGACACCAGCTCTAACCGTTTGATAATTTCATCTTGGTTGTGAAACGTGTTGTTTATTTTGGGCAATGCCCATTGAATGGCAAAAAACAAAGGAACCGCAATAAGGAGGATTAAAACGATGACAAATAGCATCGAGGTAAAAGCTTTGTGCCAGTGGTGTTGGATGGTTAAATGGTTGTACAGTTTTTTGGTGAGAATGTACAAGGTAATGCTTCCCAAAAGGCCGGGCAAAAATTGGTATAACGTGGCAATAAGCAATACACCCAGCGAAAAGACAATGCCGAGCATCAGAATTTGACGCAAATGAAGGTTAAATACAGTAGGCATTTTGTGGGAGAATGGTATAAAAGGGAATTATTTTACATGCTATTGATGCCAATCGCGAATGAATTTAGAAGACGCTTTAATCGGCATCTAGTTCGGCATTTTCACCAGCCGCTGTAATTTCGGTGTGTCTGATTTGCCCACCCAAATAGCCTGTGGTGGCCACCAATCCGAAGCTTACGAGTGAAATCAATAAAATAATGATGGCGGCCGATCTCGTTAAAGGCGATTTATTGACCGTTACAATCATCCCCAAAAGCGAGGCAACTCCCAAAATGAGTAATGAAACCAATGCAAACATCGCAAATTCTGCGTGCGCTTCTACGGCACTTTCAAGTACCCCTGGCAGATGCTCTACAGATTCTTCGGCTGCTTCGCCTGTAAGGTAAGCCGTCACGGCACCAAGGGCAGCGATGATAAAAACAAGATAAGCCGCCATTTTGGTGTCGTTGCTCTTGCTCCAAAGGCCGTATGCCAGCACAATGGCGCCCAAAAGAGATCCAAAAATGGGCAAATGGTTGACTAGTAAATGGATGTGCGTTTGGTTCATGATTTGTAGTTTATAGGGTTTCAAAAAATTGATTACCAATTAATTGTTTTAGATTACTGCGCACACATGCCGCCGTCAATTACTTGCGTGCTGCCCGTAATAAAATGACTGTGGTCGCTGGCAAGAAATAATACCAGTTGGGCAATTTCATTGGGTTCCGCATATCTTTTTAACGGAATGGCCGCCTCAAATTGTTTTTTTACCGCTGCTGCCTGATCGGAGGCGCCTCCTGCTTCAATGGATTGCATCATCCGATTGTTGACGGGAGATGGATTGATTGCATTCACCCGAATTTTACGCGGTGCGGCTTCAATGGCTGTTGTTCTCATGATGCCAACCACCGCATGTTTACTGGTTGCATAAGCACTCAGTCCAGCAAAACCCAACATGCCTGCTACCGAAGAAGTCATAATGATGCTTCCGCCATCATTCATGTGTGGCAATACATATTTGTTTCCCAGCCACATGCCTTTCACGTTGATGGCCATTACTTTGTCAAACTCTTCTTCGGGGTAATCAACCAATGGTTTGACGACCCCTTCAATGCCCGCATTGTTAAAAAACACATCAATTTTTCCAAACAACTGAACGGCTTCTTGCACATAGGCAGCTACTGCAGCTGATTGTGATACATCAGCCATAAAATAGGCCACATTTTTACTTCCTAAATTCTTTACTGTTTCTTTTAATTGGGTTTCATCAATATCTACCAACAGTACTTTTGCGCCTTCTGCTAAAAATAATTCAGCCGTTGTTTTGCCAATACTGCCTGCACCACCCGTTATGATGGCGACTTTGTTTGCGAGTAGTTTCATGATTTCTTTAAAGACTTATTTAAAAACCATAAATTTTTTGCCATCGGTCAATGAAAAATCGCAATGTTTGGGTGCGGCACCGGCATACGTATTGCCACAGGCCGGGCATACAAAATAGGTAGTTGGCAATTTATTCATGGTATTTTTGGTCATGTCAGCCAAAGTCTCTTCAAAGAAATGTTGGTGCTTGGCTTCCGTTTTCATCGCATAACTCAAGCTTAAATAAGCAATTTGATTTTTTGCTTTTTCGGCTGTTTCCAAAAAGTCAGGATACATGGTTTTGGCTTCGTAAGCTTCGCCATTGATGTCGTCTGCTAGGTTCTCTTTGGTCGATTTCACGGTGAATTCAGGTGTAATGATGGAAACGGTAGCACCCGCGTCTTCAATTACAATTTTGTGGTTGGCAGCATGAACGCTCTCGGCGGCCGAAACCGCTTGATACAAGGTGGCAATGGCATGAAATCCTTCTTCTTCGGCTTTTTTGGCATAAGCGGCATACTTGGCCGTGGCTGTTTTTTCGCCTTTATAGGCAGCCAGCATATTTTCGATGGTTTTGGCTTCTGAATCCATATCGTTTTTGGTGGTTGTTTTTACTTCTGTGGTTTTTTTATCGCAAGAGGACATCACTAGACAACCAATAGCTGCAAAGAGTATCCCATAATTTATAAATCCTTTTTTCATGGTGAAATGATTGAATGGTTAATCAAGAGCAAAAATGCTTCCTTAATGACGCGCGGCTGTTATACAATTCATTCAATAAGTTGCATGATTGTCGGGCTGAGCCGAATAACGAGAAGGGGAGTGGCTTGGTCAAATTTGAATGATTTTTTTAAAATGAACAATTGTTTCCAATTTTAATATTGTTTTTCATAAGACCTTTTGTTTTCTGCCAGACCTATTTCTGTTGCAAGACCATTGTTCATTTTCTTTGCTGGCCCAAAGTCAGAAGAAAGAGAAAAGAAGAAAGAGAAAAGACAAAAACCAGTCTTGCTAGGCTTCGCAGACCTGTTGACATTGATTGAACATTTTGGAATCCTATTCATTAGACCTTTTGTTTTCTGCCAGACGTATTTCTGCTGATTCACGTTTTTGTTCATTTTCTTTGCTGGCCCAAAGAAAACGAACCAAAAGAAAGGGCCTTTTTGGCCCGCATAAAAGGTCATTTTTGCCTTCGGCAAAACCACTTTTTCAAGCCGAAAATACCACC
>NKJD01000097.1 GCA_002256385.1 Flavobacterium sp. BFFFF2
CGCTGCAATATTTTGGAGCAGGTGCACGATTTTTTAAACGTTTACTCATATTTCCTTGCACTTAATATCACAAATATAGCCCAAAATCCTTTGTGACAAAGAGATTAAAGTTTTTCAGCAGACCCTAAATAGCCCCCCTCTCCTTTGGAGAGGGGCTGGGGGAGAGGAAAAATAAGCAACAGTTTTTTGTTTAAAGTTTAATGTATTGTTGGCGAGCTAAAGCTCGCGTACCTGAAGCCCACTGGGCTTCCTCCTTTTAATTTCAAATGCTCCGTTCGCCCCATTTGTCCCAATGGGTCTCGGGTCAATCCTTCAATCCTTCAATCTTTCAATCCTTCAATCTTTCAATCTTTCAATCCTTCAATCTTTCAATCCTTAAATCTTTCAATCCTTAAATCATTAAATAATTTGTATCACAATAAAATTGAATCATTGTCAACGAGAAAGTACTTTATTGAAGTATATTCGGCCAATGAACGTATGCTGCTGTTTTTTTTAAAGAAAAAAACGCACCAAGTTGTTTTTTACAGCAACCCATAACATATTAGCACTGCCCAGCCACTATGCTTTTTCAGTTTAATTTTTACAGTTCCCTGTTGCTGATATCCTTTTCGCAAGGCATCATTTACAGTCTATTACTTTTAATTAAAGGACTCAAAACAGAAAACCGTTCAAACTACTGGCTTAGCCTTTTCTTGTTGCTGTGTAGCTTGTATGTGGCGCCATGGATGCTCGGGTTTGCGGGTTGGTACGACAACCAACCCTATAGAGATTGGCTTTTTTACTTGCCATTGCAACACTTGTTCTTGGTGGGGCCTGTTATATATTTTTACACCCAAAGCCTGCTAAACCCTTCCTTTTCTTTTACCAAAAAAGAAGCATGGCACTTGTTGCCTGGCGCCTTGTATTTGTTGTACATTGTTGGTATGTGGGTGTATGATGTGTACGTGGTTCAAGAATCTTATTTCTACCAAAATGGCATGGACAAAGACTTTGACAGCTGGTATCAAAATGCAGGCTTACTCAGTATGATTATTTATTTTGTGGTCTCTTTAAAATTTTACAACACCTATAAAAAACTGATTTATCAGGTGGTAAGCTATGCCGATACCTTGCTGTTTCAATGGATTAAAACCTATTTGATTGCGTTTTTAATTATGTTGCTGTTGCCGATTTTATTTGAATTCATTTGCTATTTTGAACCCGACATGAACAGTTACAAAGGCAGTTGGTGGTTTTATTTGTTTTTTTCGGTGGTCATGTATTACATTGCGGTGGCCGGATATGCCAATTTGGCCAGTTCACCCATTGCCTACAAATGGTCATTGACCAAGAATCCGATTTTACTGCTAGGAACCACCACAGCTATTGAAAGTCCAAAAGAAGAAACCACCATTGACATCGACTATGAAATAGCCTCCGACCAAGCCCCTGCTGACATGCAGATATGGAAAACAGCTATTGAAACCCTGATTACCACTGAAAAATTATACCAAAACCAAACCCTGAACATTACTGAAGTAGCCAAGAAATTAGATACCAACGTGGCGGTTATTTCAAAAGCGATCAACCAGGGATTTCAAATGAACTTTAACGACTACATTAATTTGTTCCGTGTACAAGCTGTCAAAAATTTACTCTTAGCAGGCGAACACCACCAAACCACTTTACTAGGCATCGCCTTTGATTGCGGATTCAATTCAAAAGCCACGTTTAACAGAGCATTTAAAAAACACACAGGCCTGAGTCCGAAAGATTTTCTTAAAACTTTACATTAGTCTAAAGTCCAAAGTCCAAAGTCTAAAGTCCAAAGTCTAAAGTCCAAAGTCGAAAGTCGAAAGTCATTTGTGAAATGTCTTTTCTCTTGCTTCTTTTCTCTTGCTTCTTTTCTCTTTTCTCTTTTCTCTTTTCTCTTTTCTCTTTTCTCTTTTCTCTTTCCTCTTTCCTCTTTCCTCTTTCCTCTTTCCTCTTTCCTCTTTCCTCTTTCCTCTTTCCTCTTTCCTCTTTCCTCTTTTCTCTTTCCTCTTTTTTCTTTTTTCTTTTTTCTTTAAATAAAATAGCCTCAAATTATAATTTGAAGCGCACAGTGTCTTCTGTTGCCGCAATTTTGCCTTGATTTTAAACCGGAATAGCTTGATAGCATTTCGCAAAAATTCAAAATTCAAAATTCAAAATTCAAAATTTTTAAAATGAAATTCATCCTACTTCCCCTCATCTTCACCCTCGCATCATGCAGCGTGTTTAATTCCTTAACCTCTCAGACCTACATCAAACCACATGAGCGTTTTGTGTTAGGAAACAATAAACACGGCAGTTTTAAAGCCAATGTAAAAAACAGTTCAAAAAATGACTTATACATTATTCAACTACCCATTGACGGAGGCTCGCACTCACCCGTTGTATTGCACCCAAATGAAAGTATCCGCCTAAAAGTAGACCGCAATACAGCCATCAGTATTGAAAACCAATTCGATGAACAAGCCACCGTTGATTTGTTGGTGAAAGGTGACACGGGTTTGTCGATGGGGTACCAGCAATAGTTTTTGTTTCAAGTTTCAGGTTTCAGGTTTCAGGTTTTGTTGAGGCAAGCTAAAGCTAGCGTACCTGACTGCCACTGGCAATCCTCCTCTATATATCATATGCTCCGTTCGCCACTTCGGGTCTCGGGTCAGGTTTCAAGTTTCAAGTTTTTCAAATTTCAAATCTCGAACCTCAAATTTCAAATCATTCAATCATTCAATCATTCAATCATTCAATCATTCAATCATTCAATCAAATAATCTGATAATCATTTCAAAATTCAAAATTCAAAATGAAAAAGACATTTATCCTCCTCTTACTCGTCAATGCAACTGTTTGGGGCCAACTCCGCGGTTCAGGTACCACCGTTACAAAAACGTTTAATTACGCCCAATTTGACCAAATTTATTTGGACGATTTAGATGGCAACATCAATATTGAAGTGGGTAAACCACACGCTATTTCTGTGACCATCGACGACAATTTATTGGATTTATTGGCGGTTGAACAAGGCAAAAAAAACGACTTAAAAGTGTATTTAAAAGGAAATACCAACAACCGCATGTATGTTGAAGCTTCGCATATTAAAGTAGTGATAAGCTTGCCAAATGTGGCTTTGATTCATCACTTTGGCAACAGCCGATTGGAAGTGACTGGACTTGCCACCGAAAATATAAGTGTTGAAAATGGCCAAAATGCCAATACCTCCCTCAAAGGGATCTCGACTAATTTGATAGTCATTAACAAAGGCAACGGCAATGTAGAAGCCAACAATTTATTGGTTCAAAAAGCAAACATACAGTCTAGAGGCAATGGCAACGTCGATGTCAACGCCGCGGTTGAACTGACGGCCAAAGCAAGTGGCAACAGCAGCATCCGAAACCACGGCAAAGCTTCATTTGACAGCAATTCTTCAAAAAGTGGCAATGCAAGGTTGACTAAAGTTTAAAGTTGGAATGTTAAATGTTAAAAAGTTTATTACTATGAGATTTAAAAGGAGAAAGTGGGAAAATTTAATCTCAATTTTAACAGAAATAATCATTAACCAAAAATAACAAATTTACTTCAGTACATGACAAAAAATATATTTCTTTGAAAATCAACAAAATAGCCATAAAGAAATTTGGATAAAAGACTGATATTCATTACATTAGAGAATTATTACCACATAATTTTTCTGATGAAGAATAC
>NKJD01000098.1 GCA_002256385.1 Flavobacterium sp. BFFFF2
AAGTCCTTTGGCGGCGCAATGAACTTTGCCATCCTACGCTCCATTACCGATACAGCAATAAAAAACAGCCAAAATGTGCTAAAAGCACTATTTACTATTGCACGGCTGGAGGTTACTGATTAGTTACTTGAAGGGTACAAACTCCCCAACTAAAATTATTTGCCGTTTTAAACCAACTCAAACTAATGATTTTACCTATACGTTGGATATAGCCATTAATCGGAATGATTGGAACACCCAACAGCAGCAAGTAAAGCAGAAAGCAAACACTACCAACAAAGATTTGATTAACTCCAAATTGAAAGAGCTGGAAGGGGTCATTTTGGATAAATGGGTAAACGATAGCCTGCACAAAAAAAATATTTCCAAAAATTGGCTAAAAGATATTATCAATACTTTTTTTGGTAAAGCAACCAATGAGGAACAGTATAAAATTTATTTTGTTGATTGGATCAGTAAATTTATTGAGGAAGCTCCCAAAAGGCTGCACAAAGGAAAATCTATTTCATTTAAAACAATCCAACAATATGCGGTAACACAAAAAAAATTAATTGATTTTGAAAACCTAAGCAATATAAAAATCCGCTTTGAAAATATTGATTTGAATTTCCATCGAGATTTTATTCACTACTGCAAAGAAGTTGAAAAGTTGGGCGACAACTCAATTGGTGGCCATATAAAAAACATTAAAATGTGGTGTAAAAATATCGAATTAGAGGGCTATAAAATAAACCAACAATATAAACACACTTCATTTGCAGCAGTTCAAAATGAAACGAATGACACTTATTTGAAAGAGGCTGAAATAAACAAAATTTTTGAGTTTGATTTGAAAGACAATGTAAGGTTGTCCAATACCAAAGACTTATTTATAATTGGTTTGCGAACAGGTTTACGGGTTTCAGATTTTATGCGGGTGGGAGTGCTAAACATCAAAGATGAAAAAATTTCAATTGAAACCATGAAAACCAAACAGAAGGTAGTTATCCCCATGCACCCACAAATAAAACAAATTTTAGAAAACCGAAACGGGGTTTTGCCCCATGCCATTTCGCCCCAAAAGTTCAATGATTATATAAAAGAAATTTGCGCCCTTGTGGGTATTAATGAGCAAATTGAAGGAGCAAAAATGAACCCTGAAACTAAGCGAAAAGAAAGCGGGTATTTTCCAAAATGCGAACTGATAACCTCCCATACTTGTAGGCGTTCATTTGCGACAAACTTATACAGTAAGTTACCAAACAAGGTAATAATGGCCATTACTGGGCACACCACGGAAACACAATTTTTAAAGTACATCAAAACTACAAATGATGAATTTGCCGAAATATTAGGAGATTTATGGAATAGTGAACATAATATAAATAGCAATTGAACTATTGTATTAGTAATTTGGAAACAATAAAAATTGTTATAATTTTTAACAGACAGTTGGTTGATTGGTTTTATTAATTACTTTTGCCTCGAGATTCATTATACCAATAGCCGAAAGGTTGGATAAAGGAGTTCGGAGGACGCCCCCACAAGATTGGTGGCGTTTTCTGCGTTATATAGGCTGACTTCTCTTTTCATATTTCCGCATTATTTTTTTATAGTTACTAGGCAGTAACTTATAAGCAGATAGTAAATAAAAAGCATCTCCATTTCTTAGTGGTTCTAATACAATAATATATCTCTCCGATTTGTCTAGTAAATACACTCTGTTTTCATCTTCCACCTTGAAGGTTAGTACATTAGGTAAAGAAAGATGTTTTTCAAGATGATGTTTTATCCAATGAATTCTTATAGCTCTTTCACTCTCAAATTCTCTTTTTTTAGTTTTTTCATCAGTTACAACCCTAGTTAAATGATTAAAAAGCCTTTCAATTTTATCTTCTGAATCTGAAGGAGTTGGTTCTATATTCTTAGAATAGAATTTGATAGTGTAATTACCATTAAAGTCTCTGTCAAATACTGCTTTAATGGATTTGACATTATCAAATGGGTTAGAATATAGTAGTTCTAATAATTGATTATATTTTTTTAAGTAATTTGTAGGCATCTATGGTTATTTCAAATCAATAAAAAATAAATTAAATTTTTCAAAATTTTTAGAAGTAGAAATATTTAATGGTAGCTGAGTATGTTTTTGTATTTTTTCGATCAGCTTAGTTTTTGCAGTAACTTTATTTAAACCCCTTAAATGGTATGTAATTGCTCCCATTAAAACGTCGGTTAATTGCATTAGTAAACTTTCTTTTGAATGAATGTTTTGCAAGTTTTCAATAGAGCTATATTTAATGTTTAAAATCTTTTTGAGTTTTTGAACTTTGTTTGCGCTCAGAGTATCTTTAATATCTAAATAAATATTATACTTGTTTTCCATATTCATTTTATGGTTTAACAATTGATAGTACATTTTATAATAAAAATCGTCAAAATCTTGATCAAAATCGTTATTTTTTATTTTGTGTTTTGGAACAACTATTGCCCTGTATTGTAAATCATTTGCAAAAAAATATTCAATTAATTCAACGTAAAAATTATATTTTGATTTAGAAATAGAACTCCATTTAATTTCGTTTTTAAATGAATGTTTTTCTTTTAAAATTTTTATATTTTGTTGATGTAATTTGACTTGATTAAATGCACAGCTTACATAAGAAATGACCATGTATGGCATTCCGTCATTTTCTAAATGACAGCTTTCATCACAATAAAAATTAAATGTTTTCATTTTTTTCTAATTCTAATTTTTAACTTCATCAATTAACTTCATAATGCGATCAGTTTCTTTTAACGCAACTATGATTTTTTGGTAATGCAAAATATCTTCATAACTCAATTCACGGTCTTTGCGGTCTTTGAGCCATTTTTGAGCAGGTTGGTAGCCGCCAATATAAAAATTCCACGCAACTTCAGGAACATTGGCGAAATATTGCAATTCATTAATATAAACATTGCCATCTTTATAAGTAGGCTTTCCAACAAAATTACTACCATCAATGTTAAATTGAGTTATTCGCATTTCAACAACAGGACTTTCAAGTAAATGTATTTCACGCAATTGACTACCTAAATCGACCAAATCAATAAATTGACGTTGGCTTTTTGGATAAGGAACTCTTGGAAAATCTATCTTTAAGAACTCTTTGTATTTTTCTCTATAACTTGGCGAATGTAACACGGCATAGATATAATCTAAAATATCAATTGGATAAAGCTGATTTGTTTCTTCTGTTTGAATATTATAATTGGGTTTTTCAGGTGAAAAACACATACCCAAATCAGCAGCCATTTTATTGACTATTTCCATGTTTAAATTGGGTGTGCGAACTACTTCATTTAATAAGCTTGTTTGGGTTGTGTTTTCACTGTATAAATATAATGGACACCCGTTGGGTGAAATTGTTTTTAAGTAAAAAATAACGGCCAGATATTGGTCAAGATACTGAAATTCAGTATCTTGAAGTCGCAAAACAAACCAATATCCATGTCAAATATAGTGAAAAATTATTTTAGCGTTTTAGAGGTTATACGTTCTTTAGATATTGATTTTAATGACACATTTAGAGTCGGCAGAAAAGCAAAAATGACTGATATTGAAGTAGTTGCTTTGAGTTTAACAGCTGAATACATGTCTATTGACAGTGAAAATAATTTATTCAAACAGCTGGCTAATACATCGATTCCAAATTTAATTGAAC
>NKJD01000027.1 GCA_002256385.1 Flavobacterium sp. BFFFF2
AGTTTTGCCGCCAGCTTCCTTCAGATTCCACCTCACAGTGGACACCCTTGCTATTGGCTAGTGGTTGGCGATTACAAACCCCCACAGTGGACTTACACCACCTAGTTGGTTACCATGCACGGCGCACAAAAAATAGGCTGTCAATTATGACAGCCTGTTTTTAATTAAGTAAAAAAAACAGAACTCATGATAAAATTAATTTGGCTTTTTCTATTGTTTTTTAACAGCGCATTGTTTTCACAAGAACATTTAAGAGTTAATAGACAAGCACCCAAAATTAATATTACAGATTGGATAGCGAATATTCCAGCTGATAAAAATCTAGAAAATAAATATATCGTACTTGAATTTTGGGCTACTTGGTGTAAAGTTTGTCTTGAATCTCTTATACATTTAAATAATATTCAAGAAAAATTTAATCTGAAAAATTTGTATTTTATTTCAATAACAGACGAAAAAGTTCATGATGTTAAAAGGATTTTAAAAAAGGTGAATTTTAAATCTATTGTTGTTTCAGATCAGAAAAAATTAACACAAATCGCATTTGGCAACAAAAGTGGAAACATGCAACTACCAATAACCATATTAATTGACAATAATGGCGTCCTAAAATGGGTCGGAGTGCCGTCTCTATTAACGGAACAGATTATACAAGATCTCGTAGCCAACAAATTGGCTCCATACAGTATGTACGACAAGCATAATTAAGTTTTATAATGATACTCATTCTTTCCGATGCTTTTGATAATTCTACTACACGTGTTATAGAGTGGCTTAATTTTTTAAATAAAAAATGGATTCGCATCAATGCTCAAGATACTATAGAAATAGAATTTATCGGTACTGATATTGTATTCAAAAAGTCAAATACTACCGTCAAATTATCAGAAATAAAGAGCTTTTGGTATAGACGAGGTTTTATAGCAATGAAAAACAATTATTCAACACATATAAATGCTTTTAGCAACCTGCAATCAGAAGAAATTAGTAATTTAATTGAATTTATATATTTTAAACTTACTACTATTAAGCACATTAACAAAGTTGAAAAAGGAGGGGTCAATAAATTAATTGTAAGTAATTTAGCTAGAGAAATAGATATCATGACCCCTGTTGATTTAGTGTTCTCAAAGTCTAAAAGTCTAAAAAGCACGTTAAGTAAAGAGATGTCATATATAACTAAAGTAGTAAGTGGACAGACTATACAAGAATTTGAAAATTTCAACGTTTTTAATTACACTAGTCTAATTGATTCAGGCAAGATATGTACAGAAACTTTTTTTCCTTCTTTAGTTCAAAACTATATTAAAAAAAAATATGAGCTCAGGATATTTTATTTAGTAGGTACATTTTATTCAATGGCTATTTTTTCGCAAAATGACGATCAAACCATTCTGGATTTCCGGAATTACAATAAGAAAAAACCAAACAGAACAGTTCCTTACAAACTTCCAGAAGAAATAGAAATAAAATTAGATCTCTTGATGAAAAAATTGGACGTAAACTGCGGTTCAATAGATGTAATTGTAACTCCTGAAAATGATTATGTTTTTCTTGAAATTAATCCAGTTGGTCAATTTGGCATGGTTTCGCATCCATGCAATTATAATCTTGAGAAAAAAATTGCTGAATATTTATGACATGGAATTAGAAAAAATAAAAAATATTATTAAAGAAAACAACCACAAATTACCTCTGTCTTATACAGATGTAATTATTAGACCAAATAAGAATTCAACCAATACTTTTAAAAATACTTGCTTAAAATTATACAGCGACAGTAATTTTATCATGTTAAAATTTTATAAACCAATTACTCGTTTTTGAATTTATGGATTCGAATTATTTCTTTAAGATGTATTCAAATTGCATTGTATCAAAAGGAGTTAATAGAAGCTTAATTTTAGATCTGCAAACTGGCACATTTAATATTATACCTCCGTCTTTGCATGAAATTATAAATGACCTAAATAACAAAAAAAGTATCGCCGAACTATATAAAATATACGGTGAAGATAACATAGAAACAATTCAGGAATATTTGGAGTACTTGATAGAAAATGATTTTGGTTTTTTGACTGAAGCAGACGAGTTTGATTTATTTATTGATTTTGACAGGAAGTGGGAGATTGCTTCCAACATAAGTAACTGTATTATAGAACTTTCAAAGTGTAATTTGTCATTTAGCAATAAGATAATTGATGAATTAGAGTCCTTGTACTGTAAAAACATACAATTTGTTTGTTTCCAAGAAATAAAAATTGATAACCTTAAACAACTTTTAGAATTAACAGCAAAGTCTTCATTAAGATCAGTTGAACTAGTTTTAAAGTACTCACAGGATTTACTGGGTTTTCTGACTGAAATAAATAATAATTATAGAGTAAGTCGTTTAACATTCCACTCATTGCAAAATGAAAAAATTCCAGTCCAGTCGGTTGGTTTTGAAGTTAATTTTATTAACCATGAAATAAACAGTTTTACCAATTGTGGAATCGTTGATATTTCATATTTTAATGTAAATAAAGATATGGTTCTAGAATCTTTAAACCACAACACCTGCCTAAACAGAAAAATCTCAATAGACATGAACGGCAACATCAAAAACTGCCCATCCATGCCTGAGAGCTTCGGAAACATTAAGGATACCACATTAGCAGAAGCATTAAACCACCCCAATTTTAAGAAATATTGGCACATTACTAAAGATCAAATTGAGGTTTGTAAAGATTGTGAATTCAGACACATTTGTACTGATTGCCGCGCCTACGTGGAAGACCCAGAAAACGACTATTCAAAGCCCTTAAAATGTGGATACAACCCTTACACCAATGTTTGGGAAGAATGGAGCAGCAATCCGCTAAAGCAAAAAGCCATTGAATACTATGGCATGCAAGATTTAGTAAAGAAAAATGGCTAAGCCCTTCCCCTCCTACATCCAACCCGACGCCAAAGATTGTGGCCCTACTTGTCTAAAAATCATTGCTAAGCATTACGGCAAAACCTTGGCCATTCAATCGTTGCGCAGCCTGTCGGAAACCACCCGCGAGGGGAGCAATTTGCTCAATATATCGGATGCTGCAGAGCACATTGGGTTTAAGACTTTAGGGGTCAAATTGAACGCGGTGAAACTGCAAGAAGCGCCGCTGCCTTGCATTTTGCATTGGAACAGCACGCATTATGTGGTGTTGTATCAAATTAAAAAGAAGAAAGGGTTTGGCAGGACTGCGCTTAAGCAGAATGAAAACAACACAGCAAACACGGGGGGTGCCACCTATTATATTTCCGATCCGGCTTTTGGCTTATTAACTTACACAGAAGAAGAATTTATCAAGCGGTGGATTGGCAAAAATGCTACTGACCAAACCGAAGAAGGCATTGCCCTGCTACTAGAGCCCACGCCCAAATTTCACCAATCCGATTTTGGCTCGGACCATACCAAATCGTTTGGTTTTGGCTTGTTGTTCACCTATTTAATTCCTTATAAAGCCTACCTGATTCAGCTTATTATTGGGTTGTTAGCAGGCAGTTTATTGCAATTGATTTTCCCGTTTTTAACCCAAAGTGTGGTCGATGTGGGCATTCAAAACCAGAACATTCATTTTGTCTATTTGATTTTATTTGCCCAATTGTTTTTATTTCTGGGCCAAACCGCCTTGGGGCTCATTAGGAGTTGGATACTACTTCATTTGTCTACCCGCATCAACATTTCGCTCATTTCTGACTTCTTCATCAAATTAATGAATTTGCCCATCTCGTTCTTTGATGTCCGCATGACGGGCGACATCATGCAACGCATCAATGACCACCACCGCATTGAAAAAATACTGACCACCTCATCGCTGAGTGTTCTGTTCTCGTTGTTTAATATGTTTATCATGGGCGGCATTTTGGCTTACTACAACCTGAAAATATTTGCGGTTTTCTTTGCGGGAAGTGTGTTGTATTTTGTGTGGGTTACCCTGTTTCTAAAAAGGCGCAGCGAACTGGATTACAAGCGGTTTTCAGAGGTTTCGCAAGAACAAAGCAAAGTCATTGAGCTCATCAATGGCATGCAAGAAATCAAATTGCACAATGCCGAAAAACAAAAACGCTGGGGTTGGGAATACATACAGGCGCGTTTGTTTCGGATTCAAATGAAAGCCATGATTTTAGAACAAACCCAAAGCATCGGCTCGGCTTTTATCAATGAACTAAAAAACATCATCATTTTATTTTTGTCGGCAAAGTTGGTTATTGATGGCCAAATAACCCTGGGCATGATGATGGCCATTAACAGCATAGTGGGCAGCTTAAATGGCCCGGTAATTGAGTTGATCCACTTTATCCGCGAAGCGCAAGACGCCAAAATATCCTTGGCTCGACTTGCTGAAATCCACGAAAAAGAAGATGAAACGCAACAGTCGGCCAAACAAACAAACCAAATACCTCCCCATGCCGATATCATCATTAAAGACTTATCATTTAGGTATGTGGGCAGTGATGTGCCCGTGCTTCAACATTTGAATTTGACCATCCCCGCCAACAAAATTACCGCCATTGTGGGTAGCAGTGGTAGCGGCAAAACCACTTTGATGAAATTGCTGCTCAAATTTTACGAACCGCAATCGGGCGAAATTGTCATTGATAAAACACCTTTACCATCCATCACGCAATCGGCATGGCGGGCCCATGTAGGCACGGTGATGCAAGAGGGGTATATCTTTAATGACAGCATTGCCCATAACATTGCCATAGGCCACGATGCCATTGATAAAAACAGGTTGGTGTACGCCAGTGACGTGGCCAATATCGCCACCTTCATCCAAGATTATCCTTTGGGTTACAACACCAAAATTGGCATGGAAGGCGTGGGCATGAGTACCGGGCAAAAGCAACGATTGCTCATTGCCAGGGCCGTTTATAAGAATCCTGAAATGCTGTTTTTTGACGAGGCCACGTCGGCCCTCGATGCCAACAACGAAAAAGAAATCATGGAAAAACTGAATCTGTTTTTTAAAAATAAAACGGTTGTAGTCATCGCCCACCGATTGAGCACGGTGATGAATGCCGATCAGATTGTGGTGTTAGAAAAAGGGCAAATAATGGAAACGGGCAACCACCAATCATTGGTGAAACTGAAAGGCCGGTATTTTGAATTAGTGAGAAATCAATTGCAATTGGGAAGTTAACATGGCGCACAACGAAATTGATTACGAAATCAGAAGCGAAGAGGTACAAGAAATCTTAACCCGCGTGCCGCATTGGTTGATCCGCTGGGGTTCCGCTGTTTTGTTTTTGATACTCCTCATTTTGCTGGTGGTTTCGTATGGGGTTTCTTATCCAGATATTATTTCCAGCCAAATCGTGATTACCTCAGAAATTCCCCCTCAAAAATTAGCCGCCAATTTTTCGGGTAAAATTGAAGCCATTCTGGTCAAAGATGGCGCCACAGTGGCCAAAAACACGCCTTTGGCCATATTGGAAAATGCGGCCAAGTTCCAAGATGTTTTCAGGTTAAAAAGCATTACAGACACGTTACCTATTGACCAATACACCTTTCCATTTAATGATTTTAAGTTGTCACAATTGGGTGAAATTGAAGGTGTCTACGCCGTTTTTCAAAAAGAACTTACCGCCTATCAATTACACGTCAAATGGCAGCCTTTTAAAGTGGAAGGCACAGCCCAAAGCAACGAGTGGAGGCAGCTTACTGAGCGCTTACGTTTATTGGAATTACAAAAAAGCAGTGCTCAAACCGAAGTAGATATTCAAAAATTAGACGTAGACCGGTATGAAACCCTTTATAAAAAAGGCATTATTTCGAGTCAAGAAATCGAAAAACACCGCTTGACATTTTTACAGGTTGAACGCAATTATAAAAGCAACTTAAGTGCCATTTCACAGTTAAAATCATCGTTAAATGAATTAAAAAAGAACGCAAAAAACACCCAAATCAATGAAAATAAAGAAGCTGTGAATTTGGAACGAAATGTGTATCAGGCATTTTATGGGCTAAAAAAAGCCATCAAAGAATGGGAGTTAAAATACGTGTTCCGCTCAGCGATTGACGGAAAACTGTCTTATTTGCAACTGTGGGCTGCAAACCAAATGATGAACGCGGGCGATCAGGCTTTTGCCATTATTCCAATGATTGAGGGTAAAATCATTGGCCGCGCAAAAGCAGCCGCGCAAAATGCGGGTAAAATTAAAGTAGGACAAAAAGTAAATATCCGTTTGGCCAATTACCCCGACCGAGAATTTGGCATCATCAACGGCGTGATCAATGGCATATCATTAACCCCCGACAAAGATGGCAACCTTTTAATACACATTTCGTTGCCGCATGGCTTACAAACCTCCTATAAAAAGCAAATAGCCTTTCAACAAGAAATGAGTGGAAATGCCGACATCGTCACCGATGATTTGCGATTACTTGAAAGGGTGTTGTTTCAGTTTAGAGGGGTGTTGGAGCGGTGACAAAGTCGATAGCTGGACAGTGATATGTCTTTGTCTTAAATGTTTCAGTGTAGAAAGCCATTGTTTTGAGGTTAATATCGGCTCGGTTTTCCCTTTTGGGTTTTATATCAAGTTTCTTGCATTATGCTTATTCCAAGGACTACACCCCACAAACCATAAGTGCACTGGTGCTACGCAACATTATCAAAGAAGTGGTTGTGGAAATAATAAAACGTCGAGTAAAGCCAACCGAATATAAGCCCGCTACTTATTACATTGCGACAAGAAAAAACGATGTGGTGTTCAATTTGACCAAATAAAATTTTAAACCCCGAACCAGAAAACGTAGGTAGAAATCATATATCCACCTACAATGCTACATTAATTGTGTTGCCCCCACGTTGTCAAATGCGCCAAAGTATCAACGCCGTCGGCATAATCAGTTAATAGAGGGTGTTGCGAGCTGCCAAACGGAATACTGCCTGCCAATGGCAAATCTGAAACCACACATTGCAATATGTCAGCATCTCGCTCTAAAATTTGACGCACTTCATCAACCGAGTCGTATTCTTCATAATGCAAAGTGGCAATAGGTGAGGCGTAGTGTGTTTCCTTTTTAAGAATTAAAAAGCCGTTGTCTAAAAGTTCGGAACGACTCATTAAATACACCGCCTTGTTGTAGTCGTAGTTGTTGGTGTATTTTTCATATTCAAGCACTGAGCGATATTCATACATCGCTTGGAAGAATGGTTCAAAGTGGTAATCTTTTGGTACCAACAATTTGGAAACCGAGCGGCAACCCAAGCCAAAATACCTAAAAATGTCTTGGCCTAAAGCGACCAATTGCTCATGGGATTCATTGCCCGACAAAATCCCTACACTGTTGCGGTTTCGGCGAATAATGGAAGGTTTTGATTTAAAATAAAATTCGAAATACCGGGCAGTATTGCTACTTCCTGTGGCAATTACCGCGTCAAAATCAGTTAGTTTTCCATCAACCAATTCAATTTGAGGAGCCCATTTTGGTTGGTCACACACCAAATATTCTAAAAACAACGCCACCAATTCTTGGTCGTTGGACGACCTTTTTATTTTTGCTTTATGTCCGCTCATTAACACCGAAAGCACATCATGAAAGCCCACCAACGGGATGTTTCCCGCCAAAATAAGTCCAATGGTTTTTGGGTTTTCAACGGGTAATTGATAGGCAGCTAGCCAGTTTGTTAAATCCGTTTCATTGAGCAGAGTTGCCCAGCCCTGAAGAGAAAATTCAAGTTCGCTTCGCGTAAACCAGCCATTGTAATGGATGCCTTCGTCTAAATATCTTTGAAAACGCAGAGAAAGGTCATTAAAATGAGGAGGCAATTCTTTAGAAGCAGTGACACTTAACAGCCTTTGCAAAAAGGCACCCAATGCACTACAACTTTGTATTCGTTCGCTTTGTAACATCTGTTTACTTGTTGAAACGTTTTTTAGGTTGTACTTTTGCACAAAAATACGAGTTCCCGCTTCAAAAAACGGACTCTTGATCTAAATTACCCATTATGGCCATTATAATTACTGACGAATGTATCAATTGCGGGGCTTGCGAACCCGAGTGCCCAAATACCGCCATTTATGAAGGGGCTGACTCATGGCGATACAAAGACGGTACCAAACTAAGAGGCTCCGTTGTTTTACCCGACGGCAGCACCGTTGATGCCGATGCGCCTCAAAAACCAGTTTCGGACGATATTTACTTTATTGTTCCCTCAAAATGCACCGAATGCAAAGGATTTCATGAAGAACCTCAGTGTGCGGCTGTGTGCCCAGTTGATTGTTGCGTACCCGATGACAGCCACGTTGAAACAGAGGAAACACTCTTAAACAGACAAGCCTTTTTGCACAACGAATAATTGCGTCAAAAAAAATCATAAAAAAAGAGGCTGCCTTCATTGACAGCCTCTTTTTTATGTTTATAGTGATGGCTCCTGATTAAATTAAACTACTGAACGAGCAGTATTTACGTCTTTTTTTGGGATCAATGAGATAATCAAAGTATGTCTTTTACCGTCAAATGACTTATGTTAATCAACCACAGTGCCAATTTCAATGGTCAAAAAAGCGCCACATTAGTTATTCCAGCTCCACCTCAGTAGCTTGTTCAATAGAAATGTATTCGCCCTCGCTTTTTGAAATGACAATGGTAGCTACGCCGTTTCCGATAAAGTTGGTAATGGCCCTGGCTTCGCTCATAAACTTGTCAACGCCGAGTAAAAAGGCCAGTCCTTCTAATGGAATTCGGTGAATGGCTGCGAGTGTTGATGCCAACACGATAAATCCGCTGCCGGTTACGCCTGCTGCCCCTTTTGAAGTAATCATGAGCAGTCCGATGATAGTGAAAATCTCGGCAAGTGACAGATGGACATCATACAATTGTGCCAAAAATATGATGGCCATGGACAAATAAATAGAGGTGCCGTCCAAATTAAACGAATAGCCCGTTGGAACCACAAGGCCAACAACCGATTTGCTGCAGCCCATTCTTTCCAATTTATCCATCAAATTGGGCAACGCGGCTTCTGATGACGAGGTGCCAAGGACAATTAAAAGTTCTTCTTTGATGTATTTGATAAACTGCCAAATGTTTATTTTATAATATTTTAAAATGCTCCCTAAAATGAAAAACACAAAAATAAACATGGTAATATACACCGTGAGCATCAGTTTGCCAAGGGGAATGAGGGTGTCTAATCCAAATTTACCGACTGTGTAAGCCATTCCGCCAAAAGCACCAATAGGAGCCAAATACATGACGTATTTTAGTGCTTTAAAAACAAAAGTGGAACATTTGTATAAGAAGGCAACAATCTGTTCTCTTTTGGAATGGTAGTTTAATAAAACCCCAACAATGATGGCAACAATTAAAACCTGTAAGGTGGAATTATTCATGAAAAAGGAAAGCCAGTTGAAACTTTGCTGTGTATTTTGGGTATACATGCTTGAATCCTGAATTTGTAATCCAGTTTTGTCAATCTTTCCGGGCTGCACCAAATAGCCAACAACAATTCCGATGGTTAAAGCAACGGTACTTACAATTTCAAAGTAAATCAATGACTTGAGCCCGATTCGCCCGACCTTTTTAAGATCGCCCATGCCCCCAATGCCGAGCACGATGGTAAGGAAAATGATAGGAACAATGAATAACTTGATAATACTAATAAATCCGTCGCCCACCACTTTCATTTGAACGCCCGTTTCTGGCTGAAAATGACCAAGGACAATGCCAACCAATATGGCGATTAATACCCAAAACGTCAGATTGGATAGTACGGATTTTAGAATCGAATTTGATTTTGATGTAGCGTTCATTTCTTTGTATGGCAATAAATTAAAAAACAACTAGAAAACTGATTTGTCCAGAAATGGTTCTTACATTTTCAACTGCATTGGACACACTGTTCAGTTGTTCTTGATTTAACGAGGTAACGGAAGTTTGAATTTTGAGATTGTTTCCTTTTAAATATTTTGCAAGTCCAACGGTGTATCCATTTTGATTGACCAATAACGAACTGTTTACATTGAACTCTTTGGTTAATTTTTCATATTTAAAATCCAAAGAATAACCCGACTTGGTCACATACCCACTTTGAATATTTATACCTTTTCCTAATACCAAATATTGACTAATATCTGTCGGATATAAAGGCAACGTGGCCGCTGAATCAACAAAGGAATTGTCAAGGGCCGAGGCTGATGTTTTCACATATTCGGCCAATAATGAAAAGCCTTTGTATTTGAACAAGATATCGCCATAGAATTTTCGGTAATTCGGCAGTTTTTCTTTTTTGCTGCTGTCATAAAATGCAAATTCGGCATGGCCATCCCCTATTTTATTACTTGCACCCACATTCAAACTACCCGCAACACCTGCCAGGATTTTCAATTTGTCTTCATGTTTTAAATCGGCAATGTAGCCGTCATTTCCGGGTTTGAAACTTCCTAAAGGCAATATATCCAAACGCCCACCATATTTTAAACCACCTTTATCGACATCGGCTGAATTGGTGCCAAATGAATTGATGCCATCGCCCGAAGTGATGGCAAATTTGGGTTTTACAATAAAGTTGTTTTTGCCAATTTGACCTTCAAAAAACACCCCAAATTCCCTGCCCGTGTTACAAAACGTGCTACTAAAAATGCCCCTGTCCACAAATTGAAGTTTGTCTTCATAAAAGGTCATTTCGCGGTTATTGGTAAACGTTTGTTTTTGTCCGAAAGTAATTCTCAAATTAGAAACAGGTGAATAGGCGACCCATGCGTCTAACAATGGCTTGCCATTACTAAAATTATTTTGCAGCATAAACGATACTTTTTCTTTATACATGCTTCCAGAAAGGGTCAGGTAAGCATTTCTGCTATTGAAATAATTTACTGCAACAGCCCCGTCGGTTTTTTCATACTTATAAACCCCTTGAATAAACCCGCTGATACTGAATTTATATTCGCCATCGTTGACATTAAAACTTAAGCCATCACCCAGTTGAAACTCTTTAGACTCCGTTTTAATGGCAACTTGTGCGCATGCTACAGCACCAATCAAAAGAATGAGTGCAGTGGCAAACGCCTTGAATTTTATATTTTTATTATAACTTCTCATTGGTCAAATATCTATAAATTGGTAATTCACTATCGATTGTGGGCTTTAATACCTCAAATTTGATAAATCCATTTTCACTTTCTGGTTCCAACACTTCGGTCGCGATTTTTGCATTTTTTTGGTCTAAATAGACCACGTAAGTGCCTTTTGGAAAGGTCTTTTTAACGGTTGACACTTCAGTAGACACTTTCTGCGCTTTAAAACCTTCATCTTCGTCTGGGCTAACATCTAAGGAAGTTACTTTAAATGCTTCGATGTTAATGGCCGCTTCTTTGTCCAACAGGGCCACATTCAACCCTAGAATTTTTAATTTGTCAATCAAAATGCTTTGGTCAGCAAGAATTAAATAGGCATAAGGGCGTTGTCTTTCAAGCACAGGAGTCGCTTTGATGGCATTGTTGACTTTTACTTCCAATGAAATTTCTTGAAAGTCTTGTAAATCGATGGCTTTGATGGTTTGCAGCTCTTGCGGTTTGTTGCAAGTAACTACCAGATTTTTAGGCTTTGTTTCATTCGAAATTTTTAACACTTCCTTGATTTTCAAGGCGTCGTCGTAAGCTGTTTTCAGAAAAGAAGTGGCAATTAAAAAAGTGGTATTTATGCGTCTTTTAAATGATGTCTTTTGCAGATTGACCCCCCGTATTTCAATGAGCGATGAAATGCAATTGCTGAGTGCAAATGAAGTGGTGCTTGAGCGGGCTTCCGTAGTGCACTGGTTAAAATGTACTTCGCTATTGTGTTTTACGCTAGCAATATAATCTCTGGCGTTTAGTTTGTTCGTCTCCAATACTTTTTTGGCATTGCCCACAAACACCTCTTTGGTGTAATCTCTTAAGTTTTTAGGCAGGTTTAAGTTGCCAGAATACATAAACATGGCATCGTAAATGGCGCAAATGCCATGAGCGCCAAGTAAATTAAATTCTTTTCTAAAAGGGCGGTATTCATGAAAGTCTACCGCCACTTCGGCGCCAAAATCACTAAACGCTTTTTTTAGATAATTGGTTTCTTTTGCCAATAATTTTACCTGATCTCGGTTCAAATCGAGGCCGTTGGCGGCATACCGATCTTGTTTTTCATAGCCATCAATATTGGCCATTGGCACAATAGCTATGGTTAATTTGTCAAGTAAATAACCGAATTGCGCATCGTTTAATAGTTTGTCCATCAAAAAAAGCATCGTTTCGGTGCCGGCAGGTTCGTCACCGTGAAGCCCACCTTGAAACCAGACCTTTAACTTCTCTTTGCCGTTTTCTTTATTCAAAACAAGCAGTGGTATTTTTTTGCCTTTTTGGCTTTCACCAATAAATGACAGTGACACTTCTTTTGGATGTGCAGCCACCAATTTGTTGACATACGTCATCAAGTCATCGTAATTCGTAAACCCTTTTTTTGAAAAAGCAGGGGTTGATATTTCCAACTCCGGATCTGGAAAATATTTCTTTGTTATTTCATCGCTTTGCGGGCTAAATTGCGCGTTGGTTGCAACGAAAAACAAACTGAAAAATAGTAAACTACAAATGTTCTTCATAACGCTAAAAGGCAATGGTGGTTACTAATCTGGTGACGAATTCATTTCCTTTTATTGGGTTTCCATTCAAATCGTTCGACCCATCTTTTGCGTTTATATACGTGCAATCCAATTGAATTTTGGCACCATATCCTTTTGAAATATATTTTGAAATGCCCAACGTATAATAATTGGAGCGGTTATAAAAGGTGGGGTTGTTCAAAAATGAATAGGATTCGGGCTTTAAATAAGACACGCGGGCATCAATGGAAAACAGATTTTTAAACACATATCCGCCTTGGATGTTGTAGCCTTCGCCAACCATCATTCGGCCCTTTATATAGTTTTCAACATCTCTAAGGCCGTTCACGTCAAAATTGGTCGACGTTGAGCCGTCAGTACGCACCCGTTGGGTAATATCACCAGGCACACGCGCTGAGGCATTGACGTATTCTCCCAACAAAGAAAAACCATTGTATTTAAACAAGAAATCAACGCCATATTTGACATAATCAGGCAATAATTCGTTGTTGTCTTTGTCTAAATATAAAATGGTACCACTCTGGCTTCCACGTCGGTCGCTGATGCCCACATTATAGCTATAATGCGCACCAATGACAAATTTAGGGGTGCTTTCACGCATCAAATCGGCTTGTCGGTATTGGCCAAGATTGCTGAATTGTCCAAAAGGCAAATAATCAATTCTACCGCCATACTTTAAACCGCCATGGTCTTTATCGGTTACGTTGATTCCATCGCCGTTTGTTATAGCCAATGCCGGCAGAAGAATCGATTTTCTGGTAATTTTATATCTGGTTTCAAAAAAAAGACCAAATTCACGAACGGAAGCAAATGCGGCTGAAACTGGACTTCGATCGGCTAATTGCAATGTGCCTGAGCTCATACCAAGCTCTCTGTTGTCGGTCGGGGTCGATTTTTGACCAAAAGTTATTTTGGTTCTTTTACTGATGTTATAACCGATCCAGGCATCATATACCAACCCACCTATGGCGTCTGCGCCTTCACCGCCGCCTGTAAGGTCGAGTTCTAATTGATAACTAATTTTTTCTTTTTTGGCTTCGCCCGTTATTTCGAAACGAGCGCGTCGCATTCTGAATCGATTGTACAAGGTGGCATCGTCGGTGTCTAGGTATTTTTTACTTTCAACATTGGGTTGAAGGTAACCTGATACTTTAATTTGATAGTTGTCGTCTTTGCCCGTAAAATAGAGTCCTTCTCCAAATCGGTATTTCCCCAAAATGATTTCTTGAGCAGATGAAAATTCAACGACCGATAGCAATAAAAACAATAAAAAGAGCGTCTTTTTTAGATGTGACATTGTTTAATAATGCTAGCGTTAATTTCTTAAATTCCAAGTATTGTCCACTCTTAAACCATCAATGATGACATTGGGTGAGTTGGTGTTGTCTTGTCTAAGAACCACTCGCCCAGGAATAATATCAGCCGATCCCGTATCTTCAATGCCAATAGTAGGCACACTTGGTTCTGTTAGATAGTTGGACGAAGCATCAAAAATATACAAGCTCGATTCATCGCGACCTAGATTCCCGTTGCTGTTTGTCGTGGCAGCGTCCACGATTTTATACTTAACTACTACCAGATATGTGGTACCATAGTCAAACAGATTGGTGGTGTATCTAAGGGTCAAATTTGCCGCAAATCCAAACTTAAACTTGCTGGGGTTCGTCGCATCTTGGTTAATTAACACTTTACCCCTGAAGGCCGTGTCTGTAATTGCATTATTTCCAAAGGCAAAGAAATATTGATCAATACACGCAGGTGAAGCCGTTGCATTCACCAGAAATGAAGCGTAAACGGTACCTGAATTGACTTCTGTAAATTGCAAAGAAACATCTTGACCCGTGCTGTTTACTGCCGCTGCATTACCCATGCCTGCGCCATAATAATTTGGAAATGTCAATCCGGGTGTAATAGTCAAAATAGGGTTTGTAGCTGCGCTACTGTGCGCCACCCAACCACTACTGGTGAGCGCCGAGCCTACTGCGCCGTCGAAATTGTCAGAGGCAATAGTTGCAATTGGAAAATTAGTCACTGTAAGCGTGGCTGTAACACTGCCTGAAGCATAGCTTCCAAATGCCGCTTGCGTTGCAGTAATAGTAGATGTTCCTACACCAACTACCGTAACGGTCGTTCCGTTAATGGTTGCCACATTGGCATTGCTGCTGGTATAACTAAAAGCCCCACCACTATTTGAAAGCGGTGCTGTTAACTGAAAGGGCGCACTACCTACCGCTTTTGACGGAACTGTAAATGCACCAATGGTGGGAGGTGGTAATTGAGTAACCGTAAAAACGGCAGTTGCAGTTGATGAAGCATACCGCACATCTGCTGCCTGAATGGCCGTTATGGTTGTGTTTCCAATTCCGACTATGGTCACCGTTGAACCGCTTATTGTTGCCACCGAAGGGTCAGATGAAGTATAGGAAAAACTGCCTGTACTATTTGACGACGGAGGTGTTAAAACAAAAGGCGCACTGCCAATTTGCTTGGCTGGAACCGTAAACGTTCCGACGGTGGGCGTGAATGGGGTTACATCTTCGGTGTCACAAGACATTATTATCAGAAATAATAATGAAAAAAGTGGGGCATATTTCTTGAGCAATTGTTTCATAGCAATTAAAAAATAAAATATTTTTTTTGGGGATATTAATCGTTTTTCACCATTATCTTTTGAATGAACACCCCTTGTTCAGAGACAATTCTTGCAATATACATGCCTGTTCCAATTGTTGGAATGAATAGTTTGTCTGTAATGTTTGCGGCACTCAACACCTTGTTGCCCAACACGTCAAATAGTTCAACAGTTAATGCAAGGTTGTCAGAATTGTCAATCTGCATCGCACCATTTGAAACTGGATTTGGATACACCCTAAACAACTCTTTGGTGGCAGAATGAACAGCCAATGGGTCAAATTCACCAATCGCAAAATCGCCAAAAGCGGACAATCCAGTTGCTGAAGCTTGCAGATCTGTAATGACGCCAGTAGTGGTTACCGCACTCCACGCAGTTCCATCAAATTGTCTAACAATATAGTTTGCAAAATTTGAGCCTGAATCAACATCGGCAGATGAGTACATAAATAGGGCGTTGTAACTGCCAAAACCTGCTAGGTTTACATTGGTCAATGTCCATGTTTTGTTCACGCTTTTTGAACCGTCAATGCCTGAGGTTGCAATGCCCACATGGTCACCAATGTTTGTGCGAACGCCAAGCGCACCAGCCGCGGTGGTATTTCCTGAAAAGGTCAGTGTCAACGGCGTATAACTATTTGAATCGCCTATTTCATATACAAAAGAAGGACTTGCGCCTGCATTGGTTTGTTTGATCAAATTGCCCAAAACCCAACCTGTGTTTGTCCCAGCACCTGAAATGCTTCCGGTACTTGTAATCACTAAATTGTTAATAGTGGTGGTTATTTTTCCTGAAATAAACAACAAGGTACCGCTTACAGTAACATCGCCATTCAATGTAACGGCAGTGGCTGGCGCAGTCTGATTGACAGTAAACGTGCCCGAAACAGCGGTGGGCCCATTGATGGTTTTTGGCGTTGTGCCACTCAATATCAGGTTTTTGTAGTCTGTTCTGGCCGTTACGGTTTGCGCTCCTGAAGCAACACGGGTATATTCTACAATGCTATTTGTTCCTAAAGTAAGGTTTTCAGCGCCAACAAATTGAAGGTCACCGCCCGCGTCATTTGGCGTGGCATTACTCGAAACAAAACCAGTTAATTTAGGGATTTTAATGGTGCCATTTACCACAACCGATCCGCCTGCTGGAATCGTGATGTAAGCATTGGCTGCCGTTGGCGCGGTGAGCGTGGAGGCTTGATCAACGGTAATGTGTTTGATGACGGGTGTAGCAGTAAAAGTAATATTGGCTGCGTTGATCAGGGTAACGGTGCCAAAACTTTTGGTGGTGCTTGAAGATAGGGTCACCTGGTCGTAAATGATTTCTAGGTTATTGTCAAAAATAATACCAAATGAAATGGCCGAAGTGCTTTTGTAAACGACTGTTTGGTTTCCAGAAACTGGCGCTATCACATCCAGATTTCCTGTTCCTGCTGGCAGAACGGCGCCTGCCGGATTTAATGTTAATGTAATGGCAGCTTGGCTGTTATTTCCTAAACGAACTTTGGTTCCATTGGCAGGACTCGTCCCGACAGTCCAGGCGACATCTAGGGTTACCGCAGTGGTATTTCTAATTTCAAAAACCTGTGATGCATCTGTAAAATTAATAGGTGCAGCGCCTGTTCCATCCATATTTAAACCCCAGTTTACCACATCGGCAAGCGAACCCGTACCTTTATAATAATAGGTAGTTGCTAACGATTGAACAGCTGTGGTGGTAGTGCTTTCGTTGGAATAATTAAAGGCCTTATCAACCGCATATACTTTGTAGTAATAATCAACACCTGGGCTTAAACTGGTGTCTGAAAACGAAGTGTTTGTTCCAATATATCGAACCGCGCCTGCGCCAACAGGATTGTTAAATTTATAAATCCCATTTTGATTCGGATCGTCAGACGCTGTTGGGGCCACACCTGTGTAGCGCACCACCACATAAGCACCGCCATCAAGACCTCCAGCAGATGCAGCCCAACTGATGTCAGCCCCGCCGTTAAGTGTGCCAATGGCAGTAATGGCTCCTGGGTCATTAGGCGCCGAAGTATCGGCAGTAGCTCCTTGATACACTACAAAATCATCGATATCTGCCGAAAAACCTGCCGTGGCTGCATCAATGGTAAATCCAGCCACGCCAAAATTGCCGGCGGCTGTGGCATCGGTGGTAATGGCAACAGCTACTTTTGTCCAAGCAGCCGTATTTGGTGCCAAACCAGCGGCCACACTTTGTTTGGTTCCAATCGGAGGTGCTTGAGTAGCTGACGTATTGTCCACGTAAATATCAACGGTACTGGCGTCAAGCGCAACGGTTGAAGCAGACTTATACCAAAACTGTATTTGATAGGTGGTGTTTGGTGCGAATGCGCCTGCTATTTGCGGCGTGTAAAAGTTTTTGGCAGTTCCATTTGCAGAACCTAAAGTGACATATTTTAGTCCACTGCGACCTCCAGTAGCATTTAAAACTTTGACAATGTTGGTCGCCGTATTGGTGGTCCACAACGTGGTGGAAAGATTCGCATTGGTAGCATTTCCTCCTGCCAAATTTGCTGTATGATTTTCAAATCCACCGTCATGGGCCGAAAATGCGCCAATACCTGTTTGAGAAATGCCTAAAAAAGCAGACATCAATGCAAAGACAAAGTAAAATATGTTTTTCATGGTAATGTTTTTTAACAAACAAATATATTCTAATGAAGTAATAAATTACTAGAAAAGCAATGTAACTACTTTTTAAAGCAGTAGACGGCCCTATTTTTGCGATTAATGAAATTTTTAAGTTCCATTTTAAACAAAAAAGCAATGCGGCAAATAGGGACCGAATTTGAAGAAGCGGTGCAAGTTGGCTGTTTAAAATTTTTAAAAATGGGTCACTAGAAATGGCTGTTTTTCACCTTCTTACAACGAATGAGATTTTCGCAGTTGGTTTTCGGGCAAAATGTATAAATAGGGGAAGTGCTTAATAACGAGAAAAAGTATAAACCACCTTAGTAGCCACTACAGCTAAACTTCTATTGCAGCACGAATATCATTCTGATTCTAGGTAAACGACTCGCTGTTTATCCATTAAATAAAAGCATCACATCCCTATTTTAAAATTCCAAAAACATAGGTGCCCCACGTATCCATAAAAAGACTAATCACCAAGCCCGAAATAACAATTAATAGGAGTCCGGGCAACAGCATTTCCTTCATTTTTATTTGGCCCGTAGCAAACAAAATGGCGTTGGGCGGTGTTGAAATGGGCAGTAAAAATGCGGCAGATGCGGCAAAAGTTACGGGAATCATGAGCAGCAGCGGATTGATTTTCAGCGAAAAAGAAAGCGCCACACACAACGGCAACAAGGCTTGTGCCACGGTTATGTTTGCAATAAATTGGGTAATCAATAAGGCAATAAAACAGGTTGTTAGAATAATGATAATCATTTCACTGCCAGAAAGCAGCCCAATTTTTGAAGCAATCCAATAGGTAAGTCCCGACACTTCGAATCCTTTTTCGAGGGCAAAACCACCGCCAAACAGCAAAATGATGCCCCAAGGTATTTTGGAGGCCGTTTCCCAATCCATGATTGTTTTTTTCGGATTCACTTTAGAAGGAATAATAAATAGAATGATGGAAATAAAAGCCGCAACCACCGCGTCAATAATGTAGTCAGAATGCGGAAACAGCGCGCTCCAACCCGGAATTTGGAACGAACCAATGTCGATGTTGGCACGAAAAATCATGAGGACGGCAAATGCAAAAAAGACGGTGAGCACGACCTTTTGTTCATAGCTGGTTTTGCCCAATTTCAGTTTTTCAATTTTAAAAAAAGTATTGTCAATGATTTCGAGTTTTTTTCTCGGTTTAAAGAAAAGGTACAAGATAACAATGGCGGCAGAAATCAAAATGAGATAGATCGGAAATGCGAAAATGAGCCAATTGGCAAAGTTTATTTTGATTCCCGATTTGAAAGCGCTTTCATATATTTTTTTGAAAACCAAATTGGTGGGTGTTCCTATCAAGGTGGCCATTCCGCCAATCGAGCTGGCGTAGGCAATGCCCAAAAGCAGTGCCGTTTTGAATTTGCCGAGTTCTTTTTCGCTGTATATTTCCTTTAATTTCTCCAATACTGAAATGCCAATCGGAAGCATTAATAACGCAATGGAAGTATTCGACATCCACATAGACAAAAAGGAAGTGACCAACATAAAACCGGCCAAAATTTGAAACGTTCCCTGCCCAAAAAGGATCAAAGTTCGTGAGGCAATTCGCTTGTGAACTTCCCATTTTTCAATGGCCAATGCCAGCAAAAAACCACCGATGTACAGAAAAATCACTTCGTTAAAATAGACTTTAGAAATCTCTTCGCCGCTGATAATGCCAGTCATTGGGAATAGCAAAATGGGCAATAACGATGTAATGGCAATTGGTACTATTTCTGTGATCCACCAACCAATCATCCACACTGCAATGCCAATCATGATGCCGATTTGCGGATTTGATGCGTCCGGATTCAAGAAGGTTGAAAAGGCAATAAACGCGAGCGGAAATAAAAGTAATTTTAGGTATTTTTTCAGAGTTGGCTGGTCCATATTGAAAAAAGTTTAAGTCACTTCATTTAATTAATTATTGAAATAACAATTTGATGGCGTCATTTGACATTAAAGTGGCATTGTGTCCTGAATTAGGAACCGTGCGAAACTGCCACGCAAAGGTAGCCTGAACAGCCGTTGCATAATTACGACTTTTTGCAAAGAAATAATTGGCCCGATCAAATCGGTTCATTCCCTGCAAATCGACAGCTGTGTTATGCACCAGCGACGGATCGGCACTATTGGTGTCCAATTCGCCGACGGTGATGTAGAGTTTTCGACCAAAGTAACTCGTCGGATTGGCATCACTCACAGGACAGTTTACAATGCCAACCGGAAAGGAGGCTATCCCATCTGGCACCGTGTACCAGCCGCTGTTGGCTGCAACCGCTCTGTTAAAACGCGCATTGGGCTTAAACATCACAAACCGATGCACAAATTGTCCACCTCCCGAATGCCCAAAAAGGTCGTATGTTGTTTTGGCACTTTTCACATTGCCTTTGATGTAGTCAAACAGCGGTTCAATCACCGAAAATGTCCACACACTTTCGTTATTGAGGGTTTGAACGGAAGGATTATTTCCGTCTTGATATACATTTCCCAAACTGTACCCATTGGTTCCAGGAAAATCGGTGTCGTTAAATTCTGGGGCAAAAACCATAAAACCATATTGATTAGATGCACTTGTCCAAATGTCGCGATAATCTGAGGCGTTTCTTTCTTTTCCGTGAAAGACAAATACGATGGGCATGTTGGTTCTGTCGCCTGCCGGAATGTTGTAAAACACATTGATGGGCTTTTGAGGCAAACCCGCATAAGTGAAAACAAATTTGTTTGCGCCGTTTTTTAGGTCGTTGGTTTGGCCCACCGCATCGCTGCCACTTCCACATGAAACCAATAAAATAGTGAGTACTAAAAGGATCAATCTGTTAAAAAATAATTTCATCCGAAAATAGTTTAAAGGCAATTTTACGCAAGCTGAGATAAAATCGACCCAATTAAAAAAAATGTAGTTTAGCCTAATGAAGTGATTAAAACTTTTTTCAATCATAAAAAAAAGCTTTGTTTATTTAGCAAAGCAAAATAATGTACTTTCACGTTTACATTCGCATAATTGTTTAAAAATAATATTTTAAGATTTTTTCTAGATGTTTAAATCAAAACACGCGCTGTTTTTTGTGAAGAAAACAGTTTTTCAGTTATTTTATTTTCTTTTTATTGCCACTGTTTATTATGAGTTGGTGAATAGTAAATTTGAGTCTTTACCTGATTTTGATAAATGGGTGCTTGTTGGTCAAATGCTGTTTTTTTGCTTATTTGTATTTATCGTCAACGTCAAATTTTTCGATAAAGAACTTTTTGTTGAAAAAAACATTAGCAAAGTTTTGTTGAAGAATGCCGTCATGATTTCGGTCATTTTGGGTTGCTTGTTTTATTTTGATCAATACCTATCTATCAATAAGGCGACCGATTCAAGAGCGCTTTTTTTCTATCACTTGCTCTTTTTGTTGTTTACTTTAGCGGCCGCTTTATATTATTTGGATTTTATCAATTACTTACAAAACAAGTCGGCGATTTTCCGCTTAATCAAAGAAAAGAATAAATTTGAGGTAGATTTGCTCAAAAGCCAGTTCACGCCACATTTTTTATTTAACACCCTAAATTCCATTTATTCAAAGTGCCATACCAGCAGTCCAGAAGCGGCCAACATGATTTTTGACTTGTCCAATTTTATGCGCTACCTAATCTACGATTGTTCCACACATAGGGTGTTAATCAATAAGGAGGTTACCCTGATTCAGAATTTTATCAAGTTGTACAAACTCAATTATAATGCACAAATAAACATCGATTTTAAACACAAACTCTACGATGAAAACCAACGAATAGCCCCCATGCTCTTGTTGAATTTTGTTGAAAATGCTTTTAAACACAGCCAAATTGGCGTGTCAAACGAAGCCTATGTCATCATTGAATTGGCAACAGACCACGAGTTTTTGTATTTTAAAACCAAGAATAACAAAATGTCATTTCCAAATAAATTAGAAAAAGGAATAGGCAATCAAAACACAATCAATCGTTTAGAGCTAGACTACAAAGACCAGTACACTTTTGAAGTGACCGATTTAAAAGAGTCTTATGAGGTCTATTTAAACATTCGATTATAAAAAATAACAGCTATGAATACAGTGAAGTGTTTTATTATTGACGACCAAGAACCGGCATGCCAATTAATAGCAGAATATATTTCAAAAATCCCACAACTCGAATTGGTTGGCATTTGCCATGAACCGATGGAGGCGCTTGCCATTGTGCAGCAAAAACAAATTGACTTGCTTTTTTTGGACATCAACATGCCGGTGCTCAATGGGATTCAATTTTTAAAAACGTTAAAAAACCCGCCCAACACCATTTTCACAACCGCCTATTCTGAATATGCGCTACAAGCCTTTGATTTAAAGGTGATTGACTATTTGGTAAAACCGATTCCGTTTGACCGGTTTGTCACGGCAGTCAATCGGGTTTTTGACCTTAAAATCAGCATTCCTGCAGACCCAATACCCATTGAAAATGAATTCCCAGAGGCACAGTTTACCGATTTTAGTTTTTTTAAAACCAATCAGAACAAACTTGAGAAAATCAACTTTAACGAAGTGATTTTTATTGAAAGTCATGGCGAATATGCCCGTTTTCACACCAATAAAAAAATTAGTGTGTCTAGGGTTTCCCTCAATCGGCTCGAAGAAATATTTCCGAAAGGCAACTTCTTCAGGGTGCACCGTTCCTTTATTATCAACATTGATAAAATCGACGCAATAGATGGCAGTTTAATTGAAATTGACAGCTATAAAATCCCCATTAGTAAAAGTAGGCGAGATGACCTCAACAAATTAATACTTCACAATGATTTGTAGTTGTTTTTTCATTTAAAGCAAAAAATAGACTAATTACTGCGCAAATTGTTATTTACAAAGTTTTTATGTAGATACATTGAAACATAAATTTAGTTTTGTTTATTATAACTATTAATTGTATTCTGATGAAAACGAAAATTTGTTTATTAGTAATATTTCTATTTTGCTTGGGCAACTTAGGATATTCGCAAACAGGAATTGGAGCCTTTTCCGTTCACGATGGCGGATTTGAAAACCACACGGCCACTTTGGCTGGAGGTAATACTACCAATGCCGCGCTCTCTACCTCATTGTGGACAGCGAGTACAACTGCAAATATTACCCGCACATTAACCAGTACGGGTGGACGAAGTGGACCAAAATATGTCACATTGGGTTCCACAAACGGAACGGCAAAAAATTTCTACACGCCCCAAATTGCTGGATCATTTGCAGCAAACACGACTTATCAGGTGCAATTTTGGTACAAAACAGCTTCAACTACTGCCCTTGATGCCAGTACGGTTGATATTTATGTAAACAACACCACAGCTACACAAGCGCCGCCAATTGGCACCGTGAAATCGGTTGCCGCAGGACTTACGACCAGTGTTTCCACTTGGACTAAAGTGTCTGTTTCCATCACGACTGCCGTATCGCCTGCTGCTGGAAGTTTTGGGGTGGCTGGACTTACTATTGATGCCGCTACGGCTGGTTATGCTGCTGATATTGATGATTTTGTAGTGTATCAAGCCAATTCGGCTGATACGTCTGCACCAAGTACACCAGGCACTGTTACTGCAACAGCAGCTTCAAGTAGTACTGCAACGGTAAGTTGGGGTGCGGCAAGTGGAGGCGTTGACGGTGGTGGTTATGTGGTTGTGCGTTTTGCAACGACGGCTCCTTCTGCTTCTGATGACCCACTCCAAAATGGGATTTACAAATTCAACAACGCCATTGGCGCTGGTGTGGTACGATATATTGGAACAAGCACTTCATTTACCGATACTAGTTTAAGTCCAGGTGTCGATTACTATTATAAAGTGTACACCGTTGACAAAGCGTTTAACTATTCAAGCGAAACCACCACTAGTACTCCCGTTCAGGCATTATCTACCACTTACTACTATAAAGGAACAGGTGCATTGACCGATGTAACCAACTGGGGTTTAAATACAGACGGAACTGGCACAAATCCATCAAATTTTACAGACATAGCTCAAGTTTTTGAAATCAGAAATACGACTGCTGTTGCCCTTGACGGTTCATGGACAGTTGGAACAGATCCTGCGAACGGAACAAAAGTACGTTTAGGAAATACAGATCAAGCTGCTATCACTTTAACTTTAAACTCAGGCGCTTCCATTTTGCCTGCAGGAACTGGAAATTTGGACGTAATGGCGCCGCCATCCGGAAAACAAACCGTGATCTACAAAGGAACAACCGCCATATCATTTGGAAATATTTTTGACACCAACCTTGAAGTGGTTTATGATGGCGTTACGATATCGTCAACTACCACTAAAAGTTTTGGTACTATTACCATCAAAAATGGGGCTAATGTAACGTTCACAGCTACACCAGTCATTAAAAACATCAGCGTTGACGCAACGTCTACACTTGTGGCGCCAACAAATGCCACATCGTACATCACGATTCCTAGTGGCGGTGCTGTAACTATAAATGGTACTGTAAGAGTGCCTAAATTAACTGGTTTTGTATCGAGCAATGTGGGAACTGCCGGTTCTTCTTTTGCTGACTTTCAATTTATTGGTACAGAAAATTTAACACTTGGAGCAAATAGTATTGTTGAATACGCCAGAGATGCCACAGGTGCTCAAACCGTAACGGCCAGAACAGATTATAAAAACGTAACCGTAAGCGGCACAAGCCCTAAATCAGTAGCTGGATCAACTACCATTGCTGGAACATTTACCATTAATCAAACAGGATCGTTGGTCACTTTGTCAGCAGATACCACCGTTAATGGTACTTTAGTTTTCACGAGTGGAAAAATTGACACAGGAAGCAACAATTTAATTCTTGGTTCTGCTGCCACCATTTCTGGTGCTGGAACAGGCACAGGATGGGTTATTGGAAACCTAAGAAAAACGACTACATCTGGTTCTTCTCCTTCATTTACTTATACCATTGGAGATTCAAATTATTATACCCCACTTGCTTTAACTTTTGCTGGCAATACTTCAGCAAATGGAACATTGACCGCAAAAACAACTGCTGGTGATCATGCACAAATTGCAACTTCAGGTATTATTGCTGCAAACAGTATTAACAGAACTTGGACGTTAACCAATTCAAATTTGGCTGGATTCACGAGTTATAATGCGGCATTTACTTATGCCACACAAGACAATGACAGTGGCGCTTTACCACAGTTTTTTGCTGCTCGATTGTATGCAGGTTCTAGTTGGTCAAACCTTACGACATCAGGAACCCCGACTTCAACCAGTTTTTCTGCTTCAGCAGTAACATCTTTTGGCGATTTTGCGATCGGTCAAGTTTGTATCAATCCAACGACTGCAGGAGTCGTTTCAGGAACGCAATCCGTTTGCGAGAATGGTATTCCAAGCAGTTTCTCTAGTACATCAGCAGCTAGCGGGTTTGTTGGAAATCTAGAATACAAATGGCAATCATCAACAAATAACAGCACGTTTACCGATATTTCTGGAGCAACTTCAAGTACATACAGTGCAGCTGCAGGTTTAACGGTAACTACCTACTATAAAAGACTAGCACGTGTTGACTGCAAATCGGACTGGACCGGCGCTGCCGAAAGCAACACGATCACAGTAACCGTGAATTCAATTGCAACGCCCACATTTACGCAAGTTTCTACCATTTGCTCAGGCGCTTCGTTATCAGCATTGCCAACCACCTCAAACAACGCGATTACAGGAACTTGGTCTCCTGCAGTAAACAATATGGCCACCACTTCTTATACATTTACACCTACTACCGGATTGTGTGCCAGTACAGCCAATATGTCCATTACGGTAAATCCAAGTGTGACATACTACCGTGATAATGATACGGATGGTTATGGAGACGCAGCAAGCACAAGCAGTTCATGTACTGGAGCGCCATCTGGATATGTTACCAATGCGACCGATTGTAATGATACGAATGCAGGAATTAACCCTATCGCAACAGAAGTATTTGACGGCATTGACAATAATTGCAATGGCCAAACAGATGAAGGAGTTAGTCCAAATGTACCTACAGCTAGTGCACAAGTATTGGTGACTGGTGCAACAGTGAACAATTTAGTAGCAAGCGGTTCAACGATTGCAGGTTATGGTGCTCCCGCATTAAATTGGTATTTGTCTGCTACTGGAGGATCAAGTTTGTCGGGTACAACTGTATTAGCAACAAACACCTACTACGTGAGTCAAACAATTAATGGCGTTGAAAGTGCAAGAACAGCCGTTGCAGTAACTATTATTCCAAGCAATCCGATTATTGCAGCCTCATTCTGCGGAACTGTGCTTTCAAATATTGAAACTACTATTTATTGTTCCAATGTAGTTGGCGGCACAAAATACCGTTTTACAATTATAAACGCGTCTACTGGTGCTTCTGTTGTTTATGAGTCAACTGTAAATGGGTTTAACTTTTTGCAATTATCTTCAAACAATTCTTTTAATACCTTATATGGCGTAAAATGTGCTGTATTTATTAATGGGGCTTGGTCTGCTGACGGAAACAGTTGTACCATTACTACTCCTGCAGTTCCTGCAAGTTCAAAAATAATCGATGCGCAGTGTGGCACTACACTTTCGTCAGTTGACAACACCTTGTATTGTGGCCAAAGTTATGGGGCACAAGGCTACCGTTTTGAAGTTTCATCAGGAGGTACCACCCGAACAATCGATCGCTCAGTTAATTATATGCAATTATCTTCATTAAGTGGTGGTGCAAATTTTGGAACCACTTATTCTGTTCGTGTGGCTGTTTTATATGGTGCAACCTATGGAGCCTACGGTGCTGCATGTAATATTACAACACCTTCTTTACCAAGTCAAACGAAAGTAAATACCACGCAATGTGGCAGCACATTAGCTAGCAAATGGAGAGTATTGTATTGTGGTGCAGTAGCAGGTGCTACCGCTTACAATTTTGAGTGGACCAATGGCGGTACCACGCTTACTTACACCTCAGCTGTACCAAATATGCAATTAGGCAACTATACTGGTTGGGCATTAAACACCACCTATTCGGTGCGTGTAGCCATTCAATTTGGTGGTACTTGGCAAACTTACGGAACAGCTTGTAACGTAACAACGCCAGCAAGTTTTGCTCGTCATACTTCAATGGAAGAGGGCGCTTTATCAGTAAAAGCAGTGCCAAACCCATTCGAGACCGAATTTGTATTGATGGCACAAGGTGGAAACCAAAACCCAATTCAAGTAACTGTTTACGACATGCTTGGCAAACAAATGGATCAATTTAATGTAGAAGCCAACGAATTGGAAAACCGCAGCATAGGCAACGGTTATACCAGCGGCATCTACAATGTGGTTATTGCACAAGGCGACGACCAACAAGTGGTTCGCTTGATTAAAAAATAAGTTTTTCAGTGTTAGTTTTAAGAACCACCTCAGGTAACTGGGGTGGTTTTTTTATGAGTTGACCCGAGACCCATTGGGACAAATGGGTCGAACGGAGCGAAGCTAAAGTTTGTAAAGTGGCAAGTTTGTAAAGTTGATTCAATTGAGACATGTTCTTTTTTGGAAGAAAGAGAAAAGAAGAAAGAGGAAAGATCGGCTTTAGACTAAAAAAACTATTGCCTAATGGCTATTGCCTATTGCCTAACATCGACTCATGCCTTGCGGGAACAAAGCATCTTGTTTTAGAAATTGATGTTCGGAAAACGACTTTATGACTTTTGGCTTTAGACTTTCGACTAATGTAGGGGTGGGCTTCGGAGAGGTCTTACGGGAATTGAGCTTCTGGTTTTTGCAATGTATGTTCGGAGAAAGACTTTATGACTTTTGGCTTTTGACTTTCGACTCACTTTCATTTTATAACTTTAGGAATAAAACCCAACAAAACAATCAATTATCTTTGTGTTTCAAAATTTGATTTATGAAAACGAATACTAAAAAAGCGACAACTAAAGCAGTTGAAAGCAAGGCAAAAATAGAGGATGATCCAAAGAAATATTCCAAAACATGGTTGGCTGCCTTAGCAAATAAAGGTACAGGCAAAATTATTGACATGAGGGCGGTTTTAAAATAATTATATGGCACGTATTTTATTAGATACTCATATTATTGTGTTTTTACTAGTTTCAGAATTAGATAATATTTCAAAAGACATCAAGCTGATAATCAATGATTTTAACAATCAATTGTGTGTTAGCTCTGTTTCTGTGTTAGAAATCTTGCAGTTAATGAGAATAAAGAAATTTCAGGCAAAGAAATACAATTCTGTAACAGCCTTGTTAGATGCCATTGAAAAAGATTTTTACATCAAAATCATTCCGTTTTCAAAAGAACATGTTGGCGCGCTTTCTACGCTCAACATTCCTCCTGACCACAACGACCCGTTTGACCATGCAATTATTGCGCAAGCAATGGCCGAAAAAATGACACTTGTTTCATCCGATAAAAAATTCAAGTCTTACGCTGCACAAGTACGTTTAGCTTTTAATAGGAGGTAGTAATTAATTGAGTACTCATCGCATTTTTTTGGGCATTCTGAACTATCCTTTTAATCCTGGACGGCATGAAATTGATTGGAAGGTCTTCGGCGGCTTCACCTCCTTGCTCTATTTAATTCGAGTACACCTTTCGTCTTTTCGATGTTAAAAACTTGAAACATATGAAATATAAAAGAGGACTGCCAGTGGCAGTCAAGTACGCAAGCTTCAGCTTGCAAAATTAAACTTGAAACCTGAAACTATTTCTTTGCTGGCCCAAAGAAAACGACCCTGATTGCGGGCGACCCTAGTGGTCGCCCGCAATCAGGGTCGCAAAAAACGTTTTTGTGCGCTGTTGCTAGAACAATAGGTCTATTGTTTTTATTATTGTTTTTCATAAGCCCCTTTGTTTTCTACTTGACCTATTTCTGTTGAAAGACCTTTGTTCATTTTCTTTGCTGGCCCAAAGAAAACGAACCAAAAGAAAGGGCCTTTTTTGGCCCGCATAAATGTCATTTTTGCCTGTGGCAAAACCAGTTTTCAAGCCGAAATCCCTTTTTCTAAAAACTAGTATCTAATAAATTACCTATTTAATTCATAAGCAATACAGTCCCGGACTTCCACCGGAAGTCCTCCTCTATATATCATAGGCTTCAAAAATTTTGCCGGCTTGAAAAACTTATGACTACATATGCGGGCCGCAACAGTTAAGCTTCGCAGAACAGTAAACATTGATTGAAAATAAAATGAATACTATTTCACCTTTTTACAATATACCATTCCATTTTAAACAACAAGGACAGCTGTTAAGCTGTCCCTACTGTTGCCTTGCGGCTATTGCTGTCTTTTGACTTTCGACTTTTGACTTTTGACTATGATCAATGCTGAATCAACAGCTTATGCGTTGACTTTTGCCCATCGTTGTGTATGATTTGGAGCAAGTAACAACCGTTGGCCAAGGGACTGCTGTCAATGGGTTGTTGGCCGTTGTAGGTGCCTTCCAGTAGCAAGCTGCCACTGAGGCCATAAATCTGGTAGCGGGCAGTGTCAAAGCCGTATATCCAAAGTTGGTTGTTCGCGGGGCTGGGGTACAACACGGCTGTGGCCGAACTTGTTGATGGAGTACCCAAGGTACAAGCGTGGGCGGCGTACTTGGCCAAGAAAAAATCGGTTTGCGCGGCACTATTTAACACCGATACGTTGTTGTCGAAGTATAAAAAGTTGCCAAAACCCCCTCCCACTAAGTAATCTCCTGCGGGGTCGGTAGCAATGGCGGTGCCGTAATCGGTGTACCCAGCGTTATTGTTAGGAAGATTAACGAGCCCCAAACAGCTGCCAGTGTCTTTGTTAAAACGGGCAAGCAATACCTGCGTACCTTGATTGACACCATTAACGGCAATACTTTGGTTGCCCCACATATAATTAGCAGAAAAGCAATTGGTGGTCACAGCCACCTCGTTGTTGTTGACCGTGATGGCTCCAAAACGGGCACCCAGATTATTATTGTATATACTCCATAACAAGGTGTCGGCGGTAGAGTTTACCTTGGCCACAAAACCATCGACTTGCCATTGCCCTGGAACGTTTAATCCTAAAAACACATCGGTATTGGAATTTCCTTGACCCGAAAAGTAGATGTTGTTATCGGCGTCAAAGGCCAAGTTATGTATAAATGTATCGCCCCAACTTGAGGTCGTATTTTGCCGCAGCCACAACAACTGCCCTTGGGGGTTTAAACAAGCCAGCAACATGGAGTTGGTCACCGTTTGGCCGTCGATGGTAAAGGTGGCGGTAGGATTATTGAAATTGGTAGTAAACAGGTAAAAATTGCCATTGTTGGCGTTGCGGTAAAATTGCATGTCGGCTCCATAAATACCAGCCGATTGAATGTTCAATGGGGTGGCTGACACAAAAGCACCTGTAGTGTCATATTTCAAAATAAAATAGGTGGAATTGACATTGTTGAAATTGAAATTGGTCAATGCATTGGTAAAAGCACCGTCGGCATAGGTGCCTTGGGGCAAGACCATCAACCAATAGCTATTTCCTAACGCATCAACAGAAAAGCCTAAACTTGCTGATTTTGAATTTTCGCTCGATGGAAGGCCCGCCTGCTGGGGTTGTTTAAACCATATTGTTTCTCCGTTGCTATTGAACTTTGTGATGAAATGTAATCGACAGTTTGTTGGGGTAGCAGTTAGTATGATGTCGTTGTCAATGCGGGGGGGATAAGCGACAGTAGCAATGCCACAACTTCCAAATCGGCCTGCCACATACACATTATCTTGGGCATCAATTTGCAGGGGGTGTATTCTTTCATACCCCCCCCCGCCAAAAATCTTCGACCAGCGGTAGCTGCCGTCGCAGGCGAAACTGGTCAGGGCCATGTCCGCCTTAGTAGTATCATCACTGTAATTGGTTTTCGAGTGTCCATCGATGCTAAGGCCCGTTTTGGAGACGGCCGACAGCACATAGCTGTTGCCCTGGCTGTCGGTGACGATGCTGTACACTTCTTCTTGCCTTTGTTGGGCGCCAGTCGACAATTCGTCGTAACCGCCCCCACTTTTGCCCCACACCCAGGACTGGGCGTGAAGAATCGGTGCGGTGCTAATGAACAGAAGTATAAATAAACCTTGTTTTATTAAATTACATGATAATATGATCGGTTTCATGGTTTTTGTTTTTGGCTATTGCTGTCTTTTGACTTTCGACTTTTGACTTTAGACTAATGATGGCGTGGGCTTCGGAGGTGTCTTGCGCGTAAAAAACCCCTCATGACCAGCTGTTGATCACTGAGGGGGTAACTAATTTAATAAGCGCCTACTCTATTACCCCTTTTCGGCTGGCTGGGTTAGTTTTCACCACCTTTTATAGTGGTTCATTTGGTTCATTCATCTATTTAGTCAACTTGTTTCCTTCTGAGCTAAACTAGTTTCTTTCTGAGGTGAACGGGTTTCCTTATGAGCTAAACTGATTTCCTTCTGGGCTAAACTCGTTTCCTTCTGAGCTAAACTCGTTTCCTTCTGAGGTGAACGGGTTTCCTTCTGAGCTAAACTCGTTTCCTTCTAAGCTAAACTCGTTTCCTTCTGAGGTGAATAAGTTTCGATTTTGGTTGAACTGAGCCAAATGTGTAAGCCTTATTGCTTTTTTGACTTGCCTTGCCCCTTAAATCGTTGGGCAATTTGGTCAACCAACGCTTTGGCATTGGCATCAGTTTTGGCCGCAAGCTTTAAATAGCTGTATGCCTCGTCGGCCTCTTTCATACAGTCGGAACCAAGTGCCAAAATGGTATCGTTTAACGCTTCCGTTAACGCTTGTGACGCCACGAAAATCGGAAAGAGTTGCTTAATTAAGACGGTGTCTTTTTCAAACTCATCAATTGGAAAATCTTGTGGCAAACTACTTGGAAATAGTTTGGCTCCCACTTGTGTGTCACTGACATACTCAACGCTTTTAGGGCCCATTTTACGGCTCTTTCTGCGTTGTTCTTTTGATAAGTTCATCAAAAATGGAAGTGCCACTTTGCACTCATTCACTTTTTGCAATACATCTGTAGCAACTGTGTTCTCAAGCGTTGCTGAAATCAGGTTTTGTCTTGCCATGGTAAAAAATTTAGTTTCGCCTACTCTATTAATCCCCCCTTTTCGGCTTACCTGGGTGTTGATTTGACTGTTTTCAATTCATTGTTACTTTTTGTCAAATTTTCCAAGCCATTGCTGGCTTAGTCGGGGGAATTATTATTGTTGGTGCCTACTATACTTTCTCTTTTCGGCTATTGAGATTGCTGTGATTATTGTTCCTTTTTGTTTTTTGTGGTTCAATCCGCCAAGTTTAAATGCTTGGGAGTGACTTTATTTCTATCGTGCTTCTTTACTCCTTTACAAACTTACTCAAAAACTTCTCCTCTCCAGAAAATGCCTCTAAAATATACATGCCTGCTGCAAGTTTCATTACATCAACTTGCGTGTTTTTAATTGATTGAGTTAAAATTAATTTACCCATCAAATCATAAATGGTTATTCTGTCCACTTCCAAATTGTTACTTGTTTGCAAGTATATAACGGAAGAGGCAGAATTCGGGAACAAGCGCACCGAAAATGCAACAAAAGAGTCTGACTTCAAAGTAACATTCACCGTTACAGCAAATGGGGTACTTGGACAAATACCTACATAATTTACAGCATAATAAGTAGTGCCATTTGTTAACACGGTTGTGTTTTGCAATGCGTTAGTTCCAGCAAGTGCATCCGCTAAGCTTGCATACCAAACGGCATTACTTGGGCTAACCACCAAATTGGCCAGTGTGGCGTTGGGTGCATTGGGTACCGTTACATTTTGTACTGCCTGACCTGTTGGGGTGGCAGGTGCTGATCCTGTGACATCCCATGTACAAGTTGATGTATTAAATGTAGCCGTTTCATAACAAGCTGTTGGTGGTTGGGTTGGTTGCGTTCCTGTTACATCCCACGAACAAGTTGATGTATTAAACGTAGCCGTTTGATAACAAGCTGTGGTTGGTTGAGCAGGTTGTGGATTCACCGTAACAGTCATCGCTTGTGTGGTTGCACATTGGCCTATACTTGGTGTAAAGATATAAGTGGTTGTAGTGGTATTATCAACTGCGGGTGACCATGTTCCTGAAATCGCATTATTTGAATTGTTTGGCAATATAAAACTTGATCCTATACAGATTGGGGCAATTTCAGAGAATGTTGGAGTAACTGTTGGATTCACCGTAATTGAAACAGACGTTCTTGCACTCTCTACGCCATTTACTGTTTGGCTCACATAATAAGTTCCCGTTACCAAAGCCACACTACTTAACAATACCGTACCGCCTGTGGCAAGATCATACCATTTTAGGTTTTGACCTGTGGCCATTAAATTGCCTACAGTTGATGGGTCGCAAAATGATTGTGGGTTGGCAATCGGTGGTGGTGTTGATACAATCTCAGCATTTAATTTTACAATCCAAAAATCAGCATTACCAATATTTCCTGAAACATCTCCATCACTTGAGGAAGAAAAACCCGCCATAACGTAACCACCATCTGTAGTTTGTTGAATGCTATTTGCATTATCATCACTACTACCTCCGAAACATTTTTGCCACATAATTGTTCCTAATTCATTCAACTTTACAACCCAAGCATCGGTGGAACCATTATTTCCTATAACATCTCCATTGTTAGATCCGGTATAACCTGCCACAATATACCCCCCATCAGAAGTTTGTTGAATGTTTCCAGCTTTATCTTGACTATTGCCTCCTAAAATTTTTTGCCACATCAAAGTGCCTGAAATATTTAGTTTTAGAACCCATATATCATCTTGACCATGATGTCCTGAGACAGTTCCACCATCTGACCCTGTATATCCTGCTACAATGTACCCGTTATCTGTTGTTTGTTTGATGCACGTTGCATAATCAACAGAATCGACACCTAAACATTTTTGCCAATCAATTATTCCCAAATTATTTAACTTTACGATCCAAAAATCTGAACCTCCATGATTTCCAGACACATCACCATCATTTGAAAATGTACTACCTGCAATAATATAACCACCATCTGTAGTTTGTTGAATGCTATTTGCAAATTCATAACCACTACCTCCTAAACATTTTTGCCATACAATAACTCCTACATCATTTAACTTTACAACCCAAATATCTCCACCTCCATGACTCCCCGTTACGTTACCATTGTTCGAACCGGCCCAACCAGTAACGATATAACCACCATCATTGGTTTGTTGAATGCTTCTTGCATGATCTTGACCACTTCCTCCCAAACATTTTTGCCATTCAATTGAACCTAAATTGTTTAATTTTATAACCAGAAAATCATTAAGTCCATGGTTTCCTATTATATCTCCATTGTTAGAATCTGTTCTGCCAGCTATTATATAACCCCCATCTAAAGTTTGTTGAATGCTAAAGGCTTCGTCAGAATCACTTCCTCCTAAGCACTTTTGCCATTGAATAGCACCTAAATTATTTAACTTTACAATCCAAATGTCAAATAAACCATGATTCCCAGATACGTCTACATTGTTAGAACCAGTATGCCCCGCAAGAATATAACCGCCATCGGAAGTTTGTTGAATGCAACTAGCTGAATCTTCATAAATACCCCCCAAACACTTTTGCCACTCAATAGTTGGTGCTTGACCAAAAGCAAAACAAGTGATTTGCAGAATCACCAATAAAATAATTTTCTTCATAATAATATTTTTTAATCCACCTACTTCTTTCAGGCATCGGCTGTCCTGTTTTTGTTAAAAAATAACCCTCGAAGGATTATTTAATTTTACTCTTATACAACCTTACACAGCCACTTTCCTCCTTCTGAAAAAGTTTCCACAACATACAAGCCTTTGGTCAAATTGGCAAAACTTGCGCCAGTTACCACACTATCTGTGTTGCCAGAAGCAACGCTTCCAGCTGTGGTTGTTACCACTCCTGTACGTGTAGTTTTTCTAACTTTACCATTTGCTTGTTCTGCAACATATGAATTATCAGAGGTATCAAAACCGATGCCATTTGGAAATTTAAAACTTGCCACGTTCCTTTGACCATCATTGGCACCTTGAATACCAGTTCCTGCAAAAGTAGATACCTGGCCGTAAACGGTAGCGGGTAGCAAACCACCAGTATTAACTGGAGACAATGGGGTAATTGCGATACCTACTTCATAGTCTTGTGGCGAAGGATAACTAATGGCAGGTGCCTGACCAAAAGTTAAAAATTGTGCTAGTAATAGGGTTAGGTTGAGTATTGTTTTTTCCAACTTCAATTATCTTAATTGTTTTTAGTAAAAATATAAAGAAAGATTTTTTTAATGCCTTTTTGTACTTTTTCATATCTAAATCTTATCAACAGTTGTTTACGGCAATCAAAATGTATTTCACTCTCATTTTCACCCCGAATTGCCCAGATAGATTAAACAAATGAAATCCAGAAACTCTTAGCTTTGAATATACTATACCCACAAATAGGTGTTTTAAAAAAAATTGTTCACACGTAAAAAAATGTGATTCAAAGCAATAAACCCATTTTTATGGTCAAACCTCCATTACATAAGTTGGGAAAATGAATTCTGGCTAAAGTGAGCAGAGAAAAGAAGAAGATGAAAAGAAGAAGATGAAAAGAAGAAGATGAAAAGAAGAAAGAATGAGTTTACACAATCTAATGATTACTCCCACGAAGAAAAAGCATTTACGGCAACTGTCAAAAGCATTAAGACACCTTTCAAAGTCAACAAGACAACTTCCAAAGTAAACAAGACAACTTCCAAAGTGAATAAAGGCAACGTTAATTGTTACTTAGAAGCCCCATCTCCTTGGGAAGGGGGTTTGGGGGTGAGGATAGCAAGACACCTTTCAAAGTGAAAAAAGGCGACGTTAATTGTTACTTAGAAGCCCCATCTCCTTGGGAAAGGGGTTTGGGGGTGAGGAGAAAAAGGCAGTCTTGCGCAGCTTCGCACGCCACTAAACATTGATTGAAAATAAAAAGGGACAATTATTTAAATAGATCTAAAAGTCGCCCCTACATAGTTTCCATAGCCAATATCCATTAAAAAAACAGGGTGGAGGCAAGCCCCGCCCCTACATATTTATTGGAAGATAATTCAGTATAAAAGAAACATTCCAACATTACAAACTTTCAACATTCCAACACAAAAAAACAAGCACAGCTCGCAAACGGTCCTTGTTTTGGGAATTTAGCCTATCTTTGCCCCGAATAAAGGTTTTCCGCCTGTTGTACAGGTCCGGAAATGAAAAGGGAATCAAGTGCTTTCTGCCTCAGAAATAATCTTGAGCTGTACCCGCAACTGTAAGCTGTTACTAACGGTTACCACTACAACACCACTGTTTGCAAAAATGGGAAGGTAGGTGGCCGGACGCAAGCCAGGAGACCTGCCTTATTCGTGGAGTACAAACTTTCGGGACAAAAGGTTTGGGCGTGGGTATTCTGTGCTTTTATCCCAGCAGTAATATGCTAATTTAAATTACCATGAACAACAAAACATGGAACCAAGCCTTATGGCTTTTGGTTACCGGCGCTTGTATGGCACAAGCTCCTACTCAAACGCGCACCGAAACCTTAGACGAGGTGGTGGTCAGCGACACCAAATTTTTACAACAACGCGAAAAGTCGGGCAAAGTCATTGATGTCATTAAGGCCGACGACTTGAGTGCATGGCGTGGCCAATCGGTGGCGCAAGTGCTCAGCAGTGTGGCGGGGCTTGAAATTAATGGCAACCAGAGTGCCCCTGGCAAAAACTTGGGGTATTATTTGCGCGGCGGACGCAACCGACAGGCAGTCATCTATTTAGATGGCATGCCAGTAACAGACCCGTCGGGGATCAATGTCGAATACGATTTGCGTTTGTTGGCTGCCGATCAGGTGGAACGAATTGAAATTTTAAAAGGCGCTTCTAGCACCTTGTACGGTTCTGGGGCCGCAACGGGGGTGATTAATATTACATTGAAAAATCCTTCTAAAAAAGCCTTGGCCTTTGTCGGATCGGTTTCGTTTGGCACCTTGACCACCGCCAAAACTGCCAATTACCGCCCTGGCGATACCCGCCAAAATATGCAATTGAGCGGTTCAACGGGCAAATGGCATTATTTGGCCACTTTGAATACCCAACAAGCCAACGGGTTTTCAGAAGCAGTGCCTTTTTCGCCAACCGAAACCCCCGAAGCCGATCGGATGGCGCGCACAAATGCGTTGGTTAAAACGGGCTTTACGGCAGGCAAGCATTTTAGCCTGCAACTTTTGGGAACCGCCGACCGCTTATTGAATGCGTTTGATGACACTTATAATGGCGTAAGTACCTCCGACAACCCTTATAACATGAGCTACATCAACCAATATCGGGTGGGCATCAACCCAAGGTGGCAACATAAAAAGGGAGAAATTGTACTGGCTATGGGCGGCACCAATACGCAAAGAACCGTTCACCAATGGAATAGTTATTCTTCGGCAGTAGACACCTATCGGTATGTGGGGCGCCAAACATCGGCCGATTTGTATGCTAAACATACCCTAAACAAGGCTTTGTATGTGGTGGGTGGTTTGCAATACCAGTTTATGGACATGAGTTCCGATTCACCTTACGGCAATATGTTGCACAAACAAAGCCGCTTTATTCTGGCCGATCCGTATGCGACTTTTGTAGCCGATTACAAAGGTTTTGGCCTGAATGCGGGAGGGCGTTTAAATACGCATAGTTTGTATGGGCAAAATTGGGTCTACAACATCAATCCGTTTTATCATGTCCCAAATACCACCCTGAAAGTAATGGCCTCGCTTAGTACGGCCTACATCACGCCAAGTTTATATCAGTTGTTTGATGCGTATAGCGGGAATGCCGATTTGGCGCCCGAACGCAATCGGACCGTTGAATTGGGTGCGGAGGCTACTTTAGCCCAAAAGAAAATCCAGTTGACGGCGGTGTTGTTTCAGCGCGAAGAAAACCAGTCCATTTTATACAGCGATGCCACTTACCGCTATTACAATGCCGATGGAATCAACAAAGCCAAAGGAATGGAAGTCGGTTTCCGGTTTCAACCCACTGCCCAGTGGAGTTTGCAAGCCAATTATACCTTCAATGAATTGGACGAAGCCTTGCAAAGGCTCAATCCAAAACACAAATTCAATGGCCGTTTGGCGTGGGCCCGCGGTCGTTGGTCAAGCCAATGGCAATGGCAATATGTGGATAAGCGCATGGATTTGTATGGCTATCCGGGCACTTCCGTTTCGTTGGATGCCTACAAAATCAACCATTTGATGGGGCAATACGAGCTTTTACCCGGCCGATGCAGGGTGTTTGCCCAAGTCACCAATGTGTTCGACGAAACATTTACCGAAGTAATCGGATACGCCACCCAAGGCCGAAACTACCGCTTGGGACTGCAACTTACTTGGTAAAATGTGCCGTAAAATGTTAAGCATGTTCTTCGTCAATTTGGGCTTTTGCCTTAGCGGTCAGGCTTTCAAAAACCAAGTCATACGACTCATCGATCAGCTGCAACGCCAACTCATGATCCACATCGGTAGTAAGCGAAACGGTGTTCCAATGTACTTTGCTCATGTGGTAACCGGGCGTGATGCCCGAAAATTCGGCGCGCAATTCTTCGGCTCGTTCCGGATCGCATTTGAGGTTCAACGAGGGGGTGCCTTTTTCCCATTCGAGCAAGGATGTCAAACAAAACATTTTGCCGCCCACCTTAAAAACCAGTGTATCTTCGTCAAACGGGAAGTGTTCGGTTACGCCCGGTTTATCTTGGCAGTAATCATACAGATCTTGGATGGTAAAGATCATAATAAGTCATTTAATGAATTACATCAATGGATTGATGCACAAATATCGCAGAAAAAAGTTTTTGTCCAAATTTAAAATGATGATTTGATGCTGATGGCTACCAAGATGACATTTGAAATTTAATCGCTAATACTTTTGATTTGGAATTACAAAAATGAAATTATGGCATTTGAATCACTTTCCTCTTTCAACATCACCACATTCAACAATAAAATATGTCTAAAAAAACGGTTCCATTTATACTCGGCTTCCTTTTACTAAATGGTTTTTGGGCTTTTGCGCAAGTGCGTTACGCCAAAGGATTCACCTTGCAAAAGCATGGGCAGTTTACGGTTTTAAAGGTGATCAAGCCTTGGCCGGGTGCCAAGCAATCGTATACTTATGTTTTAAGGCGGAAGGGGGTTTTTATTCCGAAGGCGTATGCGCAGTATACCCAAGTCGTGGTGCCTGTGCAGCGCATGATTGCTACCTCAACCACCCATTTGCCTTCGATTGAATCGTTGGGAATGTTGCCAAAACTAGTCGGTTTTCCACATACCGATTATATATCATCGGCGGTTATTCGGGAATATATTGAAGCGGGAAAGCTGACCGATGTGGGCAGCAACACCGACTTAAACATTGAAAAAGTGTTGGCCTTGCGCCCCGATGCTTTTATTGGCTACGGCGTGGATCGGGAAAGTGCGGGGCTGTTGCACGTTAAAAACCAAGGCATTCCCATTATTATGAATGGCGATTGGAATGAGGAGGATCCGCTCGGTAAAGCCGAATGGATTAAATTTTTCGGCGCCTTATTTGACCAACAAACCAAAGCCAACAAACAGTTCAACCGCATTGAGAAAGCTTATATCAATGTCCGCAATTTGGCAGCAAAGACCAAAACAAAGCCCCGAGTTTTTACAGGTGCATTGTGGGAAGGCATTTGGCATTTGCCCAAAGGAGACAGTTGGGTCGGCAAATTACTGCGCGATGCGGGCAGCCACTATTTGTGGCAAGACACCCATGGAACGGGCAGTTTGTCGCTTTCCTTGGAGCAGGTATTGGCACAAGCACAAAACGCCGATTTTTGGGTGGCACCCGGCGGCTTTGATTCGCGCCGTGCTTTATTGGCCAACAACGCCCATTACCAACAGTTCAAAGCATTTCAAAACAACAACGTGTTTACCTACAGCCTTAAACGCGGCAAAAAGGGCGGCATGTTGTACTATGAATTGGCCCCAAACCGCCCCGATTTGGTGTTGAAAGATTTGGTGTATTTGTTTCACCCCGAGTTGTTTCCGGGCTATAAACCGTATTTTTACCAATCATTGCAAAACGAATGAGCGTGGGGAGGTAGCTGCAAGCATCTTCTGATGTCTGGAGCGCATTCTCAATCTTGCAAAACTGCCTTGTATTTTGTATATTTACTTGGTGAATAAAAAAGTTGAAATACCACTCGATTTTGAGATTGACAAACTAACAAACTCTATTGAAAATGCCATTTCAGGGGAGGTTTTTGATACGTTTGTCAGTCAAATTTCTGCAACAAATAAAATCAAAAAATCAGAATGGCATTTTAACTGGCAAGATGAAATTAAAGATCATTCAAAATCTGTGTATTGTTTGACTACGCAAAACAACCTGGACATTATTCAAGGCCTGATTAGCCTCATTGACAAAGGCGATCACATTTTTATGGACTTAATTGAAAGCGCAAAATTCAACAAAGGGAAAGATAAATTATACAAAGGGGTAGCAGGAAATCTAGTAGCATTTGCATGCAAAACATCATTTGAAAGGGGCTACGACGGCGTAGTATCTTTCATTGCCAAGACACAACTTATTGATCATTACACCCAAACTTTGGGAGCTAAACTATTTAAGGGAAACAGAATGTATATTGATACCAAAGAAGCCAAGATTTTAACAACAAAATATTTTAAGCTATGATCAATTTCAAAAAAATGGACGACTTAGATTTTGTGTTTATCAACAAAAGCTTGAGCGAAAAAGAAGAGCAAGAATTTAAAGATTTTTTGATCAATAAAAAAACAAAAAAGGCCCGTTCGGCTGGTAAAAAGAAGCCAACCATTCACCCAACTAAATAGTGCTTTCAAAATAGATTAATTTGGCTTACTAACTTTCAAATAAAGTATGATCTAAGTTTACTATTATTGCCGATTTTTCCAATTCAGTCCCAAACAATGACCAATACCCCACGCAGCCAAACTGCGAATCGGTTTGCCAACAAATGGCTATTTCTAGCTGTCCTGCTGCTCATCTTAGCGGCAGCCGATGTGTGTTTGGGCCAACTGACAATTTCATTAGACCGGGTGTGGGATGCCCTTGTGCATCCAGCTGATCAGGGCACTACGCACTATATTATCAGGTCGTTTCGGGTGCCCAAAGCGCTGATGGCCATCGCCGTGGGTGCGGGTATTTCGCTGAGCGGCCTGTATATGCAAACCCTTTTTAGGAATCCGTTGGCAGGCCCTTATGTGTTGGGCGTGACCTCAGGTTCTGGGCTCATGGTGGCCTTGGTGATGATGGGCGCCGCTTTTTTGCCAGTATATGGCCAGCAACTCATTCATCATCCGTTGGGGATAGCGGTGGTTTCAATGGCTGGCAGTTTGGCCGTGTTGTTCGCCATTTTTGCCATGGCCCGGCAGGTCACTGATAACAGCAGTTTGTTGCTCATTGGGCTCATGTTTAGCAGCCTGTGTGCGGCCTTCATTACGGTATTATCGTATTTTTCAACAGCCGACGACTTGCAGCGCTTTACCTATTGGGGTTTGGGCAATTTGGGGCAAGCACCTCCCTTGGCCTTGGCCTTGGTTTGGCTATCAACAGTACTTGGTTTGCTGGCAGGTGTTTGGATGGCCAAACGCATGAATACGCTGTGGTTGGGCGATGGCTATGCCCAAAGCATGGGGGTTTCCTTGGGCTTTATTCGGCGGGTTTTGCTGGCTGCCACTGGGCTCATGACGGGCGTGATCACTGCCTTTGTGGGGCCGATTGCCTTTGTGGGCATGGCGGTGCCTATTTTGGTAAAATTATGGTTTAAAACACCCTCTCATTTGGTGCTGATTGGCGCCACCGCCCTCACAGGTGCCTGTGTCTTGGTCGGCTGCGATGTAATTGCCCAATGCCCGGGCTTGTCTTTCACTTTGCCCATCAACGCCGTGACTTCCTTAATTGGCGCCCCTTTTGTAATTGTCGTGTTGTACCGCAAAAAGAAGTGGTTGGGGTAGGCAATTTACAATAAGATTTCACAATAAAACAAGTCCCATTTAGCCGCAAGAGCACCTAACCGTTTAACTTACACCAAATGATCATACTTCATTTTCCGCAACACCCGCATGGCGTCTTTGAAACTCTGGTAAACGCCTGGGATGTCGAGGGCTTTTAAGAATGGTTTGGCATCAATGAGTTTTTGCTTGGCTTCGGGAAATCCGTTCAAAAAACAAATCATCAACGTCGACGAAAAGTGTTCCAAGTCTTGGCGGTCGCGCGGTTGTAGGGTTTGCCCATTTTGCAATCGCTTGCCCAAAGCCAACATGGCGTTGTAAATGTGGTGCAGCATTTTTTTGTTGTACGCAGGCGGTTCAAACAAAAAGTGGTTTTCCATTTTATAGTAGCCATTGTCAAAAAAACGCAATGTCACTTCTTCGAGCGGGTACAAACTTGTTTTGTCGTTGAGGCCCAGCGGCACATATTCAATTAAGGTAAAAGTGTCGTCGTCCCAGCTAATACTTACCCAGTCTTGGTTGGAATAAAACAGTTTGACCTGCTCAGACACAAACTCCACATCGACCCGACGCAGATAGGTTTCGCCCCGAATTAATTTTGGAATTCCCACCCAGCAAATTACAAATTGTTCTTTGAAAACCTGGTGGTGTGAAGTCATGTCGGCATGGCGCACCGTATAAAAGTCAAGCACCGCCGACAAGGTGTGTTCAATGTTGTTGCGGGCATTGTTTTCGAGGCTAATTACGGTTTCGACATTCGCCTTGGAATGTCCAATTTTTTGGGTGGTAGGCACCGAATTGCTGCCAATGCGCACAAAAGTGGTTTGCGCGGGTATGGTGTAAATATTTTTTTTAAAGCTGGCCACCTTCGAGTTGGGCCGAATGGTGACCAAACCCACCACCTTGTCTTTGGGTAAATGCGGAAAAGGAATGTTGTCGTATTGAATCTTCGGCGGATTCACCAAATAGGCATTCACCAAATTCTGGATGCGGCTGTCATCAAAAAAGTCGTCACCGACAATTTCGTTGCTCTCATCTTCTACGCCCACCACGATGTACGAATTGTTGGAAGGGTTTGAATTGGACAAAGCACAAATGTGTTTGATGAATTTGGCTTTGCCCTCTTTGGTGTGCAAATTTAACTGGCGCTTTTTGTCGTAAAAACTGCTCTCGTCATTGTGTGACAGCAAATTTTTAATTAAAAGACGCTTGTTAATCATGGCTTCACGATCTATGCACGGTGGTGGCGCTGGTTTGGGCCGCACACAAAACCACCAAGTCGGTAATGTTAATGTGATTCGGGCGCGACACCACAAAATATATAATATCGGCGATGTCTTCGGGTTGCAAGGCATCGACGCCTTCGTACACTTTGGCAGCACGTTCTTTGTCGCCTTTAAAGCGCACCTCTGAAAACTCAGTTTCCACCATGCCCGGATGAATGGCCCCTACACGGATGCCAAACTCGGCCAAGTCCATGCGCATGCCTTGATTCAGTGCGTCGACCGCAAATTTGGAGGCACAATACACATTTCCTTTCGGGTACACTTCTTTGCCTGCCACCGAACCAATATTAATGATGTGGCCACTTTTGCGGGCCATCATTTGTGGAATCACTTCTTTGGACACATACAACAATCCTTTTACGTTGGTGTCAATCATGGCGTCCCAATCGGCGTCGTGGCCCGAATAAATAGGGTCAAATCCGTGGGCATTGCCCGCATTGTTAATGAGGATGTCAATGGGTAAAAATGCTTCGGGCAACGAACTGATGGCGTTGGCTACCGCTTGTTTTTTACTGACGTCAAAATTCAAGGTACATACGTTGGTGAGCGGGGCCAATTCATCTTGCAATTCGGCCAAACGGTCTTCGCGGCGGCCACAGAGTATCACTTGGTATTTATGTTGGGCAAATAGGCGGGCACAAGCTTGTCCGATGCCGCTGGTGGCACCTGTAATGAGTACTGTTTTCATGGGTATTTTTCTTCCTTTAAAAAATTGAAATGGCTTGGTGTTAACTACCGCATTTTCTGAAATAATTCATTGCAAACGGACTAAAAGAACAAGTTTTTTTAGCCAAACAAAGAAACTAAATTTTGGGGTGAAATGGTACTATTTGATCACGAAAATTGGAAAAAGAACAGCCATAAAGGGAGTCCGCTACTTTCGTTTTTCAATGCAGTAAAAAATAGTTTTCGCTCATGGAAAAACAGCCAAAGTAGGTGGTAATTCCAAACAATTCATACCTTAGCGCCCCAAAAAATAATTGTTTTGATTACACTGCATTCATTGGCCGATTTCCCAAAAGACCTCCGTTCGGTGGTTACTTTAGGCACTTTTGATGGGGTTCATGAAGGCCACCGCGCCATTTTGGCCCGATTGATGGAGGCTGCCAAAAAAACGGACGCTGTGAGTGTGGTACTTACTTTTTATCCGCATCCGCGCAGTGTGGTCGAACATGCTACGGCGGTTCAATGGTTGAACACCTTGGAAGAAAAAGAACAATTGTTGGCCGATTTGGGCATTGATTACCTCATTGTATTGCCTTTTACCCCTGCTTTTTCGCAGCAATCGGCAGAGGAATTTGTGCTGAACTATTTGGTAAATGGCTTACATATTCAACAAATCATTATTGGCCACGACCACCGTTTTGGCAAAAACCGTTCGGCCAATTTTGACGATTTGGTGCTGTTTGGCCAGAAATACCAATTTGACGTAGAGCAAATCACTGCCCAAGAAATTGAGGCGGTCGCGGTGAGTTCAACCAAAGTCAGAAACCAACTATTGGCGGGCGATGTAGCCCAAGCCAAACGCCTACTCGGCGGAGCTTATATGTTAAAAGGATTGGTGGTTCATGGCAAACAATTGGGCCGCACCATCGGCTTTCCAACCGCCAATTTGCAATGGAACAACGCCGATAAATTACTCCCCCAACAAGGCGTATACGTGGTGGAGGTGGAAGCACTAGGCAAACGATACCGCGGCATGCTCAACATTGGCAACAACCCCACCGTCGACGGAACTGGTTGGCATGTAGAAGTACATTTACTTAATTTTACTGGCGATTTATACGGCCAATGGGTCACGGTTTGGTTTTGCGAACGCCTCCGCGACGAAATGAAATTTCAATCGGTGGAGGCATTAAAAACCCAGCTGGCATTGGATAGGATTCAGGCTGAGCATTATTCAGCGTAGCATTTTGAATAGGTTTACGTAAAAAACCCTTTTGGACCATGTAACGTTTTGCATAAAAAAGCAAATGAAAAATTTCAAAATGGGTTGGTTTTTACCTGAAGGGTTTTTACCTCTACATAACATTGATGATATACAGGAGTTTTTATAAAAACAGCAAAATCAGTTTGTTGTTTTTTGACGGAAAATAGATTCCATACTGTCACTCATTGCAGTTAATTGCAGCATTTTAAAACCATGTTTTATGGCTAAGTCAAATAGCAAGCTGCGCGCATCTGTTTCCACAGAAAAATGAATTTCCCATTGTTGGCCACCGAGGTTTTTGGCTACTATAAATCCGGGAAGTTCGTAAAAAATGGCTTCTTCAATGAGTCGGTCGGTTTCTAACAAAAGTACTTGCCCTTGTGCTAATTTTACTTGGTTCAAAGTATTGTCTTCTACCAGTTTCCCTTCGTTTAAAATCAATACCCGATCGCAAATGGCATCCACCTCTTGCATAAGGTGGGTAGATAAAAGCACAATTTTGGTCGCGCTAATTGACTTGATCAATTGCCTAATTTCAACTATCTGATTTGGATCAAGACCGGTAGTTGGCTCGTCAAGAATAAGTATTTTTGGTTCATGAACAATGGCTGCTGCCAACCCAACCCGCTGTCGATATCCTTTAGATAAAGAGCCAATCTTTTTTTGCGCAAAATCAGTTAAGCCGGTAGCTTCAATTGCATTTGAAATATTTGAAGCAGGGCAATTATAAAAGGATGCAATAAAGCGCAGGTATTCCGTGACATATTGATCCAAATACAACGGGTTGTGTTCAGGTAAATACCCAATGTTTTTTCGATAATCGTTCTGGTTGTCTAAAATAGAAGTACCATTAAATAGAACCTCACCCTGGTCAGGTTTTAAATAAGTAGTAATTATTTTTAGCAAAGTTGATTTCCCAGCGCCATTTGGCCCAAGTAAACCACATACTTCTCCAATGTTCAATGAAAAACTGACCGCGTCTAAGGCAGTTTGCGTGTTGTATTTTTTTGAAATATCAATAACTGATAACATGATCTATTCTTGAAACCAAGAGGCGTAAAGCTTATAATTTTCAGAGATGCGCTCTATTTCTCCTGAAAAGGCTGATTCAGCAATTTCTTTTACTTTTTTGGCTGGAACGCCCGCATAAATGCAACCCGATTCAACAATGGTATTTTGAGTAAGCACCGAACCAGCGGCTATAATTGAATGACTTTTTACAACACAGCCATCCATAATGATGGCACCCATGCCGATTAAAACTTTTGACTCAATGGTGCATCCGTGCACAATGGCGTTGTGCCCTATTGAAACAGAATCACCAATGATGGTTGGGTGTTTTTGGTAGGTACAATGGATCACTGCCCCATCTTGTATATTTACTTTATTACCAATTTGAATGGCATTTACATCAGCTCTAATAACAGCATTAAACCAAACGCTGCACCCTGCTCCCATTGATACTTCGCCAATAACAGTAGCGTTTTCAGCCAAATAACAATCTTCGGGAATGACTGGCGTGTTTCCGCGAACAGATTTAATGAGCGCCATAAAAGTGATTAATTAATGGCAGGACAATTACAGTGATACCTTTCTGCTTTGCAGAACAAGTTAAGTCCAACTGTTATCTGATGGAAACCAGCATTGTCAAACCTCACGTCTCCTACTAAGTACGAATAAGTATAGGCAAACATAAAACTCTTATAGTTTACGCCAATCAAAGGGGAAACGTATTGTAATTTTTGATTAGGCGAATTGCCAGTTCCAGCAACATATTGCGCACCATCTAAACTTCTTCGGTATGAAAGTCCACCCCAAACACGACCGAATTCCATGCTTTTATAAAGCTTCATATTCAAATCAACGTTTGTTTCTTTAGTAGCACTGATACGTTGAAACATAACAGAAGGTTCCCATTGAATGCCGTCATCTTCTCCAAATGTATATCCTGTATTTAAGATAAATCGTTTTAGATCAGTTGGTTCTTTGGATGTGTATAAGTACCGGTTACTTTGAATGGCATTATGAACAGTAAAATGCACATAGTAATCCAAATAATTATAAGAAGCTCCGATGTCAACATTAAAATAATTAGCTGTTTGAACAATACCCGCAATAATTGGATCGGGAGTTGGGTTGTTATTGTAGAATGTTGTTTCGTCTAATGTGCTTTGGAAAAACCCAACATTAACACCAAAAGATAATTGGTTTAAATCAATTTCGTCCCTTGAGAACAACAAATGGTGTGCATAGGTTAATTTAGCTCCTTTGTATGAGTGGTAGCCATTCCTGTCATTAATGGCAATGAAACCCAATCCAGATCGTTCACCTACACGTCCGTTAAAACTTAAAGTTTGCAAAGCTGGCGCATCTTGTTGCCCAAACCACTGTTGCCTTCCCGTTAACCGTACTTTGGCGCAGTTTGCGGCACCAGCCATTGATGGGTGTATCAAATATAAATTATCCGACAGATAATCTGAATACACGGGTAAGCCTTCTTGAGCCAGTCCGGCTGTTGAAAGCGATAAAAATAAAAATGTCACTAATGTTTTAACGTTCATTTTCTAGCGTTTTAAAGCAAAATGTCCTCTATATGTTCTTGTATTCCCATAGTCATCCGGGTATTCCACGGTGAACCAGTAATCGGATGCAGGGAGTGCATTTCCGTTGTAGGTTCCGTCCCAACCTGGGCTTGATGGAATCAGCTCTTTGAGCAGTT
>NKJD01000099.1 GCA_002256385.1 Flavobacterium sp. BFFFF2
GGGATAAAGGTTATCTGTCTTCCACTCAACAAATAGATTTATTTCAATCGGCAAATATCATTTTGGAGACACCAATGAGAATGAATCAAAAAGGGTATGTAAAACAGCCATATATCTTTAGAAAGGCAAGAAAAAGAATTGAAACATTGTTCTCACAATTATGTGATCAATTCAAAATAAGAAACAATTATGCAAAATCTTTCGAGGGCTTTAAAACCAGAATATTGGCAAAAATTACAGCATTAACATTGGTTCAATATATCAACAAATTCATATTTGACAGACCAATTAATAATATCAAAATTCAAATCAATTAATTTCACCCAACGGGTTATTAGTAATATTGATATATTTGGTTTTTTTGGTCATGGAATTAACCTAGAAGGTGGTGGAGAATTTTCAGAATACCTCTTACCACATCAATTTAATGTTTTTGAAAATGTTAGAGTTTTTAATATGAGTGAATATAATAATTCTTTGCAAATTACTGGAGAAAACGGTCAACTCACCTTCTTGAATTGTGAGTTTGACGGCAATCCATTCAGAAATAATGAAGATGTATTTACATTCAAAAAAGGAATTAATATTTTAGTAAAAAATGTAAAACAATTTAATCCAGCTGTAATTTCATTTATCAATTGCACTTGCCAATATGCCGACTACGGAATTGTAATTGAATGGGCCGAAAATATTACAATAGACAATTGTTGGTTTGAACAATTAGGTGTTGCTATATCTGTAAAGAGCAATAAGCAAGATGAAAATAATGACAATCCATCCAAAAGTATAAATGTGCTTAACAGCCGATTTGCTAATGCTGCGGGTTTTGGTTCTCTAAATGCACCAAGTAATATTAAAGATGGACAATGTGTAAATGTATCCAAATCATTTGTTAATGTGCATAATAATTTTGTTTCGGTTTCATTACCTGATAGTGAATTCTTTAATACTGAATCAGCTTTTATTATTGCTTACAATAATACAATTGGTGCTGTATCGGCGCAAGGAAATACTTTTTCAGTCAATAAATTAGGCCGTACTTTTGGAATAATGCAAATTATAGACGTAGATGCAACTGATAATTCTCTCGATTGTTCTGGGCATAAATTATTATTTGTAAATGCTTCTAAAACACCAATCATGACCATCAAATCTTCCATAAACGCAGGTGAATACTTAACTATAAGGGCAGATCAAGGAAAGGTAACTTTCCAAAATACTGATAATATCTTTTTTATAACTCCAAATCCAGATAATTCGTTTTCAATAGATAATGGCCAATTAGTAACATTTGTTAAAATTGATAATATTATTTCGTCTACAATTTATGAAACCTATCAACTCGTCTCCATCATGCGAGAAGTTAATTAACCCCTTGTTAATCATTAATTTACTAATTTTACAAAAAAAACATGAAAACAGCTCTTTCCATATTCGTATTTTTATTTTCGTTGTTTACTAATGCACAGTGTTTTCAATCAGTTTCAACCCATTATCAACATTCATTGGCATTGAAAATAGATGGCACACTATGGTCTTGGGGAAGTAATACATACGGTGAGTTGGGAAATGGATCGACTTACACTTCGTATTTGCCCCAAAAAATAAGTAATGATACAGATTGGGCAAAAATTTCTGCTCAAAGTAGCGCAACATTTGTAATTAAAAATAACGGAACTTTATGGGCATGTGGTGCTGGAGTTGGTGGAAGGTTAGGTACTGGAAATCAATCTAATGTAAATGTCCTTACTCAAATCGGCGTCGATAATGATTGGAATTTTGTAACATCAGGTGCAGGTACTATAGCTTTAAAGACAAATGGTACACTTTGGGGATGGGGTTCTAATGTATTTGGGCAACTAAATTTAGGAATAGCTAGTGTACAATTAACACCTATTCAAATAAGTACAGAAACTAATTGGCTAAAAATTGTTTCAGGTTCAAATTTTTCATTAGCAATCAAAACAGATGGAACTCTTTGGGCTTGTGGCTTAAATGATAAAAGTCAATTAGGAGATGGAACAATTACCAATAGATTTAATTTTGTTCAAATTGGCACAGATACGAATTAGTCAGATTTGGCAACAGGCTTTCTATTCAAACATGCATTTGCCATTAAAACAGATGGAACCCTTTGGGGTTGGGGTTCAAATCTAAACAATGTGCAAGGTTTACCCTCAAATATATCACAAATTAGCACACCAACTCAAATAGGGACTGCAAATAATTGGTCAAAAGTAGCTACTGGATATTATGCAACAAAAGCAATCAAAACCGATGGAACATTATGGATAAGTTCAGCAACTGGATTTTACCAAATTGGGACTGATACTGATTGGAACTGGGTAGAATCTGGTGAAGCACATTTCTTTGCTATGAAAACTAACGGTACTTTATGGGGTCAAGGCGGAAATGATTATGGCCAACTTGGTTTGGGTAGTTCAATACAAGGCACCTCCATTCCAACTCAATTAGATTGTACTGTATTTTTGGGTGTTGAGGAAGTAATTGCATCTACTAACATAAAAGTGTACCCAAACCCAACCAGCCACGTGGTACACATTAACAACGGCCAAAGCTCCTTTAATAGCCTGAGCGTGTACAACAACCTTGGGCAATTGGTCCTTGCACAACAGCTAACCAACACCGATGCCATCAACGTTGATGTAAGCCCGTTTCAGGAGGGCATTTACTTGTTTAAATTTCAAAACGAGCAAACCACCCAAACGGTGAAAGTGGTGAAGGAGTAGTTTTTAGTCGAAAGTCTAAAGCCGAAAGTCTAAAGTCTAAAGCCTAAAGTCTTTTCAATACAACGGTAGGGATCGTTTGAGAATTATTTTTGGTGAGCAAGCGGCATGTTGTTTTATGGAGATTAACTCCCCTCCCGATCACTATATGGATTGGGAGAGAGGGCTGGGGGGTGAGGTGAAAGAAGGTTGTTTTCACAGTGTATTTTCTATAAAAAATAGTTAAAATTCAATCTCAATGTCCATCAAGATTGAATTGAGCCGTGGTCAAATAGGCACTTCTTTTTGTATTTTTAAACCATAAACAACCGAATTATGAAAAAATTATATATACCCGTTGGGTGAAATTGTTTTTAAGTAAAAAATAACGGTCAGATATTGGTCAAGATACTGAAATTCAGTATCTTGAAGTCTCAAAACAAACCAATATCCATGTCAAATATAGTGAAAAATTATTTTAGAGTTTTAGATGTTATACGTTCTTTAGATCTTGATTTTAATGATACATTTAGAGTCGGTAGAAAAGCAAAAATGACTGATATTGAAGTAGTTGCTTTGAGTTTAACAGCTGAATACATGTCTATTGACAGTGAAAATAATTTATTCAAACAGCTGGCTAATACATCGATTCCAAATTTAATTGAAC
>NKJD01000028.1 GCA_002256385.1 Flavobacterium sp. BFFFF2
ATTTATGATCAAACAACTAAAATCAGTTTTTATAAAAGCTAACCTAGAACTAAACAGCGGAAAATATCTCAGCAAAGAAGCATTCATCAATCAATTAAATGTTGCTTGAGTTTTTCAGCAGACCCTACTTAACAAAACACCCACCTCCGAAGTTGAGATGGGTGTTTAATATTTAAAAATAAGGGCTTTATACTTTAGCGAGTGTTAATACTAACTTTAATGGTTTTCTTTTGGCCGCTTTCGGTGGTCATGTTTAGTAGATAGACGCCCGTTGCCAATGCCGGCAATGTGTGGCTGCTGTTGCCTGTTGCTGCTTGGCTTTGAAACACCTGACCGCCCAGTAAATTGTGCAATTGCAACTGCGCTGGCTCCGACAACATTACCTGAAGTTGCCCATGGACATCTACATAAGCTTGGGCTTGTAGCAAGGAGCCAAAAGCGGCGTTCTCAACGGTGTCCAATTCAAACCGAATGAGGGTGTAATCGTAACTGCCATAGCTAGGCACAATGGGCATATTGTTTATAACAGCTGAATGTTCGCCGCGCGATAAAAGCAGCAAACTATTATCTTGGTTGTACACAACACTCAAATAATCTTTGCTGCTGCCCCCTACGCTTTGTTGCCACAACAAGTTGCCTTGGTAATCGAGGCCCAATAACCAGGTGTCGCCATTCCCAAAAGCCGGCTCTGTTTTGTTGCCTGAGACACCCGCCGCCGTGTAAATCGATACAACAATGGTATTATCTTGTCCAAATACAATTCCAGCGATCACATCATTTTCGGCGGTTCCATACGATTTGTCCCATACGATTTGAAAATTTTGATCCAATTTGATCAACCACAAATCATCTCCACCAATGTTGGCGCTGGTTTTGTCGCCAGCAATGCCCTTATTTGTGAAAGAAAAAAGCAAATAGCCGTCAGTCATTTTATATAATGGCCCCCTGTCTAATCCGCCACTGCCTATACAGCGTTCTTTGGTGATGTTGCCTTGAGTGTCCAGTTCCAATAGCCAGGTACCGTTGTGGCCATTATATGCAATACCTTTGTTGCCCGAAATACCTGAGTTTGACCAGCCAGAAAGCGCAAAGCCAGTTGGAATTTCAATAACACTATAAACGTATTCGGAATTACTTCCGCCATACGTTTTCTGCCACTCAATTTGGCCAGCGGCATTGAGTTTGACCAGCCAGATGTCGGCGCTGTTTTGGCAATTGGCCACCGTTTTGTTGCCACTGACACCTGAGGTGGTGGATACATACATTAAACTACCACCATCAGCCGTCAAGATTAATACTGGAGCTATTTCATCTTGATTCCCTCCTAGCTCTTTTTGCCACTGCACTTGGCCCGTGCTGCTGATTTTCAGAATCCAGACATCTTCCCCACCATAATTGGGTTCCGTTTTCATGCCATACGCAGGCGATTGGGTATACCCCAAAACAACAAAGCCGTGGTCGGGGGTTTCATAGGCCCCTGCCCCAATACTTGGATACGATAAAAAATCGGACGGGTCTGCCGAGCCCCCGCCATAGTCGGCCTGCCATACTATGTTGAATTGGGCATCGGTGCGCACCAACCAAAAATCGTTGCTGTTTCCAACTAGTGGCAGGGTTTTGTTACCTGAAACTGGTGAAGCAGAACCACCCACCAACAAATAGCCCCCATCGGAACATTTGGCCAGACTATTAAATTCTTCATAACTAAAACCTCCATAGCCATGTGAGGCTACTGGGTGATAGTGCTGCGCCATGAGCCATGAAGACCAAAGTAGGCAGCCTATAAAATACAAAGGCCTCATGGTTTGTAAATGGTGGTTTGACTCTTGGCTCCGCTCTCGGTGGTTTTGACCACGATGTTGAAATATTTTTCTAAGTAGCTTTCAAAGAGGGCAGGGTCTTTTAGCTGGATTTCGTTCAGCTCTTTGGCCGAAATGGGCGTATCGCCAATAAATTGCAAATTGTACACCAAGCCGCTTTTAAAGGATTCTGTAGTACAAACAGTGCCTCGCGTACAAATGATGGGTACTGGTAAAATGAGTTCTGGGTCGTATTCGGGAATTTTCACCCCATAAGTGGCTGTCATACCCGAAACATCGGGCAACTCTTGGTTTTCAAAGAGTTTCCATGATTCTGCCAATGTGCCGCCCGTGGCTTGCAAATCGAGGTAATACAATTGGGTGTTAAAGCCTGTTTGAAACCGGTGTCGGTACACGATGCTTTTGCACACCTCGGCCTGATTCCCACCCAAATCAGTTACACTCACTGTTGGTGCGTTGTTGTCGAGCAAGGTTTCAAAAGGTTCGTATAATTCAGTCCAACTTGGCCAAGTAGGATAAATTTCCTTATAAGCCAGATCATTTCGAATTCGTCTTGCCTGTCCAATGGTAAAAGTCAGCTGACAAGTATCTTGAAAAGTGCCTGGTACCCAGTGCATGAAGTTGTTGCGGTCGGGTTGTTTGAATTTAAAGAAACGTTCTTCTGGTTGAATATCCGGATCGAAAAGTGTATTGTTATCCATTTCGTTACCTTGGTAGCACCCACATTCTCCATCGAATTCATTGTCATTGAGCCATATTTTACTAGCTGGCGTGTCACAAACCCCGTCCCCAATATTATTTGCATTGAAACCATTATAAAATGGATTTAAAACAAGTGGGGTATAAGATGAAACCCGGTTACTAAATATTCTCGTAACATGTTCCGAGAATTGGTGAGAGGTGCCGTCTGAAATCGCAGAGTGTGTATGCTTTAATCCTAGCTTATGGCCTAATTCATGCATGGCCACACGCTGCCATTTAAAGCCAGCGGTGGTATAATACAATGCGCCATAGTAACATTTACCAGGCATGGGTCCCACTTCATGGGTTATCGCGTCGACCTCTAAGATTTCCCCATCAAGCACAATAACTGGAATTCGCATCTCAATTTGGGCATTATAATTGAACACACTTTGAAAAAAAGTATGCAATATACCACCTGGGACATCTCCAACCAGGTTGTCGTTGTTAACATAATTGGTCCCCCCGTATTTAAAATAAATCTTGTATTTATTGAGGGCTTTGTTTGCCCAATAGATATAATTCATGACATCTGTTTCGGTGCAAGTGCCCTGATGACGTGGACCTTCACTTGGTGAAATAATATTGAAATATAATTTAAACACGTATTTATAATCTGGTCTTCGATCTGGATATGTTAGTGAATCACTCACAAAGGGACCTAAGTACCTTGCGACATCGAGGTTTGGATGACTAAGATGTTGAAGCGCAATAATGGAATCTACATTCACTGGATTCTCCCATTTTGTTTCTTTTACATCGGGAATATCAGGGCACAATGGCCGGCTGTATTGCTCCCTGCCTTGGGCATATCCGGAGAGACTAAATGTTAAAATGAATAAATGAATAAATGAATAATTTTTTCATACTGTGTTGGTTTAAAAAAGTTAGAAATATAAGAATACGATTTCAAAAATATAAATAAAAAGTATACGGTAATCCTTTTAAATGTTAAAATTTATATTACACAAATGTAATAATGTGTATTTTAACCAACAAATATCGATTTTGTAACAGTCAACAGTTAGCTGTGTTAGAAAGTAGAAATAGGTAATGCTGTAAAGCGTCGAGGTTATGCGTCTAACGGGTGTAAGTGGGCAAAATGGTTAGCGGGCCTGCAATAATATGCCAACAAAAAACGGCTTGCTCCCTTTATTCCAAAGCTGAGAGTTAATATTTTTTCCAATGAAACCCACTTAATCGCAGCCAGAAAGTTTTTTGCGTTGAGTTTTACAGATTTAATTACACTATTGCATAGTGGTGATTTAGAAATGAACATTCTGGCTACAAGTCGCGATTAATCACAATTACTCCCTATCTTTGCCGTCCATTAATCGGGGTCGAATGGTTTTGACAGCGGGTTGAATGGAACCGTAAGCATGCCGAGCGTCGTAGGAATGGCTCGTAAACCCAGCCTTCAATTCTTTAAACGGCGAAAATAACTACGCTCTAGCTGCGTAATCTGAATCATAGTAAGATTACCCTCGTCCCAACTAGGTTGGGAGGCTGGATTCCTTGCAGAAGCCTTGGTTTGTGGCGTCTGAAAACAGGGAACCGTAAACATAAACCTGGAAGTGGTAATGCTTTAACCCCACTTTGAGACAAAAAAAGCTAAGTGTATGGTGGCTGATTTTGGCCTAGCTATGCATCGAAAACCCAATCAAAATCTAATCATGTAGAAAGCGCTTGCATTACCTGTTTGGACCCGAGTTCGAATCTCGGCGGCTCCACAAGAAAAAACCGAACGCGGGGCGTTCGGTTTTTTTATATAATAAAATGCCGCAAGCTCGCTTGCTGGGCATTTTATTATATAAAAAAAGCAAGCTCCGAAGGAGCTGGTTTTTACTTGGGTACAAGGATTTATTTAGTCGAAAGTCGAAAGTCAAAAGTCAAAAGTCGACCCGAGACGCATTTGCACAAATGGGGCGAACGGAGCGAAGCTAAAGTCTTTATAATTATATTTTCAGCACGCTAGCCTGACGCTTGGTGCAGGTTTACAACGAGTACCTACTTTCTCCTGAATCAGAAAGAGCAGATTCGGAACGTGGTTTTTACAACAAAAGTTAATCATTGTTCTGTCGGAACTATCGCTTGTAGTGTCGCACAAGCCAAAATCTTGCTTGCATTTTTTTTGATCCAACTAATGATTTTGTTAATCGTGAATTTACGATCAATTTTCATCAAGATTTATTAAATCAATTGAAAGAATGTACGCCATTCATTTACCACTCATTCACCTTATTGGCATCCATTTTTAAGAAAATAAACAACAAGAGCGTAAAGCCCCAAAGGCCAGAACCACCGTATGAGAAAAAGGGCAACGGCACCCCAATGGTGGGGAAAATGCCAAGTACCATGGCAATGTTTACAAAGAAGTGAATAAAGAGAATACTGGCCACCCCATAGCCGTACACCCTGCTGAACTTGGTTTTTTGACGCTCGGCCAAATAAATGAGTCGCAGTATGAGCGCTACAAACAAGGCAATTACTAATACGGAGCCCAAGAAGCCCCATTCTTCGCCCACGGTGGTAAAAATATAGTCGGTGTGTTGTTCAGGTACAAAACCGCCTTTTGTTTGGGTGCCTTCTAAATATCCTTTACCGAACAAACCGCCCGATCCTATGGCAATTTCAGACTGATTGGTGTTGTATCCGACCCCTTTTAAGTCTACTTCTTTGCCCAATAAAATATTAAATCGGTCGCGGTGGTGTTGTTTAAACACATTGTCAAATACAAAATCTACTGAAAAAACATAGCCCGACATGAGTACCAGTACCAACGTGCTAAAGACCCAATTTCGAGAAGCCAAGCGGCTGCGGTAATAATCAAAAAGAATGACCAAAAGCGCCATTAACAAAATAAACCAAGGCTCAAAAACCAAGGCCAACACAAAGAGTAAAATGGCGACAAAACCAGTTCCAATGTACCAAGCGGGTAATCCTTCGCGAAACAATACCAACATAAATACACTATAAATGAGCGCGCTGCCCGGATCGGGTTGTGGTAAAATGAGCATCACGGGCAAGCCAAGTATCATTAATGCCTGAAATTGCCGTCGCAAATCTTTTAAATTGACTTGGACATCGCTCAAATATTTGGCCAAGGCCAAAGCGGTCGCTGATTTGGCAAACTCCGAAGGTTGAACGGTAAATCCGCCTATGCCATACCAACAACGTTGTCCTGCCACTGTTTTTCCGAAAACAAACAAGCCTGCCAATAACAATAGAGCACCAATAAATATAGGTCCTGCATATTTTTCGAAGAATTTGGCCTCAACGGAAAAGATCATGAAAATGAGCGGAATGGAAATCAGGATAAACAAAAACTGTTTCCCATAAATTTGCGTTACATCAAAAATGCTTTTCTCACCTTCAATAGATGACAACGAGGAGGAATAGATATTAAACCAGCCCATCAGCACCAATAGCGCAAAGATGATGACGCAAATCCAATCGATGTTATTGGCTATCCTTTGGTTTTTCATGGTTTGCTTACGTTGTTTTTTACTGCATTGGCATTGTTGCTTTTTGGAGATACGGGCACAACCATTGGCACTTTATTGGCTTGTGGTGTCGGATTGGTTGTCGGTTTAATGGCTGGGTTCAAATTGGTCGTATGCGATGAACCTTCATTTGAGGTCAGTGTAACTGAAGTAGTATCTGCGCGGTGCGAACTAGGTAAATATTTGTTGTATTCCCCTTTTAGGCTGCCTTCTAACATGCGTTTTTCCAAATCTTTGCGTGAAATTTTACGCTTCAGGTATTTTTCAATCATCAAGGTCGTGATGGGACCTGCCCATCGTTTTCCCCAATAGCCATTTTCAACAAACACAGCCACTGCAATTTTTGGATTGATGCGGGGCGCAAAGGCCACAAAAATGGAGTGATCTTGGAGCTTCACCCGTTTTCCATTGATTTTGGCAAAATTTTCGGCAGTACCTGTTTTACCACAAATTTCAATGCCATCAACACCCAAGCCATAGGCTGTTCCGTGGTTATACACATCAAACATCCCATTCACGATCGGTTCAAAATATTTGTGAGCCACTGTACTGACATGCTTCTTGCGGAATTTTTTATCAATGAGTCCGCCTTCAATCGATTTAATGATGTGAGGCGTGTAATAATACCCTCTGTTGGCCACCACCGCCATCATATTGGCCAATTGAATAGGGGTCATTAGCACCTCACCCTGACCAATGGCATTAGAAACGATCGCCGTGGAGCGCCAGCCGCCATTCGGATAAATGCGTTTGTATGTTTTTGACGTAGGAACACTTCCTTTTCGACCAATTGGCAAATCATACCCCATAAATTGACCCAAACCAAAACTCTTCATGTGCTTGCTCCACACATCGACCCCGTCAGAAGGGCGTTTGTATTTGTTGATGGTTTTCATGTAGGCCGTTCCAAAATAAGCATTACATGATTCGTAAATGCCTCGATGCAATTGGATTACACCGCCGTGGCAGTGACAACGCATAAACCTGCCGCGGGCATAACTAAAGCCATGGTGGCAAATTACAAAGGTATTTTCATCAATGGCTTGTTCTTGTAAGGCCGCCAAGGCGGTTAAAATTTTAAATGGAGAGCCCGGGGGGTATTCGGCCAATAAACCTCTGTCATACAATGGTTTGGCTAATGAATCGTGGTATAATTTGGTATAATTCTTTGACCGTTGGCGACCTACTAAAATAGACGGATCATAAGAGGGTGCTGTGACCAACGACAAAATTTCACCAGTTTTTGGTTCAATGCAAACGATCCCCCCTCGCTTGTTCACCATCAGTTTTTCGCCAAAGGCCTGCAATTCGGCATCAATGGTTAGGCGGATGTCCTTGCCTTGTTGGGCTATGGTGTCAAATTTGCCTTCTTTGTACGATTCAATTTCACGGTTGAACTTGTCTTTTAAAATGTATTTTACCCCTTTAACCCCGCGCAGTTCGGCCTCATAGCTTTCTTCAACCCCCTGACGACCAATGAGGTCACCACTTTGGTAATACGGGTCTTTTTCAATAATGGCTTCGTTGACTTGGGTGATAAACCCAAAAACATTGGCACCAAAACGCACTTGGTAATCGCGCAATGAACGTTTTTGAATGTAAAAGCCCTGAAATTTTCGTTGCTTTTCTTGGAACGCAGCGTATTCACTTTTGTTTAATTGAGGTAAAAAAACAGAGGGCAGGCGAGGGCTATATATCCGCGCCTTGGCAATTTTTTTTAGAAAATCATCCCGTGTAATGTTGAGTAAATAACAGAATTCAGTGGTGTCAATGTCCTTTACATCTTTTGGAATCACCATGATGTCGTAAGAAGGCTGGTTGGCAACCAATAATTTTTTGAACCGATCAAAAATATATCCACGTTCCGGATAATCATATTTGATTTTGATGGCGTTGTTATTTGATTTTAATTTGAGTGTATCATCAATCACTTGAAGGTAAAATAGCCGAACTAATAAAAAAAAAGTACAGCAAAAAATCAAGGTTGGAAGCAATACTTTTCTCATCGCTTAGCAGGTCGAATGAGGTAAATAATTAACAAACAAGTAACTAAAGTAAACACGGTACTGCAAGCCACCCGCAACAAAATATCAAGGATGGAGCCCATGTTGAATATTTCAAGGCTAAAAAGGACTGTATGGTGAATGAGAATGGCCAACAAAATAAAAATAAAGCGTTCGGGCGTCAATTCATCGTTAATTTTAACGGTCTGGTATTCATAGCTTAATCCGAACGAAAACTTAAAAAGCGCCGGCCTGCATTGTGCCAAAATAACACAAGCTGCGGCATTTACCCCTCCCGAATTGTTGAAGAAGTCTAAGGATAAACCCATAAAAAAACTCGCTAACAGCAGACCAGATTGATTGCCATTTACCGGATACAATAAGATGAATAAAACATAGGGATATGGATTGATGAAACCAAACAAATCAAACTGGCTAAAGATCAACACTTGGAGTATCAATAGCAATATAAAGCGAACTGTATTTCCGATAACCGTACTATTCATGCTTCTCTTTTGACAGGTTTTCTAAATCGGTTACCTCTTTTCGGTCTTTGTTTTTTAAGATATACACATAGCCTAAATTGGTCATGTCGTTAAACAACCGAATGCTTAATGTAAAATAGTTGGTTTCTTTGTCCACATACACTTTGTCGATGGTTCCAATGCCAATATTTTCCGGAAAAATCAGCGATTGTCCACCCGTAACTATGGTGTCACCTTTGCGCACCGAGGCCAAACGAGGCACGTCAATCAGTTGAACATAACCAGTGTTTTTGCCGTCCCAAATGAGTGACCCAAAATGATTCGACTTTTTGATTTTGGCATTAATCCGTGATTCCACATTTAAAATACTGATCACTGTCGCGTAATTGGGCGATGTGTTTTCAACAATCCCGACGATGCCACGGTCATTAATTACGCCCATTTCTGAACGAATTCCTTGCTTTGACCCTGCATTGAGGGTAAGGAAGTTTTCGTGCACATTGTATGAATTGTGAATCACTTTGGCTACCAACACGTCCGTTTTTCGCACGCCATGAATGGTGTCAATAGCTACGGGATGTGTGCTGTCTTTCTGATTAAATAAGAGCGATTTCAAGCGGGCATTTTCCTTTGCCAACGCATCATTTTGGCTGGCCAAATGAAAATATTCCCGTATATCACTGAGCTGTTGATATACGCCTCCAGTTACAAAATTGGCCGAAGTAATGGCTTTGCTGCGGTGGTAGTTATGTGATTGAACAGTAAAAACCATAGCAAACAACAACAACAGCAAAAACAGAATCCGATTACTGTTTCGAATGAGGAAACTGAGGAGTTGCTGCATGAAGTATACAGGTTATACAATTATTTAATCAGTACTGCCCTAAATCGCGGAATGTCTTTCAGCACCTTACCAGTTCCGCGAACAACGGCTCTAAGTGGGTCTTCAGCAATGTAAACAGGAAGGTCTGTTTTTTGTGAAAAACGCTTGTCTAATCCGCGCAATTGTGAACCTCCACCAGCTAAATAAATACCAGTGTTGTAAATGTCTGCTGCCAACTCAGGTGGCGTTTGCGACAAAGTTTCCATAATGGCGTCTTCGATGCGTTGTATTGACTTGTCAAGTGCCTTGGCAATTTCGCGGTGCGAAACTTCCACTTGTTTGGGTTTGCCCGTTAACAAATCGCGCCCTTGCACCGACATGTCGGCTGGTGGGTTTTCAATGTCGTCGGTGGCAGCACCAATATTAATTTTAACTTGCTCGCCAGTAGTTTCACCGATGAATAAGTTATGTTGCGTTCTCATGTAATAGATAATGTCGTTTGTGAAAACGTCACCTGCAATTTTAACTGATTTATCACAGACAATGCCGCCCAATGCGATGACCGCAATTTCGGTGGTACCACCGCCGATGTCAACAATCATGTTGCCTTTTGGTTGCATAATGTCAATGCCAATACCGATGGCTGCTGCCATTGGCTCGTGAATCAAGTACACTTCTTTTCCGTTCACACGCTCACAAGATTCTTTTACCGCCCGCATTTCCACTTCTGTAATACCTGAAGGAATACAAACCACCATGCGCAAGGCTGGGGTAAATAATTTTTTCTTGAGGGCAGGAATGCTTTTGATGAACATGTTGATCATCTTTTCGGAAGCATCAAAATCGGCAATAACTCCGTCTTTTAAGGGGCGAATGGTTTTGATGTTTTCATGCGTTTTGCCTTGCATCATGTTGGCTTCTTGGCCTACTGCAATTATTTTTCCGGTAATCCGGTCGCGGGCAACAATCGAAGGACTGTCAACAACCACTTTGCCATTATGTATGATGAGGGTATTAGCCGTACCTAAGTCGATGGCTATATCTTCAGTCATGAAATCAAAAAATCCCATACGCGATTTACGGGTTAAAAGTTATCGTTTGTTAAACGTGCAAAGGTATGTAATAATCGGCCTATTTTGCAAGGCTTTTTGAATTAGGTTGTAAAAAAAAATAAAAGTTATTTTTTGTTTTTTTGCTCACTGTAAACAACTGATTTTGTGCACCATATCTTTTTTACTTCTTTGATTGGTTTAAAACATTTTAATTGCTGCACACCCAATCATTTGTCCAAATGAAACTTGGCTTTTTTTTGGTTGGGAATTTCTTAAAACGTTCATTTTTTGTTTTTAAAAACAACGCAATTGCTGTAACATTTTGAGGTTTTTTTCATCTCATTGCAATGATGGGAAAACCAAATTCGTTGTTGCTTTATTTTCGGCTACTGAGCGAAAGTTTAGGTTTTGCAGCTCAGGCGCTGCGAACCAACAAGTTACGTACCTTATTGTCGTTATTAGGCGTGACCGTTGGCATTTTTTCAATCATTGCTGTCTTGGCTGCGGTTGATTCGCTTAACCAAAAAATTACCAAAGATTTAAGCAGTTTAGACAAAAACTCCATTTACTTGATGCGATTTTCATTTGGCCCCACTGAAGTGCCGCGTTGGAAACGAGAACAATTTCCGGATGTAAGCTACGACGAATACGAAAATTTGCGCAAAAACCTGAAGCATTATGACAAAATGGCTTTTTGCTTATTCACTAAAAATGAGCCGGTTAAATACGAAAACAAAACGGTGAGTTCGGTTCGGGTAACACCCACTACCGATGAATTTGAAACCATCGATGGCGTAAAAATTGGCAATGGCCGTTTTTTTAATAATGCGGAATCAAATTCGGGAACCCAAGTGGTGGTGCTTGGTTACGAAGTGGCGATGGGTTTATTTGATACGGCTGAAGAAGCTTTAGGAAAAAAAATTCGCTTGTATGGCCAGCGTTTTACGGTTATTGGCGTCATTGAAAAACAAGGCTTTTCCACTTTTGACGAAAGCCGCGATGACGCGCTCTATATTCCCATGAATTTCATTCGCAGGTTGTATGGCGATAACAATGAAAAAATTACGCCCGCCATACTTATCAAACCCGAAAAGGAAGTTGATATGGAGGCTTTTAAAGCAGAGTTAATTCAACGGATGCGCACCTTAAGGGGCATCAAGGAAGGCGAAATCAACACGTTCTTCTTAAATGTACTGTCTGGGTTTACCGATTTTTTAGATGATATTTTTTCAAATCTCAATTTTGGCGGCTGGGTGATTAGTTTCTTTTCCTTGCTAGTGGGTGGTTTCGGCATTGCCAACATCATGTTTGTGTCTGTCAAAGAGCGTACCCACCTCATTGGCATTCAAAAATCACTTGGGGCCAAAAACCGATTTATTTTATTTCAGTTCTTATTTGAAGCGGTCATTTTATGCCTTATCGGCGGAATGGTTGGGCTGCTGCTCGTATGGTTGGTGGCACAAATTATGACCTCTGTTCTAGATTTTGAGTTTGTATTAAGTTTGTCCAACTGCCTGTTAGGAACAGGACTTTCTGTCATCATTGGGCTTGTTTCAGGGATCATCCCTGCCATTAGTGCCTCACGACTTGACCCGGTTGAAGCGATACGAAGTGGCCAATAAACACTTTTTTTCCTAACATACTTATTTTTGATTTTTTGCGTTATTCCTAGGTTTGAGGTTTATTAAACCTACGTAAATTTGCACCATGAATATTTGCCGGTTTTTTGCAGGATTTTTGCTGATGATCCAAGTTGGGTTAGCCCAAGAGAACACACAATGGGAGGGACATTACTCCTACCACAATGTACAAGATATTGCCGTGACCAACAAAGCGATTTACGGCTCGTGCGAAAACAGTTTTTTTACCAAGTCACTTATTAACGGATCAGTGAAAACCACCTCGACCATACAAGGAATTTCAGGTGAATTTTTGTCGTGCTTTTATTATAGTGAAACCTACAAGTTGTTTTTGTTGGGCTATGAAAATGGCTTGATGGTGGTAGTCAACGAGACCACTGGAAAAGTCATTAAATTGGTGGATATCATCAATAAATCAATTCCTTCAAACATTAAAAAAATCAATCATTTCTTAGAATATAATAATCAAATTTTCTTGTCCTGCGATTTTGGCGTGGTACAATTTAATCCTTCCACCTTAGTATTCGGTGATACTTATTTCATGGGACCTACTGGTCAGGAAATCAAAGTGTTGCAAACGGCGGTGGTTTCGGGTAAATTGTATGCAGCTACCCAAAATTATGGCATTCGCTGGGGTGATCTGAGCAGTCCTTTTTTAAATGATTTCAACCAGTGGCAAACCTTAGACTCAGGCGTTTGGAGAGGCGTTGTAAACTTAAACAATAATTTGATTGGCTGGAACAGCAACCAACAATTGTATCGATACCAAGCGGGTGGATGGATTTCTTTTTACAGCTTGCCCGAAGCGGGGGTACAGATTAAAACCCAAGCCAGTCTGCTGACGGCTGTGACCCCGAACCATGTGTTGGTTTTTGGTTCTAACTTTATCCGACAACTTGACTATACTTATACGCCAACCGGAACGGATCCATTGACTTTTAACTGTGCCGTCACCGATGGCCAAACCCTTTATGTGGGCACCCAAGAATCAGGTATTTTACAAACACCATTGGGTAACAGTGGGCGTGTTGAGTTCATTTTGCCTGATGGACCCGTGCGCAATAAAATTTTTAGAATGAAAAAAAGCAGCACCGCTTTATGGGTGTTGTACGGCGCTTACAATAGAACCTATAATCCGTATGATCCGCCACGCGGACTCGGACAGTTTCCCATTAGTTTATATAAAAACACGAGCTGGTCAAAGCTCCCGTATGACGGGTTGTTAGGGGCCAAGTCCTTGTCTAATTTGGTGTTTAATCCGAAAAACGAAAACCAAGTTTGGGTGGCCTCTTATTTTTCGGGCTTGCTCAAAATGGAAAATGAGCAGGCAACCAAGTTGTATAACCAAGCAAATACTGCCCCAAATGGTTTGGAAACCTTGGTAATTGCCGGAAACCCTACTTATGTTGATATTCGGGTTAATGGCCCAGCATGGGACAAAAACAACAACTTATGGATGTCCAACAACATGATTGACAAAAGTATTAAGGTGTTGCGCAGTTCGGGCCAATGGCAATCGTACTCGGTTACTTCGGTTTTTAGTGACGCACGCGACGTAAGTTATGGATCGCTGGTCGTAGACAAAAACAACACCAAATGGATCCCTACTGACCGCAATGGGGTGTTGGCTTTTAACGAAAATTACAACAACAAATACATGGTCATCAAAAATGATGAAACCGGCAACTTGCCCGATGGCGATGTCCGTTGTGTGGCCATTGACCAAAAAAACCAACTCTGGATTGGAAGCACCCGAGGCGTGCGTGTATTGTCATCAGTTGATCAATTTTTGAGCCAAAATGAACTAAAAACCCGCGCCATTATTATTGTGGAAGATGGGTTGGCGCAAGAACTGCTTTACCAACAATTTGTAACCGACATTTGTGTTGATGGTTCCAATAAAAAATGGATTGGCACCGCCGATACTGGACTTTATTACATAAGTGCCGACGGCCAACAAACCATTTATCATTTTACGGTTGATAATTCGCCTTTGCCCAGTAATACTATAGTCGATGTTGAAATTGATGCCATAAACGGGACGGTGTTTGTGGCCACCGACCGCGGCATGGTGAGTTTTAAGGGAATTGCCACTACTGCCAGCAGCACCTTGGCAAATGTGTATATTTATCCAAACCCCGTTCGGCCTGATTACGAAGGAACCGTTAAAATTTGCAATTTAACTGACAAGGCCACCGTGAAAATAACCGATATCGAAGGCAATTTGGTATTTGAAACCACCTCTGCGGGCGGCACCATTGAATGGGACACCATGGCCTTTGGGAAATACAAAGTAAGTTCGGGCGTATATGTCGTGTTTGTTTCGGCTGCCGATGGCAGTGATACCACCGTTAAAAAAGTAATGATTGTCCGTTAATACCTAATTAGATGATCGTTCAAACAAAAGGGGTGGTTTTACATTCTTTAAAATTTCAAGAAAACAGCCTTATTGTTCACTTGTACACCGCTGATCATGGACCGCAACAATATATGGTGCGAAATGCTTTTTCAAGCTCAAAAACAGCGTTAAAGGCTTCTTATTTTCAGCCGTTGCAAATATTGGAATTTACGGCATCATTCAAGAATAAAGGCACTTTAGAGTATTTCAAGGAAGTGCGCTTGCATCCGCCGCTTCAGGCTTTATACACCGATCCGTTTAAGCAAATGCAAACCTTGTTTTTGGCCGAAACCTTGCACGAATTACTGCGGCACGAAGGCCCACAACCCGAATTATTTGATTTGGTAGAAGCTGCCATACTGTGGATCGATACCCACCAGAACCCAGTCAATGCGCCGCTTTTCTTGTTGTTGGAATTAACCAAATATCTTGGTTTTTATCCAGAAATTGAGTTCATAGCGGCCCCGTTCTTTGATTTGCGTGAAGGGCGGTTTTTACATGAAATTACCCCCAATACACTTAGCATCGAACAATCAAATTTGTTTAAATTGCTGCTTCAAGGTCGGTCATTTGACATGGATGAACCGACCAATGGCTTGCAACGCCGCGAGGGTTTAGATCTGGTTTTGCGGTATTATACCCTTCACCGCGAAGGCTTTAAAACACCTAAGTCTTTGGAGGTGTTGTCTAGTTTGTTTCGGTAGGGACTACACCCAACGGATTCGCTTATTTTTATACTTGTAAAATGATTATAAATCCAGCTTGTTACATACATTTTTTAGGTTAACATTAAACTATTGTAAATAAATATCTATTTTTAAAGCCAAAAAAAGGCGCATGAAATTTATATTTATTTTTCTATTTGCATTTTCAAGCATTTGGGGACAAGTAAACCCTTTAAATGTGGCAAATATCCCAGAAGAATTAAAAGAAAACAGCTATTCTGTGGTTCGGAATGAAAACCTTCAAATTTCAATTGAAGCGGTTGATAAAATGACTGTTGACCACCAAATGACCATTACTGTTTTAAAAGAATCGGGCATGTTAAATGTTGATGCACGGGAATTTTATAATCCGTCAACCAAAATAAAATTATTTGAAGTGGCGGTGTATGACAAAGAAGGAAATTTAATCAAAAAGCTAGATAAAACTGATTTTAGAGACCAAAGTGTCGCTGACGGATTTTCAATTATTGGCGACAACCGAATCCTTTTTTTAGATTATACGCCAAACCAATACCCCATTACATTTGCTTGTCATTCTAAAGTAAGTACGTCCAACACCGCATTTATAACATCATGGTCTCCATTAAATGATTACCATGAAAGTATCGAAAAAGCGTCGTTTACCATTACTTTCCCGCCTGGTTTTACATGGAGCAAAAAAATAAAAGGGAGCAATACCTTTATTAAGGAACAAGAAATACCAGACGGCTGCAGCTACTCTTGCGAGCATGTCGTTTCCATTAAAAACGAACCTTACGCCCCCAGTTTATTTGAGTTTGTACCTATTGTATATCACGCTATGAGTCCGTTTTCATTAGAAGGTGTGCAAGGAGCTGCCAGCAATTGGGATGAGTTTGGAAAATGGGTAAACGACAAATTATTGAGCGGCACCGATGATGTGCCAGAAACAACTAAAAATGCCGTGATCAACATGGTGAAAGATTTGCCCAACCCCGTAGATAAAGCTAAAAAGATCTATGAGTATGTGCAGAGTAAAACACGGTATGTCAGCGTGCAGCTAGGGATCGGGGGTTGGAAACCCATGAAAGCATCTGATGTTGACCGATTGGGGTATGGCGATTGCAAAGCCTTGGCTAATTATACCGCTTGCTTATTACATGCTGCTGGCGTGCCCGCTTACTATACACTGGTTTATGCCGGTGATGACAAAAAGGAGATTGACAAAGACCTATTGCGGATTCAAGGAAATCATGCTTTTTTAACGGTGCCTTTAGCAACCAAAAACTACTTTCTAGAATGCACCTCTCAAACCAGCCCGTTTGGGTATCAAGGAGATTTTACAGACAACCGAACGGTGTTAATGATTAAACCTGATGGCGCTCAATTTGTGGCATCAAACGGGGGCCAAATCAACAGCAACCGCATTGAATCTACACATCAAATCACGATTGATTCAACCGGTAAAATGACCGCCCAATCAACTATCGTGTCTAAAGGGATTCAATATGGTGACAGTTATATGTTACCCAAACAGCGTGCGCAAAAAATTCAAGAACATTACAACAAGAAGCTATCGTACATTCGGGAGGTTAACATTGATGCATATCAATTTTCAGACCGCCGAGATGACTTTGAATTTGAAGAAAAAGTGACCTTCCACAGCCCAATATACTGGCAAGAATACCAACAATTCAAGGCGTTTATTCCAACAGTAATGAATCGGCTTCAAGACATTCCAATGCGGATTCGTTCCAGAAAATTACCCTTTTGTTTTGACCGTGATCAGTATTTGAAAGACACGTACGTAATTCATCTTCCCGCAAATGGCAGTGTTCACTTTTGTCCTGAAAATAACCACATTGAAACGGCCTTCGGAACCTATAGCATTCAATATGAACGCAAAGGAAATGACATCATCTGTACCAGAGTGTACGAATTAAAAGCGGGTACGTTTGAGGCATCCAAATATGAAGAGTATAGAAATTTTAAAGATCGGGTCGTTACATTTGACAATCAAAAAATATTACTAAATCCATGAGAACAAGCCATATAACATCTGCTTTTTACCTGTTTCTTTTGTTCCTTTGTAGCAATGTTTGGTCACAAAAATACGAATTGGGCAACGTGACCATTGAAGAATTAGAACAGAAAAAACACCCAACTGATAGTTCGGCAGTTGCCTGCTATTTGTTTAAAACGGGCGAAACGTCAATTAATTATAAAGGTGAACGTTTTGAACTTATTACACGAATCAATTATAAAATTAAGGTGTATTCAAAAGCGGGATATAAGTATGCCGATTTTTCAGTTCCGTATTACACATCCTCCGAAAAAGAGCGCGTTACAATAGATAAAGCTGTAACATATAATTTGGTGAATGGTAAAATTGAAAAAACGAAATTAAAAAGCGAAGGCATTTTTGATGAAGACAAAAACGAAAACTTTCACCTCAAAAAAATCACACTTCCTAATGTAAAAGAAGGATCGATACTTGAATTTAGAGTTGAAATTACCTCTCCTTTTTTTTCCAATTTTCCTGATTGGACTTTTCAAGAAGAAGTCCCGTGCAATTATGCTGAATTTACCTCCCGCATTCCAGAATATTTTAAGTACAATCCGTACTACAAGGGTTTGCTTTCGCCTGAAACAAAAAGCGAAAGTGTTTTTTCTTCGTTTAATTATTTTACCCGATACGATCCAACAAGTTATAACAATGTAAAGACGGAGTCGAACGTTGTTAAATTTTCAGAATACCAAACAACCTATATTCTCAGAAATGTTCCCGCGTTAAAAATGGAGCCCTATTCAATTAATCCCGATAATTACCGCTGCGAAATTAAACATGAATTGGCAAGTAGTCAGATGCCCGAATCAAACGTAAATGTCTATTCTACCACTTGGAATGGCGTAGCTGACCACATGTTCTATCACCAAGATTTTGGTGAAAAAATTCGCAGCACCTCTTTTGCAAAAGAAACCGCTAAAGCCATAAAAACTGAATTCCCTGGTGCTATAGAGGGATTACTTGGCATTTTTAACCATGTGCAACGTGAAATAACATGGAATAATGAACTCCGCGTTTTTTGTCAAAATAACTTAAAAAAAGTCTTAGAAACAAAAACGGGTAATTCGGCGGAGGTTAATTTGTTGTTATATGCCTTGCTTATTGAGGGCGGATATGATGCAAGTCCTGTTTTAATCAGTACCCGTGATAATGGCATTCCTCTTTTTCCATCAAGAACAGCTTTTAACCATGTAATTGTAGCCGTTAAATATGAAGATAAAAACTATTTAATGGATGCTACCTCCAAATTGTCGTTGCCCAATTTACTTCCGTTGCGCGACTTAAACTGGAATGGTTTATTGCTAAAAAAAGGAGACAAATCAAATTTAATTTCGTTAAAATTCGATCAATTTAGTAGTTCTCGTTACACTGGATTATTTGCAATTAATGAGGAGGGGAAAGTAACGGGGAAAGTGAAAGCTATTTACAGTGATTATGAAGCCTATCTTTTTCGTGCACAATTTAACAATCAGTCTCAAGACGATTATTTAGCTGCCTATGAAAAACATTTCAATCGGAGTGAAATAGGCGAATACAAAATTGAAAACAAAAACAAATTGGGGCTACCCATAGAAGAAACCTTTGACATCACCGACAAAAATTCGATTGACACCATGGGAGACAAATTGTTTGTTCGGCCACTGTTATTTTTTCCGCCAGAACAAAACCCTTTTGTGTCACCCACACGTGATCTTCCTATAGAATTCCCATTTCCAACAGAAGAGCGCATCATGTTTACCTTAAATATACCAGACAATTACAGCATAGAAAAGCTACCAGAACCGCTTGCGATTCGCCTGCCTAACAATGAAATTGTATTCACCTTTCAGATTGCTAAACGCGAAAATCAAATACAAGTTATATATCGCTATCAGGTGGCAACGTCCATTTTACCAGCCGAATATTACGAAGATTTAAAAGGCATTTTGGAAAGTATTTCCAAAAAAATGGATGAAAAAATAGTGCTACAAAAAATCAAATAAGATAGTGACTAAATAAGCGTAGCATTTTTATTTTCAGTCAACAGCATTTGGCACCACCAACACCATTTCTGTTCCATCAAATACAGCATAAGAAAAATAACTGATCCAGTCGCCCAAATTCACATAGACCGATTGGTCGTTTAGTGGGTAATACAAGGGCAAATGACGGTGGCCAAATACTAAGAAATCGTATGGTTTTGTTTCAATTTTACGCTTGGTATATTGAATAAGCCATTCTTGGTCGGGTCCTAAAAAATGGACATCGGCTTCGCCAGAAATGAGCTTGTTTTTTACCGATAAATTCTGCGCTAATTTCATGCCAATATCGGGGTGCAACCACCGATAGAGCCATTTGGAAAACGGGTGGGTAAACACCTTTTTCATGCGTTTGTACCCTTTGTCGCCAGGGCCTTTTCCGTCGCCATGACCAATCAGAAATAGCCGGTCGCCGAGTAAAAATTCTTGGTTGTCGTAAAAAACGGGAATATTTAATTCTTGTTCAAAATAGCCATCCATCCATAAATCGTGGTTGCCCACAAAAAAATAAATGGGAATACCTTGGTCTCTGAATTCGGCCAATTTGCCCAAAATGCGGACAAAACCTTTGGGGACGACCTCTTTGTATTCAAACCAAAAATCGAACAAATCGCCTACCAAAAACAAGGCCGCCGCATGGGGTTGAATCTCATTTAACCAAGTCAAAAACCTTTGTTCTCTAGGCAAACTGAGTGCACGTGTTGGGGCCCCAAAATGCTGGTCGCTGGCAAAATACACTTTTTTGCCTGGCTCAATAGCAATCTTAATGGGGTTATGATCGGTTGTCATCGGCGTACCATTCGGCAAAGGAAGTTTCGGTTTCTTGAAGCCGCAAGGCAAACAACTCAACACCTTGTGGAAGGCGGTTTTTTAATTTTTCGGCGAAATCAAGCACCATGTTTTCGCTGGTTGGCTGATAGGGCACCAACAAAACTTGGTGTCCACGGTCCATTAATTCTTTGGCCAACTCCACATGAGGCGTATGCGCATTAAACACAGTGGCGTGGTCAAATACATCGACAATGTCTTCTTTTACCATTTTTTTTAAATCGGTAAAATCAATCACCATGCCGTGTTTTACGTGTTCCGGATCGTTAATGGGCGTGCCAATAACGGTAACCGATAACTTGTAACTGTGCCCATGCACATTTTTGCATTTACCATCGTAGCCATACAGCGCATGACCCGTTTCAAATGAAAATTGTTTGGTGATTCTGACCCGACTCATCCATTGGATTTTAGGGTGCAAAGGTAGCAAAACATTATAAGTCTAAAGCCAAAAGTCGAAAGTTAAAAGTCAAAAGTCGACCCGAGAACCATCGGGACGAATGGTTCGAACGGAGCGAAGCTAAAGTCTTTTCACGAACACGCTGTACTGCAGCCAGACTTTCAATTCCCGCAAGGCTTTTTTTGATTAAAACGTTTGCTCTTGTTTCTCTCCTCTTTCCTCTTTCTTCTTTCTTCTTGACTCTTGTCTCTTTCCTCAAAAAAAAAGCCCGGCAAACCGGGCTTTAATAAATATGTTTTATAAAATTTAATCAGCTAAAACAATTACTTTATTGTCTTTCATTTCCACAGTACCAGACTGTATGGGAAGCCAATAAGTGGTTGCATTTACTTGTTTGAAGCGTGCTTCGTGCGCACGGTCAAATTCCAAATTGGTTCCCACTACCTTTACGTTTCCTTTCGCTAAAATAGAGACAATGGCCGCGTGATTATGCAACATCTGAAATTCACCTTCAACGCCTGGAACGGCAACTGAAGTCACTTTTCCTTTGAACAAGGTGGCTTCGGGAGTAACAATTTCTACAATCATAGTGTGTAAATTTGTAATTCTCTGTGATTAGGCTTCTGCCAACATTTTTTCACCAGCAGCAATCGCTTCTTCAATAGAACCTTTTAGGTTAAATGCGGCTTCTGGCAAGTGATCCAATTCACCATCCATAATCATATTAAACCCTTTAATAGTTTCTTTGATGTCAACAAATACCCCAGGAATCCCTGTAAATTGCTCTGCAACGTGGAAAGGCTGCGACAAGAAACGTTGTACACGACGAGCGCGAGATACCGCCAATTTATCGTCTTCAGACAATTCTTCCATCCCTAAAATGGCAATGATGTCTTGAAGTTGTTTGTATTTCTGAAGAATTTCTTTTACGCGTTGTGCACAATCATAATGCTCTCTACCTAAAATTTCTGGTGTCAAAATACGTGAAGTAGAATCCAATGGATCTACCGCAGGGTAAATACCTAACTCAGCAATTTTACGTGACAATACCGTAGTGGCATCTAAGTGAGCAAATGTTGTTGCTGGTGCCGGGTCAGTTAAGTCATCCGCAGGAACGTAAACCGCCTGAACAGAAGTAATCGATCCTTTTTTGGTTGAGGTAATGCGCTCTTGCATGGCTCCCATTTCAGTAGCCAATGTTGGTTGGTAACCTACCGCAGAAGGCATACGACCCAAAAGAGCCGAAACCTCAGAACCTGCTTGGGTAAATCGGAAGATGTTGTCCACAAAGAACAATACGTCTTTTCCTTGATCAGTTCCAGCACCATCGCGGAAATATTCTGCAATAGAAAGACCTGACAAAGCCACACGAGCACGTGCTCCTGGTGGCTCATTCATTTGACCAAATACAAACGTAGCTTTTGACTCACGCATACCTGGTTTGTCCACTTTGCTCAAATCCCATCCACCTTCTTCCATGGAATGCATGAACTCATCACCATATTTAATAATGCCCGATTCTAACATCTCGCGCAATAAGTCATTTCCTTCGCGGGTTCTTTCACCCACACCAGCAAACACAGATAAACCACCGTGTCCTTTGGCAATATTGTTAATCAATTCTTGAATAAGAACCGTTTTACCTACTCCAGCTCCACCAAATAATCCAATTTTACCTCCTTTTGCATAAGGCTCAATTAGGTCGATTACTTTAATACCTGTAAATAGGACTTCTGTCGATGTAGAAAGTTCGTCAAAACGAGGTGCTTGGCGGTGAATGGGCATCCCATGTTCGCCTTCGCGTGGCAAATTACCCAATCCATCAATGGCCTCTCCAACTACGTTGAACAAACGACCATAAATGTCTGGTCCAATTGGCATTTGAATGGCGCTACCAGTGGCCACAGCTGCTGTGCCACGGCTTAATCCATCCGTTGAGTCCATCGAAATGGTACGAACGGTGTTTTCACCAGTATGTTGTTGAACTTCCAAAATCAATTTGGAACCATTTTGAAGGGTTACTTCAAGTGAGTCGTAAATTTTTGGTAACTCTACAGAGGCATTATCAAACACCACATCGACCACAGGCCCGATGATTTGCGAAACTTTTCCTATTGCTTTTGACATTGCTTAACGTTTTAATTTAAGGTCATTAGGCTAAAAACAGACTGCCTGTTTTCAGGGCGCAAAGATAGATTTAAATACTATTAAATCAACAAAAGATAAATATTTTTTTGGTGGTTTTTTGCGTTTTATGCGGCTGTAATGGCGATTTGTTGGGAATAAGTGAAAAGAATTTTTTCTCGAGGGTCGAAGACTCAAACAGAGTGATGCTAATTTTGAATGATTTTCATTCCTCATTCTAAAATGACATTACTAGATGAAATCTGACAGTCAATTTACAAAACAACTATTGCTTCTTGTCTTTTTGTTTTTCAGGACCGCAAGCGCAGTCGTCGTGGCACGTACCTTTTTTGCTGGGCATCATCATCTTAATCAAAAAAAAGACCGCCGCAGCTACTAAACAATAAGCAATGATTTGTTGAAACATAGAGCAAATATACTGACTTGATTTTTGCCGATGTACAATTATATGATAAACTATTTTATCTCAATTGTAGATCGCATTTTTAGAGCCCACTTCTGAAAAACTTCTTGCGTTTTCAACTCAATTTCAGCATACGTTAACGTTTCCGCCGATTGGTACACCATTGTATATAACTACGATTTGATCACATGAGGGGAGCGTCAACCGATTTGTTTTAACCCAAATTTCGAATTAGACTTTGTAATGAAACCAACACTTACAAAAAGTTTGCATTTGCAAACTCCAATAAAAAAGTTGGTTCTTAATGACCTTTACAAAAACAAATATTAACGCCATTAAAAAGTGAAAAGGGCAAAAAAGCTGGGAGTGCACAGACTTTTTTTACCGATGGAGTAGCAGAGCTACGTTGAGGACAAAAAACTGAATTGATTTAGACTTTTTTGATTGAAGCGAAAAATGAAGATTTTGGTTCCAGATTTGCAGTCATTTTATTATTAATAAATTTCTAATGCGTAATTTGGGTTTAATGTGCCTGAGCTTTTCATCCGTTTCGAAAGGCATAACAGACTACTTATTGTGATAATATAATGATTCCAAAACCCAATAGCGATCTTATCACAAAACGACCAATAAAGCAACCCGGCAGCTATTGTTTCATGAGAAAAAATGAGTAGATTTGTTCATGCCAACCATTCTATTTCTCAACGGGTATCGCTTTTTCTTCTATAGCAATGAAAACAATGAGCCTATACATGTACATATTGAAAAAGCGGACGCGACAGGAAAGGTGTGGTTAGAACCAATAAATGCAGCGTATTTTATTGGATTCACTGCTCGTGAGGAACGCGAAATAATGAAAATGATCAACCAGCATGTTGCTGAATTTATAAAAAAGTGGAATGAATACTTCTCATAAAATATATGATCCAATTGAAGAAATGATTTTCTCAAAAGGCTTGAGAATTGAATCCTTGCTTATTGATGATAATAGGTTGTTTATTTCTCTTAATACCAAGCAGATCCTTATAGACAAAATAGAAAATCATAAACGATTGAAAACGGCATCTCTAGGGGATTTAAACGAGTTTCGATTCATTGCAAACGGCACAGGAATTCACTGGCCTTCTTTAGATGAAGATTTAAGCCTATACGGTTTATTGAAGGATTATTTTATCAAGAATTTTCAGGAACAAAGCGAACTCGTAATATCGTAATTCAAATTACGTTCTGCAAAAGTTATTATTTGCGCAATGTCCACTTCTGAAAAACTTCTTGCGTTTTCAACTCAATTTCAGCATACGTTAACGTTTCCGCCGATTGGTACACCATCATAAACAAAAAGCCTTGTCCGACATGAGGCAGTAAAAGGGATTTGTTTTTGCGGTAGCATTCGCGCAGCACCCGTTTTAAGTAATTCCGATCGACGGCTTTTTTGTGGTGTTTTTTGGGAACACTGACGCCGAATTTAATGGGGCTATCCGCCAATTCTAAAGGTAAAAAAATAAGACGTAGGGGAGAAGCACTCACCGATTTACCCTCTTGAAACAAGCTGGAAATGTGGGTTTTTTGCTTTAATTTTTCAGTGCTTGGATACGTTTGCTGCACCTACTGCTTTTTTGGTTCCGCCACTGGATCTTCCAATATCGACACATTGTACACAAACCGAATGTCGTTAAAGTTGACATAGCATTGCATGCGCTTGTTTTGCTTTTTACGCATCAAAAACAGAATGGTACAAGCGCCTCCTTCTAGGTCGGCACATTCAAAAGTTTGCACCTCGTCGTCGGCGTTGCTGTCATTGGTGTCGGCACTCAAAATGGTATACACCTGAATATCTTGCGAATGAATAACAATTCGGTTTTTGGCTTCATCCACCGTAATCAACAAACTCGAAGGTTCTGGCTTGGACCATTTGCTCCATTCCCCTTTCTCGGTGCGTGTAATGACACTGATGTTCTCCGCCTTAAAACGGTGCAATTGAGCCGTTGCAAATTGCAAACCCAATACACAAAACAATATGAAAGACAATTTTTGCAACATGCTCTTAATCATTCAATTTTAAAACGGCCATAAATGCCGATTGCGGAATTTCTACATTACCCACTTGGCGCATCTTCTTTTTACCTGCTTTTTGCTTCTCGAGCAATTTTCTTTTACGTGAAATATCACCCCCATAACATTTGGCGGTTACGTCTTTTCGCAAGGCTTTGATGGTTTCACGGGCAATAATTTTAGCCCCAATAGCCGCTTGAATCGGAATGTCAAATTGTTGACGCGGGATTAATTGCCGCAATTTTTCACACATTTTTTTGCCAATGTAAAAGGCGTTATCCTCGTGGATTAATGCAGATAAAGCATCTACCGATTGCGCGTTGAGCAACACATCCAACCGTACCAAACGCGAAGTGCGCATGCCAATAGGGTGGTAATCGAACGAAGCATATCCCTTGGAAACCGTTTTAAGTCGGTCGTAAAAGTCAAACACAATTTCGGCCAAAGGCATGTCAAAATTCAACTCCACACGTTCGGGTGTCAAATAGGTTTGGTTGGTAATAATGCCGCGTTTTTCAATACACAAGCTCATGACATTGCCCACAAAATCGGACTTGGTAATGATAGTTGCTTTAATATAAGGCTCCTCGACCCGATCTAACCTTGAAGGTTCTGGCAAATCAGAAGGGTTGTTTACAATAAAAGCCGTTTCTGGCGCTTTTTTGGTATAAGCCAAATACGATACGTTGGGTACGGTCGTAATCACGGTCATGTTAAATTCGCGTTCCAATCGCTCTTGAATGATTTCTAAGTGCAACATCCCCAAGAAACCGCATCGGAAACCAAAGCCCAAGGCCGCCGAACTTTCGGGTGCAAAAACCAAAGAGGCATCGTTCAATTGCAATTTTTCCATGGAAGCACGTAAATCTTCAAAATCGTCGTTTTCCACCGGATAAATCCCGGCAAAAACCATCGGTTTCACGTCTTCGAAGCCATTAATCATGACCTGGGTTGGGTTTTTGGCATCGGTAATGGTGTCGCCGACTTTTACTTCTTTCGCCTCTTTGATCCCCGAAATCAAATAGCCCACATCGCCCGCCGAAATAAAATCTTTCGGCGTCTGATTGAGCTTTAAAGTACCCACCTCATCGGCGAAATACTCATTGCCCGTCGACATGAACTTAATTTTTTGTCCTTTGCGCATGACCCCATTTTTAACCCTGAAAATAACTTCGATGCCGCGAAACGGATTGTATACAGAATCAAAAATCAACGCTTGCAAAGGTTCTTCATCGCTGCCAGATGGCGCTGGAATGCGCTCAATAATGGCGGCCAAAATGCTGTCTACCCCAAAGCCTGTTTTTCCCGAAGCCCGAATAATATCTTCGTGCTTGCAGCCCAACAACTCCACGATGTCGTCGCTCACCTCTTCTGGATTGGCGCTGGGCAAATCCACTTTATTTAAAACGGGAATAATTTCCAAGTCATTCTCTAAAGCCAAATACAAATTGGAAATGGTCTGTGCCTGAATACTTTGCGCGGCATCTACAATAAGCAAAGCCCCTTCGCAAGCCGCAATGGAACGCGACACTTCATAAGAAAAGTCGACGTGCCCAGGCGTGTCAATCAGGTTCAAAATGTATTTTTCGCCCTTGTACATGTACTCCATCTGAATGGCGTGGCTCTTAATGGTAATGCCTCGCTCGCGTTCCAAATCCATATTGTCGAGCAATTGGGCTTGTTGTTCACGGGCGGTAACCGTATGTGTTTCATCGAGTAAACGGTCGGCTAAAGTGCTCTTTCCGTGATCGATATGGGCAATAATGCAAAAATTTCGTATGTTCTTCATGTTGCTGCTTCGTCTACTTCGGTACGAATGATTTTTTGGGCGTTCCCCGTCCACCTAAGGCGGGACGGGTCGGGCTGTCCGCTATATCTTTTGCCAAAGGCAAAAGGATGCCACTGCCATCCCTAACGCGTAATTAATTTGCAAATATAGTGAACCTAATCAAACCTTTTAGCTATAAAAGCAGGCATAAAAAAATCCACCATTTGGCGGATTTTTTTATTTGAAAATGGTGTTTAATTAGTTTCCAAAACCCAATCGAAGTCCTAATTGGATATTTGGTGAGCCATCGTTCGTGCTTTTTTGTACGTACCCATTTGTACCATCGTATTCTAAATAATCGCGTTTGCTGTTGGCATATCCAATAGCAATTAACCATTCGTAAGAAATATTTGAATCATAAAATATTTGTTTGGTGATTTGCAATGAAAGACCTGTTTTTACTTTGACATCTTTTTCACCTCTTGCATCTATGTCCGTGTACTCACGCTTCATATTTTTAACAAATGCTTGAACACCGAAAGCCCAGCCCTCTAGTGCATCATAATCGTTTGATGGATAATATTTGAATGCACCCCTAAAAGCATATCCAGATCCAGCTTGTTGTTTTAGATAGCTGTCATTATATCCGCTTTCATCTTTAGTGTTTAATAAGCCAGCATTACTGATAAAACCATAAGTTAACGCAGCAGATCCTTCGACACTGAATTTGTCTGCAATTCTATATTCAAAAATAGCAGGAAATTCGCCCACTGACATGGCAACAAAATCAGTTTTAGCAGTCCATTTGTAAGCGTTGGCATTCGCTTTTTTGTTTCCGTCTGGTTTGTAAACTTTCACGTTGCCAGTGGTAACTTGAGCTATGGTTAAAGCTGTGGAAAAGCACACTAATAAAATTAAAGAAAACGATTTACATTTCATGGGTTTTTATTTAGTTGGTTTTAAAATCTTTAAGTTTTTATTCAGGTTAATTTCTAACTATCATGCCACTAAAAAAAATACGTAACATTATGTGAGAATTATTTGCCATCTACAATTTTTTTTTATTTTTATGCAAAAATAGAATTTAAATTAATCTTACAAACATGAAGTTAAAAATTTATACAATCTTGTTAATTTCTGTGTGTAGCCAGATGCATGCACAAAAATTTACTTTAAAATGGTCCGAAGACACCAAAACAAGGGGCTCAATTCAAGTTCTTGGCGGAAATAAAGACGCAATTTTTGTGGCAAACAGGACCAAAGACCATGAGTTGTATTGTCGAAAATACAATTACAATGCGCAACTAATTGACGAGCAACCGGTCGTTTTTAATTTTCAAGAAGATAAAAAATATAGTTACGACGGCGCCTTTTTCATGAAAGATCAAATCAGTCATTTTTTTCGAGAGCATAAGCGCAAAGAAGATTTGAATCTGCTTTATACGTCATCGTCCGATTTTAATTTGAAAATGTCTCCAGATATTAAGGTACTCGAAGAATTGTCTGATGACGCAACACCTTTTGCTGATTATCGTTTTTCAAAAGACTCTACAAAAGTGTTAGTATACAGCGGATTAAAGCAAAAAAGAAAAGACCCTTTTGAAATGGTTTTTAAAATATACGACAACACATTTCAAAAATTATTGTTTAATAAGAATGTACAATTGCCCTTTTTTTCCAAAAAAATCTACGCCGTGGATTTCCGCATTGACAATTTTGAAAACATCTATATACTTGCTCGTGTTGAAAAAGAAAGAGATGAACGCGAAGACGATTACAGCAAATTCTGTTACAAAATTTTCATCATCAACAAAGGTGACGATATAAAAGAAATTAAACTGGATTACAAGAACAACAATATTAGTTCTATTGGTCTTATTCCAGGAGACAATGACACTTTTATCTGCTCCGGCTTTTTACGAGATATTAGCAATTCCTTTTTTGCACGACGAAAAAACGTGGTAACCAATGAGTTTTTTAATTGTATCATTGACTGTAAAACAGGAACTGTTAAATCATCAAATGTCATTGAGTTAGAAGGGTTATATCCAGAAAAATTGCGCAGCGAAGAAGACTATGTCCCTTATTATGTTCGTTCGGTTTACAGCCGAAAAGATGGCGGTTTTGTGATTGTCGCTGAACAATATAAAATTATTATCATTCACACTCAAAAGTATACGACTGAAAGAGTGTATTATTGCGATGTGGCTTGTATTAACATCAATAGTAAATCGGAAGTTGAAACGGTGTCACGCATTCCAAAATATCAATTAAATGCGACAAATCCATCTATCTTTTCAACCTATTATAATGATGAAACGTATATCATATACGAAGATGTAGAAAAAAACATTGAAGCCAGCGACGACAAAGAAATCAAAAGAAGTTCCCAATCGTTATTTTCTTCTGACTCCAAAAACGCCTTGTTTGTTGCAACCATCAAAAAAGATGGCAGTATAACCAAAGATATTTTGTTTAGCTACAAAGGCACTTCCCTTCGTCCCCGAATTGGATCCATGTTAAGAGTTGATAAAAACAAAATTATTTTAAATGCGTACGACACTTTAGGCGTATTGGAAATTGCCAAATAGGCCATTGAATTTTTTACCAATAAAAAGGCTGCCGATTTACGCAGCCTTTTTTATTGATGAAAAGCATTAAAAACAGCATTTTACCAAAGTATCTCCAATCATGAACTTTATGAAATGTTTGGCTTACATTAACTGAATCTATGTCTATTTTTGAAAAAAAAACGATCATGCTCAATTTCGACTTATACAATCCGGTACATTATTATTTTGGCAAAGACCAAGAAACCAAACTTGCTCAACTCATTCCAGCAGGCGCACGCGTTTTGTTGGCTTACGGCGGTGGCAGCATTTTTAAAAACGGGGTTTACGATAAAGTCAAAGCCCAATTAACCGGTTTTGAGTGCGTAGAATTTGGCGGCATTGAACCCAATCCACGCTTTGAAACTTTGATTAAAGCCGTCAATCTGATCCGGGAACATGACCTTACTTTTATTTTGGCCGTGGGCGGTGGCAGTGTCATTGATGGGGTAAAATTCATTTCGGCTGCTGTTCATTTTCAGGGCGACCCGATACAAATTTTACGCGAACGCATATTATTTACCGACCCAACCAAAGTAGTTCCTTTCGGCACTGTGCTCACCTTGCCAGCCACAGGCAGCGAAATGAATTCAGGTGCGGTGGTCACCATTGAAGCCACTCACGAAAAATTGGTGTTGGGCGGCAGTGCGCTGTTTCCAAAATTCTCCATTGCTGACCCAACCGTGATTGCATCTTTGCCATTGCGGCAATTGCAAAATGGGGTGGTGGATGCCTTTACGCATGTCATGGAACAATATTTAACCTATCAGCATGGTGCCTTACTTCAAGACCGCATTGCCGAAGGGGTGCTCCAAACTTTGGTTGAAATTGGCCCGGCGGTTATTGCAAATCCAAGCGATTACCCGTTGGCTTCCAACTTTATGTGGTGTTGCACCATGGCGCTCAATGGTTTATTAGGCAAAGGCGTTCCCGTTGATTGGGCCACGCACATGATTGGCCATGAACTCACCGCCAAATTCGAGATTGACCATGCGCGTACTTTGGCCATTATAGGCCCTAATTTATACCGTGTTATGCACCAAGAAAAAGAAGCCAAATTGGCCCAATATGGCCGCAGAGTTTGGAATATTCAAGGTTTTTCCGATGCTGAAACGGCCAACGTTGCCATTGATAAAACGGTGGCTTTTTTCCAGGAATTGGGCGTACCCACCAAACTTTCTGACTACACCGATCAATTTGAAGGAACCGCAGAACTCATCGCGGCGCGTTTTGTTGAAAGAGGTTGGTTGGCTTTGAGTGACAGCCAAAAAGTAACACCCGAAAAGGTCATTGAGATTGTGAAAATGAGTTATTAATTCGCTGGATATTAAATAAAAAAGGCATTTCAAATGAAAACTTGAAATGCCTTTTTTTATGAATAGGGTGGAATTATCCCAAATTACGCATTAGAAATTTATTACAAGTAAAAATGACTGCAAATCTGGAAATGTACTGATGAAGCGATTTAAACTTTTCTCAATTGGCTGTAAAATGGTCTTTTCGCCCCATATTTCAGCTTTTTATTATTGAAGTGGTTTAAACTTTTTTCAATTGGCTGCAAAATGGTCTTTTCGCCCCATATTTCAGCTTTTTATTACTCCGTAGCGCTGCTATGCAGTGCAAAAAAGCTAAAATCTGGAACAAAAATCTTCATTTTTCGCTTCAATCAAAAAAGTTTAAACCACTTCATTCCGTAGCGCTGCTATGCAGTGCAAAAAAGCTAAAATCTGGAACAAAAACCCTCATTTTTCGCTTCAATCAAAAAAGTCTAAATCACTTCAATTTTTTGTCCTCAATGTAGCTCTGCTACACCTGCGGTAAAAAAAGTCCGTGCACTCCCAGCTTTATTGTCCTTTTCCCATTTTAATGGCGTTAATATTTGTTTTTTAAAGGTCATTAAGAACCAACTTTTTTTAATTGGAGTTTGCAAATGCAAACTTTTTGTAAGTGTTGGTTTCATTACAAAGTCTAACGCATAATTTGGGATTATCTGATCGAAAAAGTAACCGAAAATTTAAACACAAAGTTGTCTTTGTTTTGAGGTAATTGATAAGGACCATACCGATAAAAACCGCCCATGCCAAAACCAATATAACCCACATCGAGGTAATTGAGCTTAAGGAGTTGGTCAATTTGTAACCCGCTTTCCATAAAAATACGCCCGTTTGCTCGTTCAATGCCATACGTGGCAGCGGTTTGCTCGCGTACTTCACCCATCGCCATATTTTGATGCACTGAAATCACAGGCTGAAACTTTCCTTTTTTTATTAATAATCCCTCAAATGAATGATGGATAAAACATTGTATAAAGCGGTCATAAATGAGCTCGTAGGGCTGTAACGTTTGAAAATAATTTTTAACAATATAAGCCACTTGCTTGTCCCAACTGCCATAACCCGTAAAAGCCAATCCCAAAGGAACCGTTTTGTCAAGTAACCCGCCTTCAATGCGGTAAGAGGTGTTGCCAAATGCAGGCGTAAAAAAGCTATGACTGATGCGGCCTTCTAATTTGTGGTAGGTGGTCGTGTTTCCTGCTACACTTACATCGCCCCTAGTGCCGAGTACCTCAACTATTGGTTTATTAGTAGGCATTTTTGCATCTTGCCCAAAAGTGCGTACAATGCCGCCATTGGCCTCATAACGCAAACCCAATTGCCATTGCCGATGCACTTGTTTTTCGGGTAATGGCCATACAGTTTCGGTCATATAAGTGGGTTTGGTTTCGTAATAATCCAAAGCGGCTGAAAATTGCCATGAACGGCTCAAATAGCCCGATATTTTACCGCTGTAATGCCGGCCTTCATCAAATTGCCAAGCCATAAAATTCCGCAGATTTACCGTTTGGGCGTCGTTTTTCCTTAAGCCATAACTGCCCCATTCATGCAAATTGTATTCGTACAGACCATCGAGTCGCCAGCGCCAATCGTTGTAAAAAATCCAATAGGCCGAACCCCCATATTTCCATTGGGAATCTTTTTGGCCGTAACCTGCAAAGGCGCCAGCACCCATGCGCTTTAACCAAGTATCGGAAGTTAAAATGCCCGTACCCCAACGGGTGCCTTCGTAGCGGTTAAAAAGAATGGTTTTGCTTAAATCAATGTCTAATTTGCCAAGCGGTAATCGGCCTCGGCCAAATTTTTCAATCCAACCTAAATACCGATCAAAATGGTGTTTATCGCCCAAACTATCTAAAAACTCGTAGGTGTTTGTTTCAGCTTTCACCAGCGGTTCCTTGCGCTTTTGCTGCCAATACAAACTGTCTTTTTGCGAGGCACCCTCAGCGATCCAGACTTTTTCAAGCGGAAATCGGGTTTTTTTCTGGGGCGGTGTAAATGAAATGTCTGTCAGATAACTTTTTCCTTGCACAAACATGGTTTCGTCGGGGCTGGGCACTTGGGTAAATGCCAACACATAATTGAGCTGTTCTGGGAACCATTTTCCGCTGGGGGTCAACGCATATTTTTGTTCAATTTTGAGTCTAATTTTACCCAATTCAAAAGGTTCAGCCGTCACGTTTTGGACTGCATAACCTTGCGTATTGATGTACAAAACCCCGGTTAATCCCTCGAAAGATGTTTTTATTTTGGGGCGGTAAGCAATCACAAAAACGGTGTCTTTGTGCTGATACAAGGTGTCTTTGAGGCTGTAGTGATAATGTTTTAAACTGCCTTTGGCAATCGGGTTCAAAAAGTGAATATTTAACAGATCAACGTGGGGTTTGTAAAACGAAAAAGGCTGCAAATCGGTAGCCAAACTGGCAAAAGTGGGGTTTTTGAAACCCGAAACTTTGGTGGCAATGATTTTTTCAGCACTCTGATTCGGCGCTTCATAAGTGCGTTCGGTAACGCTTTCCATTAAAAAGAGCGGGCTTTCTTGCATTTTTTTGGGCAATTCTTTGCGGAATTCTTGGCTCTTTTGCCCGCTAATATTGTACTGCACCTTGTTGTAACATTGGTATGAAAACCAAGCATAATTTTCGGGGTTGTTTTGCGGAATATTGGCAATGGTTTTTCGGATAATGCGCCAAGCTGGATTCTCTTTTTGTACAATGGTGACATCGTTCAGCGAAGTAACCAAAGGCTTTAAAAACAGGGCATTCGGGCCATTGGCAACACAGTGAAACACCTGGGTTTCATACCCCACAAAACTCACTTTGATGTCTAATTCAGATTGGTTGCTTTTAATGGCAAAATGGCCGTCAATGTCGGCAATAACTGCTTCGTTGTTGCCACCAACCACCCTAATATTGGCGAATGCTAAAGGGAACTTGGTATCAACGTGATTAACCGTTCCGGTAATGCGGTGTTGGGCTTGGGTGCATGTGCCCATGAACAAAGTAAAAAGTAACATCCATTTCATAAAAACAGTTTCATCTTTAGTTGGAATAATGGCTGAAAAGTTACAGAAAAACGAAGTGGTCATTTGTTTTAAAAGGTGTTGCTTTACCATTTACGATTTAGATGGAAAAAAGAGATTAACGATGAATTTCCTTTTTTCTAAAAAAAACTCTTCAACTACTATTGTAACTGCTACAGCAAATAAAAAGGACGTGACGAGGTATAGCAATAAACCTAAGAAAGAATCGCCAAAAGCATAATAAAAATAGAAGGCAAAAACAAAATGCCACAAATACCAATTGTAGCTGTAATAGGCTATAAATTGAATGATTCTAAAGCGGCTAAAGTCTACAAAGTAACATCCAAACAAGAGTAAAAAAAAGACAAATGGAATCAATGAATGAAAAACAACTTGCTTATAAAACCCATCGTCAAAATATGTTAAAACCCACAGAGAAATGATTAGTAAAGCGCTACTTAAACTCACAGAAGTTATTTTGACACTTGTTTCTTTAGAGAAAGTAGCGAAATCAATGAGTATAAAATTCAAAAGTACGCCCCAAGCCAAAGCGTCAATTCGGTTATGGGTGCCTACGGCAGTATTTAAATGAAACACAGTGTATGAAACATACTTCGCTGTAATGCCAAATAAAACAACCATTATAGTCAAGAAATACAACGCTGTCTTTTGAATGTTTTTTGGAAAAATGGCTTTTACCGCAATAAACATGATTGGAAGCACCAAATAAAAATGTTCTTCAACGCATAATGACCAAACATGTTCAAATGCAGGATGTGGTGTGTTTCCTGTATAATTTTGATAAAAAAAAAGATACCGCTTTATGTCATTCAAAGGGATCAGATGTAACGGCTGTTCGTTGACCAAAAAGAAAAAAGCAAATACACTGCCACCGATAATGAAAAAATAATAGGACGGCCAAATTTTCAGTCCTCGTTGTAAAATAAATTTAAAGTAGGAAATTTTATTGTCTGCGTTGAAATCTTTGGTTAGCAAACCGCCAATTAATAGGCCCGAAATCACAAAAAACAAATCAACCCCGATGTTTCCAAAAGGCAAAAGATAATGGTAATGATATAATACAACGGCTAAGATGGCCAAACCTCTAAAAAAATCGACACTCGACACTCGATTAGACGCATTAATAATCTGAATGCTTTTTAAATTTAATTTGTTCATCGTGAAAAAGGTTGATAAAAAATAAGAGGAAATCAATTTCAGCTAACAAATCTAATGAAATTGCCTAGTGAAAATTAAGATGGATTTCGGCGTGTTTTAAAATTCAAAAAAAAAGGCGCATCTATTTTAAGTATAACAAACAGTGAACCTATCGCTTTTGCTTTCAGCTGCTTTGCGAAATAGTTTGTTTTTTTGAGTTGAAAATTACACGAACAAATTATTTTCACGAGCCTCCATTGACATTGGACAGCTGCGATTTAATTTGTGCCAAGCCACATTTTAAAGAATCATAATAGGATTTGAAAGGCGATATAGGTCATCTTTGAATAGTCTTTCGTACCAAAATAGAGGAACCTAAACATGGGGAACTTTTTTTGTCGCGCTATTGCGTGTGTCATTATGCCTTTAATTGACAAAAAATTTTATCTTTGTTTTTTGCTCAAAAATCAACAAAAAATGGGGTTAGTTACGGCCAAGGAAGTTGCAAAAGTCATTAAAACAGACCGCTACGGTGTGTTCGGCACTTTTTCGGGGTGGTTACTCATGAAACTTTTAAAGATTTCAACCCTCAATGATATCTACAATCGGCATAAGCACCTCTCGGAATTGGAGTTTCTAAATGCCATTTTAAATGAATTTCAAATAAAATTTGAAATACCCGAAGAAGACCTCAAACGCCTCCCAAAAGACGGGGCTTATATCACCATTTCAAATCACCCTCTGGGCGGCATTGATGGCATTTTGCTGCTTAAACTGATGCTGGAGCGCGAACCTAATTTTAAAATAATTGCCAATTTTTTGTTGCACCGCATTGAGCCCATGAAGCCTTACATTATGCCGGTGAACCCGTTTGAAAACCACAAAGATGCCAAATCGAGTGTCATTGGTATCAAGGAAACGTTGCGTCATTTGCGCGATGGGAAACCGTTGGGGATGTTTCCGGCGGGTGAAGTGTCAACGTATAAAGACGGGAAATTGGTAGTGGATAAAGCGTGGGAAGAAGGCGCCATTAAACTCATTCGCAAAGCGCATGTGCCCGTGGTTCCCATTTATTTTCATGCCAAAAACAGCCGATTGTTTTATTGGTTGTCTCAATTCAATGATACGTTGCGCACGGCCAAACTGCCTTCGGAATTGCTGACCCAAAAAGACCGTGTTATTAAGGTGCGCATTGGCAAACCCATTTCGGTGAAGGAGCAAGATGAATTTGACACCTTAGAAGATTACACCGAATTTTTACGGAAAAAAACCTATATGTTGGCCAACCCGTTTGACGAAAAAGAGAAAGAAAGCTTTTTGTCAACGGCCAGTTTAAAATTGCCCAAAAACCCAAAAACAATTGTTACTCCAGCCAATCACGACCAAATTGTGAAAGAGGTGGAAGAATTGCGCAAAACAGATTGCCGATTTTTTCAGAGTAAAAATTATGAGGTGTTTTTTACGGAAGCTACTCATGTGCCCAATATTTTACATGAAATTGGCCGCTTGCGCGAAATCACTTTCCGAGAAGTGGGCGAAGGCACCAACGAATCAATCGATTTAGACAAATTTGACCGGTATTACCACCACATGTTTTTGTGGGACGATAAAACCCAACAAATAGCGGGTGCTTACCGGATGGGCTTGGGCTCGCACATTTACCCCAAATACGGCGTCGAGGGATTTTATGTCAATGATTTGTTCCGATTTGAACCCGAACTACACGACATGTTGAACAAATCCATTGAAATGGGCCGGGCCTTCATTATTAAGGAATACCAACAAAAGCCCTTGCCCTTGTTTTTGTTGTGGAAAGGCATCGTTCACACTACTTTGCGTTATCCGGAACATAAATTTTTATTGGGCGGCGTCAGCATTAGCAACCAGTTTTCAAACTTTTCCAAGTCACTGATGATTGAGTTTATGAAATCGCATTTTTACGATCCGTATATTGCGCAATACATACATCCGAAAAAGGAATTTAAAGTTAAGCTCAAAGACGAAGACAAAGATTTTGTGTTCAACGAATCGGAGGCTGATTTAAATAAATTTGACAAAATCATTGATGAATTAGAACCTGGCTCGTTGCGTTTGCCTGTATTGCTTAAAAAATACATTAAACAAAACGCCCGGGTGATTGCTTTTAACGTTGACCCACTGTTTAACAATGCGGTAGACGGACTTATGTACATTCGCATTGCAGACATTCCTGAAAGCACCATGAAACCTGTCATGGAAGAGTTTCAAAAGGAAGTGGAACGAAAATTGGCCGAAAAGGGGGAAGACCATTTGTAAAATCGAATGAAACCCTTTGACATTTACCATAAAAATATTTCTGTCGACTATGACGACCAAGGGAAAGGCACTGCTTTGGTGCTGTTGCATGGCTTTTTAGAAAACAAGCAGCTTTGGAATACACTGGTTGCCGATTGGCAAACCAAATTTCGTGTCATTACCATTGATTTATTAGGACATGGCGAAACAGGCTGCCTTGGGTATGTGCACAGCATGGAAGACCAAGCAGATTTGGTACATACCGTGTTAACGGCCTTAAAAATCAAAAAAGCGGTGTTTGCAGGCCATTCCATGGGCGGCTACGTCGCGTTGGCCTTTGCCGAATTGTTTCCAAGCCAAGTAAAAGGCATTTTGCTCATTAATTCTACGTCAAGGGCCGATTCGGACGAACGCAAAAAGAACCGAGATCGGGCCATTTTGGCGGTCAAACAAAACTACAAGCAATTTATTCGCTTGTCCATTTCCAATTTATTTAGCGAAGAAAACCGTGAGCGGTTTGCTACAGCCATTGAAACCGTAAGGGAACAAGCCATGCAAACGCCATTACAAGGCGTGGTGGCTGCCCTTGAGGGCATGAAAATCCGCAAAGACCGCGAAGTATTATTGCATTTTGGGGCTTACCCAATTCATTTGGTTATTGGCGACCAAGACCCGGTGTTGCCCATTGAACAGGCTTTAGATCAATTGGACGGAACCACCCGCACTTTTAACCAATTACACGGCGGCCACATGTCGCCGATTGAAAACGAAGCCGCATTGCGCGACATTGTGTTGCAATTTATGAAGCAGGTGTAGGAAGGGTGGGGCAGGTGTTTTGTAATTATTTACGACTCATTATTAATCAGATAATAAAATAATTGGGCGTGTCTGCTAAAAAAATATTTTCCAAATAACTTTAAAAAATGCAACAAAACCGCCGCCATTGGTGGGAGTATTTACTTATCTGACTGGGTATTTTTCCGGATTTTGTGAAGTGTGAAACACCGCGTTTATAAACACCGTTTTAGTGGCTTCATCAACAATAAAAAAGGTGATAAACGGAAATTTCTTAAAAGGTAGCAATCTATAATTGTTGTCGTGAAACTGGTAGAAAGGATTTGTTTGTAGTGCCTTATAGGTGTTTCTGAAATCTTTTAAAAAGTCAGAAGCGGCTTTTTTACCATATTCGTTAGTATAATATTCAATGGCATCATCCAAGTTTTGTGAAGCAATTGGCGAAACAAAAACCTTATAATTCATGCTTGTTTTTTAAGTCAGCATAAATGAGTTCGGCAGGGGTATAATTGCTTTTGTCCGCATTAAGTTGGCTGTCTAAAATTTGTTGCTGCTCTGTCGTTAAAGCTTGAGATTTTGAAATTGATGAGGGTTCTACTAATGCATCAACATAGCCAATAACACGTTCCAAAACACTTTGAGGGGCGTTTTTAAGTTTTTTTGTTAGTAAATCTAAAGAAGCAGCATGCATAATTTGACCATTTTGTTTTAAGAACCTTGATACAAATTTATAATTATATCTCTAGAAACACGATATGTTTTTTCTTTACTTTTAAAAAAATGTGCCGTCTCAAAAACGTTTCATAGCATGCTGAAGATGAAAACTTAAACGAATTTGAAATATAAGCATTGAGTGGAAATTTCAAAATATTGGGTTCATTAATGGATGTCCAAATTCACAAGCGTTTCACCCACTTCTCAGGCGAAAGGGCCGTGTGAAATACAACTAAAGTCGAAAGTCTTTGCTATATTTAGTCGACTGATGCCTTGTTGACTTTGACTGATGCCTTGTTGACTTTGACTGATGCCTTGTTGACATTGACTGGTGTCTTGTTTACTTTGACTGGTGTCTTGTTGCCAATTCTATTCATCAGTCCTACTGGTTTCTGCCTCATGTATTTCTGTTGATTCACCATTTTGTTCATTTTCTTTGCTGGCCCAAAGAAAACGAACCAAAAGAAAGGGCCTTTTTGGCCCGCATAAAAGGTCATTTTTGCCTTCGGCAAAACCAGTTTAAGCTCTCTTTCATATTGTTTTTTAATGGTGAGCTTGAATCACCTTTTCTATAATTGTGTTTGCTCCGCAAACTGGTTTTTTGTTGTGATTTCGCTTGGCCGAAAATCCCTTTTACTAAAAACTATTTTTCTAAATTTCAACTATTCTATTCATAAGTAATACAGTCCCGGACTTCCACTGGAAGTCCTCCTCTATATATCATAGGCTTCAGGATTTTTGCCAGCTTGAAAAACCTATGACATGAAGTGGTTTAAACTTTTTTGATTGCAGCGAAAAATGAGGATTTTTGTTCCAGATTTTAGCTTTTTTGCACTGCATAGCAGCGCTACGGAGTAATAAAAAGCTGAAATATGGGGCGAAAAGACCATTTTGCAGCCAATTGAAAAAAGTTTAAAGCACTTCAAAATATGCGGGCCGGCACTTGCGTGGCTTCGCAGAAGAGTAGACATTGATTGAATATTTTAGAATACTATTCATAAGACCTACTGGTTTCTGTCTCATGTATTCCTGTTGATTCACCATTTTGTTCATTTTCTTTGCTGGCCCAAAGAAAACGAACCAAAAGAAAGGGCCTTTTTGGCCCGCATAAAAGGTCATTTTTGCCTTCGGCAAAACCAGTTTCGCTTGGCCGAAAATCCCTCCAAGGCTTCAGGATTTTTTGCGGCTAGCGAAACCTATGACTACATATGCGGGCCGGCACCTGCAATGCTTCGCAGAAGAGTAAACATTGATTGAAAATCCTATTTTGTCATTTCGACGAGGGAGAAACGTAAGTTCAGCGAAGCTAAATCTCATCATCTAGGGGGCTTAGCGCATTTGACTGATGCCTTGTTGACATTGAAAGGTGTCTTGTTGACATTGAAAGGTGTCTTGTTGACATTGAAAGGTGTCTTGTTGCTTTTGAAAGGAGTCTTGTTGACTTTGAAAGGAGTCTTAATGCTTTTAACAGGAGGCTTAACGCTTTTGACGGGAACTTTATGGAACCTGCCCATATTTTGTGTAAACCCAAAACCCGCCCTTGCATGCCTCCCATAGGATTACAGCAATCCTTAGCGCAAGGGTTTCCCATTAAAACGCCATTTTGCTTTTAATTAATGGCGTGGCTTCTTAAATTTTTTAAGTAAATACTTTATAAGATGGTTTTTATTTATATTTGGGGAAGGTTTGCGACTGAGGTATTGTTATTTACAGTTGCGGATATTTACTTGTTATGGGCAAGGCTAAAACACGACACATAAATAATAGCATAAAGACTGATTAAAATTGAAAGACGAAGAATTAATAGAACCAAAGGAGCCACAGTCAATTGGATTGTTATCGAATTCTGATGTCGTTTTGGGTGTCCCTGTGCCTCCTATTGACAGACTTAAAATCGTATCTGCTGAAGATTTTGAAGATATAATTCGAGAATGGATTACTGGATACTGTAAATCTAAATACTCAAAAGTTAGAAAACCTGCAGGAGCTGGCGACAAAGGAAGAGACGTTATTGCTTTTGTTGATGATAAGGGTGAATGGGATAATTATCAATGTAAACACTACGACCATCCTCTATTTCCAGGTGACATTTGGCTTGAACTTGGAAAACTTTGTTATTATACATACCATAAACATTACACGCTGCCAACTAAATATTACTTTGTTTCACCGCAAGGTGTTGGTAATTCATTAGGCGATTTACTTGATGACCCTGCCAAATTAAAAAAAGGATTATTTGAAGAATGGGACACCAAATGTAAAACCAAAATAACAAGTACAGAAACAGTTGATTTAACACAAGAACTAAAAACCTATATAGAGTCAATTGATTTTTCAATTTTTAATTCTCTAGATCCTCAAGAATTAATCGAACAACATAAACAAACAAGGTATTATGCTGCAAGATTTGGCGGTGGTCTACAACGTAGGTTAAAACCATCAATACCAAATTTTGATGATAAGGAATACTCCTTAAGATTCATTGAACAACTATTTGAGGCATACTCTGACCACATTAAAGTTTCAATAGAAAAGTTTGAAGACCTAAAGAATTATAATGAATACTTTGAACATTTCAATAGAAATAGAAATTGCTTCTATTGGGCAGAAGCATTAAACCAGTTTAGTCGAGATCACTTGCCTCCTGAAAACACTTGTTTTGAAGACTTAAAAGAAGAGGTTTTTCAAGGTGTCATTGATACTTGTAATAGCCAACACAAAAGTGGATATGAAAATGTTTTAAAGACTACAAATGAAGCAACAAAACTGAATCTTATTGGAAATGCTCTACTTGAAAAAGCTCAAGTTCAGGACAAGATTGGAATTTGTCACCATCTAGCTAATGAAAATAAATTAAATTGGATAAAGAAATGAATCCTTTCGAAGAAAGAAATACAACAGTTTTCAATTCACCGCTTGAAGTCGGACTAAGAGTGCTATACATTTTGAATGAATTATATCCAAAGGGTTGCGATTTACAAAGACTTGTTTACTACGATTATATCTTAGTTCATTCTAGTGATGTGCCAAATGGCCCGCAAAGTATACACCCAAGTATCCCACACAGAACGTCTGAAATTTTAATAAAGAGAGAGCTTGTAAAAAAGGGACTAACTTTAATGAACAGTAAGCAATTAATAAAATCAATGTTTGATAAGACTGGTATTCTTTACTCTGCAACGGAACTAACCAAACCGTTTTTAGAATATAATAATTCAGAATACGCTAATAATTTAATAAGTGTTTCTAAGTGGCTTGTTAATAAATTCGAAACGTATAGTGACGAAAAATTATCACTGTTTATTAAAAATAATATGGATGTGTGGGGTGGAGAGTTTTCAAAAGAATCACTTTTAAGAGGAACAAATAATGAGCAATAATTTCGGTTTTTATATTACCAAACTTCACGTAACTGGTCTAAATAGCAAGACCGCTAAGCTGGAATTTAGTAAAGGTTTTAATGTAATTTCTGGCTTATCAGACACCGGTAAATCTTATATTTTTGCTTGCATTAATTTTATGCTTGGAGGCGGGGACTCTCCAAAAGAAATACCTGAAAGTATAGGCTATAGTGATGTATTTCTTGAAATAAAAACCTTTTCAAATAAAACATATACTCTTAATAGAAAGTTAATTGGCGGTAATTTTAAATTGAAAGAAATTGAGATTGAGAAATTTCTAACCCAAGGCGTTGCAAGAGATTTGAAAAGCCAACACTCAAGTAGTAATGACGACAATATTTCTAGTTTCCTTTTAACATTAAGTGGATTTGGGGAGACTTTTGTTCGGAAAGATAAAAACAACGCAAAAAGAGAACTTAGTTTCCGAGACATAGCGAAACTTACGTTGATTGACGAGGAACGAATTATTACTGAAAAATCCCCTGTATACTCTGGGCAATACACAGAGCAAACTCAAGAACAATCTGTTCTTGAAATATTACTTACTGGAAAAGATGCAAAGGATTTAGAACAAGTTGAGGATGTAAAAGTCTATGCGGGTAGAATAAAAGGTAAAATCGAATTCGCAGATACGCTAATCAAGGAGCTATCTGAAAAACTAAAACTTATTGAACAAGAAAACCCCGTTGAAAAGCAATTGCAATTGCAAAAAAGACTTGATGAACTTACAATGGTTTTAGCTGACTCTAGTAGTCAATTGGAGAAGTTAGGAAATGAAAAACAATTACTGTATAATGAGATAAATTCAATCGAATCAAAAGGACTTTTGCAAGAAGAGTTATCAAATCGATTTTCACTCTTAAAAGAGCATTATATAAGCGACATAAAAAGGTTAGAATTCATTACTGAAGGTGAAGAGTATTTTTCACAACTCACAGCTATAAAATGCCCTTTGTGTGGTGGCGATATGGATAAGGAACATTATGACTGTATAATTGAAGAAGGTGAAAAATCATCGAGTGTTATGTATTCAATTGAAGTGGAACTTGACAAAATTCGCATTAAGCTAAATGACTTACAAAGCACTTTAGAACAATTAAATATTGATAAGCAAGAAAGGGAATCAAATCTTATTATCTTAAGAAGACAATTTGAAATTGTCAAGATTGAAATACAAGAAAAAATAGAACCAATTAAATCTGCTACAAAAAAGGAAATTGATAGTTTGATAACAGAATTGTCTTTAATCAATGAAAAAGATGTTCTTAAACAACAGCTTGACAACTATTTTGTACAAAAAAATCAACTAGAAAAAGAACTGGCGATAAAACCAAAATTTGGAGAACCAACATACGGAATAAAATATACAGTTTTTAAAGAGTTTTGTAATTCAGTTGAAAACATTCTAAGAAAGTGGAAGTACCCTAATATTTCAACTGTGAATTTCGATGACTCTTATAAGACTTTTGATCTAGTGCTTAATGATAAGAACCGCAAAGCACACGGCAAGGGTATGAGAGCAATTACATATACTTCGTTTATATTAGGTTTAATGGACTATTGTATTGATAAAGACCTGCCTCATTCGAGAACAATTATTTTAGATTCACCATTGACTACCTATCAAGGTAAAGAGTCAAAAGTTAAGTCAGTTGAAATAGCAAAAGATATGGAAGACGCCTTTTTTATTGATCTTTCAGCGGTCGACAGTAACAGGCAAATAATTATGTTGGATAACAAGGATCCGAATGATGAGATAAAATCAAAAATTAACTACATTCACTTTACGGGAGACAAATCGAATGGAAGGCAAGGTTTTTTTCCAATTTAGTATTTTGACAAATCGAATTAATAAAAGCCCAGCCCATAACAGCACCTACAAGAAATTGGCGGTTCAGTGGTTAAGTGAAGCTTAGTGCTTCGTATCAAGTTCAGTGCTGGCAGACAGTTTAGTGCTTCGAAATCCCCATCTTCGCCAAGCGCCAAACCGTCAGCGTAAATGTCTTTTAAAATCCAGCAAAAAAGAATATTTGTTAAGCACTGTGCAGAAATACGTCGGCGGGAAGATTAAAATAGTTTTTCAGTTTTTGAGCCATTTTCAACGTGATTTCTCTTTTTCCGGAAAGAATTGCAGAAACGTGACCTTTACTTCCAATGATTGGCTCTAGATCTTTTGCCTTCAATCCCATTTCCTGCATTTTATATTTTATGACTTCCAACGCATCAAGTTCCGGAAGTTGATAATGTTTTTCATCATAATCTTTGACTAACACGATTAATAAATCTAACTCATCATTTTCTGGAGAGTTTGGTGGAGCGTGAAATATTTCCATCATTCGCATGGAAGCTTTATTATAATCTTCTTCCGTTTTTAATACTTTCCAGTTCATAATTATAATTTTTTATCTGTTAGGATTGTTGTGTCAAAAGCAATTGTTTCGACATGTATCTTGTCATATTCTTTGTGAGTTCCAAACCAAATTACATAACAAGCAGTTTGGAGAAAATTGATTGAAACTACTAATCTAAAATCATTTCCTTTAATATTAAACACCACTCTATTATTGTTTACGATACTTGCGTTTCCATAAACTTTTTTGAGTTCATTGAAATTTTTAACATCGAGTTTGGAAAATTCATTATACCAAATCAATAATTGCGTTTCGGCAATTGGATATTTCTTGATATAATATAAAATCGTTTTCTTTACAAGGATTTTCATACTGCAAACATAATAGAAAAGTTTTCAATTTGCAAACAAATATTATATTAATCAATGACACTTCCACCAACAGCCATAGCTGTTGCGCATCCCCTATCAAAAAACAGCATTTAAAAATAAGTTTAAATACTCGCCTCGTTGAAGCCCATTTAAGCGAGGTTCTTTTTTGCATTAAAGTGGTGGTGTTTAAAAAATGAACTGCTTAAAAACAAGCTTTCAAGTTGTAGTCACCCGTTTTTAGCCTTGTTTGTATCTTCCCTATCATTGAGGCTACAATACCGGCTTTTGCTTATGGTTTTCAAGTAGTTACTTGCAGGTACTTCCTTCTCCTTCGTCGGAGTGAAAAAGTAAAATTTTCAATCAATGTCAACTGTTCTGCGAAGCCATTCAAGTGCCGGCCCGCATATTTTGGTTCGTTTTCTTTTGGCCAGCAAAGAAATAGTTCCAAGTTTCAGGTTTCAAGTTTGACTATCTAGGGACAGCTTGTGGGCTGTCCTTTTTGTTTAAAATGGAATGGCATTTTGTAAGAAGATGAAATAGTATTGATTTTTTTTCAATCAATGTTAGTTGGTCTGCGAAGCTTTGCAGGAGCCGGCCCGCATATGTAGTCATAGGTTTTTCAAGCCGGCAAAAATCCTGAAGCCTTGGAGGGATTTTCGGCTTGAGAAACTGGTTTTGCCGAAGGCAAAAATGACCTTTTATGCGGGCCAAAAAAGGCCCTTTCTTTTGGTTCGTTTTCTTTGGGCCAGCAAAGAAAATGAACAAAGTCGTGAAGCAGCAGAAAGACGTCAATCACACAACAAGAGGTCTTATGAAAAGCAATCCTAAATTTCAATCAATGTTAACAGCTCTGCGTAGCCGCGCAAGTGGCGGCCCGCATTTATCGAAGTGCCCTATACTTTCTGCTATTGGTTGTAACATGCGCTATTGCCCCTAGTCATTTCTATAATTCTGATAAGTACAGGAAAGTATAGGCCACTTCGTTGTCATAGGTTTTCAAGCCGGCAAAATTTCTGAAGCCTATGATATATAGAGGAGGACTTCCAGTGGAAGTCCGGAACTACACTTGTTATAAATTTAATTATTGAAATTATAGAAAGTAGTTTTTAGAAAAGGAAATTTCGGCTTGTAACATCACCACTAAAGATGAGTTTGCGAAGCAAACACCATTAAAGAAAAGGTGATTCAAGCTCACCATTAAAAAACAATATAAAAGAGAGCTTAAACTGGTTTTGCCAAAGGCAAAAATGACATTTATGCGGGCCAAAAAAGGCCCTTTCTTTTGGTTCGTTTTCTTTGGGCCAGCAAAGAAAATGAACAATGTTGTTTCAGTAGAAAAACGTCAAGCAAAAACCAAAAGGTCTTATGAAATGGTTTTTTTTCAATCAATGTTTACTGTTCTGCGAAGCTTTGCAGGAGCCGGCCCGCATATGTAGTCATAAGTTTCGCTAGCCGCAAAAAATCCTGAAGCCTTGGAGGGATTTTCGGCCAAGCGAAACTGGTTTTGCCGCAGGCAAAAAT
>NKJD01000088.1 GCA_002256385.1 Flavobacterium sp. BFFFF2
TTATTCCTTCAAAGCTTTCTTTATTTTTATTATCTGCACAACTACTTATCAAAGTAGATATTAAAATAAATGCTATTAATTTTGTTTTCATATTTTCTGAAATTCTAAGCTAGCCGCTAACGTTTCGCCGCTTGGCGGCAGTAGCGGCCTGCGGGAACATTTTTGTTCTCGTAAAGATAAAACTTTTTCGGAACCGTAAAAGTTCAATCCAAGAAAAAGTAGCTATTGCGCCAAACGGCTGTTAACTGCAGGCGTTTCATCCCAATACTTTTTTTCCTTCTTTTTTTCCTTCTTTTTTTTTCTTTTTTTCTCCTTCTTTTTTTGAACAGACTCAAATCTTTCAAAGTTTCCAACGATCAACGCCACAAAAATTCAAAGCAAAACTATTCAATCAAATGTAGTTCAAAGTAGGAGAGGAGTGTACCAGGCAATTTTCCATCAATGAAAAGTTGGTCTAAAAAAAAACGCTTGCAGTTAACGTTTCTCATGTTGACGCAGGCGGGATTTTAGTGAGTTTTATTTTCAATTTCAAACCGGTGCGGCAAAACCGTTTTTATTTTTTGTAAACTTACAAAAAAAGACAAAAAACTGAAAACGGTTTTGCCACTTACAACGATTATTTTTTCTTTTCACCACAGAATCCCCGCTTGCGTCAACATGATGTTATGCCCAGTGCTTTCTGGAATGTGATTTTCTTCTACTTAAGTGATTTTACTTTTTCTAAAGTAATTATTTGATTGCTCTCAATTACCTTTACTGTAGGTGGATCTGAAAACTGAAATGTTTTCAACTCTTCAATTAAATCATTGAAATCATTACTAGTTGCCACAATCACGTTATCAAGTCCTATAACATCCCCAGTTTTAATTTTTGCCTTTACGCTTCGGGCTTCGTTTGCTTCAAGTGTGACCAAATAGCTCAATGCTTTTCTATGGACGTATTTCAATGCTATGGCTTCAAGGTCAGCTTGTTTGTAACGTTCACGTAAACTGGTTTTTGCAGAAATACATATAGGCCCTCGCTCGGCAGTATAAAACATTAAGTCGTAAATTACATTTGGAACAAAGGCAACTTTTGCACTCATATACAAAGGCAGAATATTTTCACGGACAAATAATGTAGCTAAAATGTATTCAAATATTTTCCCGTTTAAGTTGTTATTTCCTTCAGGATGTTTTTGAAATGCTTCCCAATATGTTGTTACGTAATCTGATGGTTTGTTATATTTTACAGACATAAAACTCTGAAATAAGCTATCAAAAACTATTTCCGCTTTATTGTCTTTTCCAACGGTTATGCCTAACTGATTTAGTTTATTCATTTTTCTAAAATTAGTTCTAAAATCTTCATTGCTGTTGCTTGTATAGCAGGAACAGCAACCGAGTTGCCAAATTGTTTATAAGCAGATGCGTCAGCAACAGGAATTACATAAGTATCGGGAAAGCCTTGAAGCCTTGCCCATTCTCTTGGTGTCATTTTTCTAATACCTTCTCTGTTTACTGTTCCTTTTATGTGCGTTGTAGGAGTGAAATCTGTTATTCTGTGGTCCAAAACTAAATTTCTTTCTCGTCCCATTCCACCAACTACAATTGCATTTGCTATTCCATCATCTGGGATAATTTCATAGCCAAACCCATTTCCTTTCCCCTCATGTCTTGCCTTGTGGTTAACAAGAGTTTGTACATATTGCGTTGATAAAAAGTACTTTGTTGCAGGAACTTCCTTTTCTTTTATGTCAGCAAATTTTACAGTTTTCTTAGTTGGTTTCGGGTATTCAAATTCCGAAACACCAGTGTCCTTTCTAAATCCAACAATATATATTCTTTCCCTGTTTTGAGGTACGCCAAATTCTCGGGCGTTTATAACCTGTGGATCAGGAACAAAATAATCTAAATCGTTGCGTAAAACATTCAAGATTGTTTCAAGTGTCTTGCCTTTGTCATGGCTTCTCAATCCTTTCACATTTTCTAAAAATATCGCTTTAGGTTTGTGTTTTTTTATAATTTCGGCAACGTCAAAAAACAATGTTCCTCTTGTATCATCAAACCCACCACGTTTACCAGCTATTGAAAATGCCTGACATGGGAAGCCTGCGCACAATAAATCAAAATTATCAGGGATGTAGTTTTTCACTTGCTGTTTGGTAATATCTCCAAAAGGAATTTCACCAAAATTTGCTCTATATGTTTTTTGAGCTTCTTTGTCCCATTCACTTGTAAACACACACTTTCCACCAAGATTTTGCATGGCAATTCGGAAACCTCCGATACCCGCAAAAAGATCAATAAACTTAAATTTATAATTGTCAGGAGTTGGAAAAGGAACATTTTCTACTTCAAAAAGTAACTGTTGCAATGCTTCTTCTGCAACCATTGAAAAATTATCTTCTTCTTTATATTCAACGTATTCTTTCAAAACTTTCAACGCGTCTACTTTGTAATGCGTTGAAACTCCATTATGAATGTTATGCAAATAATGAGTTAATACAGCTTTTTTCTCGTCTTTTAACTCGAGAAGGCGAATTTGAAAACGTTTATCGTCAAATTCAAAAATGCTCATATTATCTTTTCTTTTCATTGATTTTTATTCAAATTTCAAGTCGCAAGATCGCAAATTTGTTGCTATTTAAGTAGTGTTTTTAATTCAAATTTTCAACAAACAAATCACCATCAAAAGTAGTTTAACTTCATTGTGTTTTACAATCTATTTTATTGCAAAAGCTGCTTTTTTTCAGAAAAAGCATTGGGCATAACGTTTCGCCGCTTGGCGACAGTAGCGGCCTGCGGGAACATTTTTTGTTCTTGTAAAGATAATATTATTTCGGAACCGTAAAAGTTCAGTTCAAGAAAAAGTAGCTATTGCGCCAAACGGCTGTTAACGCTAGGCGTTTCATTCCAACTTTTTTTCCCTTCTACTTTTTCCTTCTACTTTTTCCTTCTACTTTTTTCTACTTCTTTTTTCTTCTTCTTTTTTTTGAACAGACTCAAATTTTTCAAAGCTCCCAACTATTTGCGCACCAAATTGTCAAAGTAAAACGATTAAATCAATTGTTGTTCAAAGTATGAGAGGAATTGACCAGCTAAATTTCAATCAATGAAAAATTAGTCCTAAAAAAAACGCTTGGCGTTAACGATTCTCATGTTGACGCAGGCGGGACTTTGGTGAGTTTTATTTTCAATTTCAAACCGCGGCGGCAAAACCGTTTTTATTTTTTGTAAACTTACAAAAAAAGGCAAAAAACTAAAAACGGTTTTGCCACTTACAACGATTATTTTTTCTTTTCACCA
>NKJD01000100.1 GCA_002256385.1 Flavobacterium sp. BFFFF2
AGCACTGGTAGGCTAACTTGCTCACTAACAGTTTGAATCATCTCTAAGGATACGGGTTTTTGGGCACCACTTCCCGTGTCTAAAAATATATATTTCATACCTAACATTTCTGCAGCCAAGGCCGTCGCCACTGCCAAATCAATTTTATCATAAGGTATTGGTTGGGTGTGGCTGATATACGATGCCGATGTAGGCTTTCCGGCGTCAATGAGCATGTACCCAGTGGGCAATATTTTTAGAGTGCTCCTTTTGAGCATAGTTGCAGCTATTACATGTTTGCCAATCAAAAATTCAGCATTTCTACCTGATATTAAAGACAAGAATAAAATAGCATCGGCATGGTTTGAAATATGGGTGGGATCCCCGGGGAATAAAACCACGGGGGTATCACTGGCCTTTTTTAGATTACGACAGAGTTCGTCTTGCTTGTGATTGCTCACAAAACTTCCTCCTACAAAAAACAAATCAGGCAAATGGTTGCCTTCAAGCATAGCGTGTAGGTCTGCTTTGTCGGGATCCAACAAAGCTGCAAAACACTTGTCTTGTTTATTTATTCTTTCAATAAGCATTGGCTTCACCTTTTATGGCATTGTAAACCGTCATCAATATGATCTTTATATCTAACCAAAAATTCCAGTTTTCGATATACCAAATATCCAAATCAACTCTCTTTTGCATCAATTCATTGGTATTGGTTTCTCCTCTGAAACCATTTATTTGAGCCCAACCCGTTATTCCCGGTTTTACCCAATGTCTGATCATGTATTTATCTATCACTTTGTAGGTTCTCAAATTGTGCTCATGGGCGTGTGGACGAGGGCCTACTACCGACATATTGCCCAAAAATACATTGAAAAATTGCGGTAACTCATCCAAACTGGTCCTTCTTAAAAAAGCTCCCAGCTTGGTTATTCTAGGGTCATTTTGTCTGGCTTGGTTGAATTCACCACTTTCAGTAACATCTTTGCTTTCTGCCCGCATCGACCTGAACTTGTAGAATCTAAACCTTTTGCCATTGATTCCCCAGCGATCTTGGATAAATAATACCGGTCCTTTGGAGTCTATTTTTATCAAAAGGGCCATTAATGGAAATAGCCAGGAGAAAATCCCAAAAATAACCAGCACGGAGAATGTGAAATCAAAAATACGTTTAATCAATCTCCATTGTATTTCTTGTAAGGGTTCCCTCCTTATCGAAATGAGTGGATAACCGCCAAATGTCTGTAGTTGAAATCTGTTTTGATACAGACTATCGAAATTCGGAATCACCCGGGTTCTGATAGCTCTGGCATCGGCATAAACCAGTATTTGCCTGAGCATTTCATGGGTAAGTTTATCAGAGGTGATAATCAGGTCATCTACCTGCATGCCTTCTAGGTTGCTATAGAATTGTTCTAGATATCCCAAATATTTTACGCGGTCATCCTTGGAGTCGTTCTTAGATACCACACCTAGAATTCTAAAGCCAAATTGTGGGCTAATCAATATTTGGTCAATTATTTTATCGGTAATGTGGTTTTTGCCTATCAATACCAAAGAGCGTGAATTTCCCCCTTTCGCCCTATAATAATTCAATATTTTTTTAGAAAAATAGCTCTTGATGATAATAATGACTGTAAAGAGCGAAATATACCAAGCCAAGAATGTTCTTGCATATAGATGCTCATTCAATAAAAAATACACTTGACCAGCGATGATGATTTGAATGAGGATATTTTCTAAGAGCAGGAGCATCTCGCCAATGAATTTTTCTGTCCTAAACTCATCATAAACTTTTATGATTTTTGAAGAAAAATACCAGCCTACCACAAATGCCCCTAATATCAGTTTATCCCTTTCTCCAAAACCTCTTTGACTAATTACGGAGGCAATAAAAAAGCATAATATAAGGATAATGATATCGGTAAATAAACGCAAATAGCCTATGCGATTGATTCTATTGTCCATTAAATTTAATTTCTTGGCTTAATTTGATTTTTTAGTCGTTAAAGTAGTGCAAACTCGATTTAATTATTTATTTACAATAGCCTTCGGCATTTACATCCAATGACCATTTCTGTTCTTTTATTTTGAAGCCGCTTTGCAAAAACGGCCAAGTATTGCCCCCATCTGTACTGATTCTAAAATCATAGACTCCGCCCTTGCGGATTTTATAGGTCGTAATTTTTGGGTTTTCAAAGGTGAATACCAACAGATCCGTCCATTGGTTTTTGCCAGGTTCACTGATTTGCGTTCTAATCTGCGTTTTCAAAAGATCTGGTCCAATAGTTTTTCCAGCAGGGCAAACCAACTTCAATTCTACTTCAACGGGTAGCGGTGTGGTAGTGAGCTTTAAAGCTATGGGCGTATTGCTAAAACTGCAGCTGCTCACCCAATTTGTGGTGGCTATAGGCAGGTTGGCATTTCCGCCATAAAAATTATTGAAGTCATACACGAGCAGTCGAACAGACCCAGTGGTTTCTGGAAAATAATTCAACCTCAACACAGAACCATTATTGACAGATAAATACCCCGACCTCAGCACCCTGCTTTGGCTATCCTCTACGCGGTAGAGATAAAAGATGTCTATGCCTTGATAAGCAGAGTTTATTTTAAATTCTGGTCCTGTATTGCATAAGCTACTGGTGCGAGCCAATATCCAATGTCCAGTTTGCGAAGCATTGATTTTAACTTCTCTTTTATTGTTGGGTTTTGCTTTAGCCAGTTTATACCAACGGTTGGTTTCCTCTTGATAATTGATGACATCCAAACTATCGTTTTCAGACCAAAGCTTGCCTGTTAGTGGGTCAATGGTTTTACTGAGGTCAAAGGTCAAACCAAAAGTTTTGTCGGTACTAATGCTGATTTGCCCTTGGCCATCCGCTGCTTGTAAATAGAGCATGGCTGCAAAATCTTTGATTTCAAAAGGACTGTTTTGTAACACGCCTTTGGTATCATAATAACTACCTACTGTACCTCCTCCCGGTAAATAATTTCTGGTTTTGAAATGTACCATATTCATTTCTATAGGATAACTTACGGCTTTCCAATTGGTATTGGCTGCTAAGCTCAGCGTTGCTAAAGTTTCATTGTTTTCATTTTTCAGCTCTTTCAGTACAGCAACGTTATTGCTGATACTTAGCGAATCACCCCAA
>NKJD01000029.1 GCA_002256385.1 Flavobacterium sp. BFFFF2
AAACTGGTTTTTAGTGGTGATGTAAGCTGCGCTTGTTTATTGTTTTTTATTGGTCAGCTTGAATCACCCTTTTTTATTTGTGTTTGCTTCGCAAACGAGTTTTTAGTGGTGATGTTTCAAGCCGAAAATCCCTTTTTCTGAAAACTACTTTTAAAACTTCTACAATTCAATTCAAAAGCAATCTTTTACCGGACTTCCACTGGAAGTCCTCCTCTATATATCATAGGCTTTGCGATTTTTTGCGGCTAGCGAAACCTATGACTAAATATGCGGGCCAGCACTTTTGTGGCTTCGCAGAACAGTAGACATTGATTGAAAATAAAAAGTGACCATTCTTTAATAGATCCAAAAGAGGCCCCCACATGGTTTCCATAACCAATACCAATTAAAAACAGGGCGACCACAAGGGTCGCCCCTACATATCTATTGAAAGAATTTTACAAACATAAATGCTTGGGCTGATGCCGTAAATGTTTTAGTGCTTACCGCTTTGGTCAGACTAGACAGGGAGTACTCCTTAGCTTTTGTAAACCCAACGCCCGCCCGTGCTTTCCAATCAGCAGCTTACATGGAACCTTGACGCAAGGGTTTTCTATTTATTCGCCTTTTTGGCTTTACCTATAGGTGCGTTTTTTTATTTTTTTAAGTAAATACTTTACAGCCGGGATTTTAGTTATATTTGGGGGAGGGTTGCGGTTACATACGGTTGGGGATACTTGTTAGTTAGTGGCAATTTACCCGAAAATCGTAAAAAATACAATAATAATTTTGTTATTCAAAAATGGGGAAAATAGAACATATCGAAAAAAAATTATATAGAACTATTGATGTTATTGAAGAATTGTTTAAGCCAAAATATTATGAAGTTGGTTTCAATCATATTGGAATTGACAAAGCAGTTGTTAAAACTACACATAGTAAAGAAGGTTTCTACTTTGAATTTGCAAAAATGGTTTTAACTTCTCAACAAGATGCACAAAAACTATTTGATCGAGATGACGAAATAATAACATTTTCTGATTTTTATAACAAAATTATTTTTAAAATTAAAGATTGTAAAAACTTCAATTTCTCAGTTGGTTTTTCAGGCTACACTAAAGTTAGCGGTTTCATAAAAGACTTCGAAACTAAAGATATTAATGATTATTCAAATTGCTTTTATAGAGCTACGATATTAACTGAAGAGTTATTTACACCAAGTAAATATTTTAAATTATCAAAATCGTTGAAAGTAAAAGAAGTATTCTATGGATGTGGAATTCTTGAACTGGAAATTGACAACATCAATATAAATCTATTCCCTTACAATGACAAAATTACAGGACGAAACTATTTTATTATTGAAACAATTAACAACGGTGAATTCATAAATTTTAAGAATATTATTGATGAAATAATTCTAGCCATCACATATCTTACAGGAACTTTTTTAGGTAATAGTGTTATTTTTCTTGGTTCAAAAAATAATAGTTTTGATGAAGTAAAATTACTTGGAATTAAAAGCTTTTTTGATGATTTGAAAAATAGCTTTGCTGTTATTCCTGATTTACACTATCATAGAGAAATTATTGGAAATCTAAATGATTTTGCAGAATCAAAGCATTTAGAAAAATTAATTGATAAAATTCAAACTAATTTAATTTACAAGAGAACAATATTATTAATCTGTCAAGCACATAGCGAACCCAATTATGTTAAAGCAACACTCTATTCTGTAGCTTTAGAAACCATTACAAATTTAATTTCTGAATTATTAGAAACCAAAAATAAACCAATAACTGATAAAGCAACAGCTACAAAAATAAGAACTGAATTAAAAAAAGTTTTGATTGAATACAAAGGTACTATAACTATCGAAGCCTATAAGAAAATAGAAGGAGATTTAGAACGAATAAATTCTATGACAAATAAGCAAAAATTATTACTGCCTTTTGAATTCTACAATTACACTTTAGAAAAAAAAGATATAGAAGCAATTGAGGGTAGAAATAACTTTTTACATGGCAGAATTCCTGAAAACTCAGATAAACATCATTTATCAATAATAGTAGGAAGGCTCTTGTTCTGTGTAAATTTTCTTGTTTTAAAATATATAGGATTTAGCGGTTATATTTTTTATCCCGCAGTAATGTATCAAATAAATAATAAATTAGAAACAGACGACGAAGTACTAAAAGCAATATAAACTGCCACTAGCAGACGTTTGGCAAGATTGCGGATTTTGTAGTAAATACACGTTTATTTCTCACAAGAAATTTTATCTTTGATAGAAAATAATCTGTTCCGATGTTCGCAATCTCGCCAAGCGCCGGAACGCTATGGGTAATTTTATATGGACGAGAAGATAAATATATTAAATGATGCTCTAAAATGGTTTTTGCCAAGCGCAGATTTTTCTGTTTTTTCATATTCAAGTTCTGACAGTGAAAAACCTCATTCTCATTTTTTGGTTTCTCCCAATGAAAATAGATTTTTTGAAAAAGGGAAATACTTCTACAAAGATGAAAGTAAACCGATTCACTTTACTAGTTTAGAAACTATTCGGTCTATACTTACCTCGAAAACATTGCGATTGTATAATTTCAACAATATGGATGACCCATTAGAATATGAGTTTTCGGGTCATTTATTTAATGACCAGTCCGAAATAATAAAAGATGCAAAAGAAAATATTTTTTCTATTTCCTTTTGTTCAGAAAAATTACTTGATAAAAGTCGTGACCACGACCAGTTTAATCAATGGAGGTTGTATGGAAAAAATGGAAAGGGTGTCTGTATCGTTTTTTCGTTAAACAATGATCCATTGGGTTGGGTCAATCATCATATGAGTAAGGTACATTACGCAAAGGTGAGAGTTGGGAAATCACATAGTGGATTTGGTAAAATTAAGGCTCTCTTAGAAAAACTTAATAAAACAGAACCGAAGATAAATTTTGATTTCGGTAAACTTTTTTGTTTTCACAAAAGCTTTTTGTATTCAAACGAAGAAGAAATTCGACTAATTTTTGATGGTAGAGAAAAAAGAACAGGTTTCGGGTATACTAGGTATTGTCATAAAGACGAATTCTTATATCCCAAAACAACCGTTGACAACAGTAAAGAAAAGGTAAACGTTGTTGTCAAATACCTAGATTTGCCGCTAGATGAAAATCAATTGCCGAACAAGTTTGAAATTCCTTTTATTAAAATTGAAAAAATTATTCTTGGTTACGCTTATTCATTAAAAGAGCATAACAAAATTTCAAATGAATTAAAAAAACTAGCAAACGAAAATATAAAATATGAACCAAAAATTGTCAGATCAAAGTTGGCAATACAATATTGGGGTGACAATAAATAAAACTACCCATAAAAGCTAAGGGTTTCCTTGCGGCTGCAAGCCGAACAATGAATTGAAAATCACCGAATACCAAATAAATAAAACGAATGAGGTAAACCCGTACTCAACGGAACCGATTACTTGCCGTCGACACTTCAACAGTTTACAAGGAAGCATGAAGCAAGGGTTTCCAATTATTAATTCTTTCTGTTTTTAATTAAAGTAGTGGAAACTTGTTTTTTTTAAGTAAATACTTTGCAAGCGCGATTTTATTTATATTTGGGGGAGGTTTGTGGGTGAAGGTCATTGTTATAGACAGTTGCGGATAGTTAATAGTTTGCTGTGATGCTACAACAACGACCGTGCAAAATGACAACGACTAAAAACATTATTCGGTGGACTAATAATAACTGCAATTACAATATTGACAATGAACTTATTTAACTTATTTGGAAAAAACAAACAACAAGACGACCCATATTGGGAGTTTGACAAGACAAAGCATTTCAGACCCAAACTCAACAAAGGCGACTTTTTCAAATTGATAGGATTTGACTTTGGTTGGTTTGTTCTTGAGCCAATTTCAGCATATATCCAAGACAGAAAAGGCGAACTGACAAAAGGCAACACATTATCTTACGGACAAAAAGCACTTTATTATTGGTGGTACGTTGACGGTCAAGTTACAAATGGTGGATTTACGCAATTTTATTATAATGATTATGGAATTTATATTTCGACAATAATTAAAGGTCTAAAACATATTGGCGATAATAAAATGGCAGAGCTTGTTAATCGTTCCTACGAATTATATTTAAAAGAAAGTAAGAAAATCAAGCATGCAAGACATGGCGGCTTAGAAGCATTTAGCAATCTGTACAAAGAAATCAAAGACTTTGACGAGTTAGATGACGAATATTATAAACTCAATGAACAAACAATGAAAAACATTGCGAATTACATTCGTAAAAACCCAAATGAATTTTGCATTGATGAAGACGGAAAAGAATTTGATATGGCTTTCGTTGGTGAATTAAAAACATTTTATTCCTCCGACAAACTAAAAGAAGTTATTCCTATTTTCAATGGCGTTGTGTCTGGAACATTTAAGAGCTACTACGAAAATGGAAACCCAAAGGAAATAATTCAATACTTAAATGGCGAACAGGCAAACGAAAGAAGTGAATATTATGAAAATGGCAAAAAGAAATTTTCAATCTTAAAATCAGACAACCCCAAAGGCTATTTGCATTCTGATTTCTATGAAAATGGAAATTTAAAATCAACTGAAATATTTGTTTCGGAGCATGAAAGAGATGGAAAATGGGTTCAATATCATCTTAATGGTCAAATGAAAAGTGAAGCTGAATTTATTAAAAAGGAGTTTTTTGTTCAGAATTGTTGGAAGGAAGATGGTACGCAAATAATGAAAGACGGCACAGGTTTATATATTAACGAGTACTCAATTTTTGAAGGTGTAATTGACAGAAATGAGCAAGAATATAAAGAGTACAAAAAACACGGTAAGCAATATTCATACAGCAATGGTAAGCTGACTTTGTATCAAGAAATGGCGGATGGAAAGGAACATGGAATAACAAAATCATACGATGAGAATGGGAACGTAAAGGAAGAAACGATCTACGAGAATGGAAAAGAAATATCAAGAATGAAAATGAAGTAATAACAAAAGAACCACAGCTAACACGGGTTTGGCAAAAGTGGCGGTTCAGTGCTACACAGACACATTTGTGGTTAATCAAAGTTTGGTTCTCCGCATCAACATTTGTGCTAAAAATCCGCCACCTTCGCCAAGCCCGAAAACGTTAGTTATAACGTGTAAAAACCTAAACGTATAATAAGAATTTATGAAATTACTCTCTGTGATTTTAAAATTATTTGCTAAAAAAACTGATGAAAGTAAACTTCCAGAAGAAATTGACGATTTGAGAACTCAGCATATGAATAGAACTGTTCATAAAACTTTGACAGAAAATATTATTGACGAAACGTCAGACGATGATTTATTACAAATGGTGTTTGATAATTTATCTGCAATACAAGCTGATTATTCGAACGAATTTGAAACCGTAATGAGTTGGAATAAATCAAGACAGGCAATCTATATCATTTGGTTATTAGAAGCTGAAGTCAATAATGGAGGTTTTAATCAATTTTATTCTAACTCAAGTGGAGAATTTTCTGTTTTTCTACCTGAAGTTTTGAAACTTGTCGGAGCAGAGAAGTTTGAGGTTTTGGCAAAAAAAGCAAATGACATTTTTGAAAATGAAAATCAAAAAATTACACAGTTTCAAGATGGAACGATAGAAGGATTTAGTAAATCTTACGAGGATAATCCACTAAACGAATTGGATGACGTTTTTTATGAGCTCTACAATGAAGAAAATTTACATCAGATTCAGATCGATTATATACGAAAACATAAATTAGATTTTGTTAATCAATAGCACTACGGCTAACAAGCGTTTGGCAAGATTCTGCATTTTGTGGTACCCCCACGTTTACGTTTCGCAAGAATTTTTATCTTTAGTGGAAAATAAAAAGTTCCGAACTTCGCAACTACGAGAAGCGGCGGAACGTTGTGCGTAATTCTACCGAATGACAATAAATAGAAATGAAACAAGAAATTGAAGAACTTAAAAATAATGGAGAATTTAATACTATTGGTTGTCAGTATACTCTAATGTATATGGCAAGATTATACTCGCAAGCAGAATTTCTATCAACTAAGATTTTATCATTAGTAGGTAAAGTATTTTCAAATTATGAAGCAGGACAAGTTATTGAGGCATTTGCAATTAAAACACTTTGTGATTGGGAATGGTATTGTGAAAAGATGATTTGCGAATGCTTACAACTTGACACAAGTAATTTATCTAAACATTTAGTACTGAATCTTCCTAAAAAAATTACTGCTGATGAATGTGTTGCTTATTTAAATGGGCTTGGATATTTTGATTTGAAAAGTGGTAGTAATCTTAAAGCAATTTCAAAAAAAATACTAATAGAGAGCAAAAATCCATTTGCGAAAATTAATAATGATGCAATTAAACATATAGATGATTATTACATTTTGAGAAATTTTATTGCACATAAAAGCAACAGATCTAAAAAATCATTAGCGACCATATATTCTAAATATAACCAATCTGCATTTGTAGAAGTTGGTGAGTTCTTACTTTCCAAAAAAAGTGATAAAGAAAAAGAATTGAGAATTCAGTATTTTGAAGGTTCATTTTGGTTAGCAACGTATAACATTTTAGAGTTTTTATATCCCAAAACCTATAATTGGGTTATGAGAGATGAGGAAATTTATAATGACATTTGCCATAAAAGATTCTTAACACTTGTAGAATTGAGCCCGAATAAACCGAAATAGAAGGAACTACGCAAAACAGCCAAGCGTTTCCTTGCGGCTGCAAGCCGAACAATAAAGCCCGAGTTGCACGAAACCGATTACCTGCCGTCGACACTTCAACAGTTTACCAAAATGCATGAAGCGAGGGTTTTCTATTTATTCGCCTTTTTGGCTTTACCTATAGGTGTGTTTTTTTATTTTTTTAAGTAAATACTTTACAGCCGGGATTTTAGTTATATTTGGGGGAGGTTGCGGGTGAGAGCGAAAGGGCATACAGTTGCGGAGTAAAATGAGCTAGCGGTCATTTTAACAAAATTCGCTTAAAACTAGACAAATGAAAATGAAATTTTTAATAACACTAATAACATTTCTTGTTTGTAGCAACGGATTTTCGCAAAATAAAGAATTAATACAAAATAGTAATTTAGAAAAAATATTAGTTGAATTTCCAATTCCCTATAAAGATGCTTTAAATACTTTTAAAAAATTAAAAAGTGCTGATGATTACTTTTATTCAGCAAACATAAGAACAAAAAGAAAAAAGTCTGAACTTGACTCAACAACAATATATATAGCAATCAGAGAATATCAATATTCAATAAAATTAGACCAAAAACATTGGGCTTCCTATAGGAATATATCAAGACTCTTTGTAATGATTAATCGTAAAGATTTAGCTTTAATATCAATAGCAGAAGCAATAAGATATAGTAAAAAAGAAGATAGAGCATCTCTTTATAAAATGAAAAGTTTAATAGAAACAAAACCGAACAACTAACACCCGTTCCCTTCTGTAGTCGCTACGCTCGTGTCTCGCAATTACTTCGTCCGTTCGCTTCGCTCGGGTGCGAATTTTGTGGTACCTTCACATGCACGTTTCGCAAGAATTTTTATCTTTAACAGAAAATAATAGACGCTGAAGTTTGCTGCAAAGTCGTGCTGTCCATTCAAATAAACCAACCATGTCAAGAAGCATTCACGTGACCTACAAAGACATCAAACACCTTTCTGTAACTGGACTGGCCGAATCAGCCAAAGATCCAGATTCCCTTTTTTGGCAATGGAGTCGAAAATTAGGAATAAAAGATGCGGTTACCAGACACCGAAAACAAACTTTGAAGAATCAGAAAAAATAGACTTGTGCACGTACTTTTTGTTTGTAGTAGAAATAAAAGGCGCAGTCTGACTGCCGAATCAATTTACAAGAATCATGATGGCCTTCAGGTGAAATCAGCTGGGACCGAACCATCGGCACGGATTAAATTGAATGCAAAAATGGTTCTGTGGGCCGATATCATCTTTGTGATGGAGAAACGGCACAAACAAAGAATGTGCGAACAGCTCCCAGCTGAAACCAAAGACAAGCGCATTGTCATTTTAGATATTCCCTACGAATTCAACTACATGGATTCGGTTTTAATTGAGGAATTAAAATTAACTATGGCAGACTACCTTCAATAAATAGCATTTGGTAATTCCATGTTCCCGCAGTTTGGTGCTTGTAGAAAAAATGAAAATTGACCTGAGTACATGGCAAAAACTTTTTTAATATTCCCCTTTTTTGTAGGTTTACAACATGTAAATACCATGAAGCCAATGTTGGTTGTGCAGGGCGCATGGCAGCGAAAACGCTGCTGTTAAGTTGGAGCAACTTTAGTAAATGAGGATTGAAAATAGCGAATAATTTAAAAGGGCATGTTGAACGATAAAATAAACACCGAATACAAAGTGGGTGATCTGATTTATGATGCACCTATTTACGATGGATTAAACACCTTTTTATCGGACTTGGCTTTTTATGAAAAATGGTTGCCGACAGATAAAAAGGGGCACATACTCGAACTCTGTTGTGGCTCGGGCAGGCTAACTATTCCATTAGCAAAAGCGCATCACATGTGTGGGGTTGACAATGCTGTTTCGATGTTGGCGCAAGCAAAAAGGAAAGCATCGCAAGCGGAAGTCACCATTGATTTTGTGGAAGCCGACATCAGGACATTAAATTTGCCGCAGAAATTTGATGTCATTATTATTCCCTTCAATTCGATTCATCATTTATATACCAATCAAGACTTATTCGATACGTTAACGGTCGTTAAAAAGCATCTAAAGGACGGGGGCTTATTTTTATTCGATTGCTATAACCCCAATATTCAATTCATTGTTGAAGCAGAAAAAGCACTTAATACAATGGCTGACTATGTGACCGAAGATGGGCGAAAAGTGTTAATCAAGCAAACCATGAGCTATGAGAGCCGCGCTCAAATCAATCGAATTGAATGGCATTATTTTATTAATGACCAGTTCCACTCCATTCAAAATGTTGATATGCGCCTATATTTTCCACAAGAATTAGACACTTATTTGAAAATGTTTGGATTTACGATTATGCATAAATTTGGAAATTTTGAGGAGGAGGCATTTACTAATGCTTCCGAAAAACAAGTGTTTATTTGTAAATAATAGCGCATTTGAGAGGGACAGTCGTTTTCGAAATAAGACATCAACCGTTCAATTGGAGTAGAAACTACTTTTTTTTTCTCCTTTTTTAGAGAAATCTTTATATTTGAAAATTGTAATTCATTTGGTTGTCTAAGGTTGTTTTTAGTGGCTATTTTACAACTTTATTTGTTTATTAAAAAGCCGCCTCCATGAAAAAGCGAGAAGTCCAATTACCCCAAGAATTTAAAAGTCAAGCCAAAAAGGCAATTATTGCCATTGTTATTTTCATTTTATCATACTTTGTCATTCTACTACTTGCATTTGCTTTAACGGCACTTTGTGTAGTTGGTGGAATTTCGCTTATTGTTTTAAAACCAATGCTTGCCACTTTGGCATTAGGTGTCGGTTTAGCCAGTTTAGGCGTCTTAATTGTTATTTTTTTACTCAAGTTTATTTTTAAATCACATAAAACAGACCGGTCTCATTTAATTGAAATTTCAGAATCGGATGAACCCAAGTTATTTCATTTAATCAATGGCATTGTGCTGGAAGTGGGCACAAGTTTTCCAAAAAAGGTGTATTTGTCTGCTGACGTAAATGCATCAGTATTTTACGATTCAAGTTTTTGGAGCATGTTTTTGCCCATTAAAAAGAATTTGACTATTGGCTTGGGATTGGTAAATACCAGTACTGAAGAGGAATTAAAAGCCATTTTAGCACACGAATTTGGCCATTTTTCGCAGCGAACCATGAAAGTGGGGAGTTATGTTTACAATGTGAATCAGATAATATTTAATATGCTTTATGACAACAATTCCTATGATCATTTGGTTGAAAAATGGGCCAATGCGAGTAATTATTTCGCCATTTTTGTTGGAATTGCTGTTAAAATCAATGGGTTCATTCAGAAGATTTTAATTAAATTATACGAATTGGTAAACAAGAGTTATTTGGCACTGTCAAGAGAAATGGAGTTTCATGCCGATGAAATTGCAGCAAGTGTAACTGGTTATGAGCCGCTGAAAAATTCCCTTTTGCGGATGTCCATTGCCGATAAATCGTACAGAGAAGTGTTGGCATTTTACGATGATAAAATAGCAGAAAACGTGAAAACCAATAATGTGTATGCAGATCAGATGGCTGTTTTGCATTTTATTGCACAAGAAAATAATTATTCGCTAAAATATCACTTGCCCGAAATTACACAAGCAGATCAAAGCAAATTTGATAAATCTAAATTGGTTTTTGTGAACCAATGGGATTCGCACCCGACCGTTAATCAACGAATTAAAAGATTAGAACAAACGGGTTATACAGCGCAGCATGCGTCTAAAGCACTGGCAAATGAATTGTTTGTAGATATTCAGGCTACTCAACAACGATTGACCAATTTTGTTTTTAAGGACGTCTTCTATCACAGCGAAATGGCCATTTTACCCAACGAAAATTTTACCGAACAATACCGACACAACTGCAATTTGAATTCATTTGATAAAATCTATAACGGCTATTACAACGATAAAAACCCTTTGTCTTTTGATGTCCATTCTGTGCAATTACCTGAACAAAGTGTGCCATTTGAGGTGTTGTTTTCAGATGAAAAAATTGATTTTATTTACACATCTATTTCATTACAGAATGATATTGCAACGATTAAAAACATTGTTGATCAGTTGATTACAGTTAAGACATTTGACTATGACGGCCAACGGTATAATATTAATGAAGCAGAAAAGCTCGTGCAGTTGCTTGAAGGGGAACTATTTGATTTAAATGAAAAAGTACGAGTAAATGATGTAGCTATCTACACTTGCTTTAAAAAGCTAGAGTCCACACCACACCAAAGTCAATTAGCAGATTTGTACGATGAATTTTTCCAATATGAACAAGCGTATCAATTAAAATTGGACAAATATATTGACCTACATGACCGTTTACAATTTGTGAGTGAAACCACCACAATTGATGTAATTTCAGTAAATTTAAAAAACATAAAACCGATAGAAGCAGCGCTAAAACAAGAAATATCCGGGCTGCTAACCGATGAAATACTTAAAGCCGAAATGACCACGGACATGCAGGAATTATTGGGAAAATATGTTTCTGCAGAGTGGGAATATTTTGCAGTTAATAGTTATGTGGACGAGAATTTACAATTGTTATATTCGGCGATGCAGCAATTTAGTTATTTGATTTCGAGAAAATATTTTCTATTGAAAAAGAGGTTGTTAAGTTATCAAAGTGAGCTTTTATTAGGCAAGTAATGCTTGATTAACGGCCTACTTATATATCATAGAGGTTCATTTTTTTTGGTAAAATTTGATAGCTTTTTCCTCATTTTTTGTACGTTTACCAAAATTATAAACGGTTTGGCAGCGGTCGTTTTAATCGAACAAACAGCTGCTAAAATCCCTATCTGAACAATTGAAAATGGGCTTTGAACACGCCATACTTTCCACTAAATGATGCAATCAATGAAACACATTTTGATCTTTTTTACAGGCCTCGGTTGCCTGTCTGCTGCGCATGGACAATCGCTGAGGTCAATCAATTCGGGCGCCGTGTCGGCCAATAACCTGATTTACACGGTCGGAGAAATCTTTGTGGTGCCGAGCAATCAGAACGAGGCAAGTTCCGGACTCGTTGGGGCCATTTCGCGCATTGAGTTTTTGTCGTTGGGCATAGCCGACATTACGCCCATACCACAGCTGCGGTTTTACCCCAATCCGACGGCTGCTTCCGTTTTTGTGGAAGTTGACAAGGAAACAATTAACCAATTTTACATTTATGATGTAAGTGGAAAACTCATTGACAGTCTAAAAAACACGAACAACCAGATTGATTTATCTGGCTTGCAACCAGGTACTTATTTTATTAAAACGGACAACCAACACCTCGAATCATTCAAAATCATTAAACGTTAATTTATGAAACAAGCATTATTTTTACTACTAAGCTGCCTACTCACTATGAGTAGTTTTGCACAAGTTCCGCAAGGAATTAGTTATCAGGCAGTCGCTTTTAATTCGGGGGGAAGCCCGGTGGTTAATGGAACGGTTGGTGTAAAGATTAGCTTACTTGATCAATCAATTACTGGCACTGTTGTATATGCAGAGACCCATACCAAAACCACCAATGCGCAAGGCTTGTTTAATTTAAATATTGGGCAGGGTACGGCCACAGTGGGTACTTTTTCGGCCATTAATTGGGGAGCCAATAGTAAGTTTATCAAAGTAGAAGTCGATCCGGCAGGTGGCAGTAATTATACCACGGTGGGCACCAATCAATTAATGAGTGTGCCGTATGCCTTATTTGCTGGGAATTTATCTACTGTTTCTAATAGCAATTCGATGTCGCTCAAAAACAATAGTGGCAATGGCTGTATCGTGGTTTATTCGAATACAGAAGCAAAAGCCTTTTATCTGAATCCAAATGGCAGCAATACGGGCAGTTGGACTGGGTCAAATGTCACTTTTTCTTCGCCTATTAAAGGTTCGGTTACCTCAAATAATACCGTCGTAGTTTATTCTGACACCGAAGCCAAAGGGTACTACTTAAATCCGAACGGAACCAATACGGGTAGTTGGTCGGGTTCAAACGTGACTTTTACGTCGCCGATTATAGGCGCCATTGCTTCCAATAATTGCATTATTGTGTATTCTTCCACAGAAGCGAAGGCCTATTATTTAAATCCGAATGGCACCAATACGGGCAGTTGGTCAGGTTCAAATGTTACTTTATCGTCAGTCATTAAAGGCGCGATTGCTTCCAATGACACCATCGTGGTCTATTCCAGTACAGAGGCCAAAGGCTTTTATTTAAATCCAAATGGCACCAATACAGGCAGTTGGTCAGGGTCAAATGAAACATTTACTTCCACCATTAAAGGCGGTTTTGCTTCTGGCGGCAGTATTATCATTTATTCCGATACCGAGGCCAAAGGATATTATTTAAATCCGAATTCGTTTAATACCGGTAGTTGGTCTGGGTCCAATGTGACATTTACATCGCCCATTATTGGGGGGGTGTCAACGGGGCAACGGTAAAACGTTAAGTCTACTTCAACTGTCTCGGAGGTAGGTCTTATTAAATAAAATGATCGTTGCTTTGATCTGACTTGCTGATAGCAGCATTAAAAGATTACTCATTACAATTTTCAAACACCATGCAGCAAATCAGCTTCTTAAAATTCATGTTACTTTTGATGTCATGTCATGCCATGTTGGCTCAAGAACCGACTGCTCTTCTGGATAAAGCAGCAAATTGCGAGTTTATTAAAATTAATGATCAATTAGTGGTTCATGCTGGCGATTATGTGTTAGACAACAATCGGATAATTGATATTGCCAAAACTTTTTTAGCGCCGACCAATGCAAAAAATACGTATGTGGTACCCAATCCGTGTGCTACTATTTCCACTGGATATAAGGGGGCAACGATTATTGAAAGGAAACAAAAGATGCCAATCGTTTCGCTAAGTCTGCTTGTTGATGATGTTAAAAAGCAATATCCAGGGTTTTTAAATTATGAGGTTTTTATCAACGGAACATCGATAGAAAACTATGCCGAATATGACATTGAATTATCTAATCAATTATCTTTAAAAACTAATATGGAGTATAAAGCGCAAGAAAAAATACGTTGTGTCATTACCATTACACCATAAAATTATTATCGCAAACTACAAGCGAACTTCCTCAATGGCGTTTGCCATGCAGCCATGCAGAGCGCCATTGGGGCAGGCACAAACAAGCAAGTCAAAGGCAGCAATTTGGTTGCTTTTGAATGTTGTTCCACGACATAAATCTGTTTATTCACTGAAATAAACGAAAGTAACATGATAAAAATGAATTTTTTTTTACTCTTTTTATTGTACACTCCCGTGCTATTTGCGCAAAATGTAGTCATGTATCAGGGTGAAAAAATCAATGAATTGAATCCGAATTTCAATAAAATTGGCCTGTGGAAAATTTTTGATGCCGACCGAGGAATTAGCATTATGTGCGAAATGGCCGATGATGAATTTACATAAAAAGTTGACTATTATAAGGATGAAACATTATTTCCAAGTCAATTGAGTAATGCGAATTAATCTTTTATAAGGACGGTTTAAAAATCAAAATTAAAATGGTGACCGACGACAAGAATGTAAAATTCATAAAAGACAATGGGGAAGAATTGGACCAGGTCAGCAGCAAATTGTTTTGTCAATTTGCTGAAGTGCGGCCTTATTTTTATGGCGGACGTGAAGCATTTAACCCTGCCATAAATAAGTTAATTGATTATCAAAAAATTAAAAACCACAGTGGAAAAGTGACTGTGAAATTTGCTGTCAGTCTCAATGGGATGGTTGAAGGTGCGGAAATTTCAGCAAGTACAGATCCGTTTTTAAATGAGGAAGCAATAAGGATCATTTCTTCATTACCTCGGTGGCAACCTGGCTTTCAATATGGTCGTTTTGTGAAGTGTTGGTACCTGATCCCGATTACTTTTTGAAAAAACAGGATGCTACGGGCTTTATGCCAGTGCTGCTATTTGATTTTTTATCCTAAAATTCCACTTTTATAGCTTAAAAAATGTGCTAATTCAGGTTTCCAACCCAGTCGTTTTCCCTTTTTTTGGTGTAAAATAATAAGACTAGTTTTCAGCGGTACCAAAAGGTTTGCAGCCTGCATTTTTAAGCCACCGTTTGATATCCGCAGGTTTTAACAACAGTTTGCATGTCATTTTTTTAATTCAAATAAATCCTATATTAGCAGCACACAATCAATCACTATACTGTAAATATTTACCATTATAAATCCACTTTCAATTGTACGCAAATGAAATTAACGCTGCTCATTTTTCTTTTTATTGGCTTGCCATTGCATGGGCAAGTGTTCGATAAAAACACGGTTTATTTGGATGATGCCAACCACCAAATTAGTGAAGAAGAATTTAAGAGAATTACCCAGAGCCAAAGAAAATTGATTGCCTTTAATGATTCACTGCATGTTGTTAAGATTGTTGAAAACCGTTTGAAGGGCGGAGAAGTGACCAACCCGTCATTTATTTACGATTTAATTGCAAAAAGCTATCCCGATTTGCATGTTGAAGTGGACAAACCGTTAATTGTCATTTTCTACCCTGGAAAAGACAAATGCAATGCCACGGGCAGTGCCACCAAAAGCGAGTACAAGCAATGGCATAGAGATTTAGAGAATAAAACACAAGAATTGGCTCAGGTCAAGCCTGTTTATCTCTTTAAGAATACAAGTGGACTTGAAACCTATAGAAGCGTTCTCAATTGGAAAAAAGACCCAGAAAACATTATTGAAAGCACCTTTTTTGAGTTGCATTATCCATGTTCTTCCTATGTAATTCTGATGCCAACCGGAAAGTTCATCGTTTATTATGGAGAGTTTTCCAAGGAGAAACTTTTGGATAGTTTGTCGACTTTATCCCAAAATTGACACCTTGACGATGAAGCACCTACTACTAATTGCCCTTTTTTTGTGGTCTATGAGAAGCTTCTCGCAAGTTGGACAAATAGACTTGGCTAAGCTCAAATTATGCGAATTGACTGTTGACGATTTGAAAGGTCAAGATCCCGACTTAAAACGGGTGTCATTACTAGAAATGGGTCAATGTGCCGAGGACATTGTACTCGATGGCCTATTTGAATGCGGCTACGGCTATGAAAGCAAATGGTACCCTGGGGTGGTATTTCAAATAAGCAAAGGACCTGATCCGATCATTTATAAAATCCATTTGACCCGCAATTTTAAGGGGTATTTGCCCGACGGAAATTACCTAGACTTATCTCATTTAAAGGTGTCTGATGTGCTCAGGCAATATGATGTCGTCATTGCTTGGACCTCAAGAGACTGTTCTGATTATTGGACAATTACAAACAAAGACAAAGGCAACTTTTACGTCAAAATCGATAAAAATAAGCACCCAAGATTTCCTGTTGACCAAGCTTTTTATGCGGAACAACTGGTTCAGGGCGTTGACCTGATCATAGATTGTGCTTCGTATGTTGACAAAAGACCAAACCAACCCCTGTACCTGATTGATGGTAAAGAATCGATTTGGGCGGTGATTAAGAAATTAAAATCAGACGATATTGAGTCAGTAAAGGTGTTGAAAGACCAAGGCGCAACCGAGAAATATGGCGAAAGAGGGAAGTATGGCGTGGTTGAAATTATACTTAAAAAGAAATAAACAGATGAAAAAAAACCTACTAATTACAGCCCTTCTGCTGCTTGCTACGCATGGCTTTTCGCAGGGAATGGGCAATCAGGGAAATACCCGAGCCGAAGGCATCCCCCATGGCGTCGGCACTGGTCCTTCGCTGGAACCCTATCAACTAACAGGAAGAGCGGTTGTTCGAAAACCACTGCCACAAACCAAAAACTGCAACCAAAGCGGCAGGGTCATTATGGATATTATGGTTGATCAAACAGGCACTGTTTTGGAGGCCAAAATAGGTCGCGGTACCACCACCAAGGCGGTCTGTTTAGTGGAAGCTTGCACAGCGGCCGCTTTAGCGACCACGTGGAGCAAAGACCCTAACGCCGTTGATAAACAGCGGGGGAAGATTATTTATAATTTTAAGATTGATTGAAGCTGGATGGCAAATTTTTACATGAATGGTGCGCGAAGCCATACGCAACCTCGATGTATGGCATTAAAAAATTTACTTACCATTTCAAATAGACTATTGTCGTTGCTTTAATTGGCCCATTAAACATGTTTACACTTTGTATGAGATGGATGTTAACATTGTTGTGCGTTAGTGCTGCTTGCGCCCAACCCGGCTACTACGGCGCCTTTGCATTTAAATTGTTTTACAATAACGAATTGGTCAATTTGTCGGAGCAGGCTTGGCAAGTGGTCACTTATAAACAGTCGGGCACGATGCCCACGCACAGTTATTCATTTCCCGATTTTTACCAAATCAGCGTGGATGGGGGCAACGGCAAAGCCCCCTTTTTTGTCGATATTATTCACGAAAAAGACAGCATGCGCATTTATCCGCCAACAATCGATTTCAGAACCGTCACTTTTGACCACATCGACTTTAAAAAAGGGGTTTTCAACATCCCGAATCACTTGTATAACCTGCAAGATTTACTCAAAAAATCGCCCGATTATTATGAGTATAGTCCAAATATAAAAGGCAATTGGGATTTGTTTGCTGCCCACAAAGAGGTCTATAAATGCTATCTTGAACAGGTAGAAGCGCTTGATTTTGCAGGAACGCCGCTATTAGCTGCCGATCAGGGACAAGCCATGAATTGGAAATCGACGTCGTTTTTGTATAAAAAAAACTATATCATCAAACACCACGATGGCTATGACAAAAACAACCACTGGGACAACAAACATTACATTTATGAAATCAAAAATGTGTCTACTGCCACGTTTTGGGGTGGTCAAATAGGTGGGTATGAGATTTTGTCATTGTACGCAAAGGGAAGTACCTTGTATGCCATCGTTAAAAAAAGCTATCCCGATTTAAAGGGCGACACTTTTGGCGTTTACAAACTTCATTTTGTGGATGAATCGCCCATTACTGGGCCATTGGCCACTTTGCTAAAAAAGCAACAAACCACAGAAGATTACCATGGGGCCATGAAGCTGCAAGGTTATGGCGGTGCGTTGCGGCAAAAGATCGAAGCGGCTTATAATCAATTTGATAAGAAAGAATGAGGCCATTTCAATACGTTTATTGGATGCTTGTTTGGCTATTTTTCGGCTCTTGCACTTGGGGACAAATGTCGGGTGTAAGCCGTTTAAATCCAACCGATTCGTTATTGCTGGTCAAATACCGAAACGAAGTAATCAGAAGCCAAGTGTCGGCGGAAGATTCTTTAATGACCAATAAAGAAATTGAAGCCAATTGGGGCAACAGCCGCCTCGATCAGGGCGAAATGAAATATGCGCCCGATGGGTCTTTTAAAATAAGTACGTTTGTTTTTGAGAGTTGCGGCGCCTATTGCAATTCAGAATGGTATTCATGGATTCATTTTAAAGTAAATGGTAAAGAACGAGTCAAAAAAGCCGATTTTTATACAGTGGATACCATTTACCAATTGCCCGAAAAGCGGTATTTGGTGGTGGGCAGCCACGGCCACCGACCCGCTGGGGTGCTCACCGTGCAGTGTGTGACCCCGCAACTGATTTCATTTTTGGGCGATTCCTTAACCGTTCATCCCATTGAATATAAAACCCAAAAAACGGGGAAGCGTTCTTTTGCATGTTGTCAAGAAAACGGCGTGGACATCGAGCAGGAGCCTTATGTAAAATATGATGCCAAAACCGAAAGGTTGCGCTATCAGTACGCCAATAATTATGCCTACAGCCACAATATTGATGTGGACACTATCAGGCAAGGGCAGTTTGTGTATAGCAGGGGGTATTTTATTTTAGAAAAAGAAACCATTCAGGTACTCGACCGCCGCAGCCAACTCACCCAAACCCATCAATGGACCGAAAATTATAAAATACGATCGTCTGACACCACCAATATCCACATTGGCCTCATAAACAAGCGGCAGTTGGTGTATGATTGCATCGGCTGTGCCTCCTCGTATGCCATGGCTATCAAGGTGTTTATCTTGTTAAAAGGGGGTAAAAAAGAACTGTTGACGCTACCGACAAACGGGGCCTACTTGGAGGACATAAAACTGCTGAACATTCGGGGAAACCACTTCATTTACATAGTGACCAACGAAACCTCTGGCAACTCTGATGGCTATTTGTACTATTTGAACCCAAAAGCGTTAAAGGCCTATCCGGTCAAAGTGCAACGTTCAAAAGCAGCATTGCCCAAAGGCTGCACTCCTTGGGGCAGTTATGCTTACCTGACAATCAATTCTGATGTCTCTGATATTTCAACGCATACTCAATTTATCAATACATCAAATAGCAAAAGGGGCGGCGTGACCACAAAATATAAACTACTTAAAATAAGCAGCAACCAATTTGTGTTAAAGCCGAGCAAAAGGACCGTATTTGAAGACGAGTGAATGGAACAGAAAGGGAGGTTTAATTTTACCTACAATATTATAGTCCAACAATCGTTTTCTATGGAAAATGCGCCCTTAACCAGGGAAAAATTTCCCCATCAACCAACTCATTTAAACAATATGAAAACCGCCGCTTTTTTATCCATTATGTTTTTTATGCTTTTGGTTTTGAGTTCGTATTATCATTTTACCAAGCCAAACGCCGATGACAGACTCGCTGTTGCTGTCGCTGAAAAAGGCACACTGATTAAAAAAACGTTGAAAAAAAATGGCATTCAATTTGATCAGTTGCAGGTGCTTTTTGTTGCTTACAAAGACGAGCAAGTTTTTGATGTATATGCCAAAAACACCACGGACAAAATCTATACGAAAATAGAAAGTTATAAGATCTGCGAAAAATCGGGCGAGCTGGGGCCCAAAAACCGCGAAGGCGATTTGCAAGTGCCAGAAGGGTTTTATTACATTGAACGATTTAATCCGCAAAGCACCTATTACTTGTCATTGGGGATTAACTACCCGAATGCAGCCGACCGCAAACGAAGCAACGCTGCTGCCTTAGGTGGTGATATTTTTATACATGGCAAATGTGCCACCGTGGGGTGTTTGCCCATGACCGACGACAAAATAAAGGAGATTTACCTGTATGCTTGGCAGGCGCGCCAAAATGGTCAACAACGAATTCCCGTTTTTATTTTTCCGTTTAATTTCAGCCATGCATCGAGTGACACTTTCAAAGAAAAATCGAAGAACGACCCCGAATTGGTGGCTTTTTGGAACAATTTAAAAGTAGGCCATGACCTGTTTTTCAAAGACAAAAAGGCAATAAAAGTGGGGGTAGATGATAAAGGAAAGTACACGTTTAATTGAACAAAAGGTAAATTATTTTTGTAAGAATAAGGTTGTGTAAAATGTGACTTTGCCTTTAACGATCAAAATCGACAATAAATGAATTAAAAATGGATCGGAATGCGCGCTCTTTGGACTGAGCAAATCTTCAATATGTAGTAGGCGATCAGTTAGCACCTTACAGAATGTATGACCAGCCTAAAGCTTAGATACATTATATGACACAAAGTTCAGCGATTAATTTATAAATTTAAATTTATTTCATAGTTTTGAGCAAATGAATTATTCTACCAATTACTTAGAATTAACCATGTCAATAATAGGCTGACAATCTGAATGAAAACGTTCAAAATTAATACGGCGCAACCGAAAAGCCTTACGAGTAGGAAATCAAAAAAAATTTAAAAATGAAAAAAAATATTTTTACCGCGACATTCGTTATTCTTTTTGCAGTTTTACTAACGAGTTGTAGTGCATTACATCAAGGATATATGGCGAATTCTGCATCATTGAGTTCAGCTAATTTTTCGTATGTTAAAAATAACATAAAAGGCGAAGCAACAGCAACTTATATTTTAGGAATAGGAGGTCTTGCTAAAGAAACGTTGGTAAATGATGCAAAACAGAAAATGTTGACGGACAATCCATTGAAAAACAATCAAGCTTTAGCAAACTTAACGGTGAACTATAAAACTTCGGGTTATTTTATATTTTATACTACATGTACCTGTACAGTAACTGCAGATGTAGTTGAGTTTAAATAGTAGAAATTGAAAACGAAAAATTTTAGTTCCTGTACTACGCTTGGACAGTTTTTCAAATAGTTAAAGATACCCGCCGTTTTTCGAAATGGTGGGTATTTGATTATAAATTAAATTTTTAATTAAGAAAAAATAATATGTCTACTTAGTGTTTTAAATTAATTGGTTTTTACTTTTTAGTTTGAACTTCGATGAAGAACTTCATGATTAAAAAAAAACAAAATTCAGATGCCCTTCACCTTTTCACACCCAGCCCTTGTTATTCCTCTGGGTTATTTGCCAAAAAAATGGATTTCAATGACTGGCTTAGTCATTGGAAGTATAGCACCCGATTTTGAATATTTCTTAAGAATGCGCATCCAAAGTAATTACAGCCACACCATTGCAGGACTTTTTTTGTTTGACTTGCCCTTGGGAATTTTTCTAGCGTATATGTTTCACCTTGTTGTTCGAAATACTTTATGCAGCAATTTACCCACTTTTTTACAATATAGATTCGCAGCTTTTAATCAATTTGACTGGCACTTTCACGTCAAAAAACATTACCTAATCATCTTTATTTCTATGCTGGTTGGTGCCGCTTCACACTTGTTTTGGGACAGTTTTACACATAAAGACGGGTACTTTGTCTTGGCAATTCCATTTTTAACAGACACTGTGCATTGCTTTAATTACTCATTTCCCTTTTACAAAATAGTACAACACAGCTCAACTTTCATTGGTGGTTTGGTCATTGCAGGGGCTATTGGAACATTGCCTAAAATGCCTGATACGCTGAAATCAATCAGCGCAACTTACTGGCTTAGCATTGCTGGGTTTACACTAATAATCATTTTTACAAGAATTGCATTTTCTCCCGTTACCCTCCAAATTGGTCATTTATTAGCCACTGCTATTGCAGCGCTCTTAATTTCCACCACTGTGGTATCTTTTGCTAAAGGAAAAATCATTCCTAATTAACTTCCAGAAAAATTGTCCATCAACTGGCGTACATCCTCCATGTTTAGGGTGCAGCCGCTGGCGCATCTTTGCCCTGTCAATAGTGACAGATTTTAAAATATATAAAGATGATAAATTTTCAAGTTCCAAACAGAGACGAAGTAGCGGCAAACAACCAAACCATTTTTGACAACCTTCAAAAAGGGCTGGGCATGGTGCCTAATTTGTATGCGGTGATGGCTTTGTCGGATACTGCTTTAGGTAATTACCTCGATTTTCAAAATGCCAAAACCAGTTTTTCAAACAAAGAAAAACAGGCGGTTAATTTAGTAGTCAGTCAAGTGAATGAATGCCATTATTGCCAATCGGCCCACACTTTGTTGGGTACCATGAATGGTTTAACCACCGAGCAAACCATTGAAATCCGCAAAGGCAGCGCTTCCTTTGACCAGAAATTGGATTCGTTGGTGAAATTGGCCAAAGAAATTACTACCAAAAAAGGATTTGCTTGCACCGAAGCAGTTGATGCTTTTATAGAGGCAGGTTATACCAAAGGTCAAGTGATTGAATTGGTCTTTTTAGTGGCCGAAAAAACGGCCATGAATTATGTGCACGCCCTTACCAAAGTGGACATCGACTTCCCCTTGGCTGAAATTATTTAATCATTTTAATAGGCTGTTTATCATGGATATCACAGCCTATTTTTACATTTACCACATGGAACAAAAACTACCCCTTCCACCATTTACGATGGAAACTGCCCGTCAAAAAGTGCAATTGGCCGAAGATGCTTGGAACAGCCAAGATGTCGAGCGCATTGCACAGGCTTACACCCTTCATTCCGAATGGCGCAACCGGGCCGAATTCATCAATGGCAGAGATGAAATCAAAGCCTTTTTGACACGCAAATGGCAAAAGGAATTGAATTATAAACTCAAAAAAGAGTTGTGGGGTTTCCGCGAAAACCGCATGGCCGTTCGTTTTGAATACGAATGGCACAACCACGATGGACAATGGTTTCGGAGTTATGGCAATGAATTGTGGGAGTTTGACGAAAATGGATTGATGCAAAAGCGTTTTGCCAGCATCAATGATTTGGAAATTAATGAAAACGATCGTTATCTTTAGCCAATGATGATGGACAAAGACACCTTTACATTGGTCAATCCGCAAAATGGAAATCTTGCTTTTAAGCTGTTCTCCATTGAAAACAACAGCGCATTTGACCACATCCAACGCCTCAATTATTACACACTAATCTGGATTCAAAAAGGAAATGGCAGCGTAAAAGTGGATTTCTCCGAATATGATTTTGTCGAAAATCAGTTATTGGCATTTGCACCTTATCAGCCTTTTATGCTTACTGCTGCGGAAGCTATTGAAGGAAAAGTGATTCACTTTCATCCCGATTTTTTTTGTGTCATCAAGCACCACCAAGAAGTAGCTTGCAATGGGGTGTTGTTCAATAATATTTATGAACCGCCTTATGTTACCATCGACGAAACGGCCGGGGCCACTTTTCAGATGGTCATGGAGCAAATGAAGATCGAAATGCAAAATCCGGTATTGGCGCAGTATGAATTATTGATTTCTTATTTGAAAATTTTCCTGATCACCGCCGCTCGATTGAAAAAGGAACAACAAACGGTTGGCCAAACCCAAACTGATGAACACGCAGCGCCGTTTATTCTTCAAAATTTAAAAAACCACATCGAACTTCACTATAAAACCAAACATTCGGCGAGCGATTATGCCGACTTGCTCCATATGTCACCCAAGGCTTTGGCCAAAATAACCAAGTCTTATTTCAACAAAACCTTAACCGACTTAATTGCCGAAAGAATCATTATTGAAGCCAAACGCGAATTGTATTTGACTAACAAAGCCGTCAAAGAAATTGCCTACGAATTAGGCTACCAAGACGAATATTACTTTAGCCGTTTTTTCAAAACCAATGCAGCTGTTTCTCCACAAATGTATCGGGAAACCGTGGGTTTTGGAAGGGGTGGGTGAAATAAAATTTGGATTATAGGGTTTGATAAATTCAAAGGTGCGGCTGTGGAAATCCGCTAGCTGCGATATATATTTGCCCTGCTTAAAAACTATTAAGATGTTTTTGAATTTTTTATCTTCATTTATTAATGCAGTGTTTGAGTTATTCACATTTTTTGTACGGCAATCAAGAATTAACAAGGCATTGTATGCGATGATTTTCGTCGTTTTATTTGGCCGATTATATCTTTATTCCACCACCAATAGTTTGCATATTGAGGCCATGCAGACCATTAATGCATCATTTTACCGCGGCACTTTTTACGTGATTTTAACATTGTTTGCCACATTGGTCATTAGGCAATTGATCTATGACCGCAAAACACTTTTTTTAACCTTCCGATTAATAGGTTTTTCACTGGTCTTAGCAGCTGTTTTTACGGAGGTATTTACTGCTTTTCCAAGGCTACTGTTTGGCGAAATCCTACCTGTTGAAAATAAGAATGATTTGGCCCTCATTTATAAGAGGTCGCTTTTGAATCCGCAGTTCTCAATACGGTCACACATCCACCTCATCGTGGTCTGTTTTTTTGGTTTGGTACTTGTGTTAGTGTCGGCATTCGTGCAGCGGAACACCAAGGAGCAGTCAAATTGAGTTGCCTTTTTATAAATGAAGCGAAGTTTGGTCTGTAGCGCTATTTTTTAAACCATAAATGATGAAACCATTCCTTTTTTTTGTTTTGATGTTGTGTTGCCATTCTTGTACCCAAAAGAAAGCAGCGCAGACTGTTTCAACTGATGTCAATGAAAAAGAAATGTATTCGGTAATCAATATTGTTTTACACGACTTACAACCCGATGAAATGGCCGAGGGGAACCAAACTCCTTATTTAGCAGACCAATTGTCTGAACCCGAATTTGTGAGCGCAAACCCCTATTTAATGCCTAAAATTGATTCACTGTTAGGGGGAGATGTCCATTTCATGCAAAGTCAGGTCAAAAAATGGAAGGGGTTTATATTAAATCAAAAACGCATCAAATACAAAACGCTCATTTCTGCCAAAAAACTTGATCAGATGTTAGATTTCAAAGCCGCAGATCGGGCAGCTACTTTTTTTAGAAATTACCAACAAGCGTTTGGTGATAAACGCTTTATACGAATCAGCATGCCCATTTTTTCTAGAGATAAAAAACGCTTTTACATCGATATTAGTCGGGTAGGAAGTGGATGTGGGTATGTGTATATCAAAAAGAAATCGGGCTGGGTTCATTATTCACTTGGTATGTGGGTTTCATAGCAATAATCATAAAGACAGTTCGTGTAAAAACAAAAAGTATTCAAAAAATTAATATTGAAAAGTAGATTTACATTGATCGTTTTAAGCATAAATAAATTAAATTTGACTCATGAAAAACGATGATGAAATCATACAATCACTTATTGCTGGAGGCATCATAGGCGCAGCATTGGGGGCATTGGTGAGCAATGATAAAGAAGAAGGAGCAGCTTTGGGTGCTTTAGCTGGGGCAGCCATTTTGGCAACTTTTAAAGCCAACGAAATAGCCATGCAATCGAACCTTCCTATGTATGTGGAAGAAAATGGGGATTTGTATCAGATTCAACCTGGAGGATCGAAAAAATTCATCAGAACGATTGAAAAGCCAACAATCCAATTACAAAAACGGTTTAAACTAACTTAGTGTCATGTCTAAAAAACGGATGCGCGTTTTTGCTGGTCCCAATGGTTCGGGTAAAACAACCATAATTAAAAAATTACAAGCCGAAATACCCTTTGGTGTATACGTGAATGCAGATGACATTGAAAGTTTATTAAAAGAAAGCAATGTTTTACTCTTTAATGCTTATCAACTTTCGATAGACACAGCTTTATTAGAATCGTTTTTTAAAGCAAGTCACTTTTCTCCTATTAAAAGAAACGAACCAGATTTGTGGAGTAAGCTAAGTGTCAAGGAAAATGTATTGCACGTAAATACTTTTATAGATTCTTATTTGGCAGCCGATCTGGCTGAGTTTATAAGGCAGCAGTTGCTGTTTAATGACATCTCATTTACTTATGAAACCGTGATGAGTCACGAAAGTAAAATGGCCTTTTTCCAGCAAGCAACTGAAAGAGGCTATAAAGTATATTTGTATTTTGTGGCAACCGAGGATCCCGAAATCAATATTAGCCGAGTAAATCTTAGAGTTTCGCAAAATGGGCATGCGGTGGCACCCGAAGTAATAAAAAACAGGTATTTTAAAAGTTTACAGCATTTAAAAGTAGCGGTAAAAAAAAGTGATAAGGCATATATTTGGGATAATTCTGGATCTACCAGCAAATTGATAGCACAAATAACGGCGGGTATTCATGTTGAAGTAATTGATACGGAGAACATACCCAACTGGTTCGTAACTTATTTAGCGAACTAATAAAATCAAACCACTTAGCTACTGATGATATTCCAAATCATGAAAGTATAGGTTGATTAACTGTGAAATGATTTTGGTTTTATTGATATGTTATTTAAGTTAAAAATCACCAAGTAAACATCGTGAAACTGGCCTTTTTTTCAAATAATTGGTTGCAAATGTAAGCCAGGATTTATTTATTTTTACCCATCAAATAATACCAACCCACATGAACCCCCAAGTCGATCAATACCTCATCAATGGTTGCATGCGCTGTCCATTGGGTGCTACGCCACAATGCAAGGTGCATCCGTGGAAGGAGGTACTCATTGCGTTGCGGCAAATTGTGTTGGCAAGTGGTTTAACTGAAGAAGTAAAATGGGGCGTGCCCTGCTACACTTTTGAAGGTAAAAATGTGGTACTAATCAGTGCTTTTAAGGAATACGTTTGCCTAAGTTTTCTTAATGGTTCGTTATTAAATGATGATAAAAAAGTGTTGGTCAAACAGGGGGCGCATTCGCAAGTAGCCCGAATCATTAAATTCACCTCTTTTGAAGCCGTTTCCCAATTGGCTTCTATCATTGAAAAATACCTTGTTGAAGCCATTTCCATTGAAAAGTCGGGACAAAAAATAGCGGTCACTGACACTGAACTACTCATTCCTGAAGAACTTACTCATGAATTTAATATGGACTTGGCATTTAAGATGGCATTTGAAGCCCTCACCCCTGGGCGCCAACGTGGGTATTTAATTCATTTTACGCAAGCCAAAAACAGCCAAACGATCAGCAACAGAATTGCCAAAAACAAACCCGATATCATGAAGGGTATTGGGATGGGTGATGCCTACAAGGGAAGAAAAAATCACAATTTGTAGTTTAGGTATTCCATATTTTTTTTAGGCAGCCTTACTCTTGCATGTTGGTGCGCTGCTAATGGTGCTTTTTTGATTCCTTCGATTTTTTTTAATTTGTCCGATAAAGCAGGCAAGATGTGCCTTTAAAGCGGAAGCAAATTGATCGTGCGTCGCTTCGCCATTCCCCTTTTTTTACTCATATTTGTAACCAATTAATCAAAAAGTAGACTCATTACTTTTTGATTAGTCATCAACTAATTTTGTAACCTATGAATTTGAAACAAATTTGGCTTCCAATGATTTTGGCAGTCGGTAGTTTGTGTGCACAAGAGCAACCTGCCAAATCGAATTATGATTACCACGAAACTTTTGGCCCGATGTTTTACACCAAAAATGGGACTGAAACGCGTTCGGCAAGTGGTCAACCTGGTGCCAAGTATTGGCAAAACAGAGCCGATTACCAACTTACCGCTTCATTAGACGAAGCCAAAAGTGAAATTTCAGGTTCAGCAATGATCACATACACCAACAACAGCCCCGATAAATTGGGTTTTTTGTGGATGCAATTGGACCAAAATTTATTTAAAGAAGACTCCAGAGGAAATGCCATTATTCCGTTAAATGGAAGCCGCAATGGCGCCCACGGCGAAAAATTTGATGGCGGTTTTAATATTAAATCGGTGAAATGGGTCATCACAAACGGGGGTAAAACCAGCGAGCGTGACCTTACTTTTAACATCACCGATACCCGCATGCAGGTCATGTTGCCAGCAGGTTTGGCGGGAAGTGGGGCAGCGCTTAAACTAAAAATCGACTACAGTTATATTTGTCCCAAATACGGATCAGACCGAACCGGAATTCAAGATACCTCAAACGGTAAAATTTTCACTATTGCCCAATGGTATCCGCGCATGTGTGTATACGATGACATCAAAGGTTGGAATACTTTGCCCTATGTTGGCCCAGGTGAATTTTACTTAGAATACGGCGATTTTGATGTATCAATCACCGCGCCAACCAATCATATTGTAGTTGGATCAGGTGAGTTGTTGAATCCAGCTGAGGTGTACACAGCCGATCAATTGAAACGTTGGAATGATGCCAAAAACAGCGACAAAACGGTCATGATTCGTTACCCAGAAGAAGTAACCAATCCGGCTTCGCGTCCAACGGGCAAAACCACGTTGACATGGAAATTCCGCATCAAAAATTCACGCGATTTTGCTTGGGCTTCTTCACCAGCCTTTGTGATTGATGCGGCGCGTATTAATTTGCCAAGTGGCAAAAAATCAATGGCCATTTCGGCTTACCCAGTGGAAAGCAAAGGGAATGAAGCTTGGGGTCGTGCTACGGAGTATACCAAAGCTTCTGTCGAGAACTATTCAAAACGTTGGTTTGAATTTCCTTACCCAGCAGCTACCAATGTGGCTGGAAACGAAGGGGGGATGGAATATCCAGGTATCGTATTTTGCGAATACACCTCAAAAGGGGCTGAATTGTGGGGCGTAACCGACCACGAATTTGGACATGGTTGGTTCCCAATGATTGTGGGTAGCAACGAGCGCGTATTTGCTTGGATGGATGAAGGTTTTAATACCTTTATTAATGGCATTAGCGGTCAAGATTTTAACAAAGGCGAATACAGCCAACCGAACCCGAATATGCACATGATGGCTGATGCTTTGACTGGCGCAAGCATTGAACCTGTCATGTCAGCTCCTGCCAACATGAAAGAGGCAAACATGGGTATTTTGGCCTACTTTAAACCAGGTGCTGCTTTAAATATTTTACGCGATCAAATTCTTGGAAAAGACCGTTTTGACTTGGCTTTCCGTACCTATGTGGAGCGTTGGGCATTTAAACACCCTTCACCAGATGATTTCTTTCACAGCATGGAAAATGTAGCTGGCGAAGACTTAAGTTGGTTCTGGAGAGGCTGGATTTTAAACAATTGGAAATTGGATCAGGCAATTACCAAAATTAAATATCCTAGAAATGACCCTGCCAAAGGTGCGATCCTTTTCTTGGAAAACCGCCAAAAAATGGCAATGCCTGTCATTTTAGAAGTGACTTATAAATCAGGCACTAAAGAAAAATTGACTTTGCCGGTTGAAATCTGGGAACGCAATACCGATTGGACCTATAAATTGAATTCGAAAGAAGCCATTGAAAGCATTGTGATTGATCCTGATCATGTGTTTCCAGACAGCGTACCTGCCAATAACGAGTGGAAAGCGGGTACAAGTATGTTGGTTGAAGAAGAAAAATTAACGCCTTATATGGGCAAATACAGCAGCAAACAAATCCCCGTTAAAGTAGAAGTTACTGAAGATGATGGCATGTTGGTGGCTAAAGCCCAAGGCCAACAAGATTTGAAGTTTGAATCAAAAGGAAATGGCCTATTTGAATTTGTACAAAGTTCCGAAATCAAAATGCAGTTTACCGAAGACAAAAAAGGATTTAGCCTATCAATTCAAGCCCAAAAGTTTGATTTCACTAGAGATACTGAAACTGCTAAATAAATAAATTGAATCGTATTTTTTTTAAAGCCTCCTAGTTTTTAGGGGGCTTTATTTTTTCATAGACTGCATAATTAAAAAAGCTTGCCAAATGCTGTAATCCGTCTGGATGTTGTGAATGTGATGTTCGCGGGTGCTTTTCAAAAACTCATCAATATTAGACGTATTTTGGTCGTTTTTAGTGAGGTCAATTTGATAAGGCCACTTTTTGTCGTTCATCTCCTTTGCGCGTTTCCACAACGCATTGTATTGATGCACTCTTTTAAACACTTCGGGCATATTCAATGCAAATTGTGTTGTTTTTTGGTCATAAATGGCGGCCAATTCGGTGTTGAGTTGGTTAATGTCTTTGGTTTGGTTTTCCAACTCAACGCGCTGTTGTTGCTGCATGAGCCAACTGCTTTTTTGGTCCCATTTGAGCGGCGTATAAGTCAAGTGTGCTTCAATCGGGTGATTTTGTAAAGCGGTCTCATAATCCTTTTCGCGCGGCATTTTAAAATCAAATAAACTGGGCACTTTTAGGTCGGGAATTACGCCTTCATATTGGTTGCTTTGGCCTGTGATGCGGTAAAATTGTTGCAACGTAATTTTCAAAAAATGACCTTCTGCATTTTCGAGTGGCAACACCTGTTGCATGGTTGCTTTGCCGAACGATGGCGAACCAATAATTACTGCGCGGTTGTAGTCTTGCAATGCATTGCAAAAAAACTCACTCGCCGAAGCCGAATTACCATTGATTAATACGCCAACTGGCCCAGAATAGGCCATGCCCCGTTGGGGGTCTTTGAGCGTTTCACGTTTGCCATTGCGTTGGTGCATGATGGCCACGGGTCCGCCAGGCAGAAATAGACCTGTAAGCTTTACAGCTTCTTCTAATGAACCGCCTCCATTGCTTTGCAAATCGATGATCAGCCCCGAAATGCCTTCTTCGTCGAGCCCAATGAGTGCTTTGGCTACATCTTCAGCGACACTGCTTTTGCCATCTTCAAATTGTCCATAAAAACTCGGAATATTTAAGTAGCCAATCTTGGTTCCTTGTTGGGTTAACACCAAACTATACACGGTGTTTTCATAATCTTTGAGGAGCATTTTCTGAAGGGTTTCATCAAATACGCTCCCATCTTTTTTACGAAAACTAAATTGTGCTTCTTGGATGGATGAATTGGTGAAAACTTCTTCAATTTTTGCCAAATCATGGCAGCCCAAAGTAAAAGTTTGGTTGTGGTGTTTGATGGCGACAATTTGATCTGTCGGCGCAATTTTATGGGTTTTGTACGCTGCACTGCCCGGAACTACATCAGCGACCATCAGTTCACCTTGTTCATTGAGTTGTACTACCAACCCAAATGATTGATTTTCGGCACTCAACATGGCGTAAAAACTTGATTTGCCTTCGGTTGAAAAGTAGGCAGAATGTGGGTCAAAATAGCCGCAGAATAGGTCTAAAAAGCGTTGGTCAAATTCTGTATCTGACAGCGCTAGATCAGCCAAAAAACAGTCATAGCTATCCAAAGTTTTCTTCCGCATTTTAGGCATCAAATCGGGGAGCAGCGCCTTAATGGAATCCCATTTAGGACTCAGTTCGGCGGTGTGACGCAGGGTGTTAAACTGAATCCGGTTTTTGAGCCGCTCTTTAATAGTCAACACATCAGCAGGGTAGGGATCATGGCCATTTGAAAAGGCAATGCTGCCTTTTGTTTCAAAAGGGATGGTTTCACTTTTTAGTTGTTTCACCACTTCGGTAAAACGACTGATCGCCTTGCGGTAAGCCGCGCGGTAATTGTCTAAAAATGTGCAGTTGTTTTGCTTAATGTCATCATCTATTTTGATGGCTTGACGCGACAATTCCGCCACTTCCGATTGTAAAAACAAACGGTGCTCCGTGTCTAATTCATCTAAAAAATGGCGGTGTAAATAAGTAGAAAGGCTGTCGTCGATCGGTTTGGGGCTGTAGTGCTGGTCGGCAACGAGCCGTTGTATACTGTTAATTAATTGGCAAGTGGACACCGCCTTAGCCGTTTGCGCCACAGACAACCATGGACATAGGCATCCAATGGCCAAAAACCAACCCGATATTTTCATCTTGTTTTTGTTACTGTTATTTTTTGTAAAATGGCAAGGCAACCACTTCTGCGGCCACCCGGTTGTTTCTAATTTGAACCCAAATTTTGCTGCCAACGGGGCTATAATCGAGCGCCACATAGCCAAGGCCAATACCTTTGCCTAAACTGGGTGCCATAGTGCCCGAAGTGACGATGCCAATATGTTGGCCATTTTCATCAACTATGACGTAATCATGGCGTGGAATGCCTTTTTCAGTGAGTTCAAAACCGACCAATTTGCGCGTAATACCAGCCGCTTTTTGGGCAACAAGCACTTCGGAACCAACAAAAGATTTTGACAATTTGGTAATCCACCCCAAACCGGCTTCTAATGGGCTTGTTTCGTTGTTGATGTCGTTGCCATACAAGCAATACCCCATTTCGAGTCGGAGGGTGTCACGGGCCGCCAATCCGATGGGTTTAATGCCACAAGCCGCACCCGCTTCAAACACGCGTTCCCAGATTTGAGTAGCTGATTCATTTTTAAAATAAATTTCAAATCCACCCGAACCCGTATAGCCTGTCGCTGAAATAATCACGTCGTTTACCCCCGCAAAAGTGCCCACCGCAAAATGGTAATAGGCAATGTCAGCCAAGGCAACATCGGTTAATGATTGCATGGCTTCGGCAGCTTTGGGCCCTTGAATGGCCAACAAAGAGTAGTCGTCTGAAGCATTGGTTACTTCGGCATCAAAGGAGTTGTGGCTGGTAATCCAGTTAAAATCTTTGTCAATATTGGAAGCGTTCACCACCAGCATATAGCTGTTTTCGGCCAATTGGTATACAATCAAATCGTCCACGATGCCGCCATTGTCATTGGTTAAAGCCGCATATTGTGCTTTGTTCGGCACCAATTTGGACGCATCATTGGTAATGACACTTTGAATTAAATCGAGTGCTTTCGGGCCTTTGATGAAAAATTCCCCCATGTGCGACACATCAAAAACGCCCACCCCTTGGCGAACCGTTTCGTGTTCTACATTAATTCCTTCGTATTGTACAGGCATATTGTATCCTGCAAATGGCACCATTTTTGCGCCCAGTTGTTCATGGACATTGGTTAAAGCGGTATTTTTCATTGAGTTTGTTATTGACGTTTGTTTGCGTGAGCTAATATACAGTTTTTATGATCTAAAGCCCAACGCCTGCGCACATTTCCCAATTTTTTGACTTGATTTTTGCCGTTTGAATTTCCCGCCATCATTTTTTCAAGAAACTAACTGTTTATATCTTAATGATTTATCATTTCTTTCTTTTTTTTATTCATTTCCCTCTTGCATTAATCATTTTTTGTGTTACATTTGCATCCGCATTCAGGAAACCGAATGTGATTTATTGGAGAAATGGCAGAGTGGTCGATTGCGGCAGTCTTGAAAACTGTTGACTGTAACAGGTCCGGGGGTTCGAATCCCTCTTTCTCCGCAACTAAAACCGATAAGCGAGGCTTATCGGTTTTTTTTATGCCCAAAAAAAACCAAAAGCTTGCTTTTGAAAGTTTTTTTTGGGCATAAAAAAAAGCAAGCAGCCAAAGGCTGCTTAAGGTTTTTACTTGCAGGATTCCCCTTCTGGGATCACGCGCATGCAATGCGCGTAATCCCAAACCCCAAAAGCTTGCTTTTAGGGGGTTTTTGGGCATAAAAAAAAGGTAAGCAGCCAAAGGCTGCTTAAGTTTTTGCTTGCAGGATTCCCGTTCAGGGATTACGCGCATGCAGTGCGCGTAATCCCTTTGAGTCGAAAGTCGAAAGTCGACCCGAGACCCATCGGAACGATGGGGCGAACGGAGCGAAGCTAAAGTCGAAAGTCGAAAGTTGCATGTGAAATGTGAAATGTGAAAAGTCTTTCCTCTTGCTTCTTTTCTCTTTTATTTAAAAAACAGCATTGTTTATTCGAACAAGTAATCGATTTAAGGCATTTTCTTTTAAAGCGTTTTTAGGTCTATTTCCGACGATATGTTTATCCATCAAGTAAGAAATTAAATGGCTGCGTGCTTGACTAAATACTTTATTATTGCTGTAATGCAGCATATCCTTTGTAATTTCAAACGAAAACATATCTATTTCAATGTTTGAGGTCATCATGACACAGACATACACTTCTTCTTTCTCATATACCGCGTCATTAGATATAATAATGGCGGGGTGCGTTTTCGTTTCTTTTAAATACGGCAAATCGAAAAAAACGTCAATGATGTCTCCTCGCTGAAAAGGCATTAATTGGAAAGTAATTCGTTGAAATTGGCTTTGTTCATTCTTGATATGCCTTCTTTTAGGTCTTTATCAATAGGCACTATGGGCGCTGATTTATAAACTTGGACATGAAGTTTACTTTCAAAAATATAGAGACATTTGAGCGTATATTGTATATTCTTTTTCACTTCGGCACTATCTAAATAATTGGATTTTGCCAAATAAGCTGCTGCATTTTCTACAGAAACAATGATGCCTTTGGTTTCTTCTAAAATTGTTCGAGATTTTTCAATAGATACTTCATCAACGTGATTGATTGCCCCTTCTAATGCAACATAAAAAGTGGTCAAATGTTTGTTGTATCTGGTCACTAGTCTACCTTTTAAAAAGTAAAGAAACTTTAAAACCCAAGGTACCCTTTTAGTATCATTTACTACAGGTTGCGCCAGTTCTTGTATGTTGATAGCTAAGTACATGTTGCTTGATTTTGAACAATTACGATCCAAAAGTAAATTATTTTTTTTCGCCGAGGGATAACTAAAATTATAAAATAACTTAAGTCTGATAGTCGAAAGTTGAAAGTCGAAAGTCGAAAGTCGACCCGAGGGCCGAAGGCACGAACATTTGATATTAAGAGGAGGAAGCCCAGTGGGCTTCAGGTACGCGAGCTTTAGCTCGCTCATTAAAAAAGTCATTTGTTTAAAGTCAAAAGTTTTTGTTTAAAGTTTCAAGATTGTGAAAAGTCTTTCTCGTGCTTCTTTCCTCTTGCTTCTTTCCTCTTGCTTCTTTCCTCTTGCTTTTTCTCTTTTCTCTTTTCTCTTTTCTCTTTTCTCTTTTCTCGGTCTTCCCAACTCTTATTCGCCGTATAATTGCGGTGATAAAATGAAATAATAGCCGCAATGTTTATTGTTTGCGGTAAACATGGTTAAAGTTGAAGGTTTTAGGTATCATTGTTACCAAAGACGGCTAGTTCACCGCACCCCCAAACCCCAGCTCTCAGGAAGATGGGGCTTCACTGCTAAGTAAAAATTGTAAATGATCTCTTTTTATTTTTCATAATAATTCAAAATTCAAAATTTCGTTTTCCTATATCTTCACAAACTTTACCACGTCTACTGTTCCGTCCAGCAGTACCGTTTTTGCGACATAGAGGCCGGCGGCTAGGTCGTTTGTTTGAATAGTGATGCGGGTGCTATTTGGTTGCAGTTGCATGACTTCTTGGCCTACTGCGTTATAAATTGTTATTTGATGCAGCTCGCTTGTTGATTCAATGGTTAATTGATTGGTTGTTGGGTTTGGATATAGTTTTACGTTCGACCGATTAAATGTCGGCGCAGACAAGGCATCTGCAAAAGTGATGTCGTCAAAATAATAGGTCGAATTGACACTGCCGTCGCCTTGGGTGCCAAAGTCAAAGAAGAACACGATTTTATTGTCATTGTTGTTAACGGGCGGAAATAAGGTGGGCGAATTGTAGTCAAAAAGCAGTTCTTCCCACACATTGGCAGTGGTAATGGTGGCTTCGGTTTCAAAGGCGCCGTTGTCAAAATCGACGGGGCTTCCTTCAAATTTTAAGAGTAATTTTTTACCGGCCACAGGCGACCACACTTTGACTTTCACGACTTTGGTGGTCGACGAAAAATCAATGGGGCCCGCCATTTGTAAGACACTGCCGCCATAGACTTCGCCTGGGTTTTTAACCAATTTCACGACAGTGGCACTGGTGTTGATTCCTGACGGGTCTGGGTTGGGCACCACGGATGCTTCGCCCCCCGCAAAATTCAAAAATGGGTAGGACACGGTCGTAGACTCAAAATCGAGGGGAAGTACAGGCAAAATAATGATGGGCGTGCTACTCGTTGATTGCGACACATCATCAAATAAATAGGTGGAATTGGCGCTGCCATCGCCTTGGGTGCCAAAGTCAAACATGAACACAATTTGATTGTTGACATTGTTTACGACATCGTTGGCAAAATCAAAGCTGAGTTCTTCCCATACATTGGCTGCGCTGATGGGTGCCGACAATTTTTCAAAGGATTGCCCAGCCCCTTCAAATTTCAACAACAGTTTTCGTCCAGCCACCGGCGACCATACCTTGACTTTAAAGAGCCGTTGCGTGCTGAAATCAATCGGATTGGCCATAGTAATTTTACTTCCTGCCCACACGGCGCCAGGCCCTTTCACCATTTGCATAACGGTGGCACTGGGGTTGATGCCACCCATTTGTGGATTGGCAATTTTAGTGGCCACGCCGCCATCAAAGTCGGTAAAAGGATAAGGCAGGGTGGTCGATTCAAAATCTAGGGGAAGACTTTGTGAAAAGCCGATTGAAATTGAAAGGAAAAAAATGAGGGAGTAAATAAGCTTCATAGGACCAAATTATTTTTTTGATCGCCAAATATACCGATCTACCATGCAATTGGGGCAAGGGTGGGTGTATATAAAAACTATACAAGTAGCAGGAAACCGTAGGGGCGGGGCTAGCCTCCGCCCTGTTTTTGAACGGAAAATTTGTTTTGAAAGCCATGTAGGGGCGGGGCTTGCCTCCGCCTTGTTTTTGAACGGAAAATTTGTTTTGAAAACCATGTAGGGGCGGGGCTTGCCTCCGCCTTGTTTTTGAACGGAAAATTTGTTTTGAAAACCATGTAGGGGCGGGGCTTGCCTCCGCCCTATTTTTGAACGGAAAATTTGTTTTCAAAACCATGTAGGGGCAGGGCTTGCCTCTGCCCTCTTGTTTAACCAAATATTGATTTTGAAAACCATGTAGGGGCAGGGATTGTGGCTGCCCTGTTGTTCAACCAAATATTGATTATGACAACCATTTTATATTTTTTGTTATCGAACGATGGCAAATTATTTTTCAATTTTGATTTGTATTATTTAATGAGCATTGAATATTGGGTGGTGATTGGTAATGACGACAGAGTCATATTTGCAACCATGTTTGGCCAACTATTTAATTTGACCAAAATGCTGTTGATATGCTGGATGCTGATATTAACAAAATCAGTCCTTGTAACAGGGCAGAGGCAAGCCCTGCCCCTACAAATTTCAATGATGATTATTTAATAGTTAAAGAACGAATCAATTACAATATTAAAAAATGAACCATTACAACCCACAAAAACACCGCCGCAGGTCCATTCGATTGCAAGGTTATGATTATTCGCAGTCGGGTTTATATTTTATTACCATTTGTTGCAACAACAGAATTTGTCATTTTGGGCATATCGAAAACGGGGAAATGGTTTTAAATGAATTTGGCACGATTGTTCATGATGAATGGATCACATTGTCGGATCGATTTGATTGCTTTGAATTGGATGTTTTTCAAATAATGCCGAATCATATTCACGCAATTATTTCATTGAATCCCTTTATAGGGGCAACCCTGGCGGTTGCCCAAAATATTGTTGTTGGTCCGAAAGATGGTGGAATTTCAAATAGTGATAATGACAAAATCAGTCCTTGTAACAGGGCAGAGGCAAGCCCTGCCCCTACAACAACCATGTACGACATAGTTTGCGCTTACAAGTCATTGGTTGCAAATGGTTGTGCAAAAATTTATAATTCTAGGAATGAAATAATGGGCAAATTATGGCAACGCAATTATTACGAACACATTATTAAAAACGAAACTTCTTATTATCAGATTTCAAACTATATGATGAACAACCCCGCAAAATGGGCAGAAGATCGGTTTTATGTGGAATGACGGTTAGCTTTTGTATAATGCCTTTTTCACCTCACCCCCAAACCCCCAAAGACGATTTGGACTTCAATGCTAAGTAATTTCAATTTAATTTGACCATTTCCATCCCGATAGCAATCGGAGCAAAATTTTTAAATTTCCAAATTACCTCATTTCCAAATTCTTTCTCCTGACACCTACTTCTTCACAACCTTCCTCGTCCAAGTACCACCCGCCGCATTTTGGATAGTCATCAAGTAAATTCCTTGGTTCAAATTTGAGAGGTCAATTTCGGTGGCATCTTTTGAAGAAAGGACCAATTGCCCCAAATGGTTATAGAGGTCAATGGTTTTGAGGGAAATGCTTGATTCAATATGCAAGAGGCCGTTGGTTGGATTCGGATAGACGGATACTTTGCCTGCTTCAAAATCAGCTACGTTGAGCGCTTCCACAAATTGGGTGGCGGCTGTATTGGTTACCACCGCTGGGTTGAAATCAAAATAGATGGAAGCCGTTTCGTGGACGATATCGCCCACTGCTGCGGTGTTTTTTGGTTTGATTTTATAGGCAATAAACCCATGGGAGTTTGGCTCATCGGCTGTGCTGCTTGGCAAATGGATGTTGTTGAAGAAAAATTGGACCTCACTGCCATTGCGGATGGCCACCCGACCTGCATGGCTTAAGCTTTCCAGTTCCATGGTGGTCCAATCGAGTTTGTCATCTAACGGATTGTCTACCCGCACATTCACCGCCTCGGCGGTTCCGGTGTTTTGAAAGCGGATCAGATAGTGCAGATAGTTATCGGCATCTTGAATCAATACTTGGTCGCCTTCGAGGCAGGTGATGTCATTCGGATCTAAAGCACCCACTGCAAACTGCCGGAAGTGATACGCATTGTTATCGGGGGTGATGTCGTTTGCCGCCGGAAAAATGCTGACGGCGTTCATCACTTCATCGCCAATGTTTGTGGTGGGCGGGGCAAAAACAGTAAAATGGACATCGATGATTTTGGTTTCAAACGGATTTAAATTGGCAAAATCAAAGGTGAGCGTGTTGGCTGTTTGTGTGCTAATGGTGGGGGTGGCGCTGACAAATTGGAGTTTGGCATTGTCAAACGTAAAAGTCACCGCACCGCTTAATTGGGTGGTGCCCCTATTTTTATACACAATTCGATAGCCTGTCAGGAAGCCTGGTCTTAATCGCTTGGTTGGGTAATAGGTCACTGACAAGTCATTGATGGAGGCCACGGGTGCAATGCAAAAATTGACACTGTCACTATTGCCCAAACCGGTAAAAGTAGATACATAACTGCTTGGATTGGCATTATAATGCGTCGGCAGTTGCGAGGTGACTCGGGTCGTTACGCTACCCGCCTCGGTGGTATAAATTTGATACTGTCCGTTTTCTTGCGAGAAGGTGGCATTGGTGCTGTTGCTTCCGGTAGATACCAGCAATAAACCACTAAGTAAGGCATCGGTATCGGTACAGCCATCGCCCAATAAGTCGAATCGGACGGTGCCGCTGATGCTGTTGGAAGTGGGAATACCTCGGTTTTTATGCCATGAAATTTTATTGTCAATGTTCGAGATCGAAACAATATCGACTGTGTTGTTGTTGTCAATGTCGGCTGCAACAATATGAAACGGGCTGTTCGACGTTTGGGAAACAATTTGTTGGGTGTTGGCAAAGGCGCCATGGCCATCGGTGTTTTCGTACCAAGCAATCACGCCGCCATTCCCTTGGGCAGACGATGCAATATCTATATCGCCATCGGCATCAAAATCGGCGACAATCAGGCTTTTCGGTGTAGCCACCAAGGTGCTAATGATTTGAATGGAACCAAAGGTGCCCAATCCATTGGTGTTTTTGGACCAACCCAAAAAGGTGCTGGAGGAGGTTTGTCCGATGGTCCCCATATAAATGAGGTCTTTGTCGCCGTCGCCATCGAGGTCAGCAATTTTGGTGGATACGGCGTGGTAATTATTGGTTTCAACCAAGAGTCGGTTGCCAAAAGTGCCTTGGCCATTGGTATTTAAGTAGCGCATCATTCCGTAGCTGCCTGCCACCGCAATATCCATGTCGCCATCGCCATCCAAATCGGCGAAGTCCATGTCAAACATGGTGAAATTGCTAATGTTGTCAATGGTTTGTTGGGGGCCGAAGTTTCCGAGCCCATCTAGGTTTTTATACCACGCAATGCGGGTGGTTCCCAATGCAAAGATGTCTTTGTCCCCATCATTGTCAATGTCGGCAAGGTACACCCTCGATGCATTATACAGGTTGTTGTCAATGGTTTGCGCGGCAGCAAAGTTGCCCAAGCCGTCGGTATTTTTAAACAAAAGCACCGAATTACTTAAATAGGACGTAGCCAAAATATCTTTAAATCCATCGCCATTGACATCGCCAACAATCAGCGAGGTGGCGCCGTCTAAGGCTGTGGAAATGATGGTTTGCGTGTTGTAAAAATTGCCTTGCCCATCTAGGTTTTTAAACCATGAAATTTTATCATCGGCATACGAAGCCGCAATAATGTCTTTGTCGCCATCGCCATCGATGTCTTCCGCCGCCACAATGCGCCCGCCTTCGATGTGTTTGCTCAGGTTGTCGGCTGTGAAATTCCCATTGCCCGTATTAATATACAAGGTTACATTGTTGTCAATATTGGTCGCAGCCAGAAAATCAAAGTCGCCGTCGGCATCCATGTCGGAAAAATGAATTTCCCTGATGTCGCCCGAGTGGGTGGCAATGAATTTTTCCGCGCTAAAAGTACCCGCGCCATCTAGATTTTCGAACCAACCGATTGTTTTATTGGTATTGGACCCATACACCACATCTTTGTCACCATCGCCATCTACATCGGCAACAGTCATTGCACCTGGCGCAGCTGCGGTGGTGGACAAAACAATTTCTGAACCAAAAGTGCCATGCCCATCGGTGTTTTTGTACCAAGCAATTTTATTATCAGAAGCCGAAACCACGTCCATGTCGCCATCGCCATCGATATCAGCTGCATACACCGCCGCAATATTGGTCACCGCATTCGAAATCAAAATCCGACTGCCCATGGCGCCCGACCCATTGTTCGGATTTCGATACCACACAATACCCTGTGAACCCCCACCTGAGACAGCATAGGCCGACACAATGTCTTTGGCACCATCGCCATCGAGGTCAGCGGGGTAAAAATTCGGAATGGAGGTCACATTCAATTCCACATTGATGGTGGTTCCAAAGGTGCCCAAGCCATCGGTGTTCTTGCTCCACTTCATTTTTCCATCGTTTGCTGCCGAATAGACCAAATCCAAATCGCCATCGTTGTCCATATCGGCTGCCATTACCTTATTCACCAGGGGCATATACACAGACTGTTTCAGTACAAAGGTGCCGTGGCCATCAGTGTTCTGGTACCAAGTTACATTATTGCCCGACAAGGCCGTGGACACTGCATCCAAATCGCCATCGGCATCCAAATCAGCCAAGCATACGCCCCAAGGTGCCTGAATGGTCGAGGAAATGGTATGATGCATGACATCAGTTCCTAGTCCGTTCAAATTCTCAATCCACACCAACCGATTCCCAAAATACGAAGACGTCAAAATATCTTTGTCGCCATCGCCATCGATATCCCCGGCTGCCACCCCCATGGGCGATTGCACAAAACGCGAATTGTCGATCACCACCTTTTCGTTAAACACCAATTGCGCGTGTGTCAAACAAGTAGAAAGGAGCAGGGTTAAAAAGGGAATGGTTGATTTCATGGGGGGTGGGGTTGGTGATGGGCAAAAATAATCAAATAATGGGTAGGGGCGACGCTTGGTTTTCATAAGAAGTTCCGATTATAAAATGACAACTTACTGTTAAAACAACATTGTTCATTTTCTTTGCTGACCCAACATTGAAATTTTGAATTTTGAATTTTGAATGATTTAATCCAGCAATTGCAAAGCTTCGCAGAACAGTTAACTTTGATTGAAATTAAAGATATAACTATTCTTCATTCTGCTAATTAGGGTCTGCTGAAAAACTCAAGCAACATTTAATTGATTGATGAATGCTTCTTTGCTGAGATATTTTCCGCTGTTTAGTTCTAGGTTAGCTTTTATAAAAACTGATTTTAGTTGTTTGATCATAAA
>NKJD01000030.1 GCA_002256385.1 Flavobacterium sp. BFFFF2
TTTATGATCAAACAACTAAAATCAGTTTTTATAAAAGCTAACCTAGAACTAAACAGCGGAAAATATCTCAGCAAAGAAGCATTCATCAATCAATTAAATGTTGCTTGAGTTTTTCAGCAGACCCTAAGTATTTGTTTGATAATGCCCCGCAACCCATGATGATGTGGGAGTTTGACACACTAAAGATATTAGATGTGAACAAAAAGGCAAGCCAAGTTTATGGCTATACAAAAGACGAATTTACCCAACTAAATATCAAACAAATTCGCCCAGAAGAAGATATTCCATTGATAGAAGATGCAACGAAGAATCTAGAAAGCTATGGTGTTGAACATAAAAGGGTATGGAGGCACTTAAAGAAAAATGGCGCGTTGATGTTTGTGGAAGTGATTGCACATGTTTTTGAACTAAATGGCAAACTGGTTTCCATCACTCACATGCAAGATGTTACCGAAAGTTTAAAGGCAGAAGAAAAACTAAGATTATCAGATTATATTATTCAAAAAACCACCACCGCAATATATCTTGTAAGGTCCGATGGATCAATATATGATTTTAACGAAGCAGCATATACAATGCTTGGTTATACAAAAGAAGAATTTGCAATGCTTCATCAAATGGATCTCGATCCTACTTTAAATTTAACCAAAATAGCGGAAGGGTTTGAAGAATTAAGGAGAGAAGGTACCGCAAGTTTTCTAGCCAAGATTGTTAAAAAGAGTGGGGCACTAATAGATGTAGAAATAACCTCGAGCTTTATTGATTATGATGGAATAAAATTGAAATGTTCATTTGTTACTGATATCACAGAGAAGAAAAATGTAGAAATCAAACTGATTGAAAATGAAATCTATCTGCGTAGCATTTTAGACAACGAGCCCGAATGCGTAAAAGTGCTCAACGTCAAAGGCGAATTACTATCAATGAATCCGGCCGGGCTTGCTATGATAGAAGCTGACAATGAGCAACAGGTATTGGGCCACCGGATGACCGATTTGGTGAATAAAAAATACCAGTTAGGCTTTAACAGATTGAGTAAAGAAGTTTTCAAAGGCAATGCTGGCACCTTTGAATTTGAAATGACCAGCTTAAAAGGAAGCCAACGCTGGTTGGAAACGCATGCTGTTCCGCTGAAAGATTCAACAGGAGAAATAGTAAAACTCTTGGGAGTTACCCGCGATATTACGGACCGTAAAAAAGCCGAAGACGATAAAAAGCAACTTACTAATCGTTTGCTTTTGGCAACAAAAAGCGCACAGTTAGGAATATGGGAGTGGGATTTAGAAAGTAAGACTGTGTTTTTTGATCAGGGGATGTGTCGAATTTATGGGATGTCTGAAAATGAATTTAAAGCAGATTATGACCGATGGATTACAAGGTTGCACGACGAAGACCGAGAAAAAATAGATAACGAGATTCAGCTAGCTATTACAAATAAGAAAGATTATCATACTGAATTCAGGATTGTATGGGATGATCATTCGATCCACTACATAAGGGCATCTGGAATTGTTGAAAATGTGGATGGGAAGCCAAAACGCATGATTGGCGTGAATTGGGATGTAACTAAAGAAAAAGAGAAAGTTCAGCATCTTAAATTGTTAGAATCTGTTATTATAAATTCTAAGGATAGCATTTTAATAACCGAAGCAGAACCATTTGATAAACCTGGACCAAAAATATTGTTTGTAAATCCGGCCTTTACACTAATGACGGGCTATACGCCAGAAGAAGTCATTGGCAAGACACCAAGGATATTGCAAAATGAAGATACCGAAAGAGAAGAATTAGACAAACTGCGTGTTGCCATGAAAAATTGGGAATCTGCAGAAATAACAGTATCGAACACGAGGAAAAATGGGGAGAAGTTTTGGAATAACTTCAGTATGACTCCTGTGGCAGACGAAAAAGGTTGGTTTACTCATTGGATCGCTGTTGAACGCGATGTGACCAAAGACAAGGAGACTGCCTTAGAAAAGGAAAGAATGATGAAGGAACTGCTAGAGAATAACTTAGAGTTAAAACAATTTAGTTATATCACGACTCATAACCTGAGAGCGCCTCTTACAAATCTCATTTTAATTTGTAAGTTGCTAAACCCAGAAAAAATTGAAGACCCATCTACATTACAATTGATAGAGGCCTTCAAAACATCAACCGATCAATTAAATGATACATTAAACGACCTTATCAATGTACTGATCGTAAAAGAAAAAACCGACCTTAAGTTAGAAGAATTGTCTTTCGAAGAAATACTCACTAAGGTGAAAGAATCCATTTCTGAAACAATGAGCAACAGCAAGGCGGTCATAGAAGCTGATTTTTCTGCGATGCAAACCGTACCCTTTACCAAGATTTATTTAGAAAGTATCTTTTTAAATCTAATAACAAATTCAATCAGATACCGCCATCCTGACAGGCCTCCCATAATTAAAATAAAAACTACCATAGATGCAGCTGGCATAACCAAACTTATTTTTTCAGACAATGGAATAGGGATGGATATGTCTCGAGTAAAGAACAAGATATTTGGTTTTCACCAACGGTTCCATAATAATGCAGATAGTAAAGGGATCGGATTGTTCCTTATTAAATCGCAAATAAATGCTTTGAAAGGAGACATAGAAGTGGATAGCCAATTGAACATCGGAACAACCTTTAAAATAATTTTCAAAAAAGCAATAAAATGATCAAAACGGTTTTAATAATTGAAGATGACTTAGTGACCATGTTTTTGAATAGGCACCTATTAGAACAAGATCATTTCTGTGAAAACATCATTGAAGCAACCAGCGGAGATGAAGCATTATCAATATTTGAAAAAATAAAAAAAGGAGATCTCCCTCCGGATCATTTGCCCGAAATAATACTCTTAGATTTGAACATGCCAGTGATGGATGGGTGGGAATTCTTTGAAAATTTTATAAATCAGTTTCCCGAATTTGTGACTAAAACAAAAATCTTCATCCTTTCTTCAAGTACAGATCCCAAAGACCAAGAAAGAGCAATTAACGATCCGAATATTGCAGCCTACTTATCGAAGCCACTAGATGCTGATGAACATTTTACTATAATTAAAACCTTTATTGGCTAAACAATAGAGAAAATTTTTGATAGGAAAGTAAGTTATAATTGTTATTTTGCGGTCAAATCAGAAGTATGTTTCGAACTACAGTTGGGCTTATTTGTTTGGTGCTTTGTGTGGCCTCATGCGCACGCAGAGGAAGCATTTATGGAGGTGACAAAGATACGTTGGCGCCAAAAATACTGAGGGTGAACCCACCAGAGAAATCGCTTCATTTTCAGGCGAAAGAAATTCATTTTTATTTGGATGAATACATCACCTTAAAAGATTTCGACAAGCAATTTGTTGCCTCGCCCCCGTTGCGGAACAAGCCCGATATTTCCCCGCAGTCATTGGCATCAAAAGAAATTATTCTGAAATTGCGCGACACGCTGGAGCCCAATACCACTTATAGTTTTAACTTTGGAAAGAGCATTCAAGACAACAGCGAAGGGAATCAACTTAAGTCGTATACTTACGTATGTTCAACGGGCGACAAAATTGACTCTTTGAAACTCAAAGTGCAGGTTCAAGACGCCTATCAAAAAAAGACCGACTCCTATATCACCATTGCCTTGTTTGCTGAAAATGAAAAATGGAGTGACTCCATCATTTACAAGCAAAAACCGTTGTATATCGGAAACACCCTTGATTCGGCTTCCAATGTGACTTTGCAAAATTTAAAAGCTGGTAAATACCGATTAATTGCGCTAAAAGACCAGAACGGTGACTTGAAATTTACGCCAAAAACGGACCTCATTGGGTTTCATGGAAAAACAATCCAATTGCCCTCAGACTCATTGTACTCCTTGAGGGTGTTCAAAGAAAAACAACTCATGAAGCCTAAAGCCCCCACGCCAGAAGCAGCTCAAAAATACCTTTTGGGTTACGAGGGAAATTGGCCTTCTTCGGTAAAAATTAACATAAAAAACAAGGAGCAAACCACAGATGCAATTTGGTCAAAAGTGCCCAAAAAAGATTCCATCTATGTGTGGGTTCCAAAAGTTGAAACAGATAGTTTGTCCTTGGAATTGGCGTATGAAAACACCTTGCAGAAGTACCGAGTGCCCATTAAAAAAATGGCCCGTGACAGTTTACAAATCAAAAGCCCTTCGGTGTCTAACTTGCCGTTAAAGAGTCCTATTATCATTGAATCAAATGTCCCTTTAATAAAAAATGACCCCAAACTTTTTGTGTTAACAAACAAGAAGGGGACGGTGTTGCCATTTAAAACGGTGGAGAAGCCAGAAAGCTTGTCGCTCGAACTGTTTTTTGAATCAGAAGAATCTGAAAAATACCAACTTAAAATGTTTCCTGGGGCGGTTCAAGATTGGTATAACCGAACCAATGACACGCTGAAGTTTACATTTGAAACCAGGGCTTTATCAAATTATGGGAATTTAAAAATAAATTTTAAATCGGTTGAATCCAAAAAGCTGTTGGTTGAATTGACCAATGAAAAAGGAGAAACATTGTATTTGGCTCCACTGAAAAGCAGCCAAGTTGAATTTTCCAACATTGAACCTGCCACCTACACAGTGCGGATCATTGAAGATATAAACGACAATGGCCAATGGGATACAGGAAGCTTTTTAGACAACCGCCAACCTGAACCAGTGTATTATTTCCCTACCACATTAGATGTAAGAGCCAATTGGGATGTGGAACAAACCATCGATTTCTTACAACTGCATTGAGTAAGGAAGCTTATAATATTTGAGCAGAAAGTCCTGCTGCCAACAATTTAAGGCAACGGGGTTTAAGGTCGTCAAAAGCACCTGTTTTAACGGCACATTTGCCATTGTAATGCACAATCAAAGCACATTGCTCCGCTTGTTCTGGTTCATGATCGCACACCGCAATTAAGGTGTCAATGACGTGGTCAAAAGTATTTACCTCGTCGTTAAACAACACGATTTCATAAGGGGTTACCACCTGTTCTTTAACAACAACTTCTTCTAAAGTTTCCACTTGATTCATCATAATTAAGGGGTTAATTGTTAAAACTAAATTGCAAACCAGCCCAATTGTTGCGGTTTTTGGCGTTTTGTAAAGTCAAACCAAATGAAGTACAACATGCCTCGATGGCCGCTACATCTTCTTGGTAAAACCCACTCAACAACAAAGTGCCTTTCGGAAGTAAAGCACGACAATAAACGGCCATATCTTGGAGTAAGATATTTCTATTAATGTTCGCTATAATCACTTCAAATGTTTCGTTGCCAATGGCCGAGGCATCGCCCAACACCACTTGAATTTCTGTGCAATGGTTCCGTTCGGCATTCTCTTGGGCATTGAGAAAGCACCATTCATCGTTGTCAATGGCCATGACAGGTTTAGCCCCTTTTTTGGCAGCCAAAATAGCCAAGACTGCTGTGCCTGAACCCATGTCAAGTGTTTTTTTATTGTTCAATTCCAATTCCAATAAAAACTGAACCATCATGTGAGTGGTTTCGTGATGACCTGTTCCAAAACTCATTTTGGGCTCAATGATGATGTCGTAGGTAGACTCATTGGCCGGGTGAAATGGCGCACGAATGTGGCACACACCATCGACCATAATGGGCTCAAAATGCGATTCCCACGCCTCGTTCCAGTTGACTGGCGCGATGGTTTCTTGCGTGTATTCAATGCGAAAAGCAGGATCAGAAAGAATATCTATTTCATTTAAAATTAGAGGATCAAAATCGGCGGTTGGTATATAGGCATGCAAGCCCGTTTCCGTTTCTTCAAAACTCTCAAATGGAAATTCGGCCAATTGGGCCAGTAAAATATCGGCACCCGGTTCTCTGGGTTCCACAGTAAAATATACAGCAGTATAAGCTTGAACCATGTTATTTTTTGTAATTATCAATGGCAGTTATATGAAAGACAAAAAACTTCCTATATCGGATGTCATCGGCCTCAAAAGAATAAGTTACCGTGTTTTCTTTTGGGTTGTACAAGAGCCGGCTGCGCATGACTTTGTTGCGCAATGACCATATTCCTTGGTCATTGTCAGGTCCGTCCAGTCTGTATTCATAAATGGATCCATGATAGAGCCTTGCAGTCCCGTTATCAACCAAACTCAATGTCACATAGCCATTGGTTTTAGATCCAATTTCACGCAAGTCAATCAGGCTGTGTTCATATTCGGTTTCGTGCAATTCGTATTTGCCTTTTTCTTCGCTCCAAATAAAATACTCACGACTGTCCGAAGTAAAACGGGTTTGGTTATCAAGCTGTGACCAAGCATTAATGGCAAGCAGCATGACACTAAAAAAGAACATTTTTTTTAACATAATGATTGTGTTTATTCAACTCCTCGAACAATGCCGACAAAGTCTGTTGCTTTTAATGAGGCCCCGCCAATTAAGCCGCCATCCACGTCGGGCTTGGCAAAAATTTCGGCAGCATTATCTGGTTTAACACTACCTCCGTACAAAATGGATACTTGGTTTGCAATGTCTTCACTGTAAGTTTTAGCCACCAATTGGCGGATAAATTGGTGCATTTCTTGGGCTTGCTCAGGGCTTGCTGTTTCGCCCGTTCCAATAGCCCAAACAGGTTCGTAAGCCAAAATTACAGATTCCCATTGCGCTGCATCTATGTGAAACAAGCCATTTTGCAATTGGGAGGCCACCACATCAAAATGGGTGTTTGCTTTTCGATCGGCCAATTCTTCGCCAAAGCAAAATATAATTTGCAAGGAATGTTGCAAAGCGGTATTTACTTTTTCAGCTAATTTTTGATCGGTTTCACCAAAAAAAGCACGGCGCTCTGAGTGCCCTAAAATGACATGACCTACGCCAATGTTGGTTAGCATTGAAGCTGAAATTTCACCTGTAAAGGCGCCATTTTCGGCCTGGTGCATATTTTGAGCAGCCACTGCAATATTGGACTCGCCTACTTCTTGCACTGCGGTCATTAAATTAACAAAAGGCGGTGCAATAATAATTTGCGCTTTGACTTCACTCGGAAGCATTTCTATTAATTCATGAATGAGCTGGCTAGTTTCGGCCGCATTTTTGTTCATTTTCCAGTTTCCAGCAACAATTGATAATCTCATGGTTTTGCTTGTTTAATAAGTGCTTCTAATTCTTTAGTGTCTTTTTCGGTGGCATAATATTTCAATATGGTCCCATTTTGATCTAGTAAAATATATCTTGGGATCCAATCTAAATCAATGGTTTTGCCCCAAGCTCCTTGCATGCCATCGGGTGCCCAATAATGAATTCCTTGCAATTGGTGCTTTTCGATGCCTGCTTGCCATTTGTCAAATGATTTATCCATGGATACATACACAAATTGCATGTCAGGATGACCTTTTTTGAGGTCTTTAACCCACGGCATCGCTTTGACACAATCGCTGCACCAAGAGGCCCAAACTTCAATTAAAGTGACTTTTCCAGCTGCCTTTTGAATAATTTGACCAAACGGTAATTCAGCATGATCGGTTGCTGTCAATTTTTGGCTTAATGCATTTTCTGTAAACATTTTTAACTCTTTTTTCTGGCATGACCCCTCTAAAATAAAAAGCATAGCAGCCAAAATCAATAGGTATTTTTTCATTTTAGGTTTAAATTTTAAGCCGATCCATATTGAATCTATGTCAATTTGATAAAACGATTATTTGATAGCTGGTAATTCTTGAAATGTTTTAAGCATGAGTGATTTATAATCATCTACCATAAATTTATGCTCATTGATCCCGTAATAGCATTTGATTTCTTGGCCATTCCAAAGGTATTTAACCACTGGGGTGTCTTTTCCACGGCCCAATTGTTTCCAAAATGCAATCACATCAATAATACGGTATGGATATTGGGCTCCTGCTTCTTTAAAGAAATTGGGAATTAAATCGGTTTCTTCATCCATAAATATAATGGAAATGGGCGGTGTCGATTTATTTTTACTCCGTAATTCGGTTAATTCTTTGGCAGCTTGTCGGCAATGATCGCACCCTGGTACAAAAAAGCAAAGGGTTTGACGGCCCTTGTCAATGGAGGTAAAAAAGTTGGCATAGCCCGATTTTTTTTGAGTGGGTTCTTTAGGTTTATCTTCCACAACTGCAGCACTTTCTGCCATCGTTTTTTTAATTGTATCGGCAGTTGGCTGTTGCTGGGCGGCCATTGGTTCTGCGTCTTGGGAAGGCTTGGCAAGAGAATCGGTTGTTGTTGCAGGAACCTCTGCTGGATCGGCAATTAAACTGGACGACTGTTTAATAGGTGCAATCATGTAAATAGACAATATGCTTGCTAAAGTGATTGACGTAATTAACCAAAAGTTATGGTTGCGTTCGTTGTTTTTAGGGATTAGTACCAACAAAACAATGATTAACAACATACCCACCACATTTTTAATAATAGCCTCAATAGGGGTCATTGGTAACAAACTGCCAAAGCAACCACAATTGCCGGTATTGCCCCCATAAACAAACGATTGTACCGTTAAATGAATGGTAAAAATGAGTAGCATGAAAAAGGTGGAAGGGATGATGAATTTGCGTAAAAAATGCGATTGCAACAATAAAATCCCCAAGGCGAATTCAATACCAATTAAGGTGCGCGAAAAGTAAGCTGCCATCTGTTCAGAAAAACCCATTGGATAAAGCTGATTGAACTCAAAAGTGGAGATGGCGAAATACGGTGAGGGGTACAATTTACTAGCAGCCGACACCAAAAACAAAGCAGACAAAACGATTCGAATGAATCCGGGGGCATAATGTTTGATGTTTTCCATATGTTTTAATTTTTTATTGGAAATGCGTTAAGGTGGATAAGGGCAAACACGGCATAGTTCATCATGTCTTGGTAATTGGCTTCAACCCCTTCAGAAGCGAGTGTTTTCCCTTTGTTATCCTCTATTTGTTTGACTCTTAATAATTTTTGTAAAATGAGATCCGTCAAAGACGATACCCGCATGTCGCGCCAAGCTTCGCCATAATCATGGTTTTTGGCTTCCATTAATTGTTTTGTCTTGACGGCCAATTGATCGTACCAAACTAAAGCATCCATGGCGTTCATATCGGGTTGATCAGCGACACCTACAGCCAACTGAATTTGGGCAATAATGGCATAATTGATAATTCCAATAAATTCTGGCACCTCGTCTTCGGCTACTTTTCGGATCGTATTAATTTGCAAACTGCGAATGCGTTGCGCTTTAATAAAAATCTGATCGGTTAACGATGGCAAACGCATAATGCGCCAAGCAGTGCCGTAATCCTGGAGTTTCATTTCGAACAAATTGCGGCAAGCTGTTAGTACGGCGTCGTATTGCTGAGAGGTGGTGGTCATAAAACTATTTCACTAAAACGCATCAAATGTACACAAACTAAATGAACTATTTTAACTGATTGTTTTCCAAGTTTACATCGGCAATTCCTTCTTTTGGGTCAATCACAGCACGTTTGATTTCAGCGGGTTTCCATGGCAACGAAAGCGTATAAACACTTTGTGCCCAAGGCCAGTCAGTGGCTACGTTCCAATCTGCATAGCCCTTTGGTTTTGCTTTGTTAAAATGCATGTCGCGCAACGGGATGTAAAAATAATGAACGGTGCCGTCTTGCAATGTGATTTCCAAATCAATAGGCATCGCTGTTCTTCCAATTCGTTCCAAAACAAGCGTGCTGCCAGAATCTGTTGGGCTGATGGTTTTTATGGCATAGTCAATGGTGTTGGTAGTTTGGGTCCAATCGACTAGGTAACTGTCCAAAAGAGCACCACTTACTCTTTCGGCCGTGCGTTTAAGGTCGTTGGGAGTGGGGTGCTTAAAGGCGAAATCTTTGTAAAAACGTTTAATAGTTTGCTGGGTAAATTCATCGCCAATCAGGTAATTCAACTGCGCCAAAAAGACCGCTCCTTTGCTGTAAGAAGCAATACTGTATGACCTGTTTTCATCGTACCGATCGCCGTGGGTCGACAAAGGTTGCTCTTTGCCTGATTTGGCTAAAAATCGGTAATTATCATAAGAACCTTTAAAAGGGTTTTCTGTTTTTTTATCGGCCATTTCGTTCATCACCCAATCTTCTATATAGGTTGTAAAACCTTCATCCATCCATGGGTTTTTGCTTTCGTTTGAAGCCAGTACTTGCTGAAACCACGAATGTCCCATTTCATGGGCAATCAGACCGGTGAGTCCATTTAAATCGCCTTCGCCCAAAATCAAGGTACACATGGCATATTCCATGCCGCCATCGCCTCCTTGAATAATGGAATATTGCGGATATGGATACGGGCCAACATGTTCATTGTAAAAAGCCATGATCGTGGCAGTCAATGGCTGTACTTTTTTCCAAATGTCTTTTAGAGTAGGGTTGTTTTTATAGATAAAATGAAGGCTCACATTGTTGGGGCCTGGGTACACATCGTGTAAAAATGTGGGGTCGGCAGCCCATGTAAAATCATGTACTTTTTCTGCTTTGAAATGCCACGTGAGGTTGCCATCTTTCACTTTTTGAACCACCTTGGCACCTGGTTTTTCATATCCAAAACCAATTTCTTGTGGGTTTTGCAACACCCCAGTTCCACCAACCAAGTAGTTTTTGTCGAGGGTAATAGATACATCAAAATTGCCCCAAACGCCAAAAAATTCACGGGCAATGTACGGATCGGCATGCCAGCCTTGTTCGTCAAACTCACATAATTTTGGATACCACTGCGCCATTGATAGGGCTACACTTTCTTTGTTGTTGCGCCCTGAACGGCGAATTTGAATTGGAAGTTGGCCGTCAAATTGCAATTGAACACTAGTTGATTTGTTAGGTAATAACGGATTCTTTAGAGGTAATTCATAAATAGTACCCGCCTCTTTGCCTGCTAATTCTTGTCCATCCTGACTGATGGATGACAAATGAAGGTACCCAATTTCGTTCGGTTTTAAATCGGCAATGCGGCTTTTGTTGATGGTTTTTCCTTCCTCATTTTTTAATTTATTTACCATGCGGCGATCTGGATCTGCTATTTGTTGCAACCGCTGGTCCATTTCGCTCCCGGGCTGAAAGGCATTTGGATACAAATGAAAATACAAAGTGCGCAAGGTGTCACCTGAATTGTTTTCGTAAGTGAGTGAAAGGTTGCCTTTATATTTATAGGACTTCACATCAAATTGCACCTCCATTTTATAATTGACTTGTTGCTGCCAATACCCTTTTTTTTGGGCGATTAGTGCAAAAGGAAAGGCACATAAAAGTACTAAAGTTCTATAAAATGTATTCATTATTAGTATATTTTTTTTTAAATTGTGATTCGACAAAAATATTTAGATTAAATCAAACAACAAGCTACTTTAACAATGAAGTAGTTTACTGTTAGGCAATAAAGTCGGCAAAATAGGCTGGCGCGGCATCAATTAAATTCGTTTGAGACAAATAAATGCAACAAATCATAAATGAGTTTCGCGTATGTTTTAAAATTTAGTTGGTATATCCTTTTCATAATTATATATTTGCACGTTTTTTAAAAGACCTTTTAGCTCTGTGAATGTCCTTATAGTTTTCTAAGAGCTTGAAAGTCTGTTTTTTTAAATATAGTAAGACCAATTAATAAATTTTAGAAGAATGCAGAATAAGGGACTCGTTAAGTTTTTCGCCATTTTATTTGCCTTGGTATGTGTATACCAACTTTCTTTCACCTTTGTGGCGAACAATGTAAAGAAAGATGCCAAAACATTTGCAAATGGAGATGCTCAAAAAGAGCAAAAGTATTTGGATTCCATTGGGAAAGTAGAAGTATTCAACCTTGGTTTCACCCAATTTACCTACGATCAGGTAAAAGACAAGCAAATAAATAAAGGACTCGACCTTGAAGGGGGTATCAATGTAATTTTACAGATTTCTGTAAAAGATGTATTGAAGGGTTTGTCAAACAATAGCACCAATGCTGTTTTTAACAAGTCTTTAGAAGAAGCCACCAAAGAGCGTGTCGGTAATCAAACATATTTAGATGCCTTTTTTATTGCATTTGAAAAAAATGCAAATGGAACCAAATTGGCATCACCAGATATTTTTGCAAACCGCAATATGTCTGATGCCATCAACATTCAAATGAGTGATGATGAGGCTAAAAAAGTGATCCGCAAAAAAGTAAACGAATCCGTTGAAAGTGCTTTTGAAGTAATTCGTAAACGTATTGACAAGTTTGGAGTTGCTCAACCGAACATTCAAAAATTAGGAGATACAGGCCGTATTTTGGTAGAATTACCAGGTGCAAAAGACGAAGATCGTATTAAAAGATTATTGGCAGGTACTGCACAGCTAGAGTTTTGGGAGACATACAAAGCGGAAGAGTTTGTTGGTTTCTTAACTTCAGCCGATGCTACTTTGAAAAAATCATTGGGTTCAGCCAAAGTATCAACTGACACTACAAAAACGGCTGCAGCAAAAGACGACGCCATTAGCAAATTATTGACTGATAAATCAGCTGACTCAACAGGAACGAAAGCATCCAAAGAGCCTTTAACAGGCAAATTGAAACCAATGCTATCTGGACCAATTTTAGGGATTGCTGAACGTAAAGATACGGCTACTATTAACAAATATTTACGCAGACCTGAAGTGCTTGCTTTAGTGCCAGCCGACAAGCGTTTTGTGAAATTCTTATGGAGCAAAGGCAGCACTGGACTTGACAAAAAAACCAACAAAGAAACCGAAACGTTTCAGTTGATGGCGGTTAAAGGAAATAAAGGTAATGTACCGCCATTAAGCGGAGGTGTAATTATTGATGCCCGCGACACATTCGACCAAATGGGCAAGCCAGCCGTGACCATGCAAATGAATGGCGCTGGCGCTAAAATCTGGGAAGAGCTTACAGGTCGTGCGTCTACTCAAAAAACATGCATAGCTATTGTTTTGGATGAAGTAGTTTATTCAGCTCCTGGTGTTTCAAATGGTGCCATTTCTGGAGGTCGGTCTGAAATCTCAGGAAGTTTTGATGTAACTGAAACCAAAGATTTAGCTAATGTATTGCGCGCTGGTAAATTGCCTGCAAAAGCTGAGATCGTTCAATCACAAATTGTTGGACCTTCATTAGGTCAACAAGCAATTGATGCTGGAACCACTTCTTCATTAGTTGGTTTGCTATTGGTTTGTTTATGGATGATATTCTACTACGGAAAAGCAGGTTGGTATGCAAACATTGCCTTACTTGTTAATATTTTATTCCTTTTTGGTTTCTTAGCAAGTATGGGTGCCGTGTTAACATTACCAGGTATTGCGGGTATTGTACTTACACTTGGAACCGCAGTTGATGCGAACATTATTATCTACGAAAGAGCTAAAGAAGAACTTCGCGATGGAAAAACATTAGGCGAAGCAGTGGTAGCCTCTTACGGGTGGAAAGGTGCTATGCGTTCTATTATTGATGCCAACGTAACCCACGTACTTACAGGTGTTATTTTGTTTATTTTTGGAACTGGTCCTATTCAAGGATTTGCAACCACTTTGCTTATCGGTATTGTGACCTCATTATTCACTTCTATTTTCATTGCCCGCATCTTTATTGACAAGGATGTTGCTATGAATAGAGTGCTAACTTTTACTACTTCGATCACACAAAAATGGTTTACTGGGTTTCATTTTGATTTCTTAGGATTTAAAAAATGGACTTATATTTTATCTAGTGTTGTGATTATTGCCAGTTTTGTTTCATTCTTCACAAACGGACTTGACCAAGGTGTTGATTTTGTGGGTGGAAGGACCTTCCAAGTTCGCTTCGAAAAGCCAGTAGATCCGACAAAAGTTTCTGAAGAACTTTCAAATGCAGCTGTATTCGGAAATGCAGAGGCTAAGATTTTTGGTAATGATGACCAACTTAAAATCACCACCAATTACAAAATCAAACAAGAAGGCGCTGATGTTGATGAAGAAGTAAATAAAAAATTGTATGACAATTTGCGTAAGTACTTCGGCGATTCGATGACTTATGAAAAATTTATCAACTCATATGATGGTAAGGAAATTGGTGTACTTCAGTCTTTAAAAGTAGGAGCTACTATTTCTGATGACATCAAAACCAATTCGGTTTGGGCAGTATTAGGTGCCATGGGATTAATCTTTATCTATTTGGTAATTTCATTCCGTAAATGGCAGTATTCATTAGGTGCAATTGCTGCAGTAGCGCACGATGTTATTTTTGTTTTGGGTATTTATTCGATGTTGTATAAATTCATGCCGTTCCACATGGAAATGGATCAGCACTTTATTGCAGCTATCTTGACAGTGATTGGTTATTCAATGAATGATACCGTTATTGTATTTGACCGAATCCGTGAGTTTTTGGCTGGTTCATTGAAAGGACGTTTCTCTGAAGTGGTAAATGCTTCGATTAATACCACATTGTCTCGAACATTAAATACGTCGTTAATGATGATTGTGGTACTGTTAACCATGTTCATTTTTGGTGGTGATTCAATCCGAGGCTTTATTTTTGCCATGTTAGTTGGTATTGTCGTTGGAACTTATTCTTCTTTATTTATTGCAACCCCTGTTTTGGTTGACACGATGAAGAAAAAAGATATTGAAGAAATTGAGAACAGACACAATGGAAATTCATAAATTATAAAAATATAGTGAGAAGACGGGTAAGGAAACTTACCCGTTTTTTTTTGTACCTTCACATGCTTTTTATTCTACCAAATGTTGTATCGTAACTGCCTCTTTTGTTTAATAATTCTTATTTCATTAACCCACTGCACAAGATCAACTTCTGATCCTTTAGCAAAGGAAAAGGGCAATTTGTCCGTAAAAACAATTGATTGGTATCTGCAAAAAGCGGAAAGCAGCAAAAATCCTTTTATATATTTAAATGCCCTTTACTTCAAATTCCAAGACAAAAAGAAATTAGACTCAACTGATTTGTATCAGATGAGTCGTTTGGCCATTGAATATTATGTAAAAGGTCGTCCCGAAACTTATTTAAAAATTTCAAGGGAGATATTGGTCCAAAGTAAAAAACTTCAACTTCCACGAAGAACTGCTAAAGCATATTATTTTATTTCAAAATATTTCCTTGAAAAGAATCAAACAGACAGTGCCTATCATTATGTCAGCAAAGCAATTGAAACTTTAAAGGACAATCCGAATGATTTGTTTTATGCAGAATTGTTTTTAAATAAGGGGGATATTGAATTTAAAGAAGGCGATTATTATAATGCTGAACAATCGGGCATAAAAGCATGGGATTTATTGGGTAATAAAAAAGATCCGGTCATTAAATATACGGCACTTAATCTGATTGCAGTTAGTTCCAACGAAATGAAGAGCATTGATTTCTCCATTGAATGCCATAAAAAAGCACTGGCTATAGCAAAACGCATCCAACAAGATGATGGCTTGATGGTTGAAACTACATTAAACAATTTGGGGTATGTTTACCAAAATCAAGGGCAATATGCTGCCTCGATTCCATTTTTTGAAGAAGCCTTAGAGTTAATTAAAAATAAAAAAAATGGTGCTCATTTGTACGCCATGATTTTAGATAATATCACTTATTCAAAATACAAATTAAGGAAAAGTAAAAGGGAGCTGCCGTACTTTTTAGAAGCATTAAAATTGCGGCAACAAAATAATATTTTTGATGGAGAAATTGTGAGCCTGATTCATCTTTCTGAATACTATTGGGACCAACGGCAAAGTACGCAAGCATTTTCAAGGGCGCAAGAGGCACTTTCATTATCTAAAGCAAATAAATACACAGACGGAATATTGCTGAGCTACAAGCAACTTAGTCAAATTGACACACTGAATACAATTAAATACATGAAAGCGTATCTGAGTGTTTTTGACAGTACGATGGAATTGGAACGAATTCGGAAAAACAAATTTGCCCGTGTCAAATTCAAAACCGATGAAATCATTGGTGAAAAAATGGCTCTAGAATATAAAAACAGGAACTTAGTTGTTGGGTTGTTTATTGCTGTTGTTTTGTTTGTTCTAATATTTATCATTCGATACCAGAGGGCCAAAACACGCGAACTCATTTTGAATCAACAGCAGCAATTGGCTAATGAAGAAATTTACAACCTGCTTATTACCCAGCAGACCCTTATTGATGATAGTCGAAAAGCAGAAAAAAAGCGCATCGCTCGAGATATTCACGATGGCATACTTGGCAAAATGTTTGGTGCCCGAATTCTATTAGAAAGCATCAACGAACAGACCGCTCCCGAATTCGCTGAAAAAAGGGAACGCTATTTAAAAGAATTACAAAAAGTCGAACAAGAATTACGAGAGATTTCACATGAAATGAACAAAGACCAAGAAGCCGCATTTAATAACTTTATAGCGTTAGTCACATCGTTGGTAGAAGAACAACAGCAATTGTTTTCTGTACCTATTAAATTACATTTCGAGGAGACTATTCCATGGGAACAAATCAATAACCAAATTAAAATTAATTTATTTCGTATTTTACAAGAAAGTTTGCAAAATTGTCACAAGTATGCGCAAGCTTCAGAAATTGAAATAAACATGGGTTATAAAGCGCATTTGGTGTTCTTTTCTTTTAGGGATAATGGCAAGGGTTTTGACGTGAACAAAAAAGAAAAAGGAATTGGTTTACAAAACATATCAAGCCGTGTTAAAGATTTGGGTGGGGAGCTGCAAATTAACTCTTCAACGAACAATGGCACCGAAATTTATTTAACTTTACCTTTTGAATCCAGCCCATCGCAAAAGGAATAATGCAACATTCATCTCTATCTTTCTTACTCGTTGACGACCATCCTTTTATATTGGAAGCTTATAAAAATGGCATCGTATCCTTTTGTGAAAACAGCCCCGTTTTTTATGAAGCTTTTGATTGTCGTTCGGGCTATGAACTCATTCAGGAGGTAGGAAATAAAATTGACATTGCATTTTTGGACATATCCATGCCTCATTTTTTTGAAAAAAACATCAAGTCGGGGCTTGATTTGGCATTGCTTATTCGGGAAAAATTTCCAAGGGTAAAAATTGTTATTCTTTCTATGCATTCTGAAAACATGCATATTGAAGAAATTATGGATCAAATTGCGCCAGAAGGAATGATCATAAAAAACGACCTCAATTTTCCAGATTTAATTTATATGCTGGAACGAATCGTGGCGGATGATACTTTTTTAAGTGAAACTATTGTAAAGATGATTCAAGATGAAAGATACCGATATATGGGGATCAACAAAATGGACAAAATAATTTTAAAACTATTAAGTCAAGGCGAAACGGTTAAAAACATTGCAAGCGACCTAAAGTTAAACACCACCATTCTCCAAAAAAGGCTCCATTCATTGGCCTATATTATGGAGGTTCCAGAACAATCAGATCTGGCACTTTTAGCTAAATATGCACAAGAAAAACACATTATATGATTGCAATAATTTTTATTAGTATTGCCCTGTTGTCGGCTGGCATTATTTGGTATGACAATCAGAGCAACAAGGTTTTTAAACACCCTTCTCAAAAGAAGATGGCATGGGCTGTGCTCTTTTTGTCGCTATTTGGCACATTGTTCACCCTGATAAAAAATAGGCGCCGTTAAATGCATGCGCGAAAAATAATTTCACCAATTTTATAAAAACAAACCAATTTCAAACTAAATGATTAAGATTATGAAGAAAATAATGCTCACCCTATTAGCTGCGTGGATCCTTATTCCGTTATCGGTTCGTGCCGATGAAGGCATGTGGTTTTTGATGTTCATTGAACGACTGAATCACCGTGACATGCAAAAATTAGGACTCCAATTGACAGCTGAAGAAATTTACAGCATCAACCACCATAGTTTAAAAGATGCCGTGGTGCAGTTTAATGGCGGTTGTACGGCTGAATTGATTTCAAAAGATGGCCTTATTTTAACCAATCACCATTGTGGATATGATGCTATCGCTGAATTGTCAAGTGCATCCAATAACTACCTTAAAGATGGCTATTGGGCACCCAATAAAATGGGGGAGCTTAAACCGAAAAGCCTATACGTTCGGTTTTTTGTTCGCATGGATGATGTGAGCAAACGGATTTTGTCAAAAGTAACCGATAAAATGACAGAAGCAGAGCGCGAAGCAGCCATCAACAAGGAAATTGCACTGATTGAAAAAGAGAATAATGAAGGCGGAAAATACACGGTGTCGGTACGTTCGTTTTTTCAGGGAAATGAATTTTACTATTTTGTATACCAAGATTTTAAAGATGTTCGTTTGGTAGGAACGCCTCCAGAAAGTGTGGGAAAATATGGTGGGGATACTGATAACTGGGAATGGCCGCGTCATACAGGCGATTTTTCCATGTTTAGAGTGTATGCTGATAAAGATGGCAATCCGGCCGATTATTCAACGTCTAATATGCCTTTACACCCAAAACACTATTTACCTATTAATTTGAAAGGCGTTAAAGAAAATGATTTCGCCATGATTTTAGGTTATCCAGGACGCACCAACCGTTGGATGCCAGCAGGAGGTATTGAGCAAAATGTCAAATTTGCCTACCCAGCCTGGGTTGAAGGTGCCAAAACTGGTATGGACAACATGAAAAAGTACATGGATAAAAGTACAGAAGTTCGCTTAATGTATGCCTCGAAATATGCTTCAACTGCCAATTACTGGAAAAACCGCCAAGGAATGATTGATGCTCTTTCAAAATTCAACACGGCAAAAACCAAAGCAGGACAAGAAGATAAATTTAACCAGTGGGCCAACAAACCCGAAAACAAGGAAAAATACGGCGCTGTGGTAACCAACATCAATGCCTATTATGCACTTACGAATGAAAAAGCGCGTCATGACAATTACTTGCAACAATTTGTGCGCACCAGTGCATTTGCTTCGTTGTCACGAACTTTTGGACGTGCTGTGTTAAATTATACCAAAGCAGAGGCTGCCAAAAAAGAAGAACTTAAAAAAGAATTGATTGCCTCGGCCGATGAATTTTACAGTGAAATGTTCGCCGCTGCCGAAAAAGATATTTTTCAAGCGCAATGGAGTTTGTACACCAGCAAAGCCGTTGGTTATCCGCAGGTACCTTTAGTTGAAAAATGGAACAAAGAGTTTGGGAACAATGCAGCCACAATTGCCACAGCGGTATTTGGTCAAAGCTTTTTTAGCAGTAAAGAAGCGTTTATGAAGGCTTTGCCATTTATGAATGAGAGCATGGTGACAGGCGATCCGCTGTATGCCTTTTCTGCCGATGTCATTGCTCATTTAGGATTTAAGTCAGAAGCGGTAACCAAAGCGCAAAACGATTTTCAGGCTGGTTTCCGCAAATTGGTGGAAGGCTTGCGCGAATCAAAATTAAATCCAATTCAATATCCTGATGCGAATTCAACCTTGCGACTTACTTATGGTTCGGTAAAATCATTGCCAGCTGACAAACGCAATGAGGTTAAAATCAACAACTACACCACCCTTGAAGGGATGATGAAGAAATACAAAAAAGGCGACGAAGAATTTGACTTACCAGCCCACATGTTGGAAATATACAAAAGTAAAGATTACGGTCGTTATGCGGACAAAGCAGGTTATATGCCCGTTAACTTCTTAACTAACAATGATATTACTGGTGGTAATTCTGGATCGCCGGTGTTAAATGGTAAAGGTGAATTAATTGGCTTGGCTTTTGATGGCAACATTGAAGCCATGGCAGGCGACGTCATTTTTGACAAAAAACTGCAACGCACCATCAATGTCGATATTCGCTATGTGCTTTGGCTCATTGACAAGTATTCGGGGGCTAAACACATTGTTGATGAAATGACGATTGTGGAGTAATTACAACAAGACAAATAAAAAAAGCCGCTTTAATAGCGGCTTTTTTTATTTAGAATTGTTTTACATGAGCTAGGAGGCTTTTTGTTACTATTTTGACACGAATTATATTTGAAATTTTTGTTGCTATTCTTAACAAATTTATCTACTTCAATGTAAAATTGCTGTTGATTGACCATTGTTCATTTTCTTTGCTAGCCCAAAGAAAACGAACCAAAAGAAAGGGCTTTTTTGGCCCGCATAAAAGGTCATTTTTGCCTTCGGCAAAACCAGTTTAATCTGGGCTTTTTTATTGTTTTTTAATTGGTCAGATTGAATCACTTTTCTTTAATTGTGTTTTGCTGCGCAAACTGGTTTTTAGTGGTGATGTAAGCTGCCTTTTATATTGTTTTTTAAAGGTCAGCTTGAATCACCTTTTCTTTAATTGTGTTTGCTTCGCAAACTCGCCTTTAGTGGTGATGTTTCAAGCCGAAATTTCCTTTTTCTAATTACTACTTTTTAAAAAAAACTGACAATTACATTCAATACTTATTTAGTGCCGGACTTCCACTGGAAGTCCTCCTCTATATATCATAGGCTTCAGAAATTTTGCCGACTTGAAAAACCTATGACTACATATGCGGGCCGGTCTTTTTTAAGCTTCGCACAACAGTAAACATTGAATTAATCGAATAACATCTAATTGCATTATAAATAATCATTTCAATCTCGTTGTGTGCGCGAAATCAATACGCGACTCTTTCAACCCTTCAATCTTTCAATAAAATAGAGGCAATAGCCAACAGCCGTTAGGCAATAGTTCTTTTGTTAAAAATCTAAAGTTTTTTTTAAAACACTCAATCTCAAACATCAAATCTCAAACATCAAATCTTTCAATCTTTCAATTTTTCAATTTTTCAATTTTTTCAACATTACAAACATTACAAACTTTCAACTGTAATTAATACCTTTGCCCTGTTTTCTTCCATTTAGAAAACGAAAACATATTGATAACCGCACTTCGGTGCTGCCAAACGTAGTGATAGCATGCCACTGTACAACACGATGAGCGCAGCCGAGCGGTCCGAATGGATTGACAAAGCAGGCCAACAACGCCTAACGCTTTCCTTTTATGCTTATGCACAAATTCCGGACCCTCAGCAATTCCGCGACGATTTATTTCGGGCCTGGGAGCCCCTAGCAGCCTTAGGGCGAATTTATGTTGCCCATGAAGGGATTAACGCCCAAATGAGCGTTCCAGCCCCGCAATTCAATGATTTTAGAGATACGCTGGAGCTGTATCCATTTATGCAAGGCATCCGCCTGAATGTCGCCATTGAACAAGACAACCATTCCTTTTTAAAACTCACCGTCAAGGTGCGGCATAAAATTGTAGCTGACGGCCTCAACGATGATAGTTTTGATGTAACCAACAAAGGAATTCATTTAAAAGCGGCCGAATTCAATGCTTTAATGGATGACCCAAACACCATCGTGGTTGATTTTCGGAATCACTACGAAAGTGAAATTGGCCATTTTAAAGGCGCCATTACGCCCGATGTGGAAACTTTTCGCGAGAGTTTGCCCATCATCAATGAGCAATTGCAAGCCCACAAAGAAGATAAAAACTTATTGATGTATTGCACAGGCGGCATTCGCTGCGAAAAAGCCTCTGCATATTTTAAACACCAGGGCTTTAAAAATGTGTATCAGTTGGAGGGAGGCATTATTGAATATGCGCGCCAAGTGCGAGACGAAGGCATTGAAAGCAAGTTTATTGGTAAAAATTTTGTGTTTGACCACCGATTGGGCGAACGCATCACCAACGACATCATTGCCAAATGCCACCAATGTGGCACGCCTTGCGATGTACACACCAATTGCGCCAATGAAGGCTGTCATTTGTTGTTTATTCAATGTGAACAGTGCAAAGCGGCTTTTGAAAATTGTTGTTCCACTGAGTGCCATGAAACCATTCACTTGAGTTTGGCCGAACAAGTTGAGCGCCGCAAGGGCATTCAAAATGGCAATAAAATATTCAGAAAAGGCAAATCGGAGCAGCTCATTTTTAAGCAATCGGACCACCGAAATGACCAGCCATTAGCCCAAGCCGAAATAAGTGTTCCAGTAGTGGTGGTGCCCAAGCGCATCAAAAAATTAGCCATTGGCAAGGTGCAACATTACTATGCCAAATCGGGTATCGGCGTGTTGCAATTGGAACAGGGCCAACTGACATCGGGAGAAACTATTTTAATTAAAGGCCCTACTACGGGTGAAATGTACATTGAACTCACTGCATTTAAAGTAAATGGGCAAGATGCCGAAATCGCTGAACCAAGCCAATTAATTACTTTACCAGTTCCAGCACGCGTGAGGTTGTCTGATGTGGTGTATCGGGTTTTTTAGTCGAAAGTCGAAAGTCGAAAGTCAAAAGTCAAAAGTCGAAAGTCGAAAGTCAAAAGTCGAAAGTCGAAAGTCGAAAGTCGAAAGTCGACCCGATATCGATTGCTGTCGGGATGAAAATGAGGTGGTTTGGAAATGATCTTTCTGTTTTTCAATGTTTTTATCTCGAATTATCAATTTTCAAATTTTCACTCCGGTCGTCTCTGCGGGCCTAGGGTCAGATTTAAAGTTTTGCTTCGGACCGTTCGCACCTTCGGCCCTCTGGTCAGGTGTGTCATTTATCCAAAATGAAGGAGCAATACTTGGGTTAGTTGTCAACTAATAATTTTCTGCGAAGTGAAATAATGTTCTTAAATTTTCTTCTTTTTCTCTGAATTGTACAGGAACTGTAACATCTCCCAATTTAAATTCAAGAATTTCTGTTTTTGATAATTTATTATATAATTCGGGTGTTACAATAAAACTTCCGGTTAGTTTATGTTTTTTAGATTCTGCAACTTCACAAGTGATCTGGGCATTTTTGAATTGTAAATTTTCTCCCGTTGCAAGCGTTAAATAAATTCCTTGATTTTTAGCACAACCTTCAGTTTCAGTTTTTAACAAAAGGGTAGTTTCGTTTATTTTTGCGGACTTATATTTCGAAAGGACGATGTAGCTGTTATTTGACACAAGTGTAAACTCGTAGTCTCTTTGATTCACTTTATCTCTTTTCTCAATACCTGATTGGCAATAAGACAAGAATCCTATGAAAAGCATTAAAATGGTAGATTTACATTTCATGTTGAATAAATTTTAGGTGACATTTATTCGGTAATAACGAAATTTTTATTTTAATATTTTGCCACTAATCAACTTCTATCAATCTGTTAGATAGGTGGTTGTCGCACTAACTTAATCCCTATAATCTTTAGGACTAATTTTACTTTTATCTAACTACCTCATGTGTTTCGGTGTAATCAAATAATTGTACCACCGAATAAACACATCAGCGGTTTCGCGGGTTAATTGCAAGCCTTTGCGCGGAAAAAGGAACAGGAAGAGCATGAGCAAAAGTAGGTTGTCGGGGTCTTGAAGGCTCGCGCCAAATAATAAACAAAAGGGGACCACCCATTCGTACCAATCAGAGCCAATTAAATGATAGTCTTCTTGTTGGGAAATGGCAATCACCATTTCTTGCTTTAAAAAATAATGGCGATAGGCCAATAAAGACCCGTAATAGATGGTGCCGATCCAGAGGGTCATGGTGTTTAATTGGCACAGTAAAACCAGCACTCCAATCAGTTCTAGTATAAACAATAAGCTGGTGGCGCGTCGGACAGGGGCTTCTTTCAGCATGACTGCAGCTGTTTGGACACCCGCCTTTTCGTCATTTTTTTTGTCGTGAAATTGATGCCAGATAATCCCTCGGATGCCGAATATGAAAGTAATGAATCCAATTTCTAGGTAGCAAATCCAGCCCGCCCGATTGGAATCATTGAACAAATAAGCAACAGCAAACAAAGCAATAAATAAGTTGGCGCCGCATGCGTCGGCCCATAAGCCCCAAATGCCGCGGTTTTTTAGCCGAATGGGTGGGAAGCTATAAGCAGAATACACGAGTAAGGTAAGTACGTAAAATACCAACGCCAAAGGTTGACTGATTAAGCTGTAAAAGGCATAGCCTAATACACCAAATAGAACCACAAAAAGCAGGGTCAACTTTTGGCTGCTCCAACCAACTAAAGCATTTCTTTTGCCCGCTTTAGCATCTTCTTCGCGGTCGGTAAAATCGTTGATGATGCTCACATACGAAGCGGCAAGTACAATGTATCCAATTAATTGAACAAACGAAAAACCGTGGTTCCATGGGCTTTGGTCTTGCAAGCCCAAAACAGCCAGTGCAAATCCCATGAGTGGCGCTACTTTGTATGTCCACCAGTCGTTGTATCTAATAATTTGCAGTGCTTTCAATGGATGCCTGTTATAGCCCTAATTGGCGTTTAACAAATCGAAGTCCTCTTCGCACCAAAGAAGGTGCGGGCACATGTTTGGGTGATGGCGCTGCTTGATGAGAAATAATAGGAAGTTGCACGCCTTTCACCTCGCACCATTGCAAGGGCGCTAAAGTGCTGGATACAGTTGATTTTTTTCCTCGGGCAACAATTATTTTTTCTGGGTTTTTGGATTCATGTGGGCGATACTGGCGGATTTCGATGGTGTCAAAATACGGACCAATAATTTCGTGTAAATAGTCTAAACAAACCGACATCAGCTCGTGTTCAAGGCCTGTTTCATCTTCAATCCAGCTCCAAGTGCATGAAGTTACTTTGGTAATGCCACCATAAGCTTCAACTGGTTCAATATAAGAAATGGGGCTATCAGGCCGAATGTCAGCCAATTCAAGTACGGGCAAAAACAAAGTGCCTCCGTCTTTAATCCATTTCACTAAATTCAGCAAAATGGTTCGGGCCTCCTGCAAACTTTCAGCATAGCAATAAGCACCCCACATACACGAAACCACTTCCCACTGATTAGCCAGTTCTGGGTATTCATGCTTGAAATTTACTTCTTTAAAAAAAGTAACATCCGGATTTTTGCTTGCTGCTTTGCGCAACATGGCAGGCGATAAATCGGCACCGCCCCGATTAAAACCTTGAAAACGGCTTAAGAAATACCCCGTTCCGCACGCTACATCGAGCCATGATTGATGGGTTTCAAATAATTCTTTTAAAATGTCAATTTTATACTCGGTAATGGCACGTATGTATTCGTTGGTCAAAAAGCGCTCGTCATAACTATCGCTGTACTCGTCAGAATAGATGTGTAACAAATTTTTTTCGGCGGAGGATTGTGACATGTTTTTGAATTTGTTGCAAATATAAAAATTGATCGCGAACCACCTATTTAATCGTTTTGAATACTTCAGTTTAAAAGACAACTAAGTGCTTGTAGCTGTGTGTTTAATAAATTTTATTTTTGGGTGTTGGATTAGAAGTAATTAATTGTATATTTGCCGACCAAAAATAAATTAAAGCTAAGTAATATGTACGCAATCGTAGAGATAGCAGGGCAACAATTTAAAGTTAGCAAAGACCAAAGATTATTTGTTCACCGTTTGGCAGCCGAAGAGGGCAGCAGCGTTCGTTTTGACAAAGTTTTGTTGATGGACGATAACGGGAATATAGTCATTGGCGCCCCCGCTATAGAAGGAGCTTCCGTAGAAGCCAAAGTGATCCAACACTTAAAAGGTGACAAAGTAATCATTTTCAAAAAGAAACGCCGCAAGGGGTACAAAAAGAAAAACGGTCACCGTCAGTCATTTACTCAAATAGTAATCGAATCGATTGCTGTGGGAGCTGCTCCAAAGAAAGCAAGTAAAAAAGCAGATGTACCTGCTGAAACAACAGAAGAAAACAACTAAAAAATAAATCGTCATGGCTCACAAGAAAGGTGTCGGTAGTTCCAAAAACGGAAGAGAATCAGAATCGAAACGCTTAGGTGTTAAGATTTTTGGCGGTCAAGCAGCTATTGCTGGTAACATTATTGTACGTCAACGTGGATCCAAACACAATCCTGGAGAAAACGTGTACATGGGTAAAGACCACACATTGCATGCAAAAGTTGCAGGTGTTGTTAAGTTCCAGAAGAAAACCGACAACAAGTCGTTTGTTTCAATAGTTCCGTTTGAAGCATAATTGCTACCAAATGTAAAATATAAAACCCGCTTCGGCGGGTTTTTTTGTGGCTATAAGTGAAAGTCGAAAGTCAAAAGTCGAAAGTCGAAAGTCGAAAGTCGAAAGTTTGAGGTTTAAAGTTTAAAGTTGTTTTTTTACTCTTGTCAATTTCAAATCTTTCAATTTTTCAATCTTTCAAATCTCAAATCTCAAATCTCAAATCTTTCAATCCTTCAATCCTTCAATCTTTCAATCAAATAGAGGCAATAGGCAATAGCCATTAGGCAATAGTTTTTTGTTTAAAGTTTAAAGTTGTTTTTTAAACCTCTTTCAATCCTTCAATCTTTCAATCCTTCAATCCTTCAATCCTTCAATCCTTCAATAAACCTAACTGCCTATTTCTTAACAAGTTTAGTCACGAAGCTCCCACTGTCACTGTGGATAAGTAAAGGATACATGCCCGAATTATACGCTGATAAATCAATATCTATCGTTGAATCAGTCGTTTTGGTTTGCCATAAAATTTGTCCCAATACATTTTGCAACTGAATCGTTATAAGTCCTTCGTGTTCAGGTACAACAAGGGTTGTTCGGTCCGCTGTGGGGTTTGGAAAACAACGTATTTCCGCATTGTTCTTTGCGGTCGGAACCGCTAACTGACCACCCGACAATTGAAACAAATAAGCAAACGCCTGGAAGTACTGATTGGCGATATTTAAATCGTGTACAATCAGGGTGTTTTCGTCGTTTTTGGTTTCGGCTGAGGTGCTCCAATTGTGCGATCCCAATAACACCTGCGGATCTGAATTGGCATTGAAGTTGTCGACCACCATAAATTTATGGTGCATGATACCCGATAAAGTAAAGACTTCCACTTGTGTGGCGGGCAATGCAGCCTGAAAAGTGGGCGTCTGATTGCTGGTGGGGTTCTGAGAGTCAATTAATAAGTTGACATTGGTGATGCCTGCGTTGTATTTGCTAATGATGGCAGATGAAATGTCGGATCGGGTAATATTCATTACTGCAACACTGATGTCTGAATTAGCTGTATTAATGGCAGCCTTAATTTTGGCATTCGTGCCATCGCTTGGGCTAAAATAGCTGTTTACAATTTTTCCGCCAATCACATACTGATGCGGCGTATTGTCTGTTTTGTATGTGCCAAACCTAGACGTGGTTAGGTTTGGTGTAAGGCCCGATCCGCCCCACATTTCTTCAAATTCTAAGGTGTAGCCCAAGGCCAAAGCTTGGTCTTGAATGGCAATCACATTGTTTTTGTCGGGTCCTTCAATTTGGTTAGTAGTCCAGTTGGTCGAGCCAGTCCAAACATACGGAACAGAAGCGTCCGTGTGCCTAGCATCAAAAATGACAAACTTGTTGTGCATAATGGTGTACATGGACGTTTGCGGGCTTGGCAAGGTCGGGATATTGGTGTTTAATAAAGCCATTAATGTGGAGGCTGAACCATCGTACACAATCCGAACTTGCACCCCACGGTTATAGGCGGCATTAATGGCACCCGCGATGCCTGTTGTTGCCGACGGAGCATACGAACTGTAAATGGCAATGTCTAAGGTTTGTTGGCAGGCGTTGATGTACGTAATTAATTTATCGTCTAAAGTGTTTGACAAATTGACTGCCGATTGCAATTGAGCCCATTCCAACGAAACGGGGTGGTTAAAATACACGTTCATCGCGCCTGTTGAAGCCGACAGCGTACTCAATCGGGCTTCTTTATGGGTGATGTTTTCTCCTTCTGCAACGTCAGCAAACACAGTAACCAATTGCGCCGGATGCAGCCCTTTTACCTGTAAAGTATGGTCTGTCAATAATTCGAATGGAAGGGGTGCGTTGGTAAAACAATCTGTCACAGAAACCTGTTTCCATTGCGCATTAGGCGCATTTAATTCAATGACTAATTGATCTGGATAGGTGGTATAATTAAACCAGTCTTCTTGGAGTTTATGCTGTGCAAAAAGACATTGGCTGCTCCATAAAAAGAACAGCCCAACTAAAGGTAGGATTTGTTTCATTTCGGTTTGGTATAACGCAAAGGTATATAATCTTTGGTTATATCCGCCTTTCGGCCTTTTTGAATGGTTTGTAAATGAACTACAAACCTTTGCCTATCTATTTCATCATAAAATGAAACGGCTCAATTATTCAAGGAGCGCCGCATTAATCCATTGCCAAATGTAAAAGCTGCTGTCTTGATTTCCTTTTTGGTAATCGTTCCAACAGGCCAAAGCCGCTTTTTTGTTGACAAAATCTAAGTTCGAAAACTGGATAATATACGGCTCGACTGCTTCCTTTAAATCGGCTGCCAACCATTCGCGCTGGGGAGTCTGTACAGCACGTTTTGGGGCCAAGACCAATTCAGCGCCAATCCATTGGCTCGCCCATTTTCGGAGCAGCATTTTGCCTTGTCCCTTGTCCCATTTTCGGTCGTCGTCTTGTGCAACGGCCAATTCTACCAAACGGTAATCCAAGAAAGGCTCGCGCAATTCCACACTGTGCATCATGCTGATGCGGTCGTTGAACCGCAAGGCCCTGGGCAATTTGGTGTAAAATAAATCGCGGTATTGTTTGTTTTGCATCGCCGAATCAAAGGGGGTGGGATACGTGATTGGCGCGGCCAGTTGCGTAAAATCGGCCTCCAACACTTCTGGTCGCAATGGCGATTGATTGGTTCCTTGCGTCAAATGGTTTGATGCCGTATGGTAATAATCGTAGCCAGCCCATGCTTCATCAATGCCTTGTCCGTCCAGCATCACTTTGATGCCCCTGTTTTTTGCTGTTTCAAATAATTTACTATAAGCCAAGGTAGGAATGCCGCCAAAGGGTTCGTCTTGCATGAGCGCCACTTTTTGCATTAAATCGGGCACTTCCGCGGCGGTCAATAACACTTGATTCCACCGATAAGGCGTTTGCTGCAATAATTTTGACGCCCAAGGCAATTCGTCATATTGGTCATTACCTGTGTAAAAGGTAAAGGCTTCCATTGCTTGGTGATGGGGTAGATGTCGGTGTACCCAATCAATCAGTATCGAAGAATCGAGCCCGCCACTTACGGCCATTCCCAGCGGCACATCGGCTCGGAACCGCAATTGAATGGCCGACGCCAAGTAAGCTTGATATTGTTCAAATATTTCCGCTTTTGTAAGCGGGTGCAATTGGTGAACACGGCCAATAAAATCGTACCAGCAAGTGGGTTGTTGGTTAGATAAATTGTGATGTGCTTGCCATTCGATGTAATGCCCGGCAGGCAATTGCCAGCAATGTTCCCAAAAACTGTCGTTCGGATTGCCGTAGGTGCCGTACATCAAATAGGATGCCCACGTTTGCTTGTTTTTTGCTTTAGGCACGCCGCTGGCCCAAAGTGTTTTCAATTCACTGGCCACGAACAAAGCTGATCCGATCACCGCGTAATACAAGGGTTTCACGCCAAACCGGTCGCGGGCAGCAAACAGTTTTTGCTCCTTTTTGTCCCAAATCAGCAGGCTAAACATGCCATTTAAGTGAGGCAACATGTTTTTGCCCCAATGCGCATAAGCGGCCAACAACACTTCGGTGTCCGATTGGGTTACAAAAGTATAATGGGCACTTAAGGTGGCTTTTAATTCAAGGTAATTATAAATTTCCCCATTAAAAACCAGCACATAGCGGCCACAAGCACTGTGCATGGGTTGGTTGGCAGTTTCAGTAAGGTCAATAATGCTCAGTCGGTTATGGCCTAACGCAATGTTTGGATCAAGCCAAGTTTGCGTGGCATCGGGTCCACGGTGCTGTTGTGTGGCCAACATCGCTGTCAGTCGCTGTTCGCGTGACGCCACATTTCCTAGAATTGCAACAATGCCGCACATAAATTAGGGTTTCACCGTTTTGACCCAATCAGCATAGAGCAGTTCCGCCATTTTTAAATCGCGGGGGGTATCAATATTGGCGCACCAAGCGGCGTTCATGACGTAGGCTTTTTTATTCTTCGGCATCAAGGTTTGCTCTTTTAAAAAGGCGGACACCCGCACCGCATAAAAACAGCCATTGCGGTAATAGACAGGTTCCAAGTCTTGCCGGCGGTTCATTTCGTGGGCGGGCTCCAATGATTGCATGTTGCCTTGGTCATCGAGCCGATACATGCGCGCCGGATGCAAATCGTCAAAAGGCACCACACTGACCATGCCATCGCATTGAATGTCGGCAGCTAGTTGCGCTATGATTTGGTCCAAATCGGTTGCGGTGCGCAAGGGGGCAGTGGGTTGCACCAACACCAAAATGTCATACGATTCGGGGAGTGTTTCCAAGGCATGCCGAACGGTTTCCACCACATTGCTGGTGTCAGAAGCCAAGGTATCGGGTCGGGGAATGGCTAGGCAACCGTGTTTTTGCGCAGCCAAAGCCCACGCTGCGGAGTCGGTGCTCACGGCCACAGCGGTTACTTGCTGTGCGTTTTTGGCACAATACATCGCGTGTTCCAATAGCGTTTTATCGCCCAACACTTGGCCATTTTTAAAAGGAATCCCTTTTGACCCTTCGCGGGCAGGTATGAGTGCCAATACACGCATTAGTAGGTAATGGTTTTGTGAAATTGCAAAGGAATTTCTTTTAATAGATCAGCCATGATGGTACCGGCATGGCCTCCGCCATATACATCCGAAGGCGTTCGTTGCGGGTGCAATAATTGCTGTTGAATGGCAGAAATAAGTGCTTGTTCCTCATAATCGACATCAATCACGTTGGTTCCGCGGTCGCGGCGGTGCTGTCGGCTGCCAATGTTGACCACCGGAACACCCATAAAAGCGCCTTCTCTGATGCCCGCACTCGAGTTGCCGATGAGGCATTTTGAAAATTGCAGCAAATACAAGAAGTCTTCGCCGGTCATATTTTTAAAAAAATGCACATGTGGCAGTTCGTGTTGTTCGCGGTAAGCACGTATGCCCGTTGCGGTGCCGTCTGAACCTGCATCTACGTTGGGCCAAAACCACAAAGTCGGAATCTGCAATTGATCGATCACGCGCAATGTCAGTTCGATATGGGCTCGGGAAGCTTCATGCTCATGGGTTACGGGATGTTGCAATACGATGAGGTAGCCGTTTTCCAACGAAGGCCGATTGCCTACGCCGCCATATTTGGTGTAAGGGTCAAATGGCAGTGCGTCTACTAGCGGTAATTGTGCCGCCAAATCAATGGACGGGCAGCCTGTGCAAAACACTTTGTGCGGTTCTTCGCCCAGTTGAATGACTCTTTGTTGGGCCGAAGCCGAAGCCACAAAGTGGTAGTCGGCCAATTTGGTAATGGCATGACGCACTTTTTCGTCGATGTTGCCGCTGACTTCGCCGCCTTGTATATGCACCAAGGGAATGTTCATGTAAGAAGCTGAAATGGCGGTGGCCATGGTTTCGAACCGATCGGCCACGGTGACCACCAAGTCGGGTTTTAAATTATCAAAAACGGTTGACAGTTCCAAAATGCCAATGCCAGTGGTTTTGGCTGCCGCCGTCAAATTCTCCCCTTCCAATACATTGAATACTTTGGCTGCTATGGCAAAGCCGTCTTTTTCGATGTGGTCAACCACGCTGCCATATCGTTCTAACAAGGCCGAAGCGGCTACAATTAATTGCAAATCCAATGCGTGTTCTTGTTGTATGGCTTGCAATAATGTCTTGATGCGGCTGTATGAAGGGCGTGCCGTAATGACCACCGCTATTTTTCGGGGCTTACTCATAATAGATCATCTTCATTTAAAAAGGCCCATTTTTGCATGGCATGCCGACATTTTTTTTCAATGACTTGTTCGTATTCACTAGCTGGAATACCATAGCCCGCGGGCTTTTTGGTTTCCAGATCGTCAAAGGTAAGTACATGTCCAGCGGGTACGTCCTTATTGATGGCCAATGATTTGCCAAAAATGCGTTTTAATTCGGTGAATGGTTCTGTTTGATTTTTGTCAATCGGGTGTTGTAAGGCGGTGTAAATGCTTGCCGCTGATTGGGCCAAAAGGCTGGTTTCATCAATAGTTAAGGAGGCCACAGAATCGGGGCCAAACTGCCTTCGGTCAAATACCACATGAAATTCTAAGATTTCAGCCCCCAAAGCCACAGCGGCTATACCCGTAGCTACCAAACCAGAATGATCTGAAAAGCCAACGGGCACGCCATACCTTTCACGGAGCGCAGCCAACATATTCAAACCAAATTGGGCGGGTTGGGTAGGGTAGGCGGTCGTGCACTGCAATACGGCAACGGGGCAGTCGTGCTGTTGGCAGCGTGCCACAGCTTGGTCCAACTCGTGCCAGTTGCTCATGCCCGACGACAATATAATAGGTTTGCCTGTTCGTGCTATTTTTTCCAATAGCAACTTATTGTTCATTTCACCAGACCCTACCTTATATTGTGTAACGCCCAATTCTTCGAGCCAATCAACCGCCCAATTACTAAAGGGCGAACAAATAAAATCGAGGCCCACTTGACTGCAATGGTCTTTGATGTCTTTCCATTGGTCAAAGGTAAATGACGTGCGTTGCCAATAAGCCATGCGGCTGTCGTCTTGTTTGGAAAAGGGAATCCGGAAAGGTTCCCATTCGCTGCTTTCGGCCTCGGCCAGGTGCATTTGCCATTTTACGGCATCAATTCCTGTTTGCGCAAGGGCATCAATGTAGGCATGAGCTGCGCCCAAACTGCCATCGTGGGCTTGGGCAATTTCGGCAATGAGATAGGGTTTGGTATTCATAAATTTTCCGATTCGGAACGAATGTAGCACTTTTTCAGGCCTCAAACCAAAGGTTGCACCTCATTTTTTATTCATAACCTTTGCAATAAACGGTTGAAACCTTAGTAAAATAGGCGAAAATTGAATTTTGAAAAAAAGAATCACACAATGGTTCGTGTATATATAAAAACAGTATCTTCGGCGCATTAATTAATAATGTCATGAAAGAAGGAACCATTAAATTTTTCAACGAGTCAAAAGGCTTCGGATTTATCAAACCAGACGATGGATCAGCCGATCTTTTTGTCCATGTTAGCGGTCTTAACGGCCCCGTTCGTGAAAACGATCGCGTCGAATTTACCATTGAACAAGGGAAAAAAGGACTTATCGCAGTGAATGTAACCGTTATCTAATATATAATGTGTACCCTGTAATGAATAAACCACCTTCGGGTGGTTTTTTTTATGAAGTGATTTTAATTTTTTTCAATTGGCTGCAAAATGGTCTTTTCGCCCCATATTTCAGCTTTTTATTATTCCGTAGCGCTGCTATGCAGTGCAAAATAGTTTAAACCAATGCTTTTATGCCGTATTGGTATGCTTTTCAACAATTCCCATATAGCCAAGGACCATGGCTTCGAGGGTTAAATTGTGCAATTTCTTATCGCGGTCTGTACTGTCAAGTAACATACGGTGTCCTGTTAAAATCTGTTGCAAATGCAATTGTAATTGGGCTACATTGCCCGCTTCATACAACCAGCCATGGACGCCTTCTCTTAAAATGCCCAACACGTTGCCTGCTTCTTTGGTCGTAATGACAGGAACATCCAACATCAGTGCTTCAATGACCGTGTAGCAAAAGGATTCCCGCAGCGACGGATGAATCAAGTAATCGTAATTTTTGTACAGTGACATCACTTGGGGCACATTGCCTTTAAAGGTAAAAATGGCATTTAGCCCATGCTCATCAACCAATTGCTCCAATGATTTTTTATACATCCCTTCGCCATAAATATCAATTTCAAAGGGAGGCAACTGTTGTAAGGGTAATTGGGCAACCGCAGCAATCAGGTCTTGTAATCCTTTGTCTGGATGCAAGTGGCAAGCCGTAATAAATCGGTTGGTGGCAGGCTGAGGTGTTTTTTTCCAGTTCGGATGCACCCACACCCCATTCGGAATTAATGTAATTTTATTTGCAATAACGGCACCCCATTTTTTAATCAATTCTTCTTTGGCCGCGGCCGAAACCACGACGTACTGCGCAATATAACGGCTGTATAATTTGCCTTTCAGTTTATTCGTGATCCTTTGCTTGAGCCCAACTTCGACTTTGGGTGCCGCATTGTGCACCACCACGTACATGGGTGTGTGGGCCACTCGGAATATTTCTTTAAATATGGGGCCGCATATTTCGGTGAAATGCGTAACAATCAATGCATAGCTTGCAATAGGTGCGTGCTCATAAAAAAAGCGCAGCATGTTTTTCCCTTCGGCACTAAATAACGTCAAGTTTGCATAGTCGCCATGCCTTGATTCATTCGGGAAATACCAATCAACTTCTATTTGTTGCGCTTTGCAAGCACGGTCAAAGGCCCAAAAAAACGCATCCATACCCCCCACGCGCGTAGGCAGCAGCAAATAATCGCAGATGACGGCTATTTTCTTTGGCTTCAATTCCATGTTTTCAATGCTTCAACGATTCGTTGGCTAGTCCCTTGCAATGGTTTGCCAATTTGTAAACGCAACAATTGTTGTCGGTTTTCGGCATCCAATTCAGGATGTTTCAAATAAGTATTTATTGCTTCAATTAGTTGGTTTTCGTTGGTCACCACGCGGGTGGCTCCCGATTGCACCAAATGTTGGATGTGGGCGTACTTTAAAAAACGTTGGTCATTGTATAGCCCATTCGTGTCATTCCCAAAAACGGAGTTGATTACCGGTTTGTCAAAATGCATAAAATCCAAACTCATGGTTGACAGCATGTTGATGTTGAGCGCGGAATACCTCAAAATTGCCCGCAAGTCAATGATGTCTTCCACTGTTGGCACCCGTTGCGACCAAGCTTCCTGGTGATCGTGCCGGGTTTGCTGCCATTTTGGGAAATGCCAACGGATGTCAGGAAACTGTTTGACCAAAGTCTCAAAACGAATAGGATCTTCGGCAGGGGAGGTGCGCACCAACAAGGTGGCAGGTACAATGCGGCCATTTTGGATGGCTTCGGCTATTGTTTGAATGTATAATTCATCGTTTTTGCTGGTCGACATATCGCCACAACTAAAACAAATAATCGGTTTTTCTGTGTCCAAATCCAACGATCGACAAAAGGCTTCCTTGGTTTGAGCATACCGTGCAAGCACATAAGGCTCAAATTGTGGGGCCCCTACACACTGAATTTGTTGGTTGTTGACGTTTTCGTAAAATTGGAGTAAATCCTTTTTCATCAGGTCGCTCCACACCAAATACCCATCGAAGTCAGCAGCCATGCGGCCTTTTGAAGCCAAATTATCCCAACTAAAAATATAAGAAACGGTCTTGATTTTTATTTTTTGGGCCTGATACACCAAAGGCGCAATGTAAGGAGGGCGTTGGTGCGTGAAAAACAGCGTAGTAAAACCTTCCTCCTTTAATAATTTCTGGTAATACTGGCTTGTCTTATTTTTCGAAAACGACCAGTTTTGTAACCGTTGATACCAGCTGATCCAACTTTCTGAATGGAAATATTGTGTGATTTTAAATAGCAATCGGGTGGCAAATCCCCTGGGCGTATTGGATTTTGTACGATTGGCGTTTAAGTTGTCGGTAATGCCAAAATTGCCTGGGCTGTTTTTGGTCAAATGGGCCAATTCTTTGGCTTTTCTAAAAAACCAATTGACAAAATGTTCGTCGTAGGCGGCCAATTCAATGACCCGAATGGACGAATTTATGTTGGCATAAATGGAGGCAGGTAAAAAGGACAGCAGCACTACTTCGTCATACTGTTGTTGGGCCTCCGATATAAAATCAGTGAGGACAAAATTGCGGAATCCGACCCCATCAGTAATAACAACCCCCAGTTTTTTCATTGATTAATTTAAGGTCCAAGTGCTCGCCCAAATTTGAAAACGGTTATTTGGGTTAAACAAAGATATATTTTTTACCAAGTGAAAGGTAATTTAAACGGATATTACTACTAAAATACAAACAAAAGTGCTGTTTAAACGAGGGTAATAACAACCATCTGTCCAGTTTTATGATTTTCAACCCAACTTCTAGGTAAATAATTGATAAAGTAGATCCATATAGTGATCAACTTATTTTATTGTCCAATTGAATTAAAACCCCACAGTAAACCCCACATACCAACTGCGCCCAATGGCAGGAATAATGCCAGGGCCCGGGTATTCATCGGTGCGGCGGGTAAAATAAGCCGCATCCGTGATGTTATTGCACCCTATGCGCAAAGTGCCTTTTTTAAGTGGAATGCTGCTGCTCCAATCAATCACTTGATAAGACGGAATGTAACCACCCACCGGATTGCTACTGGTCAAGGCATTGGTAGCATCGCCAAAAGCATCGCCCGTATAGCTCCATTGAAGGGTGGTGGACAAATGGGGTTGCGCATAGGTCATGCCCAAACGGTGAATGTTTTTGACTGCCGCTTCCACCCGTTTGCCTTCGTAAGGCCCCGACACGTAGCGCGCATCGGTATATGAAAACGAATGAAAAATATGTAGGTTGTGTTTGGAGCCCGGAAACCATTGTTTAATGGCATTCCATTCAACATAGCTTTCAATGCCTTTATGCACGCTGTTCGCCACATTGGTTCGGAGCGAATAATAATCGCCCGTTGTGGGGTCGGTAGCCAACACCACGCCAATCCGATTTTCATACGACAAATAAAACAAGCCGACATCAAAGTGCAGCCATTTGCCTAAAGCGCCTCTGATTCCAACATCACTGTTAAATCCTTTGCTGTCTTTAAGGCGGCTGTCAATGCGCGATGAGGTGCCAAAAGGCTCCAATTGGCTGTAATCGATTGGTCGGTAGGCTTGGCTGATGTTCCCATACGCATTCAGCGCGAGGTTCCATTGGTATTCAATGCCTAGCCCGAATAACGGAAAAGTTCTTGTTTTGTAGGCATCCATTTGTTGTTGGTCGCCTTCATTGATTTTATATCCATTGACCGACGTTCTCAAATATTCAAAACGCATGCCTGGGGTTATTGATAATTTTGAATTGAGCTTAAAACATTGTTCCAAGAAGGGCGCCACGTTGGCGGTTTTATACTGTAAGTTGTATTCCCAATTTCCGGTAATGTTGAGGTTGAAATCGGAACCCGTAGTGCCTTGTCCGCCGCCCAAGCGGGTAAACGAACTGTGACTCAAACGGAAACCAGCGGCCAAGGTCATGGGCATGTTACCCCATTGATATTGTTGGGTAAAACGCGCTTCTTGTGCTACGTTCTGCATGTCTTCTTGTTCCACTTCGCGCGGCACATATTGCAAAGTAACGGGGTCAATGCCGTCAATGGCTTCGGCACCCCCATCTTCATTGCGCCAAACCAACGAGCGGTTGCTGAACAAAAAACTTGTTTTCACCGACAAAAAAGCCCGTTTTGACCACTCAAATTGCCAGGTATTGGCCAAAATATTCCAAGGGCTCTTTATCCAATTTCGGCTGCGGGTAGAACTCCGCGGATCGGCGTTAAACAAACTATCGGTGAGTCCGCCCGGCATTTGCACCCGGTTGCGCATAAAGGTGTATTCAAGCGACGTTTTTATTTTTGCCGAAAAAGTGTAACCAATTTTACCAAAGCCCGAAAGCTGCCATTGGGTGCTGTTGGCCCGATACCCATCGAGGTTGCGGTATTGCAAATAGCCGTAATAGTTCCATTTTCCGGTGGTGCCAGAAGCTGAAGTAAACGCATTGTACAAACCAAAACTTCCTATGGTTTGCGCCGTCTGCACCACCAAAGGCCGTTTGGTGTCAGCTTCTTTAATCACATAATTGACCATGCCGCCAAATTGAGAGCCAAACTGCAACGAAGCGGCACCCCGAATAAACTCAATTCGTTGGACGGCTTCCATGGGGGGCAAATAATACGCCTCATTGTATCCAAAACTGTCGGCACTGACGTTGTAGCCGTTTTGGCGGGTGTTCATTTCAATGCTTTGCGATGGATTCAGTCCGCGGGTAGCAATGCCATTGGCCGTAAAACCGCTGCTTTCGGTTTCCACGATGACCAAACCTGGAATTCGCCCCAGAATTTGGCGGGTGTTATTCAACGCTTTGTTGGCGTCTAAACTGTCAATAATGAGCACCTCATTTTTTTTACCTTCATACAGCACGCCGTCTTTGGCATGTTGGATGCGGCCCATGCCATTTATTGATTTAATCTTTTGAACCGATACCTCTTGCAGGGCAATGGTGTCATTCTTTTGGGCATGTAGATTACAACAAACCAATCCTATAAATACAGTAATATATAAGCGCATAGTCATTTTATTTTCGGTAATGATCGGTCAGGGTTTCCAAGAATTTTTTCAATTGAAATTCTTCGGTTTGGGTCAAATTCAAATTGCCCAATTCGGTCCGATTCACATTTTGAGGTACTTCGGGCACGCCAAGCGGTTCCACGTCGCGTTTGTTGTAAAAATGGATGACTTCTTCGAGCGTGGCCATGCCGCCATTGTGAAAATAGGGTGCCGACACGGCGATGTTTCTCAGGGTGGGCACTTTAAATTTCCCTCGTTGCGCCGCTTCGTTGGTGACTTCGCCCAAACCGAAATCAACGTATTGCGTTCCCAACGGATTCACCGATGGCGGCATCAAGTAAAAGGGGTTGCTTGCATTGGCAGGTACACCCAAGTTGTCATAAGAAAAATCGGTAAACAATATTTTGCCCGTACGTTCGTCTTCTTCCAATACATGGCATTGCGCACATTTGCCTTTCCCTTGATACAGCGCCAAGCCCTTTTGCTCATCGGCTGTAAAGCTGGCCAAGCCCCGCTGGACATAATCAAATTTAGACGTAAATGAATTCACCACCGCCGACCGTTGAAAGGTGGCCAAGGCACGTCCTACAGCCGAAACCAGGCTTTGGTCATTGTCAAAAGGGCCATACAATGCCAATAATTCGTTGTAATATGACAGGTTTTTAATTTTTTGAGCCAATGATGAAACGGAAGTGTTACTCATTTCAACCGGATTAAACAGCGGACCCACCGCTTGTGCCTCCAAATCTTGTGCGCGGCCATCCCAAAAAAGGCCACCCACGTAGGTGTTGTCAGCCACCGAAAACGTGCGGATGGGCGCCAACGCATTATAAGCCAATGCGGGCGCATTGCGGTTGCCAAACAAATCGGCATGCACGCCCGGCGTGACGGCCCGATGTTGCGGGTCCGAAAAACCGTTGGCCGGATCATGACAGTTCATACACGACTGCCCTTCAGGCGCTGACAACTTGGTTTCGGCAAACAATTTCTGGCCCATGGCAATTTGTTGCTTTTTCACCTCTTGGCCTGCATCGGCCACTTCAGTGTATTCATTCGTCGTACAGCTCTGAAAAAGAAGCAGGAGACATACGAAAGGGGAATATTTATACATTATTTAGACTTAATAAAAATAAAGTGCAAATATAAAACGCAATGGGAGCCCCTCCAAACTTTATTTAGACTTATTTTAAATAAAAGTTTTATGGGCGTGTCCCGTTCGCCGTGGGCGGAACGGGCCGGGCTGTCCGTTATATCTTTTGCTAAAGCAAAAGGATGCCACTGCCATCCCTCACGCAAAATTTTGTTTAAAGTTTCAGGTTTCAAGTTTCAGGTTTTTTACGAACAGCACCTACTAAAACTAGACATTTAGTTCCCGCAGGGCTGTCCCCACAATCCAATTTCACAGCATGTGAGAGCATATCAAAACTAAAAAAGACAAGTAATACCACCTGTCTTTTTTAGAAAAAAAAATTTTTTTTGTTGATTTTCAAATGGTTGAGTTGGCAAAAGTGCATCATCTCTAACTTTGATACATTACCCATGGTTAAGTTTGTAAAAATAGGGCATCACTAACTTTGAAACATTACCCCAATTACCCTATATTACTTAACTCAATAAAATTATTTTTTTCTCACAAAAACCATTTTTTGTTCAAATAAACTAGTTCCTACCGGTGAACGTGCAATTAAATTCAATGTATTATTATCTACCAAAATTAAATCACAACTAATAGGGTCATCTTCAAAATCAGAGTTAAAATCAACTATTATACTTTTCCCTTTAAATTTTCCGATTACACTTTCTTCTGGACAATCTATTTCCTCTCCCTTTTCTCCTCTAACAAAACAATATTTTAACCCGTTGGGTGAAATTAATTGATTTGAATTTTGATATTATTAATTGGTCTGTCAAATATGAATTTGTTGATATATTGAACCAATGTTAATGCTGTAATTTTTGCCAATATTCTGGTTTTAAAGCCCTCGAAAGATTTTGCATAATTGTTTCTTATTTTGAATTGATCACATAATTGTGAGAACAATGTTTCAATTCTTTTTCTTGCCTTTCTAAAGATATATAGCTGTTTTACATACCCTTTTTGATTCATTCTCATTGGTGTCTCCAAAATGATATTTGCCGATTGAAATAAATCTATTTGTTGAGTGGAAGACAGATAACCTTTATCCC
>NKJD01000031.1 GCA_002256385.1 Flavobacterium sp. BFFFF2
TAAGCCAATTGCCTGGTGGGGTGAATTACAACACCACATATAGTATTCGAGTAGCGGTAAAATACAATGGCGCTTATGGAAACTATGGCTCAGTATGTCAGATAACGACTCCTACAGCTACTTTTGCTACGACACGTTTAAACACCGTTCATTGCGGCACCACTTTAACCAGCAAATGGAGCGTGCTGTACTGTGGACAAGTAATCGGGGCTACGGCATACCGATTTACACTTACCAACGGAACAACCAGCTTAAGCACCACAAACACCACCAACAGCATGCAATTGGGCAATGTCGTAGGGTTTGCATTAAACACCACCTACAGTGTAACGGTAGCTGTTCAAATTAGCGGCGGTTGGGGCAACGAAGGAGTAGCTTGTTCCATTACTTCGCCAGCAACCAATGCCCGATTGGTTACAGAAAGTGATCAAGCATTCAGTGTCTTGGCCATTCCAAATCCGTTTACGGCTGATTTTGTGCTCATGCCAAAAGGATCGAGCAAAAGCCCTATTCAAGCACAAGTGTTTGACATGATAGGTCGTTTGGTGGAAACCATCGACAGCCAATGGAATACTTTACAAGATGTAAATATTGGCATTAATTACTCCTCGGGTGTCTACAACGTTGTCGTTACGCAAGACGAAAACACCCAAATTGTACGTGTAGTGAAACGATAATAATTGTTTACTTTAAACCCAGATTACGCATTAGAAATTTATTACATGGAAAAATGACTGCAAATCTGATAATGTACTCCTTTTTTTATCCTCGATGTAGCGCTGCTACACCTGCGGTAAAAAAAGTCCGTGCACTCCCAGCTTTTTTGTCCTTTTACCCTTCATTACAAAGTCTAATGCAAAATCTGGGTTAGAACAAAAAACCCTCCAAACGCTGGAGGGTTTTTTTTATAGAAGAAAGAGCTAAGAAGAAAGATGGTAAAATCAAGTGTTTTGTAAATCCTGATCCTGTTAGGATCATTTTCAGTATGCAATAAATACTGGCAAAGGCAAGTTGATTTTTATAAATTTACCACAGGGTATAGTTTACGAGAAATAAGAGTAATTATCCTCATTTTTCATTCTTTGCAAACTCTCATAAATAAGCTTCACTACGTTTTCAACGTCTTCGCGTTGTACCATTTCAACGGTAGTGTGCATGTAACGCAACGGCAATGAAATTAATGCTGACGGTACGCCGCCATTGCTATAAGCAAAGGCATCGGTGTCGGTTCCAGTGACGCGCGAACTGGCGTGTCTTTGAAAAGGAATGCTTTTTTCTTGGGCAGTTTGCACAATTAAATCACGCAGTTTGTTATGAACAGCAGGCGCATAGGCAACCACAGGTCCTTTGCCCAATTGCAAGTCACCTTCTACCTTTTTTTCAATCATCGGGGTGGTGGTGTCATGGCACACATCTGTGACTATGGCGGCATTTGGACGAATGGTTTTCGTAATCATTTCAGCGCCACGTAAACCCACTTCTTCTTGCACTGAATTTGTAATATATAACCCAAAAGGTAAGGTCACGTTGTTTTCTTTTAACAAGCGAGCCACCTCAGCAATCATAAAACCACCAATGCGGTTGTCAATGGCTCGGCATACCCAGCGATTGCCATTGAGCACCATAAATTCATCGGGATAGGTAATCACGCAGCCCACATGAATGCCCAATTGCTCCACTTCGTCTTTGGTAGTGCATCCACAATCAATAAAAATATTGTCTAATTCAGCGTGATTTTCTTTTCCGCGCATACGCGTATGAATGGCTGGCCAACCAAAAACGCCTGGTACTGTGCCATTTGATGTATGTATCAGCACTCTTTTGGAAGGGGCAATTTGATGGTCTGACCCACCGTTTCGAATCACATAAATTAGCCCGTTGTCGGTAATGTAATTGACATACCAAGAAATTTCATCAGAATGACCTTCAATAACCACTTTGTAGGGTGCATCCGGATTAATGACCCCTACGGCTGTTCCATAGGCATCAGTAATAAATGTGTCAACATATGGACGAAGGTACTCCATCCAAATTTTTTGCCCGCCTGATTCATAACCAGTTGGCGAGGCATTGTTCAGGTATTTAGCTAAAAAGTCAAGTGACTGCGTGTTGAATAATGACGATTCCATTTGTTTTTTTTGCTAAAATACATATTTTGGCATCACTGTTGTTATAGCTTTAACGGAAATACAATTTGCAATTTTAAAGTTCATTATCAACCAACTATTTAGACCTATGAAATCATACCTGCTGCTATTCGTTTTAATTGGAACTTTGGGAACACTGAGCGCTCAACCGATTAAAGATTCGATTTCGAATCCATCAACAATCACCGAAATTGATACGTTGACCATGCCCCCGATTCAGCTGGAAGAGGTATTTGTCTATAAGGTTAAGGTGAGTGCCGAGAGCAAAAAAGAATTTCAATTGTTACAAAACAGAGTCTATCGGGTGTATCCGTATGCCCGTGTGGCTGCTGACCGATTAACGGGTCTCAACAAAAATTTATCCAGATTAACGTCAAACCGTGATAAGCGCAAATATTTTAAATTGGTGGAAAATTATTTGGAAACCGAATTCAGCGACCAATTGAAAAAACTATCGCGCAAGCAAGGCCAAATTCTGGTTAAATTGATCCACCGCCAAACCGGTTTTACCACTTTTGATTTAATCAAAGAATACAAAAGCGGCTGGAAAGCATTTTGGTCAAACACGACGGCTCGGATGTTTGATATTAATTTGAAAACGCCTTATGACCCCACCGAAGTCAATGAAGATTTTCTCATTGAAACCATTTTGGAACGCGCTTTTAGCAATGGCCGATTAACCCGTCAGAAACCTGCTCATCCTGTTGATTTAGATCAACTTACCGATATGTGGCGCGAAAAAGCCATAGCACAAGCCAAAGAAAAAAAGGAATAAACGCACCTAAAACGCATCGGCTGGCTCAATGGTATCTTGAATAATCAATGCTGGATCAGCCTTTAAAAAGCTGCGAGCCGCCCCCAAAATCTGAAGCGGTTGATGATAGCCGACAGTGTCTGTTTCGGTGAGTAAGCCCCGACGGAATTGCAGTTTGGTTAAAAAATCTTGTTGTTTTTTGGCAAATGCTTTGAGGGCGCCTTCGTGCGCAAAACGGGTCATAAAACCTTTGGGTCGCGGAATGATCGTGGCCAAAAACAGGCATTCCGCATAACTTAATTGATCGGGGGTTTTCGAAAAATAGAATGCAGCCGCTTCGCCAATGCCATACACATTAGGCCCCCATTCAATGAGGTTTAAATAAATTTCAAACAGCCGCTCTTTGCTGGCTATGCGTTGGTTTTCAAGTACGTAAACCAATAATATTTCTTCTAACTTCCGTGACAATGTTTTTTCGCGGGTTAAAAAGACATTTTTCACTAATTGCATGCTGATGGTGCTGGCACCTCGGGCAAATTTTTTCGTTTTTATATTCCGTGCAATTGACTGCTTAAAGGCTTCTGTAATAAACCCGCGGTGGTGAAAAAAGGAAGGGTCTTCGCAGGTCAACACACAGTTTTTTAAATAGGGCGACACTTGATCCAATCGGTAATACATCGGGTTTTCGGGACCTATCCAAACGGGGCGTTGCAACACACCTCGTTCAATGGCTCGATATAAAAAAGCGTCATTTAATTTGTTCAAATTGGCCGTGCCATATTGGGTAATGGCCAATGATTTGGGTTTAAAATGGCTTTCAAAAACCAGGTCTTTCGGATGGGCCGTGTCAAATGAAAACTGCAAATTATAAGTAAAACTTCCTTGCGCTTGCATCCCGTCAAAATGTGGAAAGAGCCCTTTGGGCAGCGCTTCAATAAAAGTTTGAGCCGAAGTGTTTTCAATGTTTAATGAAAGGGCATATTGCTTTGACGCGTCATTTTGGTAGCGAATAAATGGCCGCAGTTTTAAAGCATTCATTTGCAATACGGAACTGCTGTCCAGCTCCACAGAACGGGCACCAACGCGCGTGGTAAAATCAAATTGAAACGTGTTTAATTCAACCGGGTTCGAAGCAATTTTGGCATGAAAAACATGACTTTGGCTTAGGTTGGCAAAGCCTTGTAATTCCCAAAAACCATCAGTCATTTCAATGCGGTCAATGTGCAAATGCGCCGATTTGAATGCCGCTTCTAAGCCAAATCGATTAAAAAAGTAGGGAATCGAAACAATTTCGTTTTTAGGCGACTTCCATTGCAAATCGGTCTGTCTTTCGCGCGGATCGGCCAACCCTTCAAGGACCCATTCTTGGGTGCCCTCCGGCGAAATCACCTGAATTTGAGTGGTTAATTTCTTTTGAATTAATTGCATTTGCGTGCAATTCATCGCCAATTGATAGCCGTTGTGATTGGCCTTAAAAGCAAATTGCGCCACTTTTAAGTCTGTCGGAATCAAATCGAGCAATTGGGTGCTGAGTCGGTTTAATAACTCGTTGTATTCCAAGGTGCTCTGGGTTTTTTTAGCCCCCTCTTTTTTAAGAAAACACCCAAAGTTTGACCCATCCTTGGTTTTGATCAATTGTACATACCCCTTGTTAATAAAAAGTTGGTCCAATTGAAGTTGCGCCACGCACAATTTCCAAGGGTTTACGCGGGCTTTCAGTTCATTAATAGACAATAAAGTGTCGGCAGCTGTTGGATATAAAACCACTTTTTCAAAGTTGACGGTGCTCAGTCCTTCAAAACGAATGTTTTTGACGGTCAAATGGCAGTCATACTTTTCTTCAAGCTTCCGATTGGTGCGTTCAATCACCGACCGAACGAGGTTTTCTCTAAATACAATGACCAGCAATACCGTTAACAGAAACAGCGCGCCTAACCCGATGAGTGTTCGATACAACCATTTCCGCTTTTGTTTCATCATTGCATTTTAGATGTGCCAAGTTAAGTAAAAAATTGCCAGGGGAATGTGTCCGATGAAATCCATGTTGATTAATAACCAACTACATTTTTAAACGTCAAATAAAGCAACCCAACAACCTATTTCCTGTATTTGATTTACGGCACCGCATGCCCCATCGACGCAGTCCACAATGTAAACCAATCTTCGAGAGCTAGCTCCGCGCTGACGGCTTTGGTGGCCGCTTGCCAACGGGCTTTTTGCGTCGTGCCCAAAACGGGCTGAATTTGCGCCGGGTGACGCAGCAACCAAGCCAACAATAAGGCGTCTTCGGTGAGGCCATATTTTTCGGCCATTGGCGGAACCACTGCTCGCAATCGGGCTTGCTGCTCAGTCGATTCGCCAAAATAGGAGCCCAATGGTTTCCATGCCATTGTTTGAATATGTAAGCGTTGCGCGGTATCCAAATCGCCATTTAACAAAGGTGCATCATGGGTCAAGGAAACTTCTAATTGGTGAAAAGTGAAGGGCAATTCTTGGTGCAACAAGGCCATTTGGCTCGGCGTAAAATTGGATACACCCACCTCGCGGATTTTGCCTTCGGCCATTAAAATGTTCAATATTTCGGCCACTGGTTTTGCATCCAACAACGGACTAGGTCGATGCAGCAATAACACATCTAAATAATCGGTCTGTAAATTGCGCAACGATTGTTCAACGGAACGCCGAATTTCGGTTGGGCTGTAATCGTAATGTTTAATGGTGTACACGTTTTTGTCAGAGGGATATTGGATGCCGCATTTGCTAATGATTTCAACCGTTTCACGATGAAAACCACCTTCTACAAAGGCTTTGCCAAATTGTGCTTCGGTGGTGTAGCCGCCATAAATGGCCGCATGGTCAAATCGGTTGATGCCCACTTCGATGCAATCGGCTATGGCCTGAATGGTTTGCGGGGTTGACCAGTTTTGGCCCCAAGGCCCCCATGACATGGTGCCTGCAATGAGCCTTGATGTGGATGTGTGTTGTGGCATGGAACAAGTTGGTTTTTTGATGGTGATTTATGCTGCGAAGGTATGGAAAATGGGATATTTCAGTTCGTTGGTTTGAAACAATTCTATTTATTTAACCCAGATTATGCATTAGACTTTGCAATGAAACCAACACTTACAAAAAGTTTGCATTTGCAAACTCCAATTAAAAAAGGTTGGTTCTTAATGACCATTTAAAAACAAATATTAACGCCATTAAAATGGGAAAAGGACAATAAATTTGGAAGTGCACGGACTTTTTTTACCACAGATGTAGCAGAGCTACATTGAGGACAAAAAAAGGAGTACGTTTCCAGATTTGCAGTCATTTTTTCTTGTAATAAACTTCTAATGCGTAATCTGGGTTTAACAAACTTCGGGACAAATGAAATGTCTATATTTGTTTTACAAATAAACCAGACATGGAAACATTAATTATCAACGCAAAAAATGCAAGTAGCGCAAAATTTATCCTTGAATTGGTGACGAAATTGGGCGAAAGTGGTAAAATACTAAGTAAGGAGGAAAAAGAAGATTTTTTTCTTGGGAGTTTAATGGATGCCGAAAAAACGAATGAAAAAGTATCTAGAGAAACCATTTTCAAAAAATTGAAATCTTTGAATTAAGATAGAATTTTCAGATTGAGCAGATGATTCTCTAATCTTTCAACAGTTCACTTAATAAAAACAAATTCCCATAATTCTCATTTCTTTTTAGTCAAAAAGAATTCACCAACTTCAATAAAAAGCACGTTTATTTCCCTTTACTTTTCTGCATCAATTCTTTCTCTTCGTACAAATGCGCAATCCGATCAAGTTCACTTTTTAGTGGCGTCATTTGTTGGATAAAACGGGCTTTATATTTTGGGTTCATGGCTGCCGAATGGGGCAAATTAAGGCGCAGTGGATCTACTTGCGTGCCATTTTTCCAAAAACGATAACACACGTGCGGGCCCGTTGCTAAGCCGGTGCTGCCTACTTTTCCGATCTCTTGCCCTTGCGATACCCGTTGCCCCCTGCGCACCAAAATGCGCGACATGTGCAAATACTGGGTGGTAAAAGTTCGGTCGTGTTTTACTTTGACAAAATTGCCATTCCCCGCCGTGTAACCCGCCTGTTCCACAACGCCCGAAGCGGTCGTCATAATCGGCGTGCCAGTTGGTGCTGCATAATCGGTGCCATTGTGCGCTTTCCAGATTTTTTGCACCGGGTGAAAACGGCTGCGGGTGTAACGTGACGTAATGTTGATGAACTTAAGCGGCGCCTTTAAAAAGAAACTTTTCAGGGCTTTTCCTTGCTCGTCGAAATACTCCAATTTCCCCGATTTTTCATCTTGGGCAAATGGAAAGGCGTAAATGCGTTGGCCTTTGTATTCAAAAAATGCGGCTTTTAGGCTGTCAACGCCATCATACACCGTGTCATTTACATAGCGCTCGGTAAACGTGATGCCAAAATGTGCGCCGCGCTGCAATTTAAAAAAGTCAATGGACCAGGCGTACACCTTGGCAATTTGGGTGGCCAAAGCCGGATCCACTTTTGCTTTGTCGAGGGTTTCCGAAAGGGAACCATCAAGGGCGCTCGCAATGGTTCGGGTGTTAAAACGCAAAGGTCGGGTGCGTTGGTAGGCTTTGACCGAATCGCGCAAATCTACAATGTAGCAATGGGTGCGGTCGGGTTGGTAAAAAAAGGCTTGCAGTTTTTTGGTCTTGTCTTTGGTTCGGAACAATACGATGGGCTTTCCGCGCTGCATACTCCGAACATCAAATGAGTCTTTGATGGTTTCCACAATGTCAAAAACCCGCTGGCCATTGAGGTTTTGGGTGCTTAAAATACTCCCAAAAGTGTCGCCCGATTCAATGGTGTCTTGTACCACGTTGAATTCTTTGTAGCGGAAACCAAATTCTTCCACCTTGGTTTTGGGCGGCGGCGTTGGGTAATACCAATCTTGTTCCGATTCTTCTTTGCAACTAGCCAAAACGAGCAAAAGACCGCTCAAAATGAAAACGGTCTTCATGGAAGTGTTTATTTTTAAAAATGTTGAAATACAGCGTGTTGGTGTCCAATTCATCAATAAGCCTCCTGTTTTATGCGGGTTCGCCCCAGTGTTTTAATTCGTTTTCGGTCCATAAAGCTGGATAAAAAATCCGGCGTTGGTATTGAGGCAACATATATTTTTGCCAACTGCTGCCGCCTGTGGCTTCGGCATCGCCCAAGTATTTTTTGGCCGCATTGTAATGCCCCATCACCCAAGTAATATTTACAGTGTGGTCATAATGGCGCATGGCCTGTATGAGTTGGGGGTTCAATTGATCGGCTTCGGGCAATTGTTTAAACTTTTGCCACACATTAATGGTATTATACGTTTCCATAAAACGCAAAAATTCTTCTTTGTACCGGCCCTCAAAGGCCCGAATCAAATACGATTTTTCACCAGTGGAATAATCTTTACCTGCTGCCTGCCAATACAAATGTTCAAAGGCGTGCGAATAAGGGGTGTTGCGGTCAATATCGGCCCTAAATCGGTAATCAATAAGGTTGATTAAATCAGTTGACGCAAATTCAATGAGGCGGTATTGCGCGCTCTGAAAACCGCTGGCAGGTGCCAATGTATGCCGAAACTTTTGGTATTGTTCCACTTGCATCCCTTCGCCCATAATGGTAAAAGATTGAGTCAAAATATCAAAATACCGACTCACGCGGTCCAATTTTTCGGTAAAAAAAGCCGTGCTTGGCTGCGGATTGTGACACAATTGTTCCAGTTCCCACAGTGCCATTTTAAATAACAATTCATTTACTTGGTGGTACATCACAAACACCATCTCGTCGGGCAAGGTGGTGCGTTGCACTTGTAAATTCAGCAACGCATCGGTTTGAATGTAATCCCAGTAGGTGAGTGGTTTGGCCCATTGCATCCCTTCAAAGCAAGTTTCGGGTTTAAGCCCTTGTGCCTTGAGGTTTTGTTGCAATTGTTCTATTAATTGTTCCATGAATGGCTGTATAAATTATTCTTTAACGGTAAATGAATTTTTGAGTCCTTTAAAGCCATCTAAATCGGCTTTAATGGACCCCACCGCCAAATTGGCTTGAATCCGAATGGGCAATTTATTGTCATCGTCCGAAATCCAAACCGTCACACTTTCTTCTTCTTTAAATACCCGGCCCGATTGAACCAATGGCCTAAAAATCATGCATGGTACGTCGCCATATTTGCTGTCGACATCTTCGCGGCCAATAAATTTCAATTTGAATTTGATGATTTCGTCGTCAAAAAACATATCGACGACCACCGATTCACCCACTTTTAAGCGGTCAATGGTGGGGTGATTGCGCAAGAAATAAAAGGTCGAAATGACGTCTTGGACATTCTCTGGCGTGCTAAACGTACGTTCACCTTTGTCTTTGTTATTGCGCAAAGTGGCCTTGTTGGTAGGCTGGTCAAAAAAAGTAACTTGGTCTCTTTCGTAGTCGCCTTCAACGATTTTTCGGACCGACTGAAATGGTTTATTATTGTTGATGTCGAAATAACTTTCGTAGGTATCATCGACCCGAAAAAACAGGCGCGTCATGCCCGTAGTGGAACCCTTACCGATTGCATGATACACTTTTTTGCCCGCAATAGTAGCATCTCTGATTTCTAGAGAGGCATAGCCCGCATTGACAAAACCGTAGTGAATCCGGAACTTAAACCATTCACCCACCTGATAAGCCTCGGGTTTCTGGCGGCTAGACGTACAAAGCAGTACTAAAACAAGCAGTGCTACATAGCCAACGGGTTTTTTAAGCATCATTGTTTGATTAAATTTTTAAGATGACAAAGCCCATTTAAACGGTAAAAACAATAATTTATTGTCGAAATAGTTTAAAACAGACGCCTGCCATTTGGAGGATCAAAAGTAAGAAAGAAAAACCGATAAAATGGGTTTAAGCGCAAGAGCCTATGAGGTAGTTTAAAATGCTAGCCGGAAACGCTTTGTTAGTGCTTGCCTTTTTTGGGGAATATGACTTGATTACCTTTCCTGTTACAGCCTCACCACATAGACCTTTGGCACGGGTTGGTATTTATATTGTTTATTTTATACAACTTTGATAAGCCAGCAAAAAGTTTTGACTTCTTCTTTTTTCTTTCTTCTTTTCTCTTTCTTCTTAATTAGTCAAATACACCGTAATCTCTGGTTCATAAAACGAACGCAAAGAATCGCCTTCTTTGGGCAGTTTGGCTTGCCATTCACCGCCCACAAACAACCATGAGCGTTCTTTGTCTACGCGGTTGTACAACACAAATGGGTGGTATTCAACCAAAGTGACATTTTGGTTGCTATTGGGGTCAAAACGTTCGCGCACCCACTGATTGCTGCGTACCATCATTTTTTCAACCGCCACAAACAAGCCCGTCTCTGGAAAAGCAATGGCAAAATCACTGACAGTCAAACGGTTTTTAAACACCCCTTTTTTGACCATTAAAATCAATTCTTGGGGATTTAATTCTTTGCCTGGATGGCCATTTTGGTCAGCAGCATACAAATGAATTTTTACGGTGGCCGAATCGATTTTGCTATCAGTGAGCAAGCTGATTCTGTTCACATAGTGGGTTTTTTTATACTCCGTCAAATAAGGAAAAAATTTGATATCCATTTTGGGGCCGTTGTCAAATGCCTGATGAATGCCCCGTTCATTGCCAATTTCTTCTTGCTTGCTGTGCCGCATGGGCACAATGACCACCTCGGTTAATTCTTCGGCTTGTTTGGACAAACGCACAGTGTTATTGGGTTTTAACACCACCGTTTTTTTGGCATAGCCCACGCTTGAAAACACCCATTTTTTATCGGCCATGCGCGTTGGAATTTCATAAGTCCCGTCGGCTTCGGTCGTCGTTCCAACGGCTTCATGCAACGCCCAAATACTCACCCATGGCAAGGGTGCACCGCTTAAACTATCGACTACCTTGCCTTTTAATTGCGCCTGAAGTGTGGCAAGTGCAAATAAGCAGACAAACAAAAAATACCCTTTTAGTTTCGTGCTCATGATTCCGTCACTTCAATGGAAATAACCCGAAGCAAATCGGCCATTTTTCGGTCGTTGCTCAAGCGCGGCACCTTATTTTGGCCACCTAATTTTCCTTGCGATTTCATATATAAGGTAAAAGTGTTTTTTGGCAATGGCGTAACGATCGCAGTGCGCAATACCTGTCCAACAATGAGGTCGTTATAATACGTGTTTTGGCGGCACAATGAGGCGTCCAATGCCAACGCAAAAGCTTCCATATTGGCAGGTTCTTGTTCAAATTCAATGAGCCATTCATGAAATGGCAGGCCTTGGTCAGGGCTTACCTGCGGGGCCACCGTAAATTCACTGATTTGACACGGATGGGCTGCAACTGCCTCGCGCAAAGCTACTTCCACCTCATTGCCAATGACGTGTTCGCCAAAGGCCGAAATAAAATGTTTGATGCGTCCGGTAACAATAATTCGGTACGGCGCCAATGAGGTAAACGAAACCGTGTCGCCAATGACATAGCCCCACAAACCGGCATTCGTTGAAATGACCAAAGCATAATTGACGCCGCATGCCACTTGTCCGATGGTTAAACGGGTTGGGAAGTCGCGGCCATATTCGGTCATTGGAATAAATTCGTAAAATATGCCTGCATTGACCAGCAACAGCAAACCACGGTTATCGGGTTGGTCTTGGTAAGCAAAGAAACCTTCCGAAGCCGGAAACAATTCAATGCCCGGCACTGAACGCCCAATGAGTTGTTCCATTTTGGCCCGATAGGGTTCGTAATTGACGCCGCCGTACACCAAAAGCGAAAAATTTGGAAACAAGTCGCCCACTTTTTGGCCTGTCGTTTCTGCCAATTTTTCAAAATACATTTGCACCCAAGCCGGAATTCCCGAAATGAGGCTCATGTTTTCGTTTCGGGTTTCATGCACAATGGCCATTACTTTTTGCTCCCAATCTTCAATGCAATTGGTTTCCCAACTGGGCATGCGGTTGCGCTGCAAATACTTGGGCACATAATGCGCCACGATGCCCGACAGCCGGCCCACTTGGATGTTGTTTTTGGTTTCGAGCACGGGGCTTCCTTGCAAAAAAATCATTTTACCCTGCACAAACTGCGCATTGCCTGTGGCATAAATATAGGCCAACAAGGCATCGCGCGCCGCTTGAATGTGAAAGGGCATGCTTTCGGCGGTAATCGGAATGTATTTGGCCCCAGAAGTTGTCCCAGAAGTTTTGGCAAAATATTTTGGAATACCAGGCCACAAAATGGACTCACCGCCCCGAACCACTTGGTTGATGTAGCCATTTAAATCTTCGTAATCGCGCAACGGCACTTTGGCCACAAAATCGGCATGCGAATGAATTTGGTCAAAATCGTGGTCTTTGCCGAAAACGGTGTTTGCTGCCTTACTAATTAAATGGTCGAAAACTTTTTGCTGGGCCGCGACAGGCTGTTGCATCCAAGCTTGGTTTTTGCGGTGTATGTATTGGGCAAATTGTTTGGCAGCCCATATTTTTAGCATAGGAATCATGAGGCGAAAGCTACTGATTTAAAAATCATTCGAAGGTAATAAACGCGCTTGGATCAATGGGATAACCTTCTTTCCACAACTCAAAATGCAAGTGAATGCCCGTTGATTCCATACCTGTTGCACCAGCCAAGGCAATGACTTCGCCCGTTTTGACCACATCGCCTGTTTGCGATTCTAAAGTGGCAGTGTGTTTATACACCGAAATAAAACCGTTGTTGTGTCTTAAAATAAGCACATTGCCAAAGTCGGGGGTCCAATCGGCAAATAATACTGTGCCGTTTAAAATGGCTTTAATGGCGGTATTTTTAGGCAGAGCAATGTCAACGGCCAAGTGTTTTTTCTTGGGGTTAAATCCTTCGGTGACGATCCCTTTTACAGGGGCAAAAAACACCGTTTTCACCTTTGGAACCGCCTTTTCAAACACGTTGTAACGGTCTTCTTTGTCAACCGTTTCGCGCAGTTCTTTTTCCTCATCGGTAGCTACCATCGTTTCTGGGTCTACTTCAGCTATTTCAGAAGGTCGAATAGAATCTTTGCTCCATTTTGCCGCCTGCACTTTGCCATTTAACACATCTTTAATGGATTGTAAATAAGCGTCATTGTGGGTTACTGCCACCACCAACGAGTCTGACTGCAGGGCCAACTCGGTGGCGTCTTTTTTGAGTTGGGTGCTGGCATAGCCAGGTATGTATTCACGCAAGGGGGTAAAAGCAATGATAAAAGTGGTGCAGAAAATGATCAGCACAGCGCCGACCGTGGCGGCCACAAACACATTCATTAAAGTCAATCGGAACGAAAACAACTCTTCAAAAGTATCTTCATTCAGAATCACCAAGCGGTTTTTGGTAAACAACCGTTTTTTAATTTGCTTGCGGCGCGTTTTTCTTTCTTTCATTGATTTTGAAAACCCATCTTTGTTGCCTTTTTGGGCAAAATGACCATCGGACAAATATAAAACATGTTCGGCAATTGGTGGCCAATTGAAACCGTTAAGCTATTGCCAAAACAAAACAATTTACACGAATTTATGGTTGAAGTGGTTTAAACTTTTTTGATTGCAGCGAAAAATGAGGGTTTTTGTTCCAGATTTTATCTTTTTTGCACTTCATAGCAGCGCTACGGAGTGAAGTGGTTTAAACTTTTTTGATTGAAGCGAAAAATGAGGATTTTTGCTCCAGATTGTCACTTTTTTGCACTGCATAGCAGCGCTACGGAGTAATAAAAAGAGGCAATATGGGGCGAAAAGACCATTTTGCAGCCAATTGAAAAAAGTTTAAACCACTTCAACAATAAAAAGGTGAAATATGGGGCGAAAAGACCATTTTGCAGCCAATTGAAAAAAGTTTAAAACACTTCGTTTTGTGCCAATTAGTTTGCTAACTTTGTACCCATTAAAATCAATATAAAATGACTTCATTACATATATTTTTGGGCCTAGTAGGCGGTTCAGAATGGATTTTTATCATCATCATCGTAGTTTTACTATTTGGTGGCAAAAAAATCCCAGAACTCATGAAAGGTTTAGGAACGGGCATTAAAGAATTTAAAAATGCCGCTAAAGACGACACCGCGGTTGCTCCCAAAAAAGAAGAAGCACCAAAAGAATAGCTTCAATAGCTTATGCAAAAACCCGGTTTATCCGGGTTTTTTTATGGGTTTAACTCTGATAACTACTCCCCTTCCAAGTAAATGTTCCCCATAAAACGGCTGGAATAATGGCCGTTGCCATCCACGGGTACAACCAGCCCGAAAACCAAGGAATGCTGCTCCGAATCAATTTTCGGCGCATGGGTACCCACATCAACAAGCTGTCAAACATGATTTTGACGGCCCACAAAGCCAGTACGATGAAGCCCGTGGTGTAACCGAGCCACCAAGCAAGCATGATGGCTACCAAGCCCATATTTACGGCGGCGACAAGAAGCCCCATCCATTTTATTTTTGCCGAAGGGTATTTTTTTGATTTGGAAGCCCACCTGATTTGTTGGTTCAAAAAATCATATATATCCGACAAAGGCGCCGTTTGCACCACATAACCGGGATGCACCACATAATGGCAACTTCCAGGAAACTGGGCGTGCATTTCTTGAATCAAAAAGACATCGTCGCCACTGGCGCAGTCGAGGTGTTTTTGATACCCGTTGATTTCGTGAAAACTATTTTTTGAAAAACACAAATTGCCGCCTTGCCCAAGCCAAGGATTTTCATCAGCAAAACCCGCCATAGTTACAGCCAATAAAGCCGCGTTTTGGTGGTGTTGCAAATCGGCAAACGGATTTTCATCGGCACGATAACCAACTGGCCCGGCCACTAATCGGGCATTGGGCTGTTGTTCCAAATAATTATTTAACAGGTCAAAAAATCGGGGTGGCAAGCTGCAATCGGCGTCGGTGGTAACCACCCAATCAAATCGGGCGACGGTTAAAGCACGCGTAATGGCTTCCTTTTTAGGTGATTGCCCCATACGCACCGCATCCATTAAGGTGACGTCAAACAAGTGTTCTTGGAGCCGCCATTTATGGATGATGTCGGCCGATTGGTCGGTGGAACCATCATTGATGAATAGGAGTTCAATCAGGTTTTTAGGATACTGAATGTGCGACAAAGAAGCCAACAAAGCGGGGAGGTTATGCGCTTCATCGCGGTACACAATGACCACCGAAAAGGCCCGTTGGCTGCGGGTTTCTGTTGCGGTAAATGGGGCTAATTGTTTGGCTTTGCCGGTCAAAATAATCACCAAAAGCGCATAAGCACCTACTAAAATTTTGACGAGGCCGAAGCCGATTTCCATTGCGGTTTCCATTTGATGAGGTAAAAGGCACCCAAAGATACAGGTAAAACCGTATTCAACAACCAACCCACGGTGGTGGCAATGACAATGACCCATTCATTCACGCCAAAAGGACTCAGCCAAAAAACGGCCAAACTGCCTTTTACGGCAAAATCTAAAAATTGAAAGGTAGGAGCCACCGCCGCCAAAGCATACACCAATGAAAGAGCCGCCAGTGAATCTAAATAAGGAATTTCAGGGCAAAACAACCACAGCAGCGCATAATATTGTTGCGAAAAACACAGATACCGCAAAAAGGAACCAAGCACCACCCGGTTTTTTACAGCCGTTGGAATCTGTTGCACAAAAGCCACGCTGTCTGCTATTCGCCAGCCTTTGATGGCTTTTAAGCGGAACAAATATGCTGCCAAAACAAAAAAGAGTAAGCCGATCAGCACACCCAAAACAGGCCTCCAATATCCCAAATAAAGCGCCCCAAGCAGCCCGAAAAAACCAGTTACGCTGGCTTGAAATCCATTGCAAACCAAGTTGAGGCCAATGATTTTTTTGGTTTCCTTTTTTGAAAAAAAGATGGCTTTTCCTAAATATTCTCCCAAGCCATTGGGTGTAAAAAGCCCCACGCTGAGCGCAGCAAACACCTGTCGACTGGCTTCTTTTCGGTTAAACGGCTGCCACCAACGAACGAGTTCGTGCCATTTAAGTACTTCAAAAAACCGATTGGCCACCGACAACATCAAGATGCCAGGCACGACCCACCAAGCGTGTTGAGCAATTTCGTGAAATAGTTGGTCCCAATGCAAACTGGGGCTGTTTTGAAGTCTGTTTGAAATATACCAAACCGCCCCTAAAATCCAGCAAATTTTAACGAGATTGAGCCCTATTTGTTTAGCTTTGTATGGCCTTTTGAACATGGGCGCAAAGTACATATTCCCTTTCAATTTAACCAGCATTGGCAAACGAACGCATCATTTTAGGTATTGACCCAGGCACCACCATCATGGGGTTTGGCCTGATTAAAGTAGTGAACAAAAAAATGGAATTCTTGTTGCTCAATGAGTTACTGCTGAGCAAATATACCGATCCGTACATCAAATTGCAGAAAATATTTGAGCGAACCATTGAACTGATTGACACCTATCACCCCGATGAAATAGCCATTGAAGCCCCGTTTTTTGGTAAAAATGTACAATCTATGCTTAAATTGGGACGTGCGCAAGGCGTGGCCATGGCGGCCGGTTTGTCGAGGCAGGTGGCCATTACCGAATACGAACCCAAGAAAATAAAAATGGCCATTACGGGGAACGGCAATGCCAGCAAAGAGCAAGTAGCCAAAATGTTGCAACAATTGTTGGCCCTCAAAGAATTGCCCAAAAACCTAGACAGTACCGATGGCCTGGCAGCGGCGGTTTGTCATTTCTTTAATTCTGGCAAACCCCAAGGCACCACTACTTACACGGGCTGGGAAGCTTTTTTGAAGAATAATGAGGGACGGGTCGTGAAGTAGGTTGCCATGACGCGTTTTAAGAGTGGTTGCTTGTCCGGATGGAGTGAAATTAAATTAAATCAGATAATCAACCCTGTTAATATATGATTTCAACAGGGTTGATTTTTTAAATTGTCTAGAAAATGAAGATATTTCTGTATGCTGCACTGTTGGTTCCTTTAGCTGTTTTACCTCAGAAAATCAAGGGATCTGTGCAAGACAGCATCTCTGGTGAAAAGTTACAACTTGTAAACATGAGCGTTGTTAGTGATACTTATTACTATGGAAGCAATTCAAATTTGGAGGGTAATTATGAACTAAATATTAATGGCCACAACAAAGACACCATTAAAATATCTCACATAGGTTATAAACCAAAATTCATCGCCTTAAACAAATTTAATGAAAACAAAGATTATGTATTAGACATTAAGCTACAACATGAGCAGGTTATTTTGGAAGATGTTGTTGTAAATGCGCCAAAAAATGTATTAAGACATAAACACGTCTTTAAAAAAAGGAAAGAGGGAAATTTGTCACATTTTTCACTTGTAGGATTTGAAAGTGCATGCCTTATTGAAAATCCAAGAAAAGAGCTAGGCCGATTAAAGTCATTAAAACTATATGTCAGAAAAAATGCCGCTGCTGATTTTATTGCAAAATTTAGAATAAAGTTTTATTCTTATGATGCGGTAAACAATAAACCAGGGGAAAACCTACTTAAAGAAGACTTAATTATCACTCCTAAAAACAAAACATATCAACTGGTCATTGACGTTGAGAATAAACAAATACCTTTCCCAGAGGATGGTGTTTGTGTTGGTGTCGAATTGGTTGATGAAAACAATTTTTCAAAAAAGGGAGATAAAATTGGTCCAGGGTTAAGATTTACTTACGGAGAAAAAGATAATTTGACATGGAGCAATTATAGAAATAATGGCTGGCATTCCTCTCGAATACACAATAGGACTCATGATAAAACAGCAAATTTACTTGTTGGTTTGGTCGTCTTGATGAAAGACTGATTTCTCCATACAAAACAATAATTAAATATGTTTTTTATCTTTGATAACATGAAAAAAAGCACATATATTTTTCTCTTTCTTTCTGTCAAATTGTTGTCTGCCCAGAGCTATGCTGTACAATACACAATGAACCAACTGGAGAAAAGTTCAGGCATCAATATTTTGATAATTTAATTTGTTGAAACCTATCAGTAAACCCCAACATCCTCAAAAAAAAGGGTGTTGGGGGTTGTTTAGAAAAGACTTTTTACCGAAAAATATAAAACGGACACCATTACAGATCACTTCTTTTACACCCTTTTACAATATAATGTGCAATTGATTGCTTACCATCCGCGAACCCAGCCTGCATAAAACAACAATCCCCTAATACCACCGCTTCTTATTCTTCTTGGAATTTTCTGATTTCCTCGAATTGGTTTCTTTCTTTTTGTGTCTTAAATCGGGTTTGGCATCGGGGTTTGGTACCTCGTCTTTCCACGGATAAGGGTGGTCATTGATGGTTTTCACGTTGACCTTAATCAACCGATGGATTTCTTTCCAGTACGGTTCTTCGTCTTTGCTGCAAAATGAAATGGCAATGCCGCCGTTTCCAGCACGGCCAGTACGGCCAATGCGGTGTACGTAGGTTTCAGGGACATTGGGTAAGTCAAAATTAATCACATATGGCAATTGGTCAATGTCAATGCCTCGTGCGGCAATATCGGTGGCTACGAGCACGCCCACTTCTTTGTTTTTAAAGCTGTCTAACACCCGTTGGCGGGCATTCTGCGATTTGTCACCATGAATGGCTTCGGCGGCCACGCCTTGTTTGCGCAGGGCTTTTACGACGTTGTCGGCGCCGTGTTTGGTTCTCGAAAACACCAGCACGTCGGCGATGGCTTCGTTTCTAATTAAGTGATACAACAATTTGCGTTTGTCGCCTTTGTCCACAAAGTACATCCTTTGCTCCACGGTTTCAGCCGTCGATGACACAGGCGTGACCGACACATACTGCGGTTGGTTCAAAAAGGTTTCGGCCAATTCGCGGATGGCCACAGGCATGGTAGCCGAAAACAACAGCGTTTGCCGATTGGCAGGGGTTAATTTTACAATTTTTTTCACGTCATTAATAAAGCCCATGTCCAGCATTTGGTCGGCTTCATCCAACACCAAATGGTGCAAATGATCGAGGTTTATAAAACCTTGTTTGTGCAAATCCAACAACCGTCCAGGCGTGGCTACCAAGATGTCGATGCCTTTTTTCAATTGATCGACCTGTGGCACTTGCGACACGCCGCCAAAGATGGTTAATTGCCTTAAATTGGTGTACTTGCCGTAAGTGTCAAAGCTTTCGCCAATTTGAACCGCCAACTCACGCGTAGGCGTTACAATGAGGGTTCGAATGTCTTTTAATTTTTTGGACGAGCCCACCATGCGGTGCAACTGGTGTATAATAGGAATGGCAAAGGCAGCCGTTTTGCCCGTTCCCGTTTGGGCGCAACCCACCAAATCGGTTCCCGCTAAAATAACAGGAATGGCTTTTTCTTGGATGGGTGTCGGGTTGGTGTAGCCTTCTTCAAAAACGGCTCGTTGGATGCTTTTAGAAAGCGCTAAATCTTCAAATAACATAATAACAGTTCATTATCTTCTAGTAGTATGTACTAATTGGGTGCAAAGATAGGTTTAATAATGTTGAGCCTCTCGAAATAATAAAAATTGGTCGTTTTAGGATGGTCAATGAATAGCACAGTGATCCATTTCACGGCCTTAAAAATGAGCCGTAAATCGTTTGAGTTTGCCTGAAGTTGTTTTTGGAATGTCAAAAACCTCAATTGGTTTGATGTCAAGACCAGGTTCTAAATATTGGGCCATCGTTTCACTGAAATAATGGATTTCATTTGGTAATAATGGCCGATCTGACACGTATATAATTTCAAAAAGAGCGGGGCTGTATTGGTGAAACGCCAATTCGCGCAAGCAGGGCAGCTTATCACATAAAGCTTTGGCCACATAAGTGCAGGTATATCCAGCGGCTATTTTGCCACTCGGCAAGCGTATTTGGTCGTTCTGGCGGCCTTCTAGTTGTTCCAGAAGGTATTTCCCCAACGAGGTATCAAATCGGATCGCGCCCCGATCGCCCACCGCAAATCGAATAAAAGGATGTGCCTTGTTGTAGAAGGATGTTATAACTAAATTTCCGACCACGCCTTCAGGCACCTTTTTACCGTGGTCATCCACGACTTCTACATATATTGTTTCGGTGTTTAAAATCCAGTTTCCTTGGGCATCATCAAAGGCAACAATGTCCAATTCGGAGACGCCGTATTCCACAATTATTTTCACGCCAAAAGCCTGTTCCAAAATAGGTCGGTCTTCGGGCAGCAATAGTTCGGAGGTGCTTATGGCACAACGGATGCTGGGGCAGAGATGCTTAAGCACCCGCTGGGTTTTGATTAAATAATGGGCAAAAGTCAACAAGCTATTGGCATAGCCGTACACATAAGCAAATGGTTTTTTTTGAAACGATTGAATATACAATTCCAAGGTGTCTTCAGACAAATCCATCACCGAAAATCGTTTGCGGTGCGCCAAGCGGTCTTTGCAGGTTTCAATCCAGAACTTTTTTGAATCAAGTGGCATGCCATAAAACCGCGCTTGCCAATCAGCAAACAAGTCCAAGCCATGTTGTTGATATCGGGCTGCATTGGCCGCCCAGGTCAGTGCGTGACACATTTTGTCTTTGGCAAAAATCAGGGGTTCGCCTGTGGAACCAGCCGTTTTTGCAATATGGCAGTCGTTTATTTTATACGCTGAACACAAGCGGTTTTCTAGCGAAACAGCTTGGTAGCCTTTTTTGGTTAAAATGGGAATCTCGTCCCATTTCTTGGGAAAATCTATGAGTTGATTCTTGAAAAATGGGGTATGTTCCCAATGCCACCTCACAATGTCCCACACTTTGGTTGGGGGCGCATCGGTTACAACAGCTTGTTCCGCTAATTGCTCAAAAAGTAACATGGCATCAGCCAGCGGATATCCGCCTAAACGGGATATAATCGCGGGACGCCAATTCATTTTAAACGGCAAAAAACGCTTCCAACTCTTGCAAAGTATCTGGCGATGCCTCTAAATCTTTGACTACACTGCCTTTTTGCAACACCACAATGCGTTTGCACACATCAACCGTGTGCGCCAAATCATGACTCGACACCAAGATGGTTACCGTTGGGTCTTCCGCCAATTGCTGAATGATTTTTTTCAGTCGGTTCACGGTGGTCGGGTCTAAATTGGCAAAAGGCTCATCTAAAATAATCACTTCAGGCTTTCCTATTAATGCGCCGATGATCCCGATTTTCTTCATGTTTCCCTTTGAAAAATCGCGAATGTACTTTTTGCTTTCTAAAATTTCACCGTTAAAAAACTCGGCATAGTTGGCCAAGAAAGCATCAATATCTGCCTTGTTTTGCTGGCGCAATTCGCCAATAAAATAAAAATATTCTTCGGGAGTTAAGTAGCCAATTAAAAAGCTTTCATCTAAAAAGGCCGACGTAAACGGCTTCCACGCTTCGCTAGTGTGTACCGGCACGTCTTGGTTCATGATTTGCCCGGTCGAGGGTTCAATCAGGTCAAGCAACAAGCTAAAAAAGGTGGTTTTACCCGCGCCGTTGTTTCCGACCAAGCCAAAGCTTTGCCCCTTGGCAATAGACAAGTTTTCAATGTTTAAAACGGTGGTGCCTGAATAGTTCTTCGTTAAATTATGTACAGTGATCATGAGAATATAAAAGCTTAAGATTGTTGTTTATAAGCCGCCAAAGCAGCAAATTTTTCCTTTTTATAAATAGATTCAATGAGGGTAAATACTTTGTCTTTAAATGCAAAACCAATGACACCTGCTACAGCAACAAAGCCCATGCCCAACCATTCGGAGTGAATGACATTTCCTAAAGCGAAAAGCCCCATTGGCAATACCATTTTAGGCAGACCCAACAACATGGTTTTTGCGTTAAAAGATTGCTTTTGCCCAAATGCTTGTTGGCCACTGGCCAAATCAATCGGTGTTTTGTTGAATGCACCACCAAGTAAAACCAAATGTGCGTTGCATCCAATGTTGTAAATGGCGCCAGTCACAATCATGAGGTATTGTGAGGTACCAAAATACAAATAAAATGAAGCCAATACCGTTGAAATGGCAGTGGCGATCACAATGAGTGTCCATTTGGCTTGCAAATAGGTGCGGTAAGGGATGTTCTGGCTCATCATGAGTGGATAATAAGAACTATCCCAGCTTGGTACAAATTGCCCGAAAACAAACAAGAAACCGCCGCTAACAAAAATGCCCGCAAAAACGTGCATAAACTGCATGTCTTTGTATTGATCATTCATAAAAATAAACCCATAAAACAAAAAGAAGAAGCTCATGATCACACTCATGCGCGCTCTTTTGTTGCGTTTAATTAAGCGAATGTCGTTCTTGAGAAAAGTACCCAAGGTACCCCATTGGTCTAGCCAACTGAAATTTTCGGTATTCGCTGTGCTGGTTTTTTTGGCCAAACCAGTGTCAAGGCGCATTTGACCAGAGAAATAAGAGAAAGTCCATTTGTACAACATGGCAGCCAACGCTAAAACAACCGCCAATGGCCAATATTGCGAATAAATGCTTTCAAAAGCAGGGCCCGTGATTTCGCCCAAATTAAAATAGCCAAAATAATGTCCGCCAACCACCATGACCAGCAAGGCCAAAAGACCATAGAAAACCTTATTGGAGTTGTTGCTTAACAGACATAAGAAGTTGTTCATATAAATAAAGCAAACCATAGCAACATGCCACGCAATGACGCCAAACGGATTGAACCCTTTGTAAATTAATACAATGCTAAATGGCAAAAAGAAAAACGCATGTCCCCAGTTAAAAAAGGAGCTCAGCGTTTTCCAAATTGAAAAATGGACAATGTTTGATTTGGTTAAATTTTGTAGCAACAGAGGGCGAATATTGGTAACCGGCATTTGCTGAAAGAAGTATCGAACGACCAAGTCTGCTAAGAAATAATACATCAAATAAGCATTGACCACTTCAAATGGTTTCAATTTCTCTTCTTCAAGAATATAATACACACCAAAGCCTATAATCCCAAAACAAATGGCAAAATAAGCCATTAATAGTCCCATAAAGATCTTCATGGCCAGTTTGGTGCCTAAGGAAGCTGAACGGAAAAAGGATTTCCACTCCAGTTTAAAAAATAATCTTATCATAGATCTGGGTTTGCTGCATTAGATAAAAAAAACAGTATTTTGTTACAACGAATTACGGACGAATCCATTTTTTCCGTTGTACCACTTCGTTTTCAAATTGGATTTCAGCCATATAGAAACCACTGGCTAAGTGTTGATCCATGGCTAATTGTAATGCGCCATTGGCAGTTACTTCTTGCACCACGGCTCCGTTCATGTTAAACACACGCACCTGTTTCATGGGCAATGAAGCGTTCAAATAATCGGTGCCTGCTTGATGGGAAAAATAAACAGTGGTTGTTTGGCCTTGAGTAGGTTGCACCGAAAGCGGGTTCTGAAAGCGCAAAATAAATCGGTTCGAAAAGTCTCCAGCTGCCGCGGTAAAAGTATAGGCGTTGCGTTTTAAATCGGTAAAATGTCCCGTTTCGACATCTTCGAGCCAGATATTTTCTGTTTGAAACAAGTTGTCAAAATGATCTAAGGCGATGCGGTACGTACCCGCCTGGTTCACCTTGCAGCCTAAATTAAATGTTTTGCTAGCATTAAAAGGCACATTCACCGACTGAATCACACAGCGGTTATTGGGAATCACAGAATAAAAATCGCCATGTGGGTTTGAATCCATGCTGCGTGCGTCTAATAAATCGTCGTATTCATCGGTGCCACCTTGCGCAAATGCCAATAAAAGTTGTTTGTAAAAGCCTCCACTATTGGTTAAATTGAGCCAAATGCGGTGTTTTTCAATGCCCCGATTGGAAGCGTTGAAACGGTAAAAAGCATTGTTGCTGCCGCTTACACGTTGTGAGTTTGAAAAGGTGGCTGTTCCGCCGCTGTTAAAGCCTTCGCAGAAAAAACCTTGAGCTGCATCAACATACCGATCGGGGGCAGCACCACCTGTTACGGCCGTTGACCCTGTGCCTACACCAGCGCCTAGCAAGGCATTATATGCCGCATAATCATTGGCTGTGTAGCCACTCACCGTAATGGCCGTGTTGTGCGTCCAGAAATAGAAGTTAGGCGTGATTACCGCGTTGTTGTCTTGGTAAAATTGTTCTAAATCTAAAGCGCTAGGATACGGATTTGAAATAAGGTTGTTGTAGTTGCTGCCACCGCGGTAAATAGCCGTTGAAATATTCCCATTATTTGGTGTACCACTATACAATGCTGACCAACTGTTTCCTGGCGACCAACCGCCGTTGCCATTCAAAGCGCGCGAAATGTAACCAATGCCCGGCGTCATAGTTGTGCCTGATGTGGCGATTGACCAATCGTTTATAGATGCATTAAAACTGTAAAAAGTACTAGCGCCACTGGTCATCCAAAACGAACCTAAAGTGGCACTGCCTACAGGGCTTCCCCAGTACACAAAATCATAGTTGTTTGCTAAACTAGGCGTGTTGCGGTAATAATTGATGGAGCCACTGTTGGTTGCACTTGCGTCTGTTTGGATTAATGAAGCGCTATTTGCAAAAGTAAATGATGCCCCAGTTGCTACTGTTACTTCACCAGCCACTGTTACATTGATACCCGCATTAACACTAACGACTGCCGTTCCTGTAATTTGACACGAGCAAGCCGTTACATCAGCGCTGATCGTTGCATTTGAACTATATACTGCCATCAAAGATGAAGATGGATTTCCGTTGTTCCATGAGCCACTGGCATAAGTAGTGGCATTGATGGTTACACTCACTACATTTGAATAAGTGGTCCCGCAACTTCCAGTAATGAGCACTGCTCTAAAATATCGGGTGGCTGTTAATGTGCCTATTTGGGCGGAAGTTAAAGATGCTGATGTGTTTGCAATATCAGTAACGCCAGTGGTAAATGTGGCGTTGCTTGCCATTTGCCATTTGCTGACACTGCCCGAATAATTACTAATGGTAATATCTGAAATACCACTGTTTTTGCAAACTATTTGGTTGCTACTCATGGTGCCTAAGTTTACTGGAATAATTTCACCTGAACTAGTGATTTGTGCCCCGGCACTATACCCTTGAAATGTAATTTGACTCAATTGGGTAGATGTTAAACCAGTGCTATCTGTGCCAATATATATGCGGCCTTCACAACTGCCATTCCAACCAGTAATTGTTAATATTCTCGATGATGTCCATGTGGTGCTGTTGCTCGCTGCAAATTGTAGTGTATGATTTCCTGTTCCTAAAGCGATGGTTGAGTTGGCGGTTAATTGGAGCGTGCTTCCTGTTTCTGAAAATCCTGTTGACAGGCCAGAACTTAATGTACCCCCATTTAAAACAATAGCACTGGTATTTGGAATTACTTGTGAAGCGCCCAATTGTAGAGTGCCAGCGCTGATTTGAGTTGCCCCGGTATAATTATTACTTGTACTGCCAAAACGTATTAGACCTGGCCCAATTTTTCTAATAGACCCACTGCCTGTGATTGCCCCGTTACAAACTAAAGAACCTCCAGCACTTACTTCGTCAAAATTGACAGTGTTGTTATTAAGGTTAATGTTGCCAGTAAAAGTATGGGTATTGGACGTATTGATGCCGCCAATGGTGGCATTGCTCGAATTACCAACTACAGTAATTGGAGTTGAAACGGAAGTGGCCGTTGAAGCGTGGCTGATATATACTTTATTTATATTGCTGTCGCCATTGCCCAATTGGATGCTACTGCTGTTTAGCGAAACAGTTGAATCAAGCCAAAGCTCCCCTTTTTGAACATAAGTGATTCCTCTGTAATTGTTCGTGTTATTGGCAATTCCCATCACTACGATGGAACTGTCCAGTAGATAAAAATTAGCAGAACTACTGCCATACAATTTGCAATTGGAGGTAAACGTTACTTTTTTATTGTTTGCCCCATACACATTATAGTTTATGTTGCCATCGTTATAGATGTTACTTGAAAAGGTAAGATCACCATTGATTGGATTCAATTCCGCGACAAGACCTTTGGCGCTCAATTGAAAATTAATAGTTTGACCAAAATAGGAGTAATTTTCAATCTTAAACCAAAAGTTCATGCCATTTCCGTCAGCATCAATAATCGTGGCGTAATTAAAAGTATCTTGAAAAAAGATAGACCGCACATTTTTCCAATGCCCAAAATCCAAAAACATAGAACTTTGCGAGGGGTTATTTCGGTAAACAAATCGTAAGTCTATGCTTGATGTCCAATTGGAGCCATCAGGGCAATTATCGCCAAACCAATTGTTGCAAAATGAAAATTTTCCCACAGCGCTATCGCCATCCCAATTGTTTTGGGCACTTGCAGCAGGAAACAAAAAGCAATAAAAAACAAATAAAAAAATGAGCTTTTTCATGTTACACCATATAAAAAGGAACTTTTAGAAGTCAATAAGTCCATCGCTCACCCAAGACCCATTGGTTATAAGGCGTGAAGATACGAAAACGGTTGAAGATGTTAAATAATTTCCAAAAAAAAAGGCCGCCACATCATGACAGCCTTTTTTCTATTTAATCAATTTTTATGGCAATTCTTTAGGATATAAAATGGCATAATTTTCTAGATTAACTCCTTTAAAATTAGATCCATATTTCAGGTTAATTGCTTCCAAAAATTTATTTGCTATTAAAGCATAACCTTTTGGACTCGGATGAATGCCATCTAACGAAAATGAATTTCCAAATAAATAGGCACTTGTCATTGTGTAGCCGTTTGAAGTAATACCTGTAGTTGATAGGTCTTCCATGGTTTTTTTAGCATCAAAAAAAGCCAAATTGTTAGTTTGCGCGGCATCAGCAATGATTGCATTGTAACCATCTGTTGCGGTTTTAATTTCCGTGATTTCAGTTGGAATCAATACATAGCGGTCTGGTAAAGGAAAGGTCACACCCAATTGACCCAATGATGGCGAAGGTGAACTCACGCCATCAATGGTAGAAGACGGCGTTTTACCTATTCTTGTTGAAGCACTTAAACAAATGTAATCAGTTGGTTTTGCTTGACGGGCGCGCCCAAAAACCATTCCTAAAACAGTGGCTTGCTGTTGGCCAACGCCATTTGCCACAAGAACCTGTGTGATGCCAGCTGATAAATCAGTTAAAGTTTCATCTGAAATCAACAATGGATTGTTATCCGTTGTTGACAAAACCGAAATTCGATCAGGATACCCCAAAAAGGCCAATGCGCCACTTAGTGGTCCATACAATGACGAATTTAATGCACTAACTTGATTAGTACCTCCTACAGTTAAATCAGATTGTTTTAACTGGTTGTGTTTGATTACATTGAAGTATGGCAAAGTATTTAAATAAGGCAAATTGGCAATAACTCCTTTTCGGTTTGTTGCCAATTGACTCATAATAGCCGAATAAGCAGTTTGAAAAGTGTTTTGAGGAGTTAATGTGTTAATGTTGCTGTCACCGCCAGCTGTTGCATAGCCTAAAGCATCATTTCCACCAATCCAAAGTGAAAAAAAGCTCGGATTTTGACTCACTGCATCTGCAACAACGGTGGTCGTTGCGTTTGAAGCAAATCGAATAAAATAAGGACTTGCTGTTGATCCTAACCCAGCTAAACTTCCATATCCAGGCGCAATCAAATGAAAACTTTTGGCTCCTGGTATCCCCATATTATTAAATGGTCCAGTAAGTACTTGCGATACATCAGTGGTTGGTGGACCAGTTACGGGCATTGGTGCTTTTGCAATTAAATCAAAATACAAGCGTGGGCCAACTGTTGGCAACTGATTACCCATGAAAACCAATCCGCCTATGTTGTCATTCATGTACGGTGTTGTAAATGCGCCACCACCTACTAAAGCGAATTGAGTGGCCATAATGTTAGCATACGAATTTTGTTGACCTGCTTTAAAAAGCGCGCCGTCGCTATATCCAGCAGCGAAAGAATCGCCTAGTGCTACATATTTTGAAAAATCAACACTACCTGCGCTTAAGGCAGAACCATCTGATGACCGCGCATCAAAATCATCGTTATTGCTTGAACAAGACATTAATGCCGAAGCAACTACAAAAGGGATGATATATTTTTTCATAATCGTCATTTAAATATTATACAAAAACTATATTATTATGGGTTGATAGTTAATGAAACCAACAATTGCTGGCCTATTCTACCAGCACCCAATACCTGTAAATAATCTTTGCCACCAAGGTTTGAACCAGTTACTTTAATTACAGATTTCATCGATGGAATAGCATAGCTCATTTGTGCATCAAAAACGGAAACACTTGGTATGTTTCCTATTGCAAACGACGACTCCCATAAGTAGCTGTCACTCCAACGCCAGTTAACGCCAAACCCAAAGTTTCTGAATACGTTGGTGTTTGACAAAGAGGCTTTTAATCTGTGTTTTGGGGTATTGAAATAGGAGATAAAAGAGGGATCTTCATCGCCCGCTTTAAATTGTGCGTGGGTATAATTGATTCCTAATTCGTAGTTTTTGTATACCTTTTTTGAAGCACCAACGCCAAAACCTACCGAAGTAACTTTAGAAGCAGAATTTGAATATACTTGAAACAAACGTGCATCACCATTTGTTAATGCTGCAATAGTTGTGGCTGGTGAGGCAACGATGTCGCCATAATAAGGTGCGTACACGCGAGCTGTAGTCATGAAGTCATTGTAAATGTTGTAATATCCATTGATATCGACCATTAAATTGTCTAGTAAAATGGCTTTGTATCCAATTTCTATGGCTTTTACTTGTTCAGGTTTCACGTAAGACAAGGTTGATTTTTGCAAAAGTGAAGCATCTCCCGTTCTTCTAAAATCGTCAACAGAAGTGGAGGTGTATGAATTATTATATGCATTAAAGCCATTTAAAGTAACTTGAGCAGCATTTCCTGGCGTATAAGCTTGACCAGAAAAACTCACATCACGAACCTCTGAATAGCGACTCAAATTATCTGGAGCAGAACCAATTAATGCAAAAGCCCCGATGTTTAAGCCGATGTACTGATCTTGGGTGGTTGGGTTACGGAACCCTGTTTGAAAAGAAACACGGAAATTGTGGTTCTTTTTGGCACCCGCAGAATATACTGCTGCTACACGTGGCGAAAATTGGCCGTTGAAATTTTGTGATTTATCATAACGAACCGACCCCGTTAATTTTAGGCGATCGTCCATTAATTTTTTCTGAGCTTGGGTATACATCCCGTATTCACTGTATTTGAGTGGCCCGTCAAAATCAGTGAAAATGGTTCCTTGCGAATCCATCGTATATTGGCGGTACGAACCACCTACCATTATTTCTACTGGTTTTACCAAATCTTTGAAATTATAATTGTAATCAACATGGTATAAAGAGGAACGGTCTAAAAATTTTGACCCTGTTTTTAAATCTGGATTGGCAATAACAGAATTAAAAGCGCTTTGAAATTCAGGAGTGCCAGGCATAATTCTACCTGAATCTGCTGATGAACGAGCAAAAATATTTGCTTGAACGTCACTTAAACCATTGAATTTTCCTTGCACATATGAGCCAGCATATTGCCCGAACCAAAGGTTGTCTGCTTTCCACAATCGGTTAATGTTAAGCGCCGTTGACTGCATATCATAAGAGTTGCCTGCATTTTCGTTGGTTTGATACGCCCTAACAAAGAAGTTTTTACCTTTTACTTCGATGCGGTTTTGGTACATGTAAAAATCTTTCAACATATAACGGCTACCCCCTTGGTAAATGGTGTTACCAAAGCCCAATTTATGTTGTAAAATGACTTCAAAATCATTGGCAAATGGTTTAAAGTGCATCGCAAAATCGGCCTTTGCGCTGTGAATGTTGTTGTCCGTTAAGTATTTTTCTTCATAACCAGTTCTGCCAACAATATTGTTGGGTAAATAAGTTTCAGATCCAGCGGGTATAACACCTAACGCCACCAATGACCGACCAACATCTTTAATGTTGGTTCTGGCTTCGTCGCCATATATGTTTAATCCATCATACGACATATTGTTGGAATAGCCTTCTGCCCCACCTCGCACATCACGCAAATCTCCAGCCATCCATTCCTTGGCTTTCATGTAAGTAAAGTTTGCTTTGACTGCAAAATGCTTGGTGAATGCCTTGGCAGCACGCACGCCAAAATCCCAATAGTCATTGGTTCCAGCCAATTCTTGGTGGGTTTGTCCGTATTTAAAATAAGTACTCACTCCTTGATATTGAAATGGACTTTTGCTGTTCATAAACAAAATACCATTAAAAGCATTGGCACCATATAATGCTGAAGAAGCACCTGGTAATAATTCTACACTTTGCACATCTAATTCAGACATCCCAATTAGGTTACCCAACGGAAAGTTCAATGCAGGTGACGAGTTGTCCATGCCGTCAACCAATTGCATAAACCGATTGTTTGCAATGGTGGCAAAACCACGCGTGTTGATTGATTTAAAAGACATACTACTTGTGTTAAAATGCACCTCTTTCAGGTTTTCTAACCCATCGTAGTAACTGACCGATGTTGTTTTTTTAATTTCTTGAAGTGACATCCGCTCAACCGTAACAGGCGATTCCAAGATGCGTTCAGGTGTTCTTGAAGCAGAAACTACTACTTCATTTAATTTGGTTTCTTCCTGTTCCAAAGTAATAGTGACTGGTTTGTCAACATTGGTTACTCTGTAGGTCGTGTTACCAAAGCCCATGCTCTTAATTTCCAGAGTAAAAGGCGGTTTTTTACTAGTTGAGAGTTGAAATTGCCCATCTCCGTCTGAGATGGTGCCTTTCGATTCGTCCGAAATGTGGATATTGGCCCCTGTAACAGGTTGGCCTTGACCATTTTTGATGGTTCCACGAATGCTACTTTGTGCGGCTACGCTGAGTCCGAGCAGCAAAACAAGTGCTTGTAAATAGTGCTTCATTGATTTGAATTTTAACAGATCATTGTGCCAAATTACAATAAATTTATTTATAAATAAAAAAAGCGGGTAAAAAACCCGCTTTTCATAATTATTAATTGTTTTTTTTATTCAACTGTTACCGATTTTGCTAAGTTTCGAGGTTGATCTACATTACATCCTCTAGCAACGGCAATGTGATAGGAAAGCAACTGCAAAGGAATCGTTGTCAGAATTGGTGACAAGGCATCTGAACATTCTGGAATTTCAATTACATGATCGGCCAAACCTTTCACTTGCACATCGCCTTTTGTTACAATGGCAATTATTTTACCACTTCTTGACTTGATTTCTTGAATGTTACTCACCACTTTGTCATAATGACCTTGTTTTGGCGCAATGACAACCACAGGCATTTTGTCATCAATTAAGGCAATGGGTCCATGCTTCATTTCGGCAGCTGGATACCCTTCTGCGTGAATATATGAAATCTCTTTTAATTTTAAAGCGCCTTCTAAAGCTACAGGGAAGTTATAACCACGTCCTAAATACAAACAATTTGGAGCGTCTTTATAAATTAATGCAATTTCTTTTGACAAGTCATTGGTGTGTAGCGTCTCTGCCACTTTTTCGGGCATCAATTCCAATTCTTCTAAATATAGGTGAAATTGAGATTTTGACAAAGTGCCTTTCCCTTTGGCTAAACGAAGTGCCAACAAGGTTAAAAGTGTAATTTGGGTAGTAAATGCTTTGGTTGAAGCCACGCCTATTTCTGGACCTGCGTGGGTATAAGCACCTGCGTGGGTTTCTCTTGAAATGGAGGAACCAACTACGTTACATATTCCAAACACAAAAGCCCCTTTTTCTTTGGCTAATTTGATGGCGGCTAACGTGTCTGCTGTTTCACCCGATTGTGAAATAGCAATTACGACATCTTTACTGGTAATAATTGGATTTCTATATCTGAATTCAGAGGCATATTCTACTTCAACTGGGATTCTGGCAAATTCTTCAATAATATATTCACCCACCAAACCAGCATGCCACGAGGTGCCACAGGCAACAATAAGTATGCGTTCAGCCTTTAAGAATTTTTCAATATTGTCTTCAACACCAGCCATTTGGATTAGACCTTCACTGGCATGTAAACGACCTCTAAACGTATCTTTGATTACATTGGGTTGCTCGTAAATTTCTTTTAGCATAAAATGCTCGTAACCGCCTTTTTCAATTTGCTCCAAATTCATTTGAAGTTCTTGAACATAAGGATCAATTAAGGTGTCGTCAGCAATTTTCAATACTTTCAACGGCTTGTGCAAACGCACGATGGCCATTTCTTCATCTTCTAAATAGATCGCGTTTGAAGTATACTCAATAAAAGGAGACGCATCTGAGGCAATGAAAAACTCATTTTCCCCTACACCAATGGCAAGAGGACTTCCCAAACGAGCCACAATAACTTCATTTGGTTTTTTACGGTCAAAAACAGCAATAGCATATGCACCAACAACTTGGTTTAAAGCAACTTGAACTGCCTTTCCTAATTTTAACTTTTCTGTCTTTTGTACGTCCTCAATCAAGTTAATCAAAACTTCGGTATCTGTATCTGAATGAAATACATATCCCCTTTTTATCAACTCCTTTTTTAAAGGCTCGTAATTTTCAATAATGCCATTGTGAACAATGACTAAGTCGCCAGAGTTAGAAAGGTGCGGATGTGAATTGACATCATTCGGAACCCCATGGGTTGCCCAACGTGTATGACCCATGCCAATCGTGCCTTCGGTTGACATTTGTTGAGCCGCTTTTTCTTCTAAATTGCTTACTTTACCTTTGGTTTTGCAGCACTTAATTTCTTGCTCATCGCAAAGCATGACCCCTGCGCTATCATAACCACGGTATTCGAGCCTTTTAAGGCCTTTGATAATTAGCGGGTAAGCCTGACGGTACCCAATATAACCTACAATTCCACACATAAGCTGTTGTTTTATTTTGGTTTTGTGTAATAAATCTGCAAACGCAGACGCTTGTCGTAATTTAGATTCCCTTCCGGAATATTTGAGCCAAAAATAATTGTACCCAATGGATTGGCAACAGACATGGCCGGAATTTTAGTTAATGCAATTGGGGAAATTACGGGCGTGGCCAACTTAACAACACCAATACTATTGATGCTCTCTGTTACAGCCAATCCCAAACGAATATTTGTTGAGTCTTTATTAATTAAATTGCGCAGATGATTGGTGAGCCTAAATTTATATTGCACGCCTTTACCCGCAGCATTTTTTTCTAAAATACCTCCATAAACGAATTTGTTAAATTTCGGCAAATAGGAAGAAGAGTTGTCCGTGTAATAATCATAAATAGGACGTCTGTTATTCACGTCAAATAAAAACAGTCTATTTGGCTCATAAACACCCGCACTTGACATGGCGTCTTGGTCTACATAACAAATTAAATTGGCTTCATTGATAAGCCATTTATCTCTTTTCATCCGGTCCAGTTCGTCTGGGATGCCATTGCTTCCGGTTATTATTTTATCATTGGTTCGGTCATAGGTCAGTAGGTCTTCAGTACCAAATAAACTTAATAACGACACACTGCCTTGGGCGCCTTTAATGTACAATTTTGAATCTCCGTCTGCAGTATTCCGGTTGGAAATTGCTGTCGTGTAGTTTGTGGCCGGGTCGCTGAAGTTTTGTAAACTGATGCTGTTTCCGGTTAAAGTTAAGTTCAGCGTTTTTAAAACCCTGCTTAAAGATACGGTTCCATTGCTGGCTGTTGATTCAAGATCTTCATAGTAGCTAATGACAATTTTGGCTTGTTTAAAATTGAGCATGGCCATACTACCTGCTTGCCCGATATTTTCAATATTAAAATACAAACCCCTAAAATAATCTCTAAACACACTGTTGTTTAATAGTTTACCGGATGGTGCATTGATTATTTTGTTGTAGAAAAAGGCTTTATTTAAACTTAAATTCATTGATGGCGCTGACCGTGTTGTGGTCGTTGTACCATCAGTTTCAGTGGTGGTTGTAACCACTTCTGCTTTGTCAAAGAAAAAAGCCTCGTTTTGACTGGTGTCAGTACTGTCATTTAGTGCCTGGCCGCCATAAGTAATGGCTTCATTATTATAGTAAGACTGTGTCTCTTGTAAATTCAATGTAGGATCTAAACTTCTAAGATAAGTACTATTTTCTTGAATTTTCAAACGCATTTTTGAAGCAGGGTCACCATATATGGAGTCCAAATCGTAGGTTTTACTACCGTCTGAATTATAACTTGTTATTGCACAAAAATAAGGAACCGTTAACTTGACACTTTTTATATTGATCGGTTTATGGCCAGATAATGTAGATTCAAAAAAAGTGGGATTCTCTGTTGAAAGTGTTACTTGACTTACAAAGTCAGCAGTGGTATTGCCAAATACAGGATTTGTCATAATACCCAACGGGTTGATGTCCAAATTGCTGGTTTGCACATTGCCGGTTGATTGGTTGTAGGCTATACAAGTGGTGTTTTCATCTTTTAAATAATCATAATGGTTATCACCCACCAAATTAGAGCCAATGTTGTTGTAGTCTTTGTCGCAGCTGTTCATAAACAGCAGCAAAGCAAAAAGGGAAATTACCGAGAGAACGAGGTTTTTCATTCGTGTTTACGACAGTATTTGTGAATAGAAATCAGGATAGGTTGCCTGCATTTGATCTTTAGGCACGAAAGGTAAAAATGGTTTTTCGGAACTTTCTATATATTTTGTTAAATCGGAGTTGAGGTCTTCAGAAGCGATGATAATACCATCTGAATGGTCAATGCAAGTTTGAATAATTTGCGCATAACCAGGTTGATTAAGCCATTGTATCGCGCTTTCAGGAATGTCATCAAACAACATTTTTTGATGTAAACCGGCGTTCAATGTACCTTCAAATCCGCTACTATACACAGAGCTCACAATTTTGGTGTTTTCAAACAGCGCCTCGTTTTTGTAAAAATGTTTCATGTAAACGGGAAGCAATGCTGCCATCCAACCGTGCACATGAATGATATCGGGTACCCAATTGAGTTTTTTTACGGTTTCAACCACTCCTTTTGCGAAAAAGATCGCCCTTTCGTCGTTGTCCTCAAACATGCGCCCCTCTTCATCAGTAAAGGTTGCTTTACGTTTGAAATATTCGTCATTATCAATAAAATAAACCTGTATTCGTTCTTTCGGAATTGAGGCAACCTTAATAATTAACGGCATATCTACATCATTTACCACCAAATTCATTCCAGATAGACGAATGACTTCGTGTAGCTGATGACGTCGTTCGTTGATGTTGCCATAGCGGGGCATAAAAATTCGAATTTGCCCACCTAAATCGTTCACCATTTTTGGTACGTCATATGAGAAAGTTGAAATCTCATTTTCGGCCAAATAGGGAACTACTTCCGCAGAAACAAATAAAATGCGTTTGTCCTCCATTTTCATTTGCAGTCTTATACGTTTTTTAAAAACAGGCAAAGTTACAAAAATTTGTGGAGCTATGATGAATATACTAAGTTTGCATCCTATTTATTCATGCTGCCCATGCTGTTATTTCAAAGGAAATCAGACTTACAAGACCATTTGAAATCCATTCAGGGCCCGTTAGTTTCTATCGGATTTGTTCCTACTATGGGGGCTTTACACGATGGCCACCTGTCGTTAATGAGTCAATCATTGGCTCAAAACACCTATACAGTGGTGAGCATTTTTGTGAACCCAACCCAGTTCAATAATCGGGCAGATTTAGACAACTATCCACGCAATTTGGAACAAGATATTGCTTTAATGGAAACTATTTCGTCTTCATTGATTCTTTTTGCCCCCGAAATTTCTGAAATGTACACCGATGATGCCGTGGCGGAAACCTATGATTTTGGCGGTTTAGAATGTCAAATGGAAGGCGCTTTTCGTCCTGGACATTTTGACGGCGTGGGGACTATTGTGTACAGATTGTTTCAAAGTGTTTGTCCAACTCGGGCTTATTTTGGCGAAAAAGATTTTCAGCAATTGCAGATCATTCGCAAATTGGTTGAACAAAAAAAACTTCCCATTGAAATTGTTGCATGCCCCATTTTTCGAGAAGCAAACGGCTTAGCAATGAGCTCTAGAAATGAGCGTCTTAGCACCCACCAAAGAGCTGAAGCGGCACTCATTTACAAAGCATTGCAAGAAGCAAAAGACTTATTTAAAAAATACCCCATAGCTGACATACAACAACAAATTAAAACGTTTTTTAGCACCTCATCTATGTTTCAATTAGACTATTTTGACATTGCTGACGAAGAAACCCTTGTACCTAGTACTACGGTTGAAACAGGTGTAAAATACAGGGCATTTATTGCGGTCATAATTGACGGCGTGCGTCTAATTGACAACATACCATTAAACTGATATCCAATATTTTAATCAACAAAACGTTTTGTTAACTTATTTAATTTGACACCTTAGAATGAATCAATCCCTAAAAAAAACTTTAACACTTGTACTGCCATTGGCCATTGGTGTCGGATTGATGTGGTATCAATTTAAATCACTGTCGGCGCATGAATTGGAACAAATAAAAACGAGTTTATTACAAGCAAATTATAGCTATATTTATGCATCACTAGCTATTGCTTTATATGGGTATTGGGCACGCGCTTACCGCTGGACTTATTCACTTAAACACATGGGCTATTCATCGCGTTTTTCGGTCCAATTTTTAACTGTTTGTGTGTCGTATTTTGTGAATTTAACATTGCCCCGATCAGGTGAAATAACCAGAGCCGCATTGTTAAACAAATATGAAGGTGTCCCTTTTGACAAAGCTTTCGGCACCATCATTGCGGAACGAATTGTTGATTTATTTCTCTTTTTTCTGTTTGTACTGGTCGGATTTATTTATCAATTTGACACCTTAACAAACTTTTTGCACCAACAAAACTTTTCGTTAACCACGTTTGTGTTGCTCATTGGTGGCTTGGTAGTAATGGGCATTATAGGTTTATTGGTGTGGATTTATGCCGAATGGGACATTATTCACAAATTAAAAACCAAACTCAAAGGCTTGATCGAAGGGATGTTTGCGTTGGTTAAAATGCCAAACAGAACCGCTTATTTATTGCATTCCATTGCACTTTGGATTAGCTACTTTTTCATGTTTTACATCACCATATTTGCATTACCCGAAACGGCTCATATTCCATTTCACATCGCTTTAATGGGCTTTATTTTTGGTAGTTTGGCAGTTGGTTTTACCAATGGCGGATTGGGGGCTTATCCAGTTTCCATAGCACTAATCTTTTCCCTATATGGCATTTCAAACCCAATTGGCACCGCTTTTGGCTGGTTGGTTTGGACTTCGCAAACCCTTTTTACGTTGGTTTTGGGCTTGGTATCTTATTTTTTATTGCCCTTGTTTAACCGCAACAAATAATGCGTATATTGGCTCACCAATTGGATGACATTTCATATTAATTCAAATTTACGTTTCGCTAATTGACTAATTATTAACGGATTGTTAAGGAGAATTAAACAAAATGTGATCCGTCAACAATTGGCAATAAAAGAAGGTAGATTCTACATTCAATTAGTTAACAACATGAACCATCTTATGAAAAAAGTTTGTCTTATACTGTTTATTTTCTTGGTTGAATGGACTTATGCACAACCCGCTTTAGACACGATTCCTTCAAAGATACTCAACGAAAACCGATTGGTTTCGGTTAGTCTGCCTGCTTCTTATAAACGATCGCGCGAGCAAAAATACCCATTGCTGATTGTGTTGGATGCCGAGTATATGTTTGATGCGTTTCACGGCCCCTTGAGTTATGCAAATTATTGGGACGATTTACCAGAAATGATTATTGTTGGGATACATCAAAACCGAAATAAAGAACGGGAGTCCGATTGTAAAATTGAACCTAGCACTGGTTTACCCGAAGAAGAGGGGGCCAATTTTTTTGAATTTTTAGGCGGTGAACTCATTACCTATTTGCAAAAACAATATCGGGTTGGCAGTTTTAAAATCGTATCAGGAGTTGGTTTAACAGGTGCATTTACCAATTTTTATTTATACAAAGACCAACCCATTTTTAATGCATATATCTCCTTTGGTCAAGAACTAATGCCCGAAATGGAAACCAGAGTGCCTGCTCGTCTGGCCGTTATACCACAAAATATTTTTTATTATCACAGTTCGGCCGATGGCGATTTGCCCGAAACCCAAAAGCGATTGGCACAAATGGATTCATTAATGAATCCAATTAAAAAACCGAATATATTTTACCGCTACGACAAATTCAAAGACGCCTCACATTACTCGCAAGTATTACACGGCGTTCCTAATGCATTGTATCATATATTCTCTGTCTATCAGCCTATTTCGATTACCGAGTACAAAGAAAAATTACTTATCTTAAACAAAGGATATGTTGACTATTTAACGAATAAATACCAAACCATTGAAACCACGTTTGGCATGAAATTCAACATCAGGGCAAGTGATTTTAGGGCCGTTGAGGCAGCTATAGTAAGTAACAATGCATTTGATGAGCTGAAAAAATTATCTGAATTGGCGCGGAAACATTACCCCAAAGCCATGCTAGCAGATTATTTATTAGCCGTCTATTATGAAAGAACGGGCGATAACAAAAAAGCAATTAAATCATTTAATAACGCCTTCTTTTTGACTCCCATTGGCGACCTCACCAAAGACATGATGATGGATCGGGCCAACAGCTTGAAATAACCTATGAGTAAAGTTAAAACCGCTTTTTATTGCCAACATTGTGGAACCCAGTTTTCAAAATGGCAAGGACAATGCCATGCATGTAAATCATGGAATACCATTGTTGAAGAAGTCATTACTAAAACAGAAACAGTTAGTTGGAAGACGGACGAACAGACCAATGTTCAACGGCCAAAACCTGTGCCAATTACCCAGATTGACACCACTACCGAACAGCGTTACAACACCACGGACCAAGAACTCAATCGGGTGTTGGGCGGTGGCTTAGTGCCTGGTTCTGTTACTTTGTTGGGCGGTGAGCCAGGTATAGGAAAAAGCACCTTACTGTTGCAAATCGCGCTTCAATTACCTTATAAAACCCTTTATGTATCGGGCGAGGAGAGTCAAAAACAAATAAAAATGCGCGCCGACCGAATAGGCGCCAACACCCACCAATGCTTTGTGCTAACGGAAACACAAACCCAATCCATTTTTCAGCACATTCAAGGTTTGCAGCCTGAAATACTTATCATTGACTCCATACAAACACTTCACACCGAATACATTGAAGCTTCAGCTGGCAGCATTTCACAAATCCGCGAATGTACTGCCGAACTCATCAAATATGCAAAGGCATCGCAAGTGCCTGTATTACTAATTGGTCACATTACCAAAGAGGGAACCATTGCTGGGCCAAAAATATTGGAACACATGGTTGATACCGTGTTGCAATTTGAAGGCGATCGAAACCATGTATATAGGCTTTTACGCGCGCTTAAAAACCGTTTTGGCTCCACTTCGGAGCTTGGTATTTACGAAATGATTGGTTCTGGTTTACGCGAAGTGGCAAACCCATCAGAACTTCTGATGTCACACCGTGATGAGGCTTTGTCGGGCACCGCCATTGGTGCTACCATCGAAGGAATGAGGCCCTTACTAATTGAGGTGCAAGCCTTGGTTTCAACTGCTGTATATGGCACACCACAACGCACAGCGACGGGCTACAATGTAAAGAGGCTTAACATGTTACTTGCCGTTTTAGAAAAACGTGCGGGCTTTCGTTTGGCTTCAAAAGATGTTTTTTTAAACATTACAGGCGGCATCACCATTGATGATCCAGCCATGGATTTGGCTGTGGTAGCTGCAATTTTATCGTCAAACGAAGACATGTCGCTTGAACAAGGACTCTGTTTTGCGGGCGAAGTAGGCCTTTCGGGCGAAATAAGACCAGTGACACGTGTGGAACAACGCATCACCGAAGCACAAAAATTGGGATTCAGCAAAATCATCATTTCTAAATATTGTAAAATCAGCGACCACAATCCAAGCATCGAAGTGGTAAAAGTAGCCCGCATGGAAGAAGTGGTTTCACACTTATTTGGCTAGTATATTTAGGGTCTGCTGAAAAACTCAAGCAACATTTAATTGATTGATGAATGCTTCTTTGCTGAGATATTTTCCGCTGTTTAGTTCTAGGTTAGCTTTTATAAAAACTGATTTTAGTTGTTTGATCAT
>NKJD01000032.1 GCA_002256385.1 Flavobacterium sp. BFFFF2
AATAAAAAAACATGGACGAAGAGCTGTAAGCATATTCAAATACGGATTAGATTACCTATCAAGATTTCTCTTAACAGGATTTAAACCGTTAGAAAACAGTTTTTTACAGTTTTTGTCATGTACTTAGAAAATTTATTTTTTTAAAACTAAAAAATAGCTATATTTGCACCCGCAAAACGGTGATTGTAGCTCAGTTGGTTAGAGCGTCGGATTGTGGTTCCGAAGGTCGGGGGTTCGAGACCCCTCATTCACCCTTTCTAAAGGTCGTCCATGTGGCGGCCTTTTTTTATGCGTTTACTTTTCTGTTTAAATAGTTCAAATTGAGAGATGTGGACAAATCGTGTATGTATAAAATAATAGATTTGAAATTCTAAAAATCATTCAAAATTTAGAATTAGCTTCGCTCCGTTCGTGCTTTTGGCCCTCGGGTCAAAATTCAAAATTAGCTTCGCTCCGTTTGTGCCTTTGCCCTCGGATCAAAATTTCTTTTATCATTTATCTTTCTTCTTTCTTCTTTCTTCTTTCCTCTTGCTTCTAATTTAAAACTGATACACAACCCCCACACCCAACAATTGTTTCAATTGAATTTTTGGGCCCACTGAAACCTGTTGGCCGTTCACTTCTTCTTTGGCTTTAATGTCATCATCATAAATAATATTGGTGCAAATATTCGCTCGTACGTATTGATTGACCATTAAATCAAGTTGCAATTGCCAATCAATATCGATGTTTCCGAAATGATTCAGGTAATCCGTGTATAAATTTAAACGATTCTCCAAAATCCCATTTTCAAAAATTTCTTTTTTGAAATAATTGGTCACCAAAATACCCACTTCGGTTCTGACCTGTTCACCTGGGCGAATTCGATTGCCCACACTGTCATAGGTTGCTTTTCGAACCCCAAAGGCTCCTTGATCAGCTAAATCTGAATCAAGCACAAAGGTGTTTTTCATGGTTAAAGGTGAAGCATAGACTGTAAATGATTTGTCTTTTAAAGCATATTCGGCGCCAATTCCTAAAAACAAATAAGCGGGTGCCAGTGGTTTTGAAATCGGATTATCTACATTCGGATAAGCATATCCATTGGTAAACTGCGTGTTAAAATTGAATTTAGCACTAAAATACCATTGCGATAAACTGTCGCGGCGATGACCAAAAGTGGAGTTGAACCGAAACATATCGTCTGTTTTTCGCCACCCAATGCCATCTTGTTTATTAATGCCATAGCGCATAATCAGCTCGTTGACCCATTTGGTGTCTTTTAGCTCATAACTGCGGTTGAATTCCGCTTTGACTAAACCGGAAATAGAATTTACCCCGCCCGCATTCCAATTTAAAAAAGCAATTTGACTTAAGTCAAATCCTAGTTTGTTGGTGCTTTTCCAAGGAATAAACGTTGAATCTTTTTGGGTTTTGATTGTTTGAGCTTGTGCGCCAAAGGCAATAAAAAGCAAGCAAAAGCCTATTTTTTTCAGGGTCATGATCCTCATTAATCTTAATGGTTCAACAAAATTTCAAAGTCGATTTGTAAAGAATCGGCATCCAATCGACAAAATGAACGCTGTTCTTGTATGGTTCCTTGTTCAATAAAAACGTCGGGAACCCCTTTAATAATTATAGTACCTTTATAAGCTAATTCACTGGCCAAATGCGCTATAGCGCTGCCAAAACCACCTATCATACTTCCTTCTTCGACCGTGACGATCGTATTATATTCCTTAAATTTAAATGCCCAAAAAATATGGTCAAGGGGTTTTATTTGGCCAACGTGGTAATGAGATATAGCGCAATTAGGCAAATTGTTAAGCGCTTTTTGCACTTCTTGTCCAATAACCCCCGTTGACATCACCGCTATTTTGGAACCAATTGCTAATTTTTTTGAATTCAAATTGAATTCCTTTTCAAAACGGCCCTTTTTTTCCACTTCCCAAGCTGGGTGAATGCCTCTGCCTCTTGGATACCGAATGGCCAATGGCCCACCGGTGTGGAACTGGGCAGCATATAGCATATCCTGCAATTCATATTCGTCAAACGGCGCCCAGATAGTTACATTTGGAATGGTATTTAAAAAGGCAATGTCAAATATTCCATGATGCGTAGCGCCATCTTCCCCCACAAAACCTGCGCGGTCAATGCAAAAGATAACAGGTAATTCTTGCAAAGCAATGTCATGAATTAATTGGTCATATGCTCTTTGCAGAAAAGTGGAATAAATGGAACAATAAACGGTAAAACCATCGGAAGCAAGGCCTCCTGCAAGTGTCACCGCGTGCGGTTCCGCAATGCCGACGTCAAATGCTCGTTCTGGAAATGCTTTCATAAAGATTCCCATGGAACTTCCAGAAGGCATGGCAGGTGTAATGCCAACAATTTTTTTGTTATTGTTTGCCAAATGCACCAAAGTATGCCCAAAAACATCTTGATATTTTGGGGGTAATTCAACCGAATGAATTGGGTTTACAAGTCCTGTTTTTCGATCAAATTTACCTGGGGCATGGTAACGCACTTGATCCATTTCGGCTAAAGAAAGACCCTTGCCTTTGGTTGTTTTTATGTGGGTAAATCGTGGTCCATCGTAGGTTTTCCAATCATTGAAATGCGCAATAAGCGCAGGCAAATCATGGCCGTCAATGGGTTCGCTCACCCTAAATCCGAGGGGTTCAAACCAAGTTTTCAATGATTTTCCAGAGTCAATCGATGTTTTTTGCAGCAAATTGGCCCAAGCACCAACACTTTGGTCAATACTCATGCCATTGTCATTCAGAATGACCCAACAATTGGCCGTTGAATTTCCAGCCTGATTCAAGGCTTCCCACACCATGCCAGAAGCAAATGAGGCATCGCCAATTACAGCAATGTGTTGTCTTTGAAATTGTTGATTGATTTGGGCACCCAAAGCCATTCCCAATATGGCTGACAAAGAAGTAGATGAATGACCCGTGCCAAATGCATCAAAAGGGCTTTCTGAACGTTTGGGGAATCCAGAAATACCCGACCATTCGCGGAGCTGCTTAAATTGGGCGCTTCTTTCTGTTAAAATTTTATGTGCATAACACTGGTGTCCCACGTCCCAAACCAATTTGTCGGTCGGCGTATTCAAACAATAATGCAGGGCAATGGTAAGTTCAACTACGCCAAAACTGGCACCTAGATGGCCTTCTTTTTCGGATAAAATATCCAGCATATATTCGCGGATTTCGCGAGCCAAAAAGGGGAGATCGTATAATGAAAGTGTCCGTAAATTGGCAGGACTTTCCATTTGACTAAGTATGGGATACATCGGGTGTACTGACATAATGATGATTCCGACCAGTTAAAAAAGGCCACCTTGTATATGTGGATAAATGCGTCCTAAGTGCCGGTATGCTTTTTCGGTAACCTCACGCCCTCTGGGGGTTCTGATGATGAAACCTTCTTGTATTAAAAACGGCTCATACACTTCTTCAATGGTTTCACCACTGTCTGAAACAGCTGTTGCCAGCGTGGATAATCCGACGGGTCCCCCTTTAAATTTATCAATAATGGTGGTTAAAATTTTGGTATCCATTTCATCTAAACCATGCGCATCGACATGCAAAGCAGCGAGGGCATATTTTGCAATTTCAACATCAATAGTTCCATTCCCTTTTATTTGGGCAAAATCGCGCACCCGACGTAATAATGCATTGGCAATACGCGGCGTCCCTCTACTTCTGCCTGCAATTTCAATGGCCGCCTCCATTTTAATGGGAACCTGCAAAATACCAGCGCTCCGTTCAACGATGCTGGTTAATAATTCAGTATTGTAATATTGCAAACGGCTTTGGATGCCAAATCGAGCACGCATCGGTGCCGTTAATAAACCAGAACGGGTGGTGGCACCTACCAAAGTAAATGGATTCAACGACAATTGAACTGACCGCGCATTGGGGCCAGATTCAATCATGATATCAATTTTAAAATCTTCCATTGCCGAGTATAAATACTCTTCTACTACAGGCGAAAGCCGGTGGATTTCATCAATAAAAAGAATATCACGTGTTTCAAGATTGGTCAATAAGCCAGCCAAATCGCCGGGTTTGTCCAAAACGGGACCAGAAGTAACTTTAATGCCCACGCCCAATTCTTCTGCCAAAATGGTAGCCAAAGTGGTTTTTCCCAAGCCTGGTGGGCCATGAAACAACGTATGATCGAGGGCTTCACCACGCAGGTTGGCGGCACTCACAAATACTTGTAAGTTTTCTAAAACCTGTTGCTGTCCAGTGAAATCAGAAAAACTGAGCGGTCGTAGTTTTTTTTCTACGTCCAGTTCATCGGGGCTGTATTGTTGATTGGTTGGGTCCAAATGCTCATTCATATGGCAAAGATAGCGAAATCAATGGGTAGCACACTACATGTCTTCATTTCAAACTGGATGCATTAAATGCCAATATCCAGAAAAAAACTAAATTTTATGGCTAGGTTGTCTTCAAAATGTGGCAGTGAATAAGGGCCATATCGATATGTGAAACTAAGTCCAAAACCTTTAAAAAGCTGATTGCATTCAACGCCACTCTCAAAATAACCCTTTTCCATGGTTTGAAACGGAAAATCCAAATGCTTTTCTGGGTGATTCAAACTGCCCCATGCCATCCGATGAGCAAAGACAAAAACGGGTTCAAAACCATCAAACAGCGGTTTTCGTTTCAGTTGGTATTTCCATTGCAAATACACATAACGATCGGAAAAAAACTCATTGAAATACATGGTTTCAAAGCTGTTATTGCCGGCAATGGTTAATCGTTGCAATAACTTATCGCGCGACAAGCTGTTGGGCGTAGCATTGTATAAATGCGTAATAGGTACGTCGCCATTAGCGATGCCTGATTCAATGAAAACAAAAGTTTTAGCCCCATCATAATGCGCAAATTCATATTCAATGCGGGCGTCAAATTTGTTAAACCGAATGAATTCTGTGTCGGCCCAAGGGAGTGTTTGCGTCCATTGTAATGTGAAGCGCGGATAATGACGTGCCATTTCAATCCGGTTATAAGGTGTTTCCAACAAATAACTAAACGGATTCCATTGGCATGCCACACTCCATAGTGCCGCATTAAATTGGGTATATCTTTTGCCATTGTGGTCAAATTGGTAGTCAAAAAATGGAGTAATGCTGCTGTATGAGGCTTGAATGGTAGTGTTAACACGTGGAATGCATTGGGTTTCAAAATAAGCTTTCCAATTTTGCCAATGATAAAAGGTGTTTAAGTTGATGGGGCGGGTATCAAAAAGGGAATATGATCTTTTGTCCGTAATAAACAAAGTGCTTGCCACCTCTCGCAAATCGTCGGTATAAGCGCCGCCCAACCACGAATTAAAAATGTGTTCCAACCGCATGGCTCCCCCCATGCTGAATTTAAATCTGCGGTCTTTAAGGCCAAACGCCCCATAACTTTCTACTCGGTATTTATCAGAAAACAATTCGTTGGTAATGCCGCCAGTCCCGATTCTAAAACCTTCATAATTGTTGTAGGTTAACAACTGCCGCAAATCGACATCAACCAAGCCAATAGGGAAGTAGCCATTAAAAACTTTTCGTCCCAAGCGAATTTTCTGCTCAATTTTTCGGGCTGTTGCTATGGAATCAAGCGCCAAATACGTGTTTTTATCTCTGAAATCGAGTGGGCTACTTCTGTACTGTTCCCAAAAAGCATCGGGCTGACTTTCGGCTTCTTTCAGCACCTGCACATCAACGAATGGCAACTCTTGCGTGTTTTTTTTGATGGGGAAAAAATGTTCGCGCAGCAATAGAAAGCTGAAATCCGAGGCCGTTTTGGCACGGGTAAACCGGTTGTCATTTTTGTCTTCTTCATCGAATTCAATGGTTCTGCCTAAAATTTGTAATGGTTTTTGACGCTTCCCCTTTTGAATTAAAAGTGTGTTTTGCAAGGGAATCCAATGCTTTAAGAGTGGTTCCCAATAGCACTGGTGATCAATGCCAATGTCAATGACTCCGGTAACTCTCAAAAAAACCCTTGCCAATTCACTGTTTTCTGCATCAATAAAAAGGACTCCTTCTAAACAGGCATCTTTTGGTTCATTGGGTTTTGGGTGAAACCGCAAAGCGATGATTTTGTGGTTGTTCCATTGTAAAGTGTCTTGTACCGAAAACGTATAACTTTCTTGGTTTTTTGGGTTTAATGGGCTTTTGTATTTATTTTGAAACAGATGATATGGGTTGGCAGTAAGCGCATACGAATGCCATTCAAAGCCAGCATACTCATAAATTGGACGTTTAAAACCGGCCATTTTTAACCCCTCTACGGTTTGAACAATTGACCTGCCATTACTCTGATACCGCGTGATTTTTTCGGTCATAAACAAATGCTGCCGATTGATGAGGCCTTTATAGGTTTGTTCTCGTGCACTTTCAATGGGGTTTGGATTGCTTTTTTTTGCGTGAGAATCTGTTGCCAATGAATCGGCAGTTGCCGTAAGTAAGAGCCGCTGGTACCCTTTCCATTCATAATCCTTTAAAAAAGAAGTAATCGGCTCCAGCTTCATGGAATGAATTACCCGCTGAATGAGGTATTTTCCTTCTGAATTGATCGGTTTATTTTCCGGTTCTAAAACAATATTTAATGCGGTGTTAGCTGTTGGAACAGAAACGATTTTAGGCAGGTAGCCAAGGGCATGAATTTGTAAGGTATGACCTTGAAATTCAGTCAATTCAAATTGACCTTTCCGATCTGAAATACAAACGGAACCGCCTGATCCAGTAATGGTGGCTAAGTTTATCGGCGTAAAAGAATAGACATCTTTAACAACGCCGAATACCGCTCGTTGCGAATAAGAATGCAGTACTGTGCAAAAACACAGCCAAAAAATCAGTGATGTATAATCGAAGTTTTTCATTCAAAGAAAAGCCCAATGGGGCTATTTTTTCCATAAAATTAAATGTACACCATGAGCCATTGAATTAATACTGCCACTTTAATGGCCTAGACAAATTTAAATCGAGCTATTAATTAATCGCTTCAACTAGCTCTTTAAAGACCCCGCGTAAGCGTTTTAATTTAACAAAAAATCACCGATAGTTCGGTGATTTAATTTACAAGTTCAATCAATGGAGTAAACAGCAAATTGAATTACACTTTCATTATTTCAGCTTCTTTCACTGACAGTTGTTCATCAATTTTCTTGATAAATAAATCCGTTAGTTTCTGAATATCTTCTTCTGCTTTTTTGCAAAAATCTTCAGAAGTACCATCTTTCTCCAATTTTTTGATTTCTGTATTGGCCTCTTTTCGCGAATTTCGGATGCCCACTTTCGCATCTTCAGCTTCAGTCTTTGCTTGTTTTGCCAAATCTTTTCGGCGTTCTTCGGTCAAAGGTGGTACGTTAATGATGACAGACTCTCCATTATTCATTGGGTTAAAACCCAAGTTGGCAATCATAATGGCTTTTTCAATGGGGTGCACCATGCTTTTTTCCCATGGATTGACACTAATCGTTCGGGCGTCGGGCACAGTAATGTTGGCTACTTGCGACAGCGCGGTCATTGATCCGTAATAATCTACAAAGACACTGCCTAGCATGGCAGGGGAGGCTTTGCCTGCGCGGATATTTAAAAATGATTTTTCCAAATGAGCTACCGATTGGTTCATTGATTCGGTAGCACTTTCCATAATGAATTGAATCTCTTCGGTCATTTTTTTTAGTTTTTGGTTCGTTCCAATTGATTTGTCGGGTGCAAAAATATTTTAATTATCCCAAAAACATGGTTTAACCAAGGTGTACTTCGGTCCCTATGTTTTCTCCTTCGCAAATTTTGAGCAAATTACCTGGCTTGTTCATGTCAAAAACCACCATGGGCAAAGCATTTTCCTGACTCAATGTAAAAGCAGTAGCGTCCATAATATTCAATCCCAATTTAATGGCTTCATCAAATGTTAAGGTGTCAAATTTAACGGCATTTGCATTTTTTTCTGGATCTGAGTCATATACGCCATCAACGCGTGTACCCTTTAAAATGACATGGGCATCAATTTCAACCCCGCGTAAAACGGCAGCGGTATCAGTGGTGAAATACGGATTACCCGTTCCAGCACCAAAAATCACAATACGTCCTTTTTCCAAATGGCGAACAGCTCTCCTTTTGATATAAGGTTCTGCAATCGATTCAATTTTAAGGGCCGTTTGTAAACGGGTTTGCATACCATGATCTTCTAAGGCACTTTGCAAAGCCATGCCATTAATCACGGTTGCCAACATCCCCATATAATCTCCTTGTACACGGTCCATGCCATTGCTTGCGCCAGCAACGCCTCTAAAAATATTGCCGCCACCAATCACTATGGCAATTTCTACCCCGCGCTCATGGATTTGTTTGATGTCTTGGGCATATTCGGCCAGTCTTTTAGGATCTATGCCGTATTGCCGGGTTCCCATCAGTGCTTCTCCACTAAGTTTGAGTAATATTCGCTTGTATTTCATGCCCTTAAATCAGCTTGTTAATTTGTGTTGCAAATATATTGATTTGACCCAATAAAATGCATCATTGATTACCGGCATATTGAAGTTATTGCAGGTTTTTTGTAATGACTTCAACCAAATGGGTTGCTTCAAAAGGTTTTACCAAAATGTCATTCATGCCTGATTCAATCACTTCGGGCCATTTTTCATTTTTATCAAAGGCAGTCAGGGCAATAATTGGGCAATGAATCCCCTCCGATCGCAACAAACGAGTGGTTTCAAAGCCGTTCATTCCAGGCATATTGATATCCATTAAAATGAGGTCAAAAGTGTCTTTTTTAACTTCCTTAAGCGCCTGCCAGCCGTCAGAAACAATCACAACTTGGACATGGCATTTTTCTAGTATTTTTTTTGTTACCAACTGGTTAATTGGGTTGTCATCAACTACAAGGACCTTTAAATGGGAAGTTGATAAATCTAATGAGTTTACAAAGGCAGATTGTAACGCGATTTGATTTTCTTTCGGTAGTTTAAAATCAATTTCGAATGAAAATGTAGTGCCATTTCCTTCTTCGCTTTTTACCTGTATTTGGCTATTAAATAAATTTAGTAGTTTTTTTACAATGGACAAGCCCAAGCCTGTGCCCTGATAATCTTCACTTTTTCGTTCAATTTGTATAAACTTTTCAAAAATCTTGTCCTGATTCTCTGGGGCAATGCCAATCCCCGTGTCTGTGACTTCAAAAGAAAGTCGTGCCGTATCGTTTGTTTTGTCAATAAGTGAAATGAGCAAAGTAACTCGTCCGTTTTCGGTAAATTTCAATCCGTTTGATAAGAGATTGATTAAAATTTGCGACAGTCTAATGAGGTCCGATTCAATATACGTGGGCACTTGATCGCCACAAACGAGCAGTAATTCGTTTTTGTTTTTTTCGGCCATATGATGTAATGAATTCATCATATTTTCAATTTCATCACGCAAGTTAAACGCTACCTTTTTTAATTCTAATTTATTTTCTTCTATTTTATTGATATGTAGCAAATCATTCACTAATGCCAGCAAATATCGCGATGAAAAACGCAGCGATTGAACTGACGAATTTCGATTCAATTCTGGGTGTTCTTCAATCAGAATATCAGTGATTCCAGTTATTCCATATAATGGCGTGCGCAGTTCGTGGGTAATGGTTGAAATAAATTGACTTTTCAGCGAATTCGCTTCTTCCGATTTTTCTTTGGCTAAAAGAAGCTCTTTATTTAAAGCAATCAGTTTCTTGTTTTTTTGTGATCGGTAACGAGCCACTCTTACAAAAACAAGCAAAATAACCCCAATTGAAACGGTAGTAATAATGCTTAAAACCAAGATAATCCGGTTCGAAGCCAATTCGCGGTCTTGGCTTTTCTTTAAAAGTTGCGCTTTTTGAAGTTCTTTTTGAAATTGATTGAGCTCAATCTGATAGCCAAGATACCTAGATTTTCTGGAGGCAGTTTCGTTAAAGTTTTTTTTCAAATATCCCAAGTGACTTTTTAGCTTACTATAAGCCGCTTGATGCCTGCCAAGCTGATCGAGCACTTGTGATTGGAACAAATACATACGACTGACATTTTCTATGTAAAGATTTGTTTTACAACCTTTAAAACAAGCTTCTGCCTTTGAAAACCACTGTATCGATTCTTTATATTTATGATGATGCTTTTCGTAAACGCCCATCAAATAATTTAGGGTGAATTGCGCTTCTGCATCTTGCTGATCAAATCTTTTTTCAAACAACTTTTGAATATATTTTTTTGAAATTTCATATTGGCCATTTTCCAAATAGGCTTCTGCCAAATTCAATGTAATATAACTCACTTCCACTTGATCATCAATCTGTTTGGCAAACTTTAAAGCCATATTATATTGTTTGATCCCCTCGCTAAAGCGGTTAAATTTTGAAGTTAATAAATTGGCTAGATTGCTGTAAATCCATGTTTTAATAGTGTCATTTTTTGCTAAGTTGGCTTCCTTAATAGCTAATTGATAGTAATGATACGATTTGTCAAACTCGGCAAAATCATTAAAATTAAGGGCAATCACATCATAAGCCTCTGCCAAAACACGGTGGTTTTTTGAAGCCTCAGCCTTCTTTATTAACAGTTGGCAACTTTTTAAAGACAGTTCATTCTCTTTAGCATAATAATGCCTCCCCGCTTTTTTTAGTAAATGATTCAGTACCCGATCTGTGTGACTAGCAGGCTGAGAACCCGCCAAAATTGGTAGGTTCAAGAGGAGAATTAAAAAAAATAAGTGTTTCATTTCAGCCTGTTAAAATCGATTAAGGTCAAAAAAAATCGATAAATTGCTCAAAAGTACAAATTACAAATCAACATTGAGTTGATTTTTAAAAAAATAAAGTGAAATGAAAAAAACAATCAACTTATTTATGAGCCTTGAATTTCATGAATTCGGTTCAATGCTTGAAATTTGTTTTTTTTGATAATAAAGGGCTGGTAAAAAAATCATCACCAAAATGGGATATGCCAAAAACCGGCGCAATTGAAAGACCAACATTTTGTGCTCATTTCCAAAGAATTGTAAAATGAATAAATAGCCTATTAACACCAATGAACCTATAGTAATAAAGAGTAGGGCGCTAAATTTCAATGGCTTTCTTTGCGGAAACCACACATAAATTAATGCCATTGAAAATAAACTATTTAGGTAATACCTGAATGCGGTACTCAAGAATAGTAAAAAAGGATTAAAATAGGGGAGGGGTGTCTGTTGAAATTCACCTCTAAAATAAGGGCCTATTGGGTCGTAAAAAACAGCGGTATCAAGTGCCCTTAATGCAATTAAAGCGCTAAGTATTAATATACTGTAACCCCAGTTTCTTTTGTTAATTTTTTCGAATGCCATATGCCCATTTATTTACCCAAACAATCCATAAAATAAAAACACATCCATATATAAATAGGGGGAATGCAATGTCGTGTAGAGCAGTCTCAAATTCTGGAAAACGAGACAAAGCAATGGATAAGGCTGCAATCCGACCAATGTTTAGTAGGTGTATACTGAAAATTCCGACGCTAATAAACAATATACTTGTTTTTAAAGGCCCCCTGAAAGCTACAACAAATGCCGAAAATAAGATCATCACCCGCATGGCATTGCATCCTTCAATAATGCGTGCAACATATTTTCCATGGTAAAAAATCCAATATCCAGAGCTTTTGTTGACAAACAATGACTTGGCTGAATGATCAAAATGCTGTAAAACCCACATTACATGGTCGTTTGCCCAATTTGTAAAAGAGTCAAGTTGTCCTGGTGTTTGCAAATATTGGTCAAGCCAAACGTCATAAAGCCATGACATTCCTAAATAACTTCCAAAAAAGACGCCTAAAAATCGCAAAAAAGGGAGGTTAGCCCTAAAAAGTGCTCTCATTTAATTAACCCGTTGTATTTCGTTCAAAGGTAGCAATTCAATTAATAGGGATTTGTAACTTTGAGCCAAAAAAATGAATTCCATTGATTCCATCAGGCAAGATAGCTTACATATCCTTCTTCAGGAAGACAAATCTGTTCAAAATCGATTACAAGAAATATGTGAGTTACTTCAAAATAGAATTCCGCATTACAATTGGGTTGGTTTTTATTGGGCCAATCACGGTGCCAAAACACTACATTTAGGAACCTACGCAGGCGAAGCAACCGATCATACCGTGATTCCATTTGGAAAAGGAATCTGTGGACAAGTGGCCGAATCCAATGCCAATTTTATTGTTCCAGATGTGCAATTGCAAACCAATTACATTGCGTGCAGTGTAACCGTAAAAGCCGAAATAGTGCTTCCTGTCTGGTTTCAAGATGAAAATGTAGGCCAAATAGATATTGACAGTCATCAAATAGATCCTTTCACCAATGACGATGTACTTTTTTTAGAATGGCTCAATGAACAAATTGCTCATTTGCTTAGCAGTGAACTGCTTGCCGCATGGTCAAATGCCATGTAACCGTTTCATGATTTCATTATAAATTCAACCTCGCGCTTTGATGGGAAGTAATTTATAGTATATTTGCACCCGAATTGGAAAGACCAATTCATACATCACAATCATTTATACAATATTAGTATGTATTTGACCAAAGAAATTAAAGAGCAAATCTTCGCCAAACATGGTGGAGCTGCTTCAAACACTGGTTCGTCCGAAGGACAAATTGCGTTGTTTACACACCGCATTAACCACCTTACTGAGCATTTAAAACGCAACAGACACGATTACAACACGGAGCGTTCGTTGGTTCGTTTGGTAGGTAAAAGAAGAAGTCATTTAGACTACTTAAAGCACAAAGACATCAACCGTTACAGGGAGATCATTAAAGAGCTTAACATTCGTAAATAATCGAATAAAAAAGAGGTGCCCGTGCGCCTCTTTTTGTTTTATAAAATTAAGAGAAAAGTTTTGGTTTTTCATTGGGTTACAAATAATTACAACAACTACAACACAACTGACCTAATTGTTTAAACGAATTAAAATTTATGATTCCAAACGTAACCCAAGAAACGATCGATTTAGGTGATGGCAGAACCATTACCATCGAAACCGGTAAATTAGCCAAACAAGCTGATGGGTCTGTTGTTGTCAGATTAGGCAACTGTATGCTTCTAGCTACAGCTGTGTCTGCCAGAACAGCCAATCCAAATGTTGACTTTTTGCCATTGACGGTAGATTACCGCGAAAAATTTGCTGCAGCTGGACGTTTTCCAGGTGGATTTTTCAAAAGAGAAGCGCGTCCGAGTGACAACGAAGTGTTGACCATGCGTTTGGTTGACCGTGTTTTGCGTCCGCTTTTCCCAGATGATTACCATGCTGAAACCCAAGTAATGATTCAGTTAATGTCGCATGATGAAGAGGTAATGCCCGACGCATTAGCTGGTTTAGCGGCTTCTGCTGCTTTAGCAGTTTCTGACATTCCATTTTACAACTTAATTTCAGAAGTGCGTGTAGCGCGATTGGATGGACAGTTCATCATCAACCCTAGCAAAGCGCAATTGGAATTGTCTGATATTGACATGATGATTGGTGCTTCATTGGATTCAGTTGCGATGGTTGAAGGCGAAATGAAAGAAATTTCAGAAGCCGAAATGGTTGAAGCGATTAAGTTTGCGCACGAAGCCATTAAAGTGCAGATTCATGCTCAATTGCGCTTGCAAGAAGCGTTTGGTAAAAAAGAAATTCGCACCTACGAAGGCGAAAAAGAAGACGAAGCGGTGTATGCAAAAGTAAAAGCTTTTGCTTATGACAAATGCTATGCCATTGCGCAAGCGGCTTCTGGTAAAAGTGAAAGAAGTGAAAAGTTTGCCCAAGTAAAAGAGGAAGCGAAAGCTTTGTTTACTGAAGAAGAATATGCCGAAAATGCCGATTTGTCTGGTTTGGTTGGGAAATATTTTTACAAAACCAATAAAGAAGCCGTTCGAAATGTAATTTTAGAATTAGGCATTCGTTTAGATGGACGTAAAACAACGGAGATCAGACCAATTTGGTGCGAAACGGATTATTTGCCTTCTGTTCACGGGTCTTCTTTATTTACCCGAGGTGAAACGCAAGCCTTGGCTACAGTAACTTTAGGAACCTCCAGAGAAGCCAATCAAATTGATTCTCCTTCTGAGCAAGGGGAGGAGAAATTCTACTTACATTATAATTTCCCACCATTTTCAACAGGTGAAGCCAAACCATTACGCGGCACGTCAAGAAGAGAAGTAGGTCATGGAAATTTAGCGCAACGTGCTTTAAAGAACATGATTCCTTCCGATTGTCCTTATACCATCCGAATTGTATCTGAAGTATTAGAATCAAATGGTTCATCTTCTATGGCGACTGTTTGTGCAGGAACCATGGCTTTGATGGATGCGGGGGTTCAAATGGTAAAACCAGTTTCTGGTATTGCAATGGGCTTAATTACTGATGGCCAAAAATTTGCCGTTTTGTCAGATATCTTGGGCGATGAAGATCACCTAGGCGACATGGACTTTAAAGTAACAGGTACCAAAGATGGTATCACCGCTTGTCAAATGGACATCAAAATTGATGGATTGCGCTATGATATCATGGAACAAGCCTTGAATCAAGCACGTGATGGCCGTATGCATATTTTGGAGAAATTGGTTGAAACCATTGCTACTCCAAGAGAAGATGTTAAAAAGCATGCCCCAAAAATCATCATGCGTACCATTCCTGGTGCTTTCATTGGTGCGTTGATTGGTCCTGGTGGAAAAGTAATTCAAGAATTACAAAAAGCTACTAAGACAACCATCGTGATCAATGAAGTGGATGAACAAGGCGTTGTTGAAATTTTAGGGACAGATCCAGACGGAATTGCAGCGGTATTGGCCAAAATAGATTCAATTATATTTAAGCCAGTTGTTGGAGAAGCTTATGACGTAAAAGTGATTAAATTACTTGACTTTGGCGCCGTGGTTGAATATATGGATGCTCCTGGAAATGAAACCCTTTTGCACGTTTCAGAGCTTGCTTGGGAACGCACTGAAAATGTAACCGATGTGGTAAATATGGGCGATGTTTTTCAAGTTAAGTACTTAGGACTTGACCCCAAAACCAGAAAAGAAAAAGTTTCTAGAAAAGCATTGCTACCGAGACCTCCAAGAGATGAAAATGCACCTCCAAGAGAAGATCGTGGACCGCGCCCAGAAAGACGCGATGACCGTAGTCCTCGCAGAGATGATAGATAGTAAATATCTTTTTAATTAATAAAAAACCCGATTCATTTATTTGAGTCGGGTTTTTTTATTTTGCGGTAAAAATAGCTGCCGTAATAATCATTTGGATTCAATCAGTTGAAGTCGATTTCTTCAAATTATAGAATAGATTTTAAGACGTAATTTCTAAGTGGAAAAGTTCAAATGCCATACTTATTTGCCTCGTAAGCTTTTACCTAGTAAAATTAGCAGGAACTCATTTACAATTACTTACATAAAGTGCGTTAATGAATTGTTCCCTTTTTATGGAGTGTCTAAATTTATTGATTTTACGATATATAAAATATTTTATTCATAAAAAAAGGGCTCTCGATGTGAGAGCCCTTTTTATTATAGCAATAATCTAAATTATTGTTTGATCAATTTTTGAGTGCTTACTCCTTTGTCAGTAGTGATTTTAATCATGTAAACACCAGTGTTTAAAGAAGCTAATGAAATTTGAGCATCAGAAACATTTTCATATGTTGAATGTGCAACTGTACGACCGTTTAAATCAGTGATGTCAATGGTTTTTAGATTGTTTTCATTTAAACCTTTCACGTTAACCACATCTTTCGTTGGGTTTGGACTAACAACGATATCTGATGATGAAAATGCTTTAGTTGACATGGCAGCAGTAACAATTAATGAATCCATCAACAAGAAATTAACTGCAGTAGTTTGTGCTGAATTGTTATTGAATCCGAAGTAATAGATGCCGTCACTTGTAGGACTAAAGGTCACTGTTTGCGTGTTGTATTGTGAAGAATCTGTTTCAGTAATACTGCTTAAAATAGTGGTTTGAGCAGTTGAGCTTTGATCGCCACCTACAGTAACGTTAATTGAAGCTGATTCTGGAGTACCTGTTGGGCTAGCAACCCATAAACGAGTTTTAAAAGTTAAAGTTACTGTCGAGCCACCAGTTAATGCTAATGCACGAGTATATCCCCATTTGTTGGCAGCAGCTGTTGTGCTTGTTGTAGTTGCAACGAACGATCCAGCATCACCATCACCATAAATAGGAGCTTGAGTTGTAGAGCCTACTGCATCAGTGTCGAACAAAGAAAATCCAGAACCTACAAAACCATCTCTATAATTTTTCGCAACGTCATCAAAAGTTAACTCATAAGGGGCCGGTACCGCTAAATATGCATAATTTGGTCCTTGCCATCCACTTTGAGTAGCGCCACAATCTGAACGTACAAAATATCTAAAATTTGAATTAGCAGGCAATCCGCTTAAATCTCCTTGCGTTGCAGTTACTCCAGTAGTTCCAGTTGCTAATGAACCGGCAGGAACACTTACAATGGTACCAGTACCTTCAGCTGCAGCGAAATCTGTACTCCAATCAATGTCATAATTTGCAGGAGCACCAATAGCGTTTTTCCACACCAAACCAATAGCGTCTTCTGTAGCACTAGATGGTAAATAGAAGTCCAATTCTCCCGGACGAATACATGTTTGAGCAGTAAATGCGAAACTGAATTTAAATCCAAAATTTGCTGAAGCACCACCAACATTCCAGTAGTTATCCCACTCGATATAATACGTTTTACCAGCCGAAACTTGAAAAGTAACTTCGGAAAGGTAGTTGTGGGCTGGATCAGTTTCAGCCGAACCATTGATGTCATCATTGTAATTAATACAAGTCATCCCAGTAGCACCACAAGTTCCTGTTAAAACTTGAACACGTGTGTCATTTGAATAGGTAGTACCTGTATTAAATGTTGGGAAGTTTGAAGAAAGAGTAATTTCTCCATTGCTAGTAGGCGTGTATTTGTACCAAAGAGCACGAATGCCTGTTTTAGTAGCCAAACATCCAGCAATATAGGTGCTTGTTGGGAAAGCTGGCGTGGTAATGGTTGTGCTGGCTAAGGTAATAGCAGTAGCAGTACCACAAGTACCTTGTGCGCTACTGCTAAAAATACCTGCAAACAGCATGGTTGCGAGTAATAGTTTTTTCATTGTATAGTTTTTTAAAGTTAATTTAATGAACAAATATAAAGGGCTTCGCCGAAAATACAAAATATTTAACGTTTATTTTTTTCCCACTTGTCAACTGCTACGGTGGCTAATGCGTTGCCCATTACATTTGTGGCGCTTCGAAACATGTCACAAAAATGATCAATTGGCAATATTAAAGCAATGCCCTCAATTGGAATTTTAAACATGCCACAAGTAGCTGCAACTACAACTAAGCTCGCTCTTGGCACGCCTGCAATTCCTTTACTAGTAAGTAATAGAACCAACAACATAGTTAATTGAGTGCCAAAATCTAAAGGGATGTGATACACTTGGGCTATAAACAGACTAGCAAATGTCATATACATCATGCTGCCGTCCAAGTTAAATGAATAGCCTAAAGGCAACATAAATGACACCACTTTGTTTGGGATGCCAAAGCCTTCTAGTTCTTCGGTTAGTTTTGGAAATACCGCTTCACTGCTTGTTGTGCCAAATGCAATCATTAATGGGCCAACTAATTTCTTCAAAAGTATTTTTAATTGTTTACCTAATAAAACGTAGCCTACAAGCAGAAATAAAACCCATAGGGATCCAATGCCAATTAAAAAGGACCCAAAATAATTGGCATAAGTCCATAAAAGTTCGCCCATTTCACGAACTGCAAAAACAGCCGAAATGGCGCCAAAAACGCCAAATGGTGCCACTTGCATTACGTAGCCAACCATTTTCAAAATGATATGTGATACTTTTTCTAATGCTTTTACCACTTGTTGCGCAGATTCACCTTGAGAAGCTGCCGCTAATCCAAAGAATATAGAAAATACAACAATTTGTAAAATTTCATTGGTTGCTAATGCTTCAAAAACGCTTTTAGGAATAATGTGTTCAACGAAATGTTGCACAGAAAATGAAGTGGTGGTTTCGGCAATGCTTCCGAGTGATTCTGTTTCAGCGGAAGTTAACACCAAACCAGTTCCTGGTTGTAAAAAATTAACCCAAAACATCCCTATTAATAATGAAATTAATGAAGCGGTGAAAAACCATAACATCGCTTTTCCGCCAATTCTACCTACCGCCTTGACGTCGCCCAATTTGGCAATGCCGACAACCAATGTGCTAAAAACCAAGGGCGCGATGATCATTTGTACCAATCTGATAAAAATAGTTGCTAGAACTTTTAAGTATTCGCTCCAAGATTTAGCCGTTTCTGGTGTTTGTGTGTGGTGGATTAATACGCCAACACCCATACCCAATACCATGGCAATTAATATATTTCGGGTGATTTTATTCGGCTTTGTCGTTTGCATAAAATGGGTGTTATAAAGTTTGTGCTTTGTTTTGTAAATATAAATCGGCAAGTACTAATGCTGTCATCGCTTCTACTATTGGGACTGCTCGAGGGACCACACAGCTATCGTGTCGCCCACGGCCTTGAATCAGTTCAATTTTGTTGTCTTTTGTTAAATGTTCTTGGGCTTGCAGCAAGGTTGCGATGGGTTTAAATGCAACGCGAAAAGTAAGCGGCATCCCATTTGATATCCCCCCAAGACACCCCCCAGCATGATTGGTTTGTGTGGTTCCGTCAGCCAGAAACAGATCGTTATGTTCGCTGCCCGTAAGGTGGCTGCCTTCAAACCCGCTGCCTATTTCAAATCCTTTAACGGCATTGATTGACATCATGGCTTTGGCCATTTGTGCAGGAAGTTTATCGAATACAGGTTCGCCCAATCCAATAGGTACACCGTGTGCAATTACAGTAATTATACCTCCAGTTGTATCGCCTGCTGCTTGTAATGATCGAATGTATTCTTCCATTAAGCCGCTCATTTTTTTATTAGGACAACGCAATGGAGAGGCTTCAATTTCCTTTTCACTATAAAGTTCATATTTTTCAGTAAGTTGAAAAGGCCCAATGCCACTCACGTAAGCTTGAATAGAAACAAAATGGATCAGTTGGCGGGCAATGGCTCCCCCAACAACACGCGCAATGGTTTCACGCGCAGAACTTCTTCCTCCTCCCAAATGATCTCTATTGCCATACTTTTTATGGTATGTAAAGTCAGCATGACTTGGCCTGAATGCGTCTTCAAGGTGATTGTAATCTTGGGAACGACTATTTTCATTTACTACAAAAAATGCAATGGGTGCCCCAGTCGTTTTTCCATTAAAAATGCCGGAAACAAATTGAACAAGGTCTTTTTCTTTTCGCGGCGAAACCAAGTCAGACTGACCAGGTCTCCTGCGGTTGAGTTCCAGTTGGATGGCTTCCAAATCTAGTGCTAAACCGGACGGACAGCCATCGACAATTCCGCCAATATGTGAACCATGAGATTCTCCAAATGTGGTTAGTTTAAAAATGGTTCCAAAAGTGTTACCTGCCATTTGTTTGTAGCACAACATGAAAGTTGATGTGCGAAACAAAGGTAAATGTTTTTTTTGGCATTCCCTTTTCAGGTATTGTTTTGATTGTGCCGTCACATTTCAACCTATTGTATGAGACTATTTTTAAAGGTCAATTTCAATAAAAATAAGTAGTAAGAATCTGGCATAAGAATTGCTTACATTTGTTTACATGGCAATATTAAATCCTTCACAACCTGGTTGGGTTGAAAAATATACCCAATTGCTTCGGAATCAAATTTTGCTTCCCGAATCGAGAGAAGCATTGTATGCAAATTGGAAAGAATCAGGGTTGCTTCTGGGTCATTGGGAAATATCTGAAATACAAGGAATTACCGATTTGTCGCATTGGAATCATAAAGAGAAAGTAAAGGCCAATTTTATGTATGCCGCAGCCCAAGTTTATTTGCTGCATCACAATCAAATAGATAAGCAGTTTTTGTCTGTTTGGCTTCAATTTTATGAATCGCTTGAAACAAACGGCAACGAAAAATCAATAAATGACACATCAGATCAAGCAGCTAAATTAGAATCTATTTTAGAGAGTAGGCTTACTTTTCGGAAAGGTCGTTCCATGTCTCATTGGATTCAAGATGAAATAAATTTGCTTTTGCCAATTGATTTATGGGCTTTTGACCGTTGGCTCATGCCATGGTATGGCATACAAAAATTCTATGTTGAGTATGAAAAATTGGTTTTTCAGCATTTATCATATGCTTTTCAGCTCAAAGGAACATTAAGCGTGCAAGATCATTTGCTCATGGAACAATTGAATGCATCTAGTCGATCGGGTTTTAGTATCACTGCACCCGACAGACATTGGGATGAGATGGGTTGGCATTGGGTTGAATTTCCATTTGAACGTTGGTACCTGTTAGACACTGCACTAATGGTGGTTTCTACAGATTTTAACATAAGCAAAGAGGAGCGATATTATTTAGAAACATTGGCTGTTCATTTGCAAATTGATTCAAATATGATTGATGCTGGTTTGACCGATTTAGAAGCCTTTTTGACTAAAAATGAAGAAGCGATTCATTTTTTGAATGAGGAAGGTTGGTTTAAATCGGTGTATTCAAATTCGTCTAGTATCGTCGTTTCGTTGTTGAAGCGCAATAAAAAAAGATTATTGCTGGAGCTCAATGAAAGTAAAGAACTGGTTTTTTTATTAGGTCAATCAACGCAAAGAGATTTGAATCTGGAAGAAAAAAAGAAAGTGAAAGAGCAACTGTTGGATTTGTGTAAGGCCGTTCCGTCCTTAGCCATTTTTTTATTGCCTGGTGGTTCTCTATTGCTCCCTTTGCTGATGCGGTATTTGCCTTCACTTTTTCCATCAGCATTTCAAGACAACAAATTGTAAAGTGATTTTGACATCAAAATATCATATTTATTGGCCTAATAGTCTTTCCTACTTTTGTCGTTTTTGATTCTCGCTTATCTTTGAAGCAAATAAAATATGATGAAGCCCTATAAACAAGATCATTCCTCCTGGTCAAGCCGCTATACTTGGTTGTTGTTAGCCAATGTATTTTACATTCTTTTCTTTTTTATTCTGATGCAATTATTCTCTTAAGTTATGCAGCAAGTAGACTGGGTTGTATTGATTTTAACTTTACTATTTATTGTTTTTTATGGGGTCTATAAAACCAAAGGAAGCAAAAATGTTCAGGAATATATTTTAGGAAACAAGGAAACCCCTTGGTGGACAGTCGGTTTATCAGTTATGGCTACTCAAGCGAGCGCCATTACTTTTTTGTCAACACCAGGTCAGGCGTACCACGATGGGATGGGTTTTGTTCAGTTTTATTTTGGACTTCCTTTAGCCATGGTAGTGATTTCTATGACTTTTATCCCGATCTATCACCGGCTAAAAGTTTTTACTGCTTACGAGTTTTTGGAACAACGGTTTGACTTAAAAACCAGAACATTTACGGCCATCCTGTTTTTGATCCAACGGGGGCTTGGAACAGGTATTACCATTTACGCACCAGCCATCATTTTATCCTCCATTTTAGGGTGGAACCTAACAGGACTTACTGTTGTTATTGGTGTATTGGTGATGATTTATACTTACAGCGGCGGCACCAAAGCCGTTAATATGACTCAAAAACAACAAATGTTTATTATTTTATTGGGTTTGGTCCTTACTTTTTATTTGATTCTGCATTATTTACCAAATGAAATGACATTCAGTAATGCAATGCACATAGCTGGTGCCAATGACAAAATGAACATACTAGATTTTTCATTCGATCCAGAAAATCGCTATACTTTTTGGAGTGGCATCACTGGAGGCTTCTTTTTGATGCTGTCTTATTTTGGCACCGATCAATCGCAGGTAGGACGTTATTTGTCGGGGAAAAACGACAAGGAAAGTCAGATGGGATTAATTATGAACGGTTTTTTAAAAGTGCCCATGCAATTTTTCATCTTATTAATCGGGGTCATGGTTTTTGTTTTTTTTCAATTTAATCCAACGCCTTTACATTTTAATCCAGTAAATAAAGACGCCATTCAGCATTCTGTTTATGCCGAAAAGTACACCAGTTTAGAACGCCAATTAGTTGTCTTAAATGAAGAAAAAAAGGAATTCAATTTATTATACATTGACCATTTAAATCAAAATTATGACAACCCATTACTGCGAAGAAAGTTAAAAGCATTGTCTGAAAAAGAAAAGGACATCCGAGAACAAGCCAAAGTGATAGTCACCAAAGTAGATGCAAAGGCCGAAACCAATGATAAAGATTATGTATTTATTTATTTCATTTTGCATTATCTGCCTAAAGGACTGATTGGTTTGTTATTGGCGGTAATTTTGTCAGCGGCTATGTCCTCGTCAGCTTCTGGCTTAACTGCGTTAGCTTCAACAACGGCCATTGACTTATATAAACGCAATGTGAAGTCTGAAAAATCGGAGAAACATTACGTGATGGCAACCCGCTACTTTACCTTGCTTTGGGGAGGAATTGCCATATTTTTTGCTTGCTTAGGTTCGTTATTTGAAAACCTGATTCAGTTGGTAAATATAGTTGGCTCTATCTTTTATGGGACGGTGTTGGGAGTGTTCTTAGTTGGTTTTTACCTGCATTATGTCAGAGCAAACGCTATCTTTTGGAGTGCAGTGATCAGTCAATCAGCCATTTTTATTATCTATTATTTTGCCATTCATATTTATCCTAGTGGCGAGGAACGACTTAGCTATTTGTGGTTGAATTTTATAGGATCTATACTTACAGTGCTTTTAGCATTAACTTACCAATGGTTTATCAACAGAAGGCCAAACACAGAAATTTCAACGGCAAAATAGGTGTAATTTACAAAACTAAGCTTCTCGTTGGTCAATTCGAATGTGAATCGGGGGTAAAATGGCACTACCACAAAAAGCAATCAAGTGAATATAAAAAATGCGTCAAAAAAAAAGCTGCCCGAATTGGCAGCTTTACTTTTTTATCATTTGGGTTTAATTAGCCCAAAACTTCTTTTACTTTTTTTCCTATCTCCGCAGGAGAGTCAACCACGTGAATGCCGTTTTCACGCATGATGCGCTTTTTGGCTTCAGCCGTATCGTCAGCTCCTCCTACAATGGCACCTGCATGGCCCATGGTTCGCCCTTTTGGCGCAGTTTCTCCAGCAATAAAACCAACAACTGGCTTGCGGTTTCCGTCAGCTTTTACCCAACGAGCGGCATCAGCTTCTAATTGGCCACCAATTTCACCAATCATAATGATGCATTCGGTTTCAGGGTCATTCATTAATAATTCTACCGCTTCACGGGTCGTGGTTCCAATAATTGGATCTCCGCCAATACCAATGGCAGTAGTAATTCCTAAGCCTTGTTTTACCACCTGATCGGCCGCTTCATAGGTTAAGGTTCCAGATTTTGAGACAATTCCAATAGTACCTTTTTTGAAAACAAAACCTGGCATAATGCCTACTTTTGCTTCTCCCGGCGTAATTACACCAGGGCAGTTTGGACCAATTAATCGACAATCTTTGTCTTGAATAAAGTCATATGCCTTAATCATATCAGCAACAGGAATACCCTCTGTGATGGTAATAATCACTTTGATTCCAGCATCTGCCGCTTCCATAATGGCATCAGCAGCAAACGCAGGTGGTACAAATATAATTGTGGTGTCAGCACCAGCTACATCAACCGCTTCTTTTACGGTGTTGAATACGGGTCTGTCTAAATGGGTAGTTCCCCCTTTGCCAGGAGTTACTCCGCCAACCACATTAGTTCCATATTCAATCATTTGTGAAGCATGGAAAGTTCCTTCGCTACCAGTGAAACCTTGGACAATTATTTTGGAATTTTTATTAACTAAAACACTCATAACGGGCTTGTTTTTATAAAATGTGATGCAAAAATAAGGAATTCTTTCGAGCGTAATTTTTTATTATTGATTGTTTTTGCAAAATTTTAATCACTCCAAAAAATTCCATTCAATACCAAAGCGGATCATAAAGTCACGATAGGGGTAACCAGGAGCATTATAGTAGTTGTAACCTGAAAAATCGGCATTAAAATGTTCTGCTTTTATAAAAATACGAGCTTGTCTGATTCGCGCATTCACAAAAAAATCAAGTAGGGGGAAGCCGCCTATCTTTTGATTGTTTTGCACATAATAGTCACCTAACAGCTGATTATAGCCATTCATATAATAGGAACTAAAATAATTGGCTGTAATACCCATTTGCGTATACAAGGCTTTTTTAAAATAGGCATGTGTAAAGCAAAGTGTTTGGCGAACTACCCAAGTTGGCACATTTAATATAGGGTCATTTTGGACGACTTTTTGAAATAAGATGGTTTGATCTAAACTCAATTGACGTAATAATCGGATTTCTTTTGAAGCTTGAATACTGGTGTAATTGATTGGTGAGGATGTATATTGTTTTGGGCTTAAAATAATTTGATTACTACCAATGGCTGCATCATTGCTAAAATAAATATAGTCGGTGATGGTCATGTTTTTGAATTGGATATTGGCCCATTTTGTCTGGGTAGCTGCATCAAGAATACTTATTTTTTCAGTTGACAATGACGTACTCCAATTATATGCTAAAAAACTGCTCTGATTTAATTGCGCTTGCATATTTGGCAACCTTGTTATTCCTTGTGCATGCAATTGCAAGTTTTGGCCATTATTTAATTTGTAAATAAACCAACCTTCCAGTTGAGTCAATGCTTTATTAATCGACTGGGCGGCTTCTAGTCGTACATTCCAGCGAGGATAATCAATTTCATAATTAGCTAGGAGGCTGCTTATTTTGTCGTTAAGAGAGCTGGGAATGCGCTGGGTGCTTGTTTCTAGTACTTTAGAAAAATAGTAGTTGTAACTGTAGTGTTCTAAATACGCACTCAATTTGCCCCAACCCTTTTGGTTTAATTGTACACCCACCTTATTATACAGGCTGTTCATGTGCATCTGGTCATTGATGTTTGAGGTAACCAATGACGTGCCAAAACGATACAAGTTGGTAGTTCCTACCGTTGAAGCGACGGTGGGTTGTAAATATTCATATCTTTTTGTTTCAAAACTTCCTTGATGGTGAAGTACTGTTTGAAAGGAACCTATATCAATAAATTTCAATGTGTGATCGACAAAGGCTCTTTTACCTTCAAATATTGATTTGGCATCTTTGAAATAGACCTCGAGCCTAGCTCGTTCTTCATAAATTTTTTCGCCGCTTTCAAAATTATCTGGTGTGGTAATGCCGCCATTTTCTCCATTTGCCACATCTTGTGATGTGAAATGTGTTTTTAAATCATATTCGCCTTTTGGCGACACATAACTTAAGGCAAAACGTAAGTTGCCATTACTGACAATTTGATTGATAAACTTACCAATAGAACGAAGTCCCTTGTAAGCCATCGTAATATTGAGTCTTTTGGATGTGTTAAAAGCAATCAAACCATCTAGGCTTTGCCCTTGTTCCATAACTGATTTATAATATAGGTCGGTGTATGGGGTAGGGGTCTTGTAATGTCTAATATCAGTAGCTTTTAAATAGGACCAATGCTTTGCACGGTATCCTGCTTCGGGTAATCTGCTGTAAGTAGTTTCAATTCCGCGTAAGTTGGTGTAAGATTGTCCTTCATTGGCAAATGGCAATAATCCAAAAACATCTTTTCTTAAGTAGTTATGGCGGTATTCATCCAATAAAGTTAGTGAAGTATCAACAACAGTACTGTCTCGAAGAATTGAAAAACTTTTATACCATTCAATTTTAGCGTCGTCTGACAAAGCTTTTGTTTTTTCTTTTTTGTCCTGACTCCAACCACAGTACGGTAGCGCAATACAAAGTAAAAGGACAAACATTTTCATAGTAGGCATGTGCAGTTTATTGCGCCAAAAGTACGGATATGTGTGGCACCAACAAAAAAAAAGACCTTTGCTGTGAACAAAGGTCTTTTGAATATTTAAAATATAAATTATTCTTTCAGAATTTTGCGTGTAATTGTTGCTTCCGCGCTTATGAATTTAGCAAAATATACGCCCGATTGTAAATTACTGATGTCAAAATGTTGGTCTTCAAACGAGGTGAAAGAAGTTACTACTTTTCCACTCAAATCAGTGATTTCAATGCGGTCAATATTTAGATTAGATTGCGATTTAAAATTAAATGAACCTTTTGAGGGGTTTGGAAATACAAAAAATTCTTTGTCTAGCTCAAAATGTGAAGATGATAAATTAAGACCCGTTCCAGCACTTCCAATTAAAGCAAAATCTTGGTGACCATTAGTTAAGTTGCCTTTATGGGTAACCTGAATAGTATACACCCCCGGGTCAGCATTAGAAATTTCGATCACTTCAATGTTGTCTACATTATTATCTGAATCATTAGTTGCTGGCGAAGTATAATTATCAGCGTCTAACCTCCAAGGATAAAAAATTTGACCATCTTTAAATATTTTTAAATCTAAATTATTTTTTAATCTGGCTACTCTATTGTCTGCGACGGCTGCATTCTGTAATCCAGTTGGATCCGTCCAACAAATACTAATTTTTAGATTTTGGGCGTTATCCACTGTGAAATTACGGGTATATATAGCTTGGTTATTTAAGGTCTGCATTTCAAGGATGCTGCTTGTAGAGGCTGTACTTATTAATTTAGCAGCCGTCTGCCCATCAGCTAAACCCCATCCAAATGAATAATCAGGACCAGGATTGTCTCCAGCTTCTCGGGCGGTGTGACACAGTAGACCTCGAACCATGGCCGCCTTCATGTATTGATCTGCATTTATATTGTTGTAATGTTTTTGCAACAATACAATAAGACCCGTAATAGCAGGACATGCCATTGAAGTCCCTTGATATGTATCATAAAGCGTGTTTGAAGTACTGATACATGAATAAACGCCAACTCCTTTCGCAGAAATATCTGGTTTAATTCTTCCGTCATCAGTAGGCCCCCAATTACTAAAAGAACTCATCAGTACACTAGTATTGTCAATATAGCTATTTACTTGTTCAACGGCAGCCACAGTCAGTACATTTTTAGCTACTGTGGTACCTGTAAGTAAGTCAAAGCCAATCTTTGCCGACGCTTGATTGAGCGCGGGGTCGTCTCGATCATTACCAGCTGCATGTACAATCTGATAATATGGATAGGTATTGCTTAGGTTGTCAATCTCTGCAGATGATGAATCATAAGCGCCAAAACGCCAAGTGTCTAATGTACTTGCTACATATCCATATGAGTGGTTTGACACCAAATACCCATCAGCAGCAAAGGTGCCCATTTCAGTTCCATCATTGTCCCAATCGTAAGTTTTTGCAGTGGCACCGTAAGCAATACCTTTTGCTGCGGGCTTAATACCCGCTGCACAAATGGTCCCTGTCACGTGTGTGGCATGGTTACTTAAAGTGGTACCCCCATCTGAGATGGTAATTTTACCGCTTAATTCATTATGTGTATTTCTTACTTTTCCGCCATCCCAAACACCAGCAACCATACCGCTACCTGTTACACTCAAACCTAAACTACCTCCAGGATACATGGAATTAGCTCTCATGGTTTTTGACGAACCTGCATTGTCAGTGGTGTAAAAAATAGGGGTGTCATCTATAAACTTATTTGGAATCGGACAATTGGCTCCACAAGTTGATAAGTATTTTGCCAATTTCAATTTGTAAACTTGTTTGTCAAGTTCTTGTTTTTCGATTAGCGCTTTCTGTGCAGCCGGAGAAGTAGACTTTTTAATCAATTCACGTTCTGATGCTGATTGTGACAAAACAGAACAGCTGAACAAAAAAGTGGCAATGAGTAATACTGTTTTCATAATTAGTTATATAAAATAAACCTGACCGAAGCCAGGTTTATATTGTTTACAAATTAATTGATATTAATAACCAGGATTCTGACCACAATTAGCATTTGCATTTAATTCAGAAAACGGAATAGGTAATGTAAAACGGTAATCTGTGATCGGTAAAGTAATTGGTTGACCTGGAATGATATCATCCGTTGGGTCACGATCAATACTCGAATTGGTAATTGGACCTAGTCTTTTTAAATCCATTAAGCGATGCCCTTCAAAGCACAATTCTTTACGTCTTTCAAGTAATATATCAGCTAACGCATCAGTCATTGAAGTGTAATTTGGAAGCGGTTGAGAAACAGCCGCATTGCCTAACGCAAAACGTTTGTCACGTAATTTTTTCAACATGGCAGCAGTCGAATTAGCAGCTCCATTATAGTTGTTCGTTCTTGCGTAACATTCCGCTAATATCAGATACATTTCAGAGGTTCGGAACACTTTAATGTCATTTCTTAACACTGCAGTTCCACCTTTTCCTGGATATTTATCGATAATAAGTACATCTGTATTCATGTAATTAATATTTGTTGCATAATTTTTGTCCACTTTTGAACTTGCATCCACTACAGCGAATAATCGAACATCAAATTGACCTGTTGGCGCAGTTCTAAGTAAGTTAAATAATTTACGTCCCACTTCAAAAAATGGAGAACCTGTTGCATCTGACTTATTTGTATTAAAATAACCACCCATATCTGTCCACCCATTTTGTACTGGTCTAGATAACGAAAAAATAGATTCTGAAAAATTAATGTCATACCACATTTTCTTATACGGATTAGATGTAGTTAAACCACCAACGGAATTCCAAAAAGCTAGATTTAAAGTTCCTGAATTAACACCTGTTAAAACAAATGGGTTTGAAGTGGGTATTGGATTCGGATTTTCTAAAGCTCCATTTGAATTAATGGCCTCTTGGGCATATTGTTGTGCCAAAGTATAGTTTCCACGGTATAAGTAGAAACGAGCTCTAAATGCATTTAGCATATTTGGTGAAATATAGTATCTAATAGGATCTGATGCTAAAATACGGACACTAGTGTCGATGTTGTCTGCGGCAAAAGTAATATCACTTTCAATCAAGGCTGCTACCTCCCCCGTTGTGCTTCTTGGTAAATCATCACTGATTTGAGGAACATTCGTATATAATATCACGCCAGGTGCACTATCATTGGTAATGTCTGGCGAATAGTAACTTAATAATTCGAAATAAGCCAAAGCTCTGATGGCTCTTGTTTGTGACATCATGTCATTCCAGATAATGAGGTCACTAGCTCCTTCTGGAGTACTGGCATCTGGTTTAATTAAGTTTGCCGATTTAATAAGTCGATTACATCGGTTGATTGTTTGGTACTGACCGTACCAAATCGATTCTGCAAAAGCATTGCCTTGGTTAATTTGAAACCGGTGCGTATCAAAGTTTTGTCCGCCTGATCCTAAACCTGTTCCACATTCATCTGTGAAAATGGCCGAATAAGCAATTTCATCTTCTGTTCCTAGAGTTGAATATACGCCATTCAAGTAGTCTTGCATATCACTTAAAGTGTTAATGGCATTTGACTCTCTTAATTCACCTTCCTGTACTATATTATAGGCATCACTGCATGAATGTAGCGATCCTATAAATAATATAATGACAATAATATTTAATATTTTTTTCATATCGATGTATAATTAAAATTCTAAGTTTAAGCCGAAGGAAGTAGTTTTTGGAAGTGGGTAATTCCCCCATGTAGTAACCTCTGGATCAAATCCTTTCCATTTTGTCCATGTAAGGTAGTTCTCTAATTGAGCAAATATTTTTACACTTTTAATAAAAGTTTTTGCTAAGAAACTTGGATTCACATTATACCCTAACATCACGTTCTTCATACGTAAAAATGAAGCATCTCGCAAAAATATATCTGATAGGTCAGTACCTAATGAATAATTATTTGCAAATAATGACGGCACGCTTGACTGGGTATTTGTAGGACTCCACGCGTTTAATAAATCAGCCGATTTATTTTGCTGGCCGATAGACGCTGGATTGTATAACATATTTAAGTTGTTATCCCAAGCCCACACGTCGTATGCGTAAGAAAATTGCGCGTCTACAAAAAAACCACTGTAATCAAAATTAAATCCAAAACCACCTGTTACCGCTGGTGCGTAACTTTTACCAGTTCTTCTTAAATCATTGGTAGTTGGACTTTCAGTATAGCTTCCTTTGGAATCTAAAAATAGTAAGTTTCCTGTAGCAGGATTAACTCCAACGTAAGGTACCATATAATATTCACCAATTCTTGCACCATTTTCTCTTATTTCTGAGCCACCTACCACCGTTCTTTCGATGTCGTAATAATAACCATGGTTGTACGTGGTGTTGAAATTTAATGTCAATTTAACATTTTTAGCATCTTTTATTAATTTGTATCTTAAAAGCAATTCTATTCCGTCATTTCTAAGTGTACCATTATTGCCAGACATTGTAGTGCCATTTCCGACAACTGCTGATATGTTAATGTTGTTTAATAGTTTATTTGTTTGACGGCGATACACGTCTATATTTCCAGATAATCTGTTTTTAAATACCTCAAAGTCAATTCCTATATTTGTCATTACTTGTTCTTCCCACTGCAATGTATTATTTGGAATTTGTGAAGTAAATAACCCCCCATTGTTATCATAGCCAATTCCGCTAGCAACCAAGTCACGAACTAAATTATTTGAAGTATAAATAGCATTTCCACCTATGCCTGCATAACCAAGGTTTTGATTTCCTTGTGTACCATAAGAAAAACGTAGTTTTAACATGCTGAATGGTGAGTTTTTCATAAAATCTTCTTTGTCAATATTCCAACGAGCCCCAATTGACCAAAAGGTTCCCCATTTATATTCGTCTATAAATCGATAGCTGGCATCCCGACGAACAATTCCTTCAAAACCAAATCGAGAATCAAAATCATAGGCTATGGTGCCAAAATAAGAGAATGTACCAGCAATAGCTTGTGAACCACTTACTGTTGGTGCATTGTTAGGGAAGTTTGCATTATCATTTGGCATCCAACCTGTTCCAGCGCCAAATGCATAAGTTTGTAAATTCAAACCATTGTGTCTCTGTGCACTGCTAGACAAAAGGTAACGTGCAAATTCGCTAAATACAGATACGTCTAGACTGTGTTTTTCTTTGAATTTTTTAGTATAGGTTAAACTGTTAATAGAAGTAATGCTAAAATCTCTTGAGTTTACTCGCTGTTCTAAGCCACCATAGGTCAATCCATTTGTCTCTCTAACAGCGATGGCTAAATAGGACCATGGAGCCCTTGCATTGGTTCGTTCAGATGAAGTTAAATCAATTCCCAGCTTTGAGGTAAAAGAAAATGCTTTGCTGATATTGTATGTAGCAGAAATGTTTCCTAATATTTTTAACTCATTAATTCTATTAGGTAAATTATTTGGGGTGAGTACATTTAAAAGTACATAAGCACTATTTCCATCATTAAAGTTTGTGCCGATTTGGTTGAATAAATTTTGACCATTTGCAGTATCATATTGATTTAGATCAAGATAGGGTAATGCAGTAAAAACACCTTGTAATGGATTTTGAATCGTGTTGTTATTGATACTTGCCGTTGTCCCTGAATTGCTTTCTTGTACTAATTGATAACGTCTAGAAAATGCAGCCGTGAAAGATGAATTAATAACTAATTTTTCATCACTTGTGCGAGCAGTTGTATTCGTTCTGAAAGTAAAACGTTTGAAATTGGTCGTAGGAACAATTCCTTCTTGATCCATGTAACTGATTGACGAAAAATTGGAAACATTTTTGCCTCCAAAAGTAAAACTTAAATTGTGATTGGTAGTTGTACCTACATTAAAAAACACTTTACGATAATCTACTGATTTGAATGCGTTAATTTGAGCATCCGTTAGTACAACACCATCTGCATTGTTCACATTCGGATTTGCGCCAAAGCCTGCTCCAGTACTTGCTGAACGTTCTATGGTTAATAATTGTTGTGAATTGGCAATTCCATAATGGTCTTCTTGCAGTTCGTTTGTACCAGTGGTTACTGAATAGGAAAAACTTTGTTTTGAATCAAATTTACCTGTCTTCGTTTTAACAAGTATAACGCCATTTGCTCCACGGTTACCGTAAATTGAAGTAGCAATTGCATCTCTAAGTACAGTAATACTTTCAATGTCACTGGAGTTAATACTTCTAAATACCACACCATTAGCAGGTACCCCATCGATTACATATAGAGGCGTTGTATCTGAATTGATAGACCCTAAGCCTCGAATAGTTACGTCAATATTTGCAGAGCCCGGACTACCAGAGTTAGTGTTAATAACCAAACCTGGCGAATTTCCTTGAAGTGACTGAATAAAAGAAACGTTGGGTCTGTTCTTTAAGGTTTCAGAAGTAATGGTTGTTCCTGCAATTACTGACTTAGGTTTTGTTGATTTTCGGTCGTAACCCGTGTTAACTACTACATCTTCAAGAATAATTCCTCTTTGGAGTTTGATGTTTAATTTGTTTGAAGCTCCTACTTTCATTACTTGAGTTTCATAACCTACAAAAGAGAATTCCAATTCACCTCCTTGATTTACAGAAATAGAAAATTTTCCATCTAAATCTGTTTGTATTCCTTTTTTGGCTCCTTTTACTTTAATGTTTACCCCAGGTAGTGCACCTGATTCATCTGACACGACTCCCGATACAGTTTTTTCCTGTGCGAAAGAAAGCTGTAATGTAAACGCCAGTATGCACGTTAAAATCCATTTAAACTTCGATCTCATATTTTTTTTATTAGAGTTAGTTATTCGGCAAACTTCTTAATAATTTCTTAATCTCGCAAATCTTAATGGTTAAATTTTACTATTACGCATTGCGGAATTTTTGTTTTTCTTAAGAAATTGGAAAACTAATTATTGTTAAGACTCAAATTGGTACATTTGGTTGCTTTAAATTTAACAATTATGTTGTTGTCTCAATGGAGTGAATTCCAATTAGAAGCGGGTGCTGACGAAGCTGGAAGAGGTTGTTTGGCTGGTCCTGTGACTGCTGCTGCTGTACTATTTCCAGACGGATTTAAAGAATCAAGATTGAACGATTCAAAGAAATTATCAAAAAAGGATCGGGATTATTTACGGCCATTAATTGAAGATCGGGCCTTATCTTTTCACGTTGTACATGTTGACACTAATGAAATTGATAAAATAAATATATTGAATGCATCCATTAAAGGGATGTCTATTTGTTTGGAGAATTTAAATCCAAGACCGGAATTCGCCATTGTTGATGGAAATAGATTTCATCGTTTAGCTCAAATTCCGCATCAATGCATTATCAAGGGTGATTCAAAATATTTATCTATCGCTGCAGCTTCCATATTAGCAAAGACCTATCGAGATGAATTGATGTTTGTATTGGATCAAGAGTTTCCTGAGTACGGTTGGAAAAAGAACAAGGGGTATCCGACCAAAGCACATTTTACTTCCATTATGAGACATGGTGCCAGTGAGTATCACCGGAAAACATTCCGTTTGTTTCCGAATGATCAATTTTCATTAGATGTGTAAAATAAAAAAAGAGGAGTTTTAGCTCCTCTTTTTTTATAAAATAAATTATCAGACTTAGTTTGCTGACAAGTATCCATCAATTGGAAATAATCTGCCATTTGTGCAATTTACATCATAAGCTAATACTTGGTTTTGATTACCAGGTATATCAGTTACTTTCGGGATCATTTTACCGTATCCATCATCTACTAAAGTGATTTTTAGCTTGATTGAATTGAAAGATGTAGTGAATTCTGCATTGTCAACAAATTGCGATGAATATAAAATAGTAGGAACTATGTAATATTTAATTACATCCACTAATTTCTGATGATCTAAATCTTCTTGTTGTTGAACGCTCCTTCCTAATTGACTTTTAAGTTGGTCATCTTTTGGGACAAAAACGGTTACGTTTCCATTATTTATAACATCAATCAATCCTGTTAGCACTAATGCTTTGTGAAATTCACTATAGTCAGCAGTGCTAGATGTGATTTGAGATATTGATAAAGTACCGATGTCTTTTTCTACCTTTTCGGCAGTGCAAGAACTTAATAAAATAGAGCTAATAAATAAACCAAAAAATAGTTTCAAATTTGTTTTCATCTTATTTTAGATTTGATGCAAAGTTAAAAAAATATTAATATGTTGCATTAGAATGTTCATTTTTTTAGAAAAAAATCAATTCAATTGATTTTTACAGAATAGAATTGTTAATCATTTTAGTAAGGTCTCCCTCAAACAGCATCCCAAAATGGTGGCGTATTTTATTCGAAACTTCTTCAAGTGGAATCATTGTGCCCAACTCAGCTTGCATTGACGTGACGCCTTTTCCACGAATCCCACAAGGAATGATGTGGTCAAAGTAACCTAAGTCTACATTTACATTCAAGGCAAAACCATGCATGGTAACCCACCTGGATGCGCGTACACCCATAGCACATATTTTGCGCGCAAATGGCGTGCCTACGTCAAGCCAAACGCCTGTTTCGCCTTCGCTTCGGGTTCCATGCAGTCCATATTCAGCTAACATTAATATGATAGTTTCTTCTAGCAACCGTAAATATTTATGGATGTCAGTAAAAAAATAATCTAAATTTAATATCGGATAGCCCACCAATTGGCCAGGGCCATGAAAAGTGATGTCGCCTCCACGATTAATTTTATAAAATTGAATGCCCTTCTTTTGCAATTGGGCTTCGTTAAGGAGCAAATGTGACATGCTCCCGCTTTTGCCCAAAGTATAAACAGGTGGATGTTCCACAAAAAGAAAATAATTAGGGGTTGGCTCCATTGATTTTCCTTGTCTTATAGCCGTTTTTTGAGTGACAATTTCTTGAAACAACTGTTCTTGCAAATCCCATACTTTTTGATAGTCTTGCGTGCCTAATTCAGAAAACAATATCGTTTTATTCATTTTGTGTATTGATAAAATTATTGTGGAATCATCAAATTGCAGCCTCTGAGATCAGCATGGTCAAACCGACCTAACACTTCAAATCGGCCTGTTTGATCCATTTTGCCTAAATCTTGTGTGGCAATAAAACAACACGAATGGATATTCGCCAAGTCTATTACATTGATGCCGCCTTGTTTGTCAAATGGCAAGTAATGAAAGGGGTCTTCCGGTTCTCGAATGAGTATTTGCATCCAAGGTGGGCATTCAAAAACCCCCTCTCCCAACGAATAAGCTTGAGAAAGCAATTCCGTCATGCCATATTCTGAATGAATCGACGACACGCCAAAACCTGCTTTTAAGATGTCATGCAATTCTTCGCGGACCATTTCTTTTCTTTTGCCTTTCATTCCCCCCGTTTCCATAATTAGGGTGTTTTTCCATTGGAAAGGGCCTTTTTCGAGTAAATCAAGCAATGCATAAGTGACCCCAATCAGTAAAATTTGACGCCCTTCGGATTCCAACCGTTGAATGGTTTCGATTAATTCATCATGTTCAAAAAGATAAAAACCGCTTTCGGCCTGTTTGCTTTCGGCAATCAATCTTTCGGTCATATATATTAAGGAGGAACCTTCACGCTCTAAATAGGAAGGTAACAAAGCCAAAACCACATAGTCTTCAATATTGCCGTAAAATAAGGAAAAAGCCTGTAGAAAGGACGATTCATACCAGTCAATAGCCAACACAAGGTGGCTACTTGCTTGTGATCCAGTGGTGCCACTGCTTGTAAAAAGGTGTGTTGGGTTTCCTGGCCCCGAAATGACTTGATGCGTTTTAAAAAAGGAAATGGGTAAAAACGGGATGTCTTTTAGTTGGTCAACATTTGCCGGTGTTTTACCCAATAAATCGCAAAATTCCTGATACACTTTGTTTTCAGCATACTGATACCGAAAAGCTTTGAGTGCCCACTTGCCAAATTTCTTTGGTGTAAGTTCAAAAAATAACTGGTCTGGCGTAAAAGGCAATTCCATTAAAAGCACATCATTGTGGTTGGGACAAAGATAAGCTGAGATACAAGATCAATGATAATTCCTGCTGCCTTTTTAACCCAGATTATGCATTAGACTTTGTAATGAAACCAAAACTTACAAAAAGTTTGCATTTGCAAACTCCAATTAAAAAAAATTGGTTCTTAATGACCTTTAAAAAACAAATATTAACGCCATTAAAATGGGAAAAGGACAAAAGAGCTGGGAGTGCACGGACTTTTTTTACCGCAGGTTTAGCAACGCTACATTGAGGACAAAAAACTGAATTGATTTAGACTTTTTTGATTGAAGCGAAAAATGAGGATTTTTGTTCCAGATTGCAACCCAAATGATGTATTGGACTTTGTGATGAAAGGGAAAAGGACAATAAAGCTGGGAGTGCACGGACTTTTTTTACCGCAGATGTAGCCAAGCTACATTGAGGACAAAAAAAGGAGTACATTTCCAGATTTGCAGTCATTTTTACTTGTAATAAAATTCTAATACATTATTTGGGTTTAAACTTTTTTGCACTGCATAGCAGCGCTACGGAGTAATAAAAAGCTAAAATATGGGGCGAAAAGGCCATTTTGCAGCCAATTGAAAAAGTATAAATCATTTCATAATTAAAGATCAAACAAACAAACAAACGCATAACAACTTTTCAGAAACATGGCCCATACACTCATTTTAAACCAACAAACCCTCCACTTAGCCGATGTACAACAGCTTTTGTCAGCCGACACCCGCATTCAATTGGGTGAGCAGCTAAAGCAATCAGTTATTGCGTCGCGTGCCTATTTAGACCAAAAAATGACCACCGCCGATGCGCCCATTTACGGCATCAATACGGGTTTTGGCTCCTTGTGCGACGTGAAAATTTCACCAGACAATTTGACCAAACTCCAAGAAAACTTGGTGCGTTCGCATGCTTGTGGGGCAGGAGCCGAGGTGCCTTTGCCTGTGGTGCGGCTCATGCTGGCCCTTAAAATTCAGTCGTTGGGTTATGGCTATTCGTCGGTGCAATGGGACACCATTTCACGCTTGGCCGATTTTTACAACGAAGGCATCACGCCCATTGTATACACCCAAGGTTCCTTGGGTGCCAGCGGCGATTTGGCGCCCTTGGCGCATTTGGCTTTGCCCTTAATTGGCGAAGGCGAAGTGTATTACAATGGCCACCGGCGCATGGCGCAAGAGGTGCTGGCCGAAAAAGGCTGGGCGCCTATTCAATTGCAGTCAAAAGAAGGATTGGCCTTGTTGAACGGTACCCAATTTATGAGTGCCTACGGCTGTTATACTTTGGTGCAAGCGCACCGCATCAGTCGTTTGGCTGACGTGATTGGCGCCGTGTCGTTAGAAGGGTTTGACGGCCGCATTGACCCGTTTCATCCAGCTTTACATGCCATTCGTCCCCACCAAGGACAGCAGCAAACGGCCCAACAAATCAACGACTTATTAGCCGACAGCATGCACATCAAGCAGCCCAAAAAGCAAGTACAAGACCCGTACTCATTTAGATGCATGCCCCAAGTGCATGGCGCTTCTAAAGATGCCATTGCCTATGTAACCAAGGTGTTTTTAACCGAAATAAATTCGGTGACCGACAACCCCACCGTGTTTCAAGAACTCGATTTGATATTGTCAGGTGGCAATTTCCATGGTCAGCCTTTGGCCTTGGCCCTCGACTTTTTGGCCATTGCTTTGGCCGAACTCGGCAGCATTTCGGAACGCCGCACCTACCAACTCATTTCAGGGCTGCGCGGTTTACCCCCATTTTTAGTAGACAATCCAGGGCTCAATTCGGGCTTTATGATTCCACAATACACTGCAGCCAGCATTGTCAGCCTCAACAAACAACTGGCTTCCCCTTCCAGCATCGACAGCATTGTATCGAGCAACGGCCAAGAAGACCACGTGAGCATGGGCGCCAATGCCGCCGTGAAAACCGCCCAAATTGCCACCAATGTCGACCGGGTGTTGGCCATTGAATTGTTTAACGCCTCGCAAGCGATGCATTACCGCCAAGCAGCCACCAGTGCTTATTTAACGGAATTGCTTGCTCGTTTCAGAAAGGTGGTGCCGTTGGTGACCGAAGATCGGATTTTGCATTATGATATGGAGGAGGCGCTGGTTTTTGTGCAAAATTTTAGTGATTATCATTTTTGAGTCGAAAGTTGAAATGTGAATTATGAAAGATAGGGCGACCCTTTTGGTCGCCCTGTTTTTGAAGTGGTATTAATTATGAATACCCTGTAGGGGCGGGGCTTGCCTCCGCCCTGTTTTTAAAAGAGTGATATGTTATGAAAATAATGTAGGGGCGACCCTTGTGGTCGCCCTCTATCAATGTTGCAAAATAGGTTTTTGTGCGTTGTTTCATAGAAGAATTAGTTCTTGAATTTATAATGCATTTCATAATACCTTTTGGTTTCTGTCTGACCTATTTCTGTTGAAACAACATTGTTCATTTTCTTTGCTGGCCCAAAGAAAACGAACCTGTAGGGGCGACCCTTGTGGTCGCCCTCTATCAATGTCGCAAAATAGGTTTTTGTACGTTGTTGCATAGAAGAACTGGTTCTTGAATTTATATTGTATTTCATAATACCTTTTCGTTTTTGTCTGACGTATTTCTGTTGAAACAACATTGTTCATTTTCTTTGCTGGCCCAAAGAAAACGAACCAAAAGAAAGGGCCTTTTTGGCCCGCATAAAAGGTCACTTTTGCCTGCGGGTGCGAAGACCTTTTTGTTTTTTGTTTATTGCTTTTCATAATACCTTTTGCTGTACGATTGACGTGTTCCTACTGTTTCACGATTTTGTTCATTTTCTTTGCTGGCCCAAAGAAA
>NKJD01000101.1 GCA_002256385.1 Flavobacterium sp. BFFFF2
TTTCTTTGGGCCAGCAAAGAAAATGAACAAAATCGTGAAACAGTAGGAACACGTCAATCGTACAGCAAAAGGTATTATGAAAAGCAATAAACAAAAAACAAAAAGGTCTTCGCACCCGCAGGCAAAAATGACCTTTTATGCGGGCCAAAAAGGCCCTTTCTTTTGGTTCGTTTTCTTTGGGCCAGCAAAGAAAATGAACAAAATCGTGAATCGGTAGAAATAAGTCATCTAATAACCTAAAAGTCTTATGAATAGCAATATTAAACGAAGGACAAATTGTTGTTTTAATACAAAATGTGATCTTGTAGTTAGTGACCACATTTTGCCTATTATTTCTTATATTTGAACAACAACATTCAAAAATACAATTTACTATGAAAATAACATATTTTACTAACTTTTCAGGCTTTTCAAAAGCCCCTGGCACCGACTACTGTATGTTGCACTACCAAAACCTGCCCGCCCACTGCCAAGTAAAGGTATATGACCTCACAGGCCGCCTCATTGAACAAGCAGTTTTGAATGGCACCAATGGCGAGGCGAACCTTGACACGAGCACTTGGCCTGCAGGCACCTATGTGCTGCTACTACAGCACAACGACAGCCCACTGCAACAACAACTTTGGCTTAAAAAATAACCTTGAACTGCTTTTTGATGAACCGTATATATTTATTTTTAATCATGGGCCTTGTAGTAGGCCCATATTACAGCATTGCGCAATGTGTGCAAAAGATAAGCACTGGCCAAGCTTCTACCTACTTACTTAAAAATGACCAAAGCATCTGGTTTTGGGGAAGTAATTTAATAGACAATGTTTATCCGAACCCGACGATTTTACGCAGCGGCAATTACCAGAACGTGATTGCCAGAGACGAGGTAGTCTTTATTCAAGATGTGCAAGGCAATTTATTTGCCAAAGGCGACAACAACTATGGCAGCTTTGGCAACGGCAACACCAACACCTATACCGATTTTGTGGCCTTGGGCAATTTTGCCGGACTTAAAAGCCTCACTGCAGGCTTGTACTTTGGTGCCATGATTAAGGCCGATGGCAGCCTGTGGGCTTGGGGTAGAAATAACAGTTACCAGGTGGGAGATGGCACCACCACGCCACGCCTTAGCCCCGTGCGCGTTGGCACCGACACCGATTGGAAGGCAATTTATAGCACCACAAGTGGGTCTTTAATTGCTCAAAAAAGCAGCGGGGTGTTGTGGGGTTGGGGAAGCAACAGTGGCAATGTGTTGGGTTCATTTGGGGTCATCGGAAATTACCTTACCCAACCCACAATGATAAATAATAGTGCTGATTGGTCTACCTTGGCCTGTGGGGCATCGCATGTGGTAGCCATTAAAGCCAACCATAGCCTGTGGAGTTGGGGTGCCAACGGCCATTGGCAACTGGGTCGGGGTACTGATAACTTTGCAAAATGGCTACCCGAACAAATTGGCACCGACACCGATTGGAAGGCCATAGCGGCTGGGTATGTAACCTCATACGCCATCAAAAACAACGGCTCGCTCTGGGGTTTTGGTCAAAACGATGTGGGCCAAATGGGCACTGCCACCGGCCTAGATGTACAGGTGCCTACTCAAATTGGCACCGACACCGACTGGGAACAAGTACATGCAGGCTACGATTTTGCCGTCGCCGTTAAAACCAATGGCAGTATTTATGCTTGGGGGGGCTACAATGTTGCCGGTCAGTTAGGCAATGGCACTTTAGGTGATGCAGGAGTAACGTTTTACCCCAACACCTTTGCGGTTAATGTGCCGGGTTGTCCGTACTTTGACAACCCTAGTTTTGCACTAAATGAGTTTATCCAAGCCGAAAATCCGTTTACAGACAGCCTCCACCTGCGTTATGCGCCGCTGCCCCAAGCCGAGGTGTGGGTGTACACCAACACCGGCCAACGCCTCGGTCAATACAGCCTGCTGCCCAGCGGCGGCACGCTCCAAATCCCCACTGAAAGCTGGCCCCAAGGCCTGTACTTGTTGCAAGTAAACAGCCAAGGCAAGACCCTTGGGAGTTTGAAGGTGGTGAAGGAATAGAGTCGAAAGTCAAAAGTCGAAAGCCGAAAGCCGAAAGAAGGCAATAAACAATAGCCACAAGGCCACAGTAAGGACAGCTTAACGGCTGTCCTTTGTTGTTTTGTGTTGGAATATTTGTAATGTAAAAAGTTTGTAATGTGGAATGTTTGTAATGTTGAATGTGACATGTGACATGTTGGAATGCCGATCTTAGGAGCAACCTTTGCGGTTGTCCTGTTTTTTTTGGCAGGATTTATTTATGAATACCCTGTAGGGGCGGGGCTTGCCTCCGCCCTGTTTTTAAACGGGTCTTTATTTTGAAAACCCTGTAGGCGCAGCACTGCGTGCCTGCCCGAGCTGCTATTGGTATTCCAAATAATAAAATGGACGAAATCGGTCCTTGTAAGAGGGCAGAGGCAAGCCCTGCCCCTACGAATTTCTCTGATGATTATTCCCAAAATATTGGCA
>NKJD01000033.1 GCA_002256385.1 Flavobacterium sp. BFFFF2
ATTTATGATCAAACAACTAAAATCAGTTTTTATAAAAGCTAACCTAGAACTAAACAGCGGAAAATATCTCAGCAAAGAAGCATTCATCAATCAATTAAATGTTGCTTGAGTTTTTCAGCAGACCCTACTTAATAACAAAAGGACTTTAGTCATAATGTTTTTTAATTGGTCGATAAGTCACACAATTAGAATATCGCATATTCAAAATACTTAAAAAAGTCCATTATAGTCACTTTGACTGCTTCCAATCAGCTATTTATGCCTTTTTAAAATGTGTTTTACTGGCAAGATCCCCTCTTTGAAATCCAAAATTATGGTGTCATTAGAAATAACCTCATAATATACTTTGAATAAATCACCATCAAGTAAATCTACCATCAAGAACTTGCTATTGCTGTCAATTTTATAATTGGTAGGTTTTAATAACTCGTCACCCATTTTTTCTACATATTCATTTTCCTTAAATATATATTGCCGTTTCAGAGCACAAGCCAACCTCAAATACGTGATTGCCTCATCCCTGTCATTTTTGTCTTTAAATGTATTTTCATACTTTTTCCTTAAACTGATCGAATCTGTCACAAAATTATAATTCATATCATCACTTTTTAATTCAATCAGATCCCAGGTCCCAATTAATGGATTTTGTGCGATAATGAAATTGGTGAAAATATACAGTAATAGACAAATTATTTTTTTCATTTGGCAAACATTTCTAGTAAAGGTAATAAAATGAGTTGTTTAGATGGTATTTTAATATCCCTCAATTTGCTTGAAAAGTACATAAAATAAATACTCGGAGGAAAAAAAAATGTACCTAGCTAACTATCAACAAAAAGTATTAAGTACAACCCTCATTTTCCCTGTAAAATGACAATTTAAAATTTATAACTACATTTCCCATTCAAGTCGTCCCTAAATAACTTTTAAAGCGTGTAATCACCGAATCAATCTTTCAATTCCGCCTTTCTAACTTTAAACTTGAAACAAAAAAATCCATCCTGACCTAGCACACCGGTGGTCAGCTGTATTTACTTTTTTGTCCATTTAATAAATTCGTTCATCACTTCTTGCCAATGTGCTTTCTCGTAATTTGTTGTTCCATCTGCATTTATTTCAAAAAAGTTATGTTCTAGATCTAAGTACCTTTTATATGTTAAATTATCCTTTGCGTTTTGGATATAAAACAAAGGAACTAAATCACATAAATCAGCCGCAATATCATTGGTTCCATAAGCCAAATACGTAGGAATTTTGATCTGCAACCAATCATTTACCAAAGGTCTTGAAAAAGATTTCCAAGACAATAAATTTGGATCTTTACGCAAAGTTTCATTATCATAAGCGTCTCGATACATTTGATATGTTTTTTCAATATCTTCATTTGCTTGTTGCCAAGTAATTTCTTTTCGTTCAGCTTCCTTCCGGTAAGTTCTAATATTTTGGTCTATTCTTCCAAATGGATTTGCACCAAACAACCCCAAATGTGTTACTTTCTTGTTATTCAAAGCAATCAGTGTGGCAACTTTTGAACCTTGAGAATGTCCAGCCACTATTAATTTTGAATGATCTACCCATTTTTGCTTTCTCAGAAATTGTAAAACTTTTTGCGCTCGAGCTTCATAATTCTCTAAAAAATCAGCCTGTACATAATCTTTGTCAAATTCATCGGGTTCATTTTCATTTGGAATATAGCAATACGACTTATTAAGGTGCTTCTCATCAACAATTACGGGCGTTTTCGGCATTGAGATCACAATTAAATGATAATTCTTTTTTATTTCATTCAGGTCAAAATTTGTAATTCCACCACCAATCATCCACATACTTTCTTTTGCTGGTTTTACAAATAATGGCATAGGCAAAGAACCTTGACAAAATAAGAAAACAGGTTTAATTTCATCTAATTTTGTGTCAATCAATATAAAATGGATCGTGTCCTTTTTTTGCTTTATGCTGAATTGAATAGCTTGATCGTTTATGACATCACGTTTTTGTCCAAAACCAAGATGGATAAAAAATAATAAGAATAATGTTGCTTTTAGTGTCTTCATATGCTATCCTAATTCTTTCAATTTAACATTTATATCCATTTAAAAAAAATCCAAGCTAGAGAAAAAAATAAAGTAAAACTAGAACTTTCCATTTAACATCCTTCATCCTCAAATAACCTCAAAGTAGGTAATCACTTACCCAAAAAATCCTTCAATCTTTCAATCATTCCAACTTGAAACTTGAAACTTGAAACTTGAAACTTGAAACTTGAAACAAAAAAAACCGCCCGAAGGCGGATTTTTTTTTTAAGCATCCATATAATGCTCAATCGGTGCACAACTGCACACCAGGTTTCGATCGCCATAAGCATCATCGACCCGACGTACTGAAGGCCAAAATTTATTGTCCGCCACATACGGCAGCGGATAGGCCGCTTGTTCGCGTGTGTAAGGCAACGACCAGTCATTGGCGGTCAGCATGGACATGGTATGGGGCGCGTTTTTGAGTACATTATTGGGTTCATCCGCAGAGGCGGCTTCAATTTCGTGGCGAATGGCAATCATGGCATCACAAAAACGATCCAATTCAGCCAAATCTTCGCTTTCGGTAGGCTCCACCATCAAGGTGCCTGCCACTGGGAATGACACCGTAGGCGCATGAAAGCCATAGTCCATCAGGCGTTTGGCGATATCGGTTACTTCAATGCCTTTGGTTTTAAAGGCGCGGCAATCAAGTATCATTTCATGGGCAGCCCGTCCGCATTCGCCCACGTATAAAATCGGATAATGTGGTTCCAAACACGATTTAATGTAGTTGGCATTCAAAATGGCGTACTGCGTGGCGTTCTTTAAGCCTTCAGCACCCAACATACAAATATAACCGTAAGATATCAGGCAAACCAAAGCCGAGCCGTAAGGAGCCGCCGAAATGGCATCCATAGCCTGCTCCCCGCCTACTTTGCGCAAGGGATGGCCTGGTAAAAACGGGGCCAATTTTTCGTTGACACAAATCGGACCCACACCCGGACCACCACCACCATGTGGAATGGCAAATGTTTTATGCAAATTCAAATGGCATACATCGGCCCCAATGGTAGCTGGGTTGGTTAAACCCACTTGGGCATTCATGTTGGCGCCATCCATATACACCAAACCGCCGTGTTCGTGAATGATTTGGGTAATTTGACAAATGGCACTTTCATATACGCCATGGGTAGATGGATAAGTAACCATCAGACACGACAATTGGTCGGCGTATTCAATGGCTTTTTGGCGCAAATCATCCACATCGATGTTGCCGTTTTCCATGGTTTTGGTCACCACAATTTTCATGCCTGCCATGGCTGCCGAAGCCGGATTGGTTCCGTGGGCCGAAGAAGGAATCAAACAAACGGTACGGTGGTGATCGCCCCGAGCTTGGTGGTAAGCGCGTATAGTCATGAGGCCTGCATATTCGCCTTGCGCACCAGAATTGGGTTGCAAGGTCGTTTTGGCAAAGCCTGTAATTTCACTCAATTGCTCTTCGAGTTTGTGCAAAAGCGTCAAATATCCTTGCACTTGGTGGTCGGGCGCAAACGGGTGAATATTGTTCCACTGCGGCAAACTCAAGGGCAACATTTCGGCGGCAGCGTTCAATTTCATGGTGCAAGAACCCAACGAAATCATCGAATGATTTAACGACAAGTCTTTGCGCTCCAATTTCTTAATGTAGCGCATCAATTGCGACTCAGAGCGGTGCTGTTGAAACACATCGTGTTGTAAAAAAGCAGACGTACGCGACCACAATGCAGGCCATATCGGCGATTCATGCGCAGGCAATGGGGCCAATTTGCCCGCGGGTTTGCCCACTGCATGGGCCAAAATAGCTAAAATCTGATTGAGGTCATCAACGGTAGTGGTTTCATTTAAAGCCACCACCACCCGATCGGCTGCCGGATAATAGAAATTCACGTTTTGGGCATCGGCAATGGTACGCACCCTTTCGGCAGGCAACTCAAATTGCAACGTATCAAAAAACACAGTGTTGATCTGATAAATATCCAATTTCTTTGCGGCTTCATTCAATGAACAAGCCGATTGGTGGATTCTTTTGGCAATGTGTTGCAAACCATCAGGTCCATGGTACACGGCATACATGCCCGCCATGACTGCCAATAAAACTTGGGCGGTACAAATGTTGGAAGTGGCTTTTTCACGTTTAATGTGTTGCTCGCGTGTTTGCAAAGCCATGCGCAAGGCACGGTTGCCCGCTGCATCAACGGTGACGCCTATAATGCGCCCTGGTAAGCTGCGCTTGAATTCGTCGCGGGTAGCAAAAAAGGCAGCGTGTGGCCCGCCAAATCCCATTGGAATCCCAAAACGTTGGGTGGTTCCAACGACCACATCGGCACCCATTTCACCGGGAGGCGTCAATACCGAAAGGGCGAACAAATCGGCAGCAACCACCACGCGAATGCCCGCTTCATGGGCTTGGGTGATAAAAGCGCCCGGGTGATCCAATTGGCCTGTTTTGGCAGGATATTGCAATATAGCCCCATAAAAGGTATGATCAAAAGTGAAAGCACTTGGCGCGCCAACGACCAATTCAACACCAATAGGCACTGCGCGGGTTTGCAATACCGAAAGCGTTTGCGGTAAAATATCCTCGGACACAAAAAACCGGCATACATTGTCTTTTTTCTGCTCACGGCTGCGCACATCAAATAGCAAAGCCATGCCTTCTGCTGCGGCCGTACTTTCGTCGAGCAACGACGCATTGGCAATTTCCATACCCGTTAACTCAATGACGGTGGTCTGAAAATTCAAGATGGCTTCTAAACGGCCTTGTGCAATTTCGGCCTGATAGGGCGTGTAAGCGGTATACCAACCCGGATTTTCAAACACATTGCGCTGAATGACAGCGGGTGTAATAGTCGGGTGATAGCCCAAACCGATATAAGATTTGGCCATGATATTTTGGTTGCCCAAAGCCACCATGTGCGACAAAAAGGCGTGTTCTGTGAGCGCTGGATCTAAATTGAGGGGTTCCCGCAGCAAAATATCGTCTGGAACGGTCTCAAAAATGAGCTGTTCCATGCTGTCAGCCCCCATTTTATGTAACATATGGGCCACGTCAGTTTCACGTGGTCCTATATGTCGGCTTTCAAATGAATCGGTTTTCATATATAGTTTTTCTTTGTTTTTAATGGTCAAATAGTTCGTTTTATAGTCATTTAATCGGCATACAAAAACAGCGCGAAGATGGCTGTTTATGATAAAGTGGTTACGTTTGTAAAATGAAACGACAAAAGTAACGAAAACGATATAATCAGCCGTTTTTGAAACCATTTTTAAGATAGAATTGTGCCAATTTTTAAATATTTAAACCGCCTTGTGCTGAAAGCCATGTATTGGGCCATTCCAGAAGGCTTGGCCATTGGTTGTTTAAGCCATATTTATCAGTGCGAACAGCACACAACGACCAATTGGCAAACCCTTTGGATTCCGTTCATAGGCGGTCAAGGCGGCTATTTATTGCTACGCTGGTGGCATGTGCAAACTGCGGTAAAATGGCAAAAACCTGTGTGGTATTTTGCCATTTTGACCAGTATTTTGGCCGTTTGGGGATTGCTGTTTGTGCAACACCTCCCATTTTGGCAGCTGGTAACAATGATGGCTCTGATTGGCATCTATCCGCTATTACGCCCCTTTGGCTTGTTTAAAACGATTTGGGTGGCTGCCACACTCGCTTTTATCACCTCTTTTTTATTGCAAAAAAACAGCGATTTTGTCATCCATGAACTGCTCATTCATACCGGAATCATTTGGCTGTGGTTGTTCCCTAAAGAAATACAGCAAGCCGGTATCGACCAACTCAAGCAACCCACACTTCCGCAGTGGTTGGGCATCCGGCAATTAAAAAAGGTGAGTTTTATTTTTGGTATCATTCTGCTGCTGCTAACAACCTACCTCGATTTAAGTTGGACGCACCAAGCCATTATAGTACTCAGTATTTTGGTGGTAGTTGCTGCGCCGAATGACAGGAATGACCTCTATTTATTGGGGGTGGAAATGGTGCCGGTTTTGTGGTTATTTTTGTTTCAGGTTTAAGGTTTCAAGTTTTGTTGAGGCAAGTTAAAGCTTGATCGGATTAATTTTTTTTCGATTTGCGAACTGAAGTTCGCTTTCCGGAAGTCCACTGGACATCAAAAGAACTTTCGTCTTAGTATTTTCACAAGCTAAAGCTTGTGTACCTGCATTTCAAACGGGCAATAAGGTTTTCTTTTGCAAGCTAAAGCTTGCGTACCTGACTGCCACTGGCAGCCCTCCTCTTAATATCAAATTCTTAATATCAAATCTGAAGCCCACTGGGCTTCCTCCTCTTCATATCAAATGTTCGCCCCGTTCGTTCCGACGGGTCTCGGGTCGACTTTCGACTTTCGACTTTCGACTTTAGCTTCGCTCCGTTCGCCCCGTTCGTTCCGACGGGTCTCGGGTCGACTTTCGACTTTCGACTCAAAAAAAAATCCATCGTTTCAGATGGATTTTTTTTTGTTTAAAGTTGCGGCCCTGCCTCTATCAAATGCTTGCCTTCGTCGTTGTCGGTGTATTGGGCAAAGTTTTTAATGAATCGGGCGGCCAAATCATTCGCTTTTTCAGTCCAATCCGCAGCGTTTTCGTAGGTGTCGCGCGGATCTAAAATGGCGGGGTTCACATCGTGTAAGGAGGTGGGAACTGCCAAATTAAATACGGGAATGGTTTTGGTGTCAGCCTTTTCAATGGAACCATCTAAAATGGCATCAATGATGGCGCGGGTGTCTTTAATGGAAATGCGTTTACCCGTTCCGTTCCAACCCGTATTTACCATGTAAGCAGTAGCTTGGTGCTGCTCCATTTTTTTAACCAATTCCTCGCCGTATTTGGTCGGGTGTAACGTTAAAAAGGCTTTCCCAAAACAGGCCGAAAAGGTAGGTTCTGGTTGGGTTACGCCACGTTCGGTTCCAGCCAATTTGGCAGTAAATCCAGATAAGAAATAGTATTTTGTTTGCTCTGGGGTCAATTTTGATACGGGGGGCATCACGCCAAACGCATCCGCTGTTAAAAAGATCACTTTGGTGGCGTGTCCTGCTTTTGAAACAGGCTTTACAATATTGTGAATGTGGTTAATTGGGTATGAAACGCGGGTATTTTGCGTCACCGAACCATCTTTAAAGTTAATGATGCCATCGGCATCAACCGTTACGTTTTCAAGCAAAGCATCTTTTCTGATGGCACCGTAAATATCGGGCTCATTTTCTTTGCTCAAATCGATGGTTTTTGCATAACAGCCACCCTCAAAGTTAAAAACGCCCTCGTTGTCCCAGCCATGCTCATCGTCGCCAATCAATTCGCGCTTCGGATCGGTTGACAAAGTAGTTTTACCTGTTCCTGACAATCCAAAAAATACGGCCACATCACCGTCTGTCCCTTTATTGGCAGAGCAATGCATTGAAGCGATGCCTTGCAAGGGCAAATAATAATTCATCATGGCAAAAAGCCCTTTTTTCATTTCACCGCCATACCAAGTACCCCCAATGAGCTGTACTTTTTCGGTCAAATTAAAGGCCACATATACTTCTGAATTCAAACTGTGTGCTTCGTAATCCTTAAACGACGTTTTAGACCCATTCATCACCACAAAATCGGGCTCGCCAAACTGATCCAATTCTTCTTCGGTCGGCCGAATAAACATATTGGTCACAAAATGCGCTTGCCAAGCCACTTCCATAATAAAACGCACTTTGAGGCGGGTGTTGGCATTGGCACCACAAAAGGCATCCACCACAAACAATTTCTTGTTAGATAACTGCGCAACAGTGGTTTCTTTTAGCGCATTCCAAGTCGCTGTTGAAATAGGCTTGTTGTCATTGGCCGCTTTGTCGGAGTTCCACCAAATGGTGTTTCTAGTAACATCGTCTTTCACAATGTACTTATCTTTTGGCGAACGACCAGTAAAAATACCTGTCATTACATTCACAGCTCCCAATTCGGTGAGTTGCCCACGCTCAAAACCTTCTAACGAAGGTTCGAGTTCGGCTTGGTATAAATAGTCAAATGACGGGTTGTAGATTATTTCCTGTACATCACGGATACCGTAGGTTTCCAACGAAATCGATTTCGTAACTTGGGTGTAATTTTCCATAGAATTGCGTTCGTGTTGTTTGTTTATTAAAGGTGCAAAGGTAATAATTAATAAAATCAGTTACCGAAGTGGTCATATTTTTTTTCAATTGGATGCCATAAAGGACGTTTACCCCACTTCACTTTTTTGCTTGGAAAAAAAATGCATCAATGCCACTAACCAAGCTGCAATGAGCAAAGTGCCCCCTATTGGCGTAAGCAATCCAAACATTTTAAAGCTTAAACCAGCCAATGGTAATAGCACCAATAAGTAGATGGAGCCCGAAAACAATATGGTTCCTGACAGCGTCAGCCAAAATATGATTCGGCTGCGTTTGGCCGAAAATTGGTGTTCCAACCCAAGATACAGCAAAAAAAACGCCATGTAGAACTGATAACGAACGCCCGTTTCAAAAGAACTTAATGCGGCTGGCGTGAGTACTTTTTGAAGGGCATGTGCGCCAAAGGCACCTAAAATAATGGCTAACAAACCTAAAATCAAGGCGGCAATACGTGCTGGATTGTTCATGGTAAAGGTGTTCTATTTACAAAGGCAAATGTATACCTTTGCGGCACAAATGTAAGGCATGAGATCCATTTTATTAATAGGTGCTGGCCGATCAGCATCGTCTTTGATTCGGTATTTACTCGAACAATCAACCCAACAGCACATTCATTTGCGCATCGCCGATTTATCGCTCGAATTGGCCACACAAAAATGTGCAGGACATCCGAATGCCACGCCATTGGCATTGGATATTCACAACCAAACCCAGCGGCAAACCGAAATTTCACGCGCCGATTTAATCATATCGATGTTGCCCGCTTTTATGCACCTTGAGGTGGCGCAAGATTGTGTGACGTTTGGCAAACACTTGGTCACCGCCTCGTATGTGAGCGACGGCATGCAAGCCTTGGATGCGGCTGTACGTGAAAAAGGCTTGGTTTTTATGAATGAAATCGGCCTCGACCCGGGCATTGACCACATGAGTGCCATGCAAATACTGGACGAACTGCGGGCACAAGGCGCACACATCCATCATTTTGAGTCGTATTGCGGCGGGCTCATTGCCCCAGAATCAGATACAAATGCTTGGCACTACAAATTTACGTGGGCACCCCGAAATGTGATTTTGGCCGGGCAAGGTGGTGTGGCAAAATTTCGCCAAAATGGCCAGTACAAATACATCCCGTATTCACAGTTATTTAAACGCACCGATGCCTTGCATATTGAAAATTGGGGAGACTTTGAAGCCTATGCCAACCGCGATTCCATGAAATATGAATCGCTGTATAATTTGAATGGGATTGACACCTTATATCGGGGAACCATCCGCCGAATGGGATACAGCGCCGCTTGGGATCAGTTAGTAACCCTCGGATTAACGGATGATTCGTATGTGTTGCCGCACACAGATAAATTGACTTACCGCGACTTTTTAGCCGCCTTTTTACCCGAAACACAAGGACAAAGTGTGGAACAAAAAGTCCAATCGTTTTTTAACATATCAGATAATGATGTGGCTTGGAAAAAATGGCAAGACATGGGCTTGTTCCGAACAGACGTCAAATTCACCTTAGCGAGCGCCAGCCCAGCCCAATTGCTCGAAGAAGTGTTGGGGAACGCTTGGAAATTAGAAGCGGGCGACAAGGACATGATTGTAATGTACCACCGATTTGGGTATGAACTCAATGGCAAAACCTACCAAAAAGACAGCACTTTGGTGTGCTTGGGCGACGACCCCACGTTTACAGGCATGGCCAAAACAGTGGGCTTACCCGTTGGCATGGCGGCTTTGCGCATTTTGAATGGACAAATTACTACGCCAGGCGTTCAGATTCCGGTGAAACCCGAAGTGTATGAACCAATCTTGGTCGAATTGCAGCAATACGGCATTCATTTTACCGAAACCACCACCGAAGTTTAATTCGATTTGACCACCATTTTTTTCAACTCATTTAATTTCATCAAAGCTTCCACAGGCGTCAATGTATTAATATCCAATTGGGTTAAATCGGTTCTGATTTCTTCGAGCATGGGGTCATCCATCTGAAAAATGGACAATTGCAGTTCGTTTTGCGGAGCACTGATGCGCTCCTTCACCTGATTGTGCTGGTTGTTTTTTTCTAATTTCTTCAGCAATTTATTGGCTTTTTGCACCACCATTTGCGGCATCCCCGCCATTTTGGCCACATGTATTCCAAAACTGTGGGCGCTGCCTCCGGGGCTTAATGTGCGCATAAATAACACCGTATCTTTGAGTTCTTTGACTGACACATTGTAATTTTTGATGCGGGCAAATTGGTCGGCCATGTCGTTCAGTTCGTGGTAATGGGTGGCAAACAATGTTTTGGGTGCGGCCGGGTTTTCGTGCAAAAATTCGGCGATGGCCCACGCAATGGAAATCCCATCATAGGTGCTGGTGCCACGGCCAATTTCGTCCAATAGAATCAAACTTCTTTCTGATAAATTATTCAAAATGGATGCGGTTTCGTTCATTTCAACCATAAAAGTAGATTCGCCCATCGAAATGTTATCGCTGGCCCCTACCCTGGTGAAAAGCTTGTCCACAATGCCCATGTGCACCGAATCGGCGGGCACAAAACTGCCCATTTGGGCCAGCAAAACAATGAGGGCCGTTTGACGTAATATGGCCGATTTACCCGACATATTGGGCCCTGTAATCATGATGATTTGCTGCGTTTCACGGTCCAAATAGACATCGTTGGCAATGTAAGGCACATCGGGCGGCAAACGCTTTTCAATAACCGGGTGACGTCCTTGGCGGATGTCTAATGCAAAACCTTCTTCTAAAACGGGGCAGCAATACCGGTTGTCAATAGCCAATTGCGCAAAAGACATCAGGCAATCTAACTGGGCAACCAGTTGGGCGTTTCGCTGAACGGGCAATATGTATCCGACCATCCATTGCACCAACTGTTCAAACAATTGCTGTTCAATTTGGTATATTTTTTCTTCGGCACCTAAAATTTTTGCCTCGTATTCTTTGAGTTCTTCAGTAATGTAACGCTCCGCATTTACGAGCGTTTGCTTGCGAATCCAGTCGGCGGGGACTTTGTCTTTGTGGGTATTGCGCACCTCAATAAAATACCCAAACACATTGTTAAAGGCAATTTTTAAAGAGGGAATATCGGTTCGGGCGGCTTCTCGTTTTTCAATGCCGTCTAAGTATTCTTTGCCCGAAAAAGCCAATGCGCGTAATTCATCTAAAGTGGCATCGACGCCCGGCGCAACCACATTGCCTTTGGAGATGGCAGCTGGTGCATCGGGGTGTAACATGCTTTTAATTTTTGCCCGCAACACCGCACAGTCGTCCAATTGTTCGCCCACTTGGCGAACAGCCGCTTGGTTTGCTTGCATGGCCAATGCCTTGATCGGTAAAATGGCTTCCAGCGAATCATATAAATACCACACCTCGCGCGGGTGCACTTTGCCAGCAGCCAATTTTGAAATCAAGCGTTCCAAATCGGACATGCTTTGAATTTGCTGTTGAAAAGCTTGCAAAGCCTCGGTGTCTTGGACCAAATATTGCACCACCTCGTGTCGCTGGCGAATGGCGTCTATTTTTTTTAACGGAAAAGCCAACCAGCGTTTGAGTAGGCGGCCACCCATGGGCGATTTGGTTCGGTCAATCACATCAAGCAAGGTCACGGCCAACGGATCATTGGCTTGGTACAGCTCCAAGTTGCGCATGGTAAACCGATCCATCCACACATATTCATCATCTAAAATGCGCTGAATGGAAGTAATGTGTTGAATTTTATTGTGTTGCGTTTCTGATAAATAATACAGAATGGCTCCTGCTGCAATGAGTCCTTCATTGAGTTCTTCAAACCCAAATCCTTTAAGCGATTTGGTTTCAAAATGCGAAGTCAGTGCCTGTTGGGCATAATCTTCTTTAAAGACCCAATCTTCTAGGTAAAAGACATTAAGCTCTGCGCGAAACGTCTCAGACACCGTGGTTTTGTGCTGTTTTTGTACCAACACTTCCGTGGGCAAAAAGTTTTGAAGCAATTTATCGATGTAATCGGCATTCCCTTGGGCCGATAAAAATTCGCCCGTGGACACATCAAGCAAGGCAATGCCCCAATTTTTTTTACCTACTTGCAAAGCCGCCAAAAAATTGTTGCTTTTGGCTTGAAGCACCTCATCATTTAGAGAAACCCCAGGGGTTATTAATTCGGTTACGCCCCGTTTTACGATGGTTTTGGTCAATTTTGGATCTTCCAACTGATCGCAAATGGCCACCCGCAAACCAGCCTTTACTAATTTGGGTAAATAAGTGTTCAATGAATGATGCGGAAAACCGGCCAAGGCGGTTTCGGTTTCAGATCCACTGCCTCTTTTGGTAAGTACAATGCCCAAAATACGGGCTGTTCGAACGGCATCTTCGCCAAATGTTTCGTAAAAATCGCCTACCCTAAACAACAAACAAGCATCTGGATACTTCCGCTTGATGTCGTTGTATTGCTTCATGAGGGGGGTTTCTTTCTGGGTTGTATCTTTAGCCGCCAACGTGTAAATTTTTGAAAGCGAATGTAGCATTTAGGGCTTGGTTAACCTAAATTTTTTATCAAATTTTTAAGATTTTTTACCAGCAAAATACTTTTCTTTGCCTAGATTTGTTAACCAAAAAAAATTAAGACCATGAAAAAAATAATCCTAGTTGCAGCCATTGCTTTGTTCGGAATTACTTCTACACAAGCGCAATCAAAAAAAATGGACAAAAAATCGACTAAATCAGAAGCTCCTAAATTAGAAGGTGCTGGCATCGTTTTTGAAGAAGAAACCATCGATTACGGTAAAATTTCTCATAACGCAGACGGAAAACGTGAATTCAAATTCACCAACAACGGAAACAAACCATTAGTGATTTCAAATGCGCAAGGATCATGTGGTTGTACTGTTCCTACATTTCCTAAAGATCCTATTGCACCGGGTGCTTCAGCCGTAATTGGGGTAAAATACGATACAAACCGCATTGGTGCTTTCACTAAAACAGTTACTTTGACTACCAATGTTTCTGACACGCCAAAAGTGTTAACCATTAAAGGTGAAATTTTACCAGACGCTCCAGCAGAAGGAACTACTCCTGCTACAAAAAGCTAATTCACATTGAATCATTCATAACAAGCCACGCTTTTACAGTGTGGCTTTTTTTATAATACGATGGCAAAAAAAACCACCGACGAAATGAACCGCAAATCGGTTACTGAGTTCAAAGAAGCTGCAAAAACACCCCTCATTCTGATTCTGAATGACATCAGGAGTTTACACAATATCGGGTCGTTCTTCAGAACAGCCGACGCTTTTTTGATTGAAAAAATATACTTGTGCGGCATTACAGCCACCCCGCCAAACAAAGAAATTAACAAAACGGCCTTAGGAGCTACTGAAACGGTTGCTTGGGAATACCGCGACGACATCGTGGCGCTCGTCCATGAACTCAAGCAAGCGGGCATTCAAATTTTATCCGTTGAACAAACCCACCAAGCCATTTGGTTGCATGAGGTGGAAGCCGTTAAAAATGTCCGTTATGCTTTGGTGTTTGGTCACGAAGTATTTGGCGTACACCCAGATGTGATTGCCCTGTCTGATCAATGCATTGAAATTCCGCAATTGGGCACCAAACATTCATTAAATGTAGCCGTCAGTGGCGGCATTGCGGTGTGGGAATTTTACAAAAAATTAGCAGCGTTGCAGAACTAATTAATATTTGGTAACATCTTTTCTTCAATTAAGCGAAGGATGTATAAATAATCTTCTTGGCGTGAAATAAAATCCAGGTCGGTCACGTCAATCACCAAAATTTGAATATCGGTTTGTGATTTAATGAAGTCCAAATAGCCCGAATTGATGCGTTCTAGGTAGGCTGGTTCAATTTCTTGTTCGTAACTCCGCCCCCGTTTTTTAATGTTTTGCAACAACCTTTCGGTACTTTGATACAAATAAATGTACAAATCGGGTTTGGGCATTTCTTTGTAAATGATGGAGAACATGGTTTTATACAACCGAAATTCGTCTTCTGTCAAGGTGACTTTGGCAAAAATGAGCGATTTAAAAATGTGGTAATCGGCCACTACAAAATCTTTAAACAAATCAAATTGCGACAAATCATCGCTGATTTGCTGATACCGATCGGCCAAAAACGACATTTCTAACGGAAAAGCATAACGGCTTTGGTCTTCGTAAAACTTGGGCAAAAACGGATTGTCCGCAAAACGCTCGAGTACCATTTTGGCGTTAAAATCTTCGGCAATTTTATGCGTTAGAGTAGTTTTACCTGCCCCAATATTCCCTTCAATGGCAATGTAATTGAGCTGATCTAAAGCCAATTTTTGAACGGGCGCCTGCAAGCGGGCCACCGGACTGGAAGGGCTGTTGTCGGGCGAAGCTTGCAACAACTGGGCCGCATTTTTCTTGAAAATGGGGTGTTGCCATTCTATCTTTAAATCCAACAGTGGCACCAACACAAAATTGCGTTCGTGCATGCGCGGATGTGGAATGTGCAAGTGGTTTTCTTGGATGATTTCGTCGTCGTAAGTTAACAAGTCCAAATCAATTTGGCGGTCGGTGTAGCCTTCAGTTTTGGCACGTGTTCGCCCCATTTCCATTTCAATGTGCAACAAGGCATTCAATACTTCCTGTGCCGTTTTATGGGTGTGAATCAATGCTGCCCCATTGTAATAATCGGCTCCTTTATAGCCCCAAGAAGGCGTTTCGTAGAGCTTTGAAACCTGCGTCACCGTACCTACCAACCGATGGATCAATTCGATGGCTTTTTGAATGTGTTCCGTTCGATTTCCTTGGTTGCTGCCTAAAGCGATTAGTGCTTGATGTTGCCATTTCATAGGCTACAAAGAACGGAAAATAGTAGGCCAGCACACAAAAAAAATGGCAAGTTGTTGAAAACTTTTATGCGTATAAATGGCTAATGGGATTGTTTAACCCAGATTATGCATTAGACTTTGTAATGAAACCAACACTTAAAAAAAAGTTTGCATTTGCAAACTCAAATTAAAAAAGTTGGTTCTTAATGACCTTTAAAAAAACAAATATAAACGCCATTAAAATGGGAAAAGGACAAAAAAGCTGGGAGTGCACGGACTTTTTATACCGCAGGTGTAGCAGCGCTACATTGAGGATAAAAAACTGAAGTGATTTAGACTTTTTTGATTGAAGCGAAAAATGATGATTTTTATTCCAGATTGCAACCCAAATGATGTATTGGACTTTGTGATGAAAGGGAAAAGGACAAAAAAGCTGGGAGTGCACGGACTTTTTTTCCGCAGATGTAGCCAAGCTACATTGAGGACAAAAAAAGGAGTACATTTCCAGATTTGCAGTCATTTTTACTTGTAATAAAATTCTAATACATTATTTGGGTTTAAACTTTTTTGCACTGCATAGCAGCGCTACGGAGTAATAAAAAGGGGCAATATGGGGCGAAAAGACCATTTTGCAGCCAATTGAAAAAAGTCTAGATCAATTCTTATTACATTACCAGATTTGTAGTCATTTTTTAATGTAATAAATTTCTAATGCGTAATCTGGTTTTAATATTTGTGATATCTTTTGGCAAAATAACTACTTAGAATAGTCACCACGCTTACAATGGTAATTGTACTTAATGGCATGATGATGGCCGCCACAACTGGATCAAGTTGGTGCGAAATGGCAAAGCTTAAGCCCACGATGTTATATAGGAGTGAAATGATGAAACTGATATAAATAGTCAAACGGGCATGGTGGGCATAATTTAAATAAAAGTCAAAATGCTTTAATTCTCGTGCATCCAAAATGGCATCGCAGGCAGGCGAAAACACATTGACATCTTCGGCCAATGCAACTCCCACTTCACTTTGCATAAGGGCTCCTGCATCATTGAGGCCATCACCAATCATAAGTACCTTTTTACCTTGAACTTGTAACTGTTTTATAAAATTAAGTTTGTCTTCAGGTTTTTGGTTAAAATGCATGGGTATGTTCTGTGGTAAAAGGGCTTCTAAGGCCGTTCTTTCCCCGTCGTTATCACCCGATAAAATGTGTAATGAATACTTTTTTTGAAGTCTTTCAAAAAGTTGTTCCAATCCTGGTCTGTAGGCATTGGCCATTTCGGCAACACCTTTATAGCTGTGGTCAATACTTACATGAACAGCGGTAATTCCTTCGCGTAATTGTTCTGGAAAACCTACCCAAGCGGCCGAACCCACTTTAAAGATTTGACCTTCAATGATCCCAGAAATTCCTTTTCCGCTCACTTCTTCAAATTTTGCAACGTCATATTCGGCACCAAATGGCAAGGCATCATAAATTTGTCTGCTTAAAGGATGATTGGAGGCACGTAATAATGTTTTTAATTGGAATGTTTGATTTTCAGTTAAATCATATTGTATGGTCATGTTCGTTTTTTGCGCAGAAGTCAGGGTGCCCGTTTTATCAAATACAAGGGTGTCAATGCGGGAAAGTTGTTCTATGACAGCGGTATTTTTTACGTAAAATGCCTTTTGTCCCATCAGACGAATCACATTGCCTAGTGTAAAAGGAGCCGTTAAAGCCAAAGCGCAAGGGCAGGCAACAATTAAAATGGCTGTGAACACTTCAAAAGCAGCCGATACATCTTTGAATGACCATAAAATAAAGGAGACAACTGATAGAATTAACAGGGCGGGGGTAAAATACCGGCTCACTGTATTGGTAATCGTCACATATTTTTCAGATTTAGACCCATCAAAAACGTCATTTCCCCATAAGCGGGTTAAATAGCTGTGTGAAACAGGTTGCAATACTTCCATCTGAAACCCTTTTCCAAGGTGCTTGCCGCCAGCAAAAATTTTATCTCCTGAATATTTCTCTACGGTTTGTGCTTCGCCCGTTACAAAACTGTAATCAATGCCCGCTCGATCCGAAATCAGAATGCCATCGGCAGGAATCAATTCCTGATTCCGAATTAACAACCGATCGCCGCGATTCACCTCCTGAATAGGTACAGGGATTTCAACGCCCTGTCCGTTGATGCGTGTTACCGCAACTGGAAAGTACGATTTATAATCGCGTTCAAATGATAAGAAATCGTATGTTTTTTGCTGAAATAATTTTCCCAATAACATAAAAAAGATGAGCCCCGTCATGCTGTCAAAAAAACCAGGGCCATGTTCCCACCACATATCCACCACACTGCGAACAAACATCACGATGATGCCCAACGCTATGGGGATTTCAATGTTGAGCAGTTTGCTTTTAATGCTTTTCCAAGCGCTTTCATAATACCCTGATGCCGAATACAAAAAGGAGGGAAGGGAAATGACAAATATCAACCCTCTTAAAAATGGGCGATACCGATTTATCCAATATTCGTTCCATTCAAAATATTCGGGAAATGACAGAAGCATGATGTTGCCAAAGCAAAAAAAGGCAATAGCCAGTTTGTATAAAAGGACCCGATCAACCGTTTTGGGTTTTTCAGTCATTTCGGCCAAACTGATGTAGGGCTCGTATCCGATTCGGGCAAGTAATTCAGCCAATTTGCGCAAACTCACCTTTTTTGGATCAAAGTGTATGCGTACTTTTTTTGACGTAAAATGTACTTGTGCTTTAATGATGCCGGATTCGAGCTTTTGCAAATTTTCTAAAATCCAAATACAAGAACTGCAATGAATGTGAGGCACATATAACGACACAATATGCATATTTTCATCCTCAAAATCAAGTAATTGCGATTGTATAGCCAATTGATCCAAGTAATCGAACTTGGCTGAATCGGCTATTGGACTGGCACCTGGGTTGTTCTGAAAATCATAATACGAACTCAAATTGTTCTGTGTAAACAGTTCATAAACCGTTTTGCAACCCAAACAACAAAACAAATGGGCGTCCGCCTGGAAGTTGGTTCCATGAGGAACGTCGTTTCCACAATGGAAACACATCGATGTACTCATACCTAAAAAATTTGCTCTATATACCTAGCGCAAAGGTCAGATATGCAAGGTTTGAGAACTATGACATTTGTCAGTTAGCACTACATTTGTTTTTTGATGAATACATTGCATGTTAAAGATCATTGGCTGGGTATAATTAAATGAATCAAAATGCCATATCAATTTTACATTATATATGTATATTTGACATTCAATTTTCAATCAAATTTTTAGCTATGAGTAAATGTGAGCAATGTATTGTTCGTGAGTTTAGTTCGCTAAAAGCGCTCAACAAACAAGAACTTTTGCAAATGGCACATTGCAAAACCTCATTTACCATTAAAAAAGGGGAGCCCTTATTTGAAGAGGGCGAAAGCATCAACGGTGTGTTTTGTGTAAAAGGTGGGATTTGTAAACTCACCAAGTTGAGTGCCAACGGCAAAGATCAGATTGTTAAATTGATTAAGTCAGGAGAGTTGTTGGGCCAACGCAGTTTAATTAGTGAAGAACCCGTCAATTTGAGTGCTGTTGCCTTAGAAGACATGGAGGTGTGTTTTATTCCCAAAAAAGAAATTCTGCAGTTTTTTTCAGAAAACAACCAGTTTTCCATGAATGTCATGAAAACCATCTGTGGGGACCTCAAAGAATCGGACGACCACATGGTGTCTATGGCGCAAAAAAGTGTAAAAGAGCGTTTGGCCGAAACATTGCTTTACCTTGAGGATACTTTCGGAAAAGCTCCTGATGGCTCGTTGCAAGTGCAATTAACCCGCGAAGAATTGGCGGGTATGATTGGAACGGCAACCGAAAGTTGCATTCGTTTGTTGTCGGAACTAAACAAAACAGGTTTGGTTGAATTGAATGGCAAACGCATCCACCTTAAAGATAGGGCCAAACTAAAACGGATGGCGGAGTAGTCGTTTGTTTCAGGTTTCAGGTTTCAAGTTTCAGGTTTCATGTTTTTAAAATGTCACCAATTCAAAATTCAAAATTCAAAATTCAAAATTCAAAATTTTCAATCTTTCTTCTTTACTCTTTCCTCTTGGTTCTAAACTAGCTTTTATTTGCCAATTGCCCACAGGCCGCATCAATATCTTTGCCTCGGCTTTTCCTCACCTTAACCACTATGTTTTTGGCTTCTAATGCCATTACATATTGTTCAATTGACTGTTCATCGGCTTGTTGAAATCGGGGGTCGTCAATGGCATTGTACTCAATTAAGTTGACTTTACACGGAACATGAAGACAAAATTTAACCAATGCGTCAATATCTGCTTGTTTGTCATTGATTCCTTTCCAAACCACATATTCATAAGTTACCCGGCTTTTGGTTTTTCTGTACCAATATTCCAAACTGCTTCTCAGTTCCGTTAATGGGAATGATTTGGAAAAAGGCATGATGTCATTTCGAACCGATTCAATAGCGCTGTGCAATGAAACAGCTAATTTAAATGTGACGCCATCATCGGCCATTTTTTGAATAAGCTTCGGAATCCCAGAAGTTGACACCGTGATCCGACGTGGTGAAATGCCTAGGCCTTTAGGATCTGTTATTTTTTCAATGGCTTTAATGACATTCGGATAGTTCATAAGCGGTTCGCCCATGCCCATAAATACAATGTTTCTTAAAGGCCGTTGGTAGTACAGCCGGCTTTGGCGGTCAATGGTTAATACTTGGTCGTAAATTTCATCTGGATTCAAGTTGCGCATCCGCTTGAGTCTTGACGTGGCACAAAAATGACAATCGAGGCTACAACCTACTTGGCTAGAAACACAGGCAGTTGACCTTGTTTCGGTTGGAATCAATACACTTTCAACAAACAAACCATCATGCAGCTTTACCGCATTTTTAAAAGTACCATCACTGCTTCGTTGCATTACATCTACATGGATGTGATTAATAACAAAGTGTTGGTCTAATAAAATCCGCGTAGATTTTGACACATTGGTCATGGATTCAAAATCGTGCGCTCCTTTATGCCACAGCCATTCATACACTTGTTGTGCCCGAAAGGCTTTGTCACCCTGTGTCACAAAAAAATTTTGAAGTTGTTCTAATGACAGGGCTCGTATGTCGCGCTTTTCTACTTCCATGGTGCAAAGGTATGATAAAAGAATTTTGATCAGTCAACGAACTTGCGCAGTAGAGGAAAAATGAAATTTGAAAGGCAGCGCTCATTTTAAAACTTTGTCATTTAAAAATGGGCAATAATTCACTTGTTATATTATTGAATGGTGTAAATTTGAAGTTCACCTTTTATTATGGAACATATTCGTGCCTTTTTAGATTATATTGGATATGAAAAGAAGTATTCGGTGCATACCCTCTCGTCTTACGAAACAGATCTTACCCAATTTAGCTCGTTTCTGAAGAATGAATTTGGCGAAATTGTATGGAACGAAGTGCCATATAGCTACATCCGATCGTGGATTGTTTATTTGTCAGATGGCGGTTGCTCCTCAGCGACTATTAATCGAAAAATCACTTCCTTGAAGTCGTTTTATAATTTTCTCATTAAAATAAAATATTGTACAGTTAATCCTTTATCAGCTCACAAGGCACTCAAAAAACCCAAAAAAGTACAAATTCCATTTTCTGAACAAGAATTGAGCAAATTACTTGGTGGCAGCCCATTTTCTGATGATTTTGAAGGGATCAGAGATCAATTCATGTTAGAACTGTTTTACACTACGGGCATGAGGCGAGCGGAATTGATAGGGCTCAAAGTACATTCAATTGACCCAGTAAGTGCTTCTATCCGTATTCTGGGAAAAAGAAATAAAGAAAGATTGGTTCCTTTGCTTCCTCAAGTGGTTGAAATTTATCTAAAATATTTGGGGCAAAGATCACAAATTGAACATGTTAAAGACCAAGATGTGCTTTTTTTAACGATTAAAGGCATAAAAATGTCGCCAAGTCTTGTGTACAGACTGATTAATTTGTACCTTAGTGCTGTCTCAAATAAGGTAAAAAAGAGTCCGCACATGCTGCGTCATAGCTTTGCGACACACTTATTAAATGAAGGGGCAGATATTAACTCAGTGAAAGAATTGTTAGGGCATTCAAGTTTGGCATCCACTCAAGTGTATACACATACCAATTTAAAGGAATTAAAAAATGTGTTTCGAGCGTTTCATCCAAGAAGCCAAGATGATTCTAAGTAAGTTCAACCTTAATAAATGAAAATTATGAAAGTTAATGTAAATGCGGTAAATTTTGCGGTAGATCAGAAATTAGTTCTGTTCATTCAAGAACGTCTTTTAAAGTTGGAAAAATTTTATGACAAAATAGTAACGTCCGATGTTTTTTTAAAAGTTGAAAAAACAAGTGAAAAAGAAAATAAGCTGATAGAGGTTAAAATTCATGTACCTGGGGATGATTTTATGGTAAAAAAACAATGCAAATCTTTTGAAGAAGGTATTGAATTAGCCGCTGAATCCTTAGAACGGGTGCTTGTTAAACGCAAAGAAAAAATACGTTCACATATCTGATTAAAAAAAACAGAAAAAAATTTTGATTCAACAAAATTATCTATACATTTGCAGTCCGTTAGAAATAGCGGACTTTTTTATTGTTTATGCCGATGTAGCTCAGCTGGCTAGAGCAGCTGATTTGTAATCAGCAGGTCGTGGGTTCGAGTCCCTCTATCGGCTCTGTTTTTTGAAATTTTGATTAAATGTAAAGGGGAGATACTCAAGCGGCCAACGAGGGCAGACTGTAAATCTGCTGACTACGTCTTCGCAGGTTCGAATCCTGCTCTCCCCACAAAAAAAAATACCTTTTTTAGGTGTTTTTTTATTGACGCATCATTTTTGGTGATGTCAATATCCGAAAGAGGCAATTTACTTTGGGTTTGTTAAACTGTTTTGTGTTTTCAAAATAAGTTTTTTAGTAATTCCATATAGAATAACCCCATATAGGTTTTAAGAATTTTTTTGGATCCAATATTTTCACGCAATAATCGCAATTTTGTCTTGTTGTGTTTGAAATTCCAAATTTAAAACTCAAAATTTAAAATAGCAAAAGCCGGTGTAGCTCAGGGGTAGAGTGCTTCCTTGGTAAGGAAGAGGTCACGGGTTCAATTCCCGTCACTGGCTCAATCTTATTAAAATTTGAACACTAAATACTAACTAAGATTAAAAATTAATTTAAAATGGCAAAAGAAAATTTTAACCGTTCGAAGCCTCACCTTAACATAGGTACTATCGGTCACGTTGACCACGGTAAAACTACTCTTACTGCTGCAATCACTAAAGTGTTGTCAGAAAAAGGGTGGTGTCAGGCGAAATCATTTGATCAAATTGATAATGCTCCTGAAGAGAAAGAGCGTGGTATTACAATTAATACATCACACGTTGAGTACGAAACACTTAACCGTCACTATGCGCACGTTGACTGTCCAGGTCACGCGGATTACGTGAAAAACATGGTTACTGGTGCTGCTCAGATGGATGGTGCTATTCTTGTAGTAGCTGCTACTGATGGACCAATGCCACAAACTCGTGAGCACATCCTTTTAGGACGTCAAGTTGGTATTCCACGTATTGTTGTTTTCATGAACAAAGTGGATATGGTTGATGATTCTGAGTTGTTGGAGCTTGTTGAAATGGAAATCCGTGATCTATTGTCATTCTATGATTATGATGGAGATAATGGTCCAGTTGTACAAGGTTCTGCTCTTGGAGGATTAAATGGTGATGCTAACTGGGTTCCTAAAATTCTTGAATTGATGGAAGCTGTTGACAGCTGGATCGAAGAGCCAGTTCGTGACAATGCTAAACCATTCTTGATGCCTGTTGAAGATGTTTTCACCATCACAGGTCGTGGAACTGTTGCTACAGGTCGTATCGAGACAGGTGTTGCTAATACAGGTGATCCAGTTGAGATTATCGGTATGGGTGCTGACAAATTGACTTCTACTGTTACTGGAGTTGAGATGTTCCGTAAAATCCTTGACCGTGGTGAAGCTGGAGATAACGTAGGTTTGTTGTTGCGTGGTGTTGACAAAGCTGATATCCGTCGTGGTATGGTTATTTGTAAGCCAGGTTCAGTAAAACCACACGCTAGATTCAAAGCAGAGGTTTACATCTTGAAAAAAGAAGAAGGTGGTCGTCACACACCATTCCATAACAATTACCGTCCTCAGTTTTACGTTCGTACAACGGATGTAACTGGTACAATTTCGTTACCTGATGGTGTTGAGATGGTTATGCCAGGTGATAACTTAACTATTAATGTTGAATTGTTAAGTCCTATTGCATTAAGTGTTGGTTTGCGTTTCGCGATTCGTGAAGGTGGACGTACAGTAGGTGCAGGTCAGGTAACTGAGATAGTAGACTAATTGTAATTAAATTTCATAAGCCAGCAACTCCTTTAGGATGTTGCTGGTTTTATATCATAAACGGGTGTAGTTCAAGGGTAGAATAGCGGTCTCCAAAACCGTTGATGGGGGTTCGAATCCCTCCACCCGTGCAAAATAAAATTATCATGGCAAATTTTGCTTCTTATATTTCTGAATCATTTGATGAGCTCAAATCCAATGTAACTTGGCCAGAATGGGCAGAGGTGCAACGATTAACGATTGTTGTAGCTGCCTTCTCTGTGATCTGTGCTTTGGCAACCTGGGGCGTTGATGAGCTTTTTGCTAAATCAATTTCTGGGATTTTTCGTTTTTTGAATTCTTAAATACTTGTTGCAATGACCGAAACGAATGTGAAAAAGTGGTATGTTGTCAGGGCAGTTAGCGGACAGGAAAACAAGGTTAAGTCTTATATAGAAACAGAAATTAACCGATTAGGTTTAGCTGATTTTATTGAGCAAGTATTGGTTCCTACTGAAAAGGTGGTGCAGGTACGCGATGGAAAAAAGATCTCGAAGGACAAGGTTTATTTTCCAGGCTATGTAATGATCGAAGCTAATTTAGTTGGAGAGATTCCTCATATTATTAAATCAATTACTGGTGTTATCGGTTTCTTAGGTGAAGTAAAGGGGGGAGATCCTGTTCCATTACGTATTTCTGAGGTAAATCGGATGTTGGGTAAAGTGGACGAGTTAACTGTTTCAGCCGAATCAGTACATATGATTCCATTTACAGCTGGCGAAACAGTTAAAGTAATTGATGGTCCTTTCAATGGTTTCAATGGAACTGTTGAGAAAATTAATGAAGAGAAGCGCAAATTAGAGGTAATGGTCAAAATTTTTGGACGTAAGACACCTCTTGAATTGAGTTTTATGCAAGTAGAAAAAGTATAATTGTTACATAATCCAAATTCACATCAATCGCTTCCAATTGATCGATGTGCTAAATTTTTTTAAAAATGGCTAAAGAAATTAGTAAAGTAGTTAAACTACAAGTTAAGGGAGGTGCCGCGAATCCATCGCCACCGGTTGGACCTGCTTTGGGAGCTGCTGGGGTTAACATCATGGAGTTTTGCAAGCAGTTTAATGCGCGAACTCAGGATCAACCCGGCAAAGTTTTACCGGTACAAATTACCGTGTACAAAGACAAATCATTTGATTTTGTTGTTAAAACGCCCCCAGCTGCTATTCAATTGTTAGATGCTGCCAAATTAAAATCGGGTTCTGGTGAACCAAACCGTCGTAAAGTCGGTAATGTCACCATTGAACAAATCACGGCAATTGCCGAAGACAAGATGGCTGATTTGAATGCATTTACAAAGGAATCCGCTGTAAGCATGATTGCCGGTACCGCCAGATCTATGGGTATAACAGTAACCGGATATTCTCCGCTAAAGAAAGGGTAATTTATGGCAAAGTTGACAAAAAAACAAAAAGAGGCAGCTGCTAAAATTGAACGCAATCGTTTGTATTCACTTAAAGATGCGTCTTCATTATTAAAGCAAGTTGCATCTGCAAAATTCGATGAATCCGTTGATATTTCAGTACGTTTGGGCGTTGATCCACGTAAAGCTAATCAAATGGTTCGTGGTGTTGTTGCCCTTCCACATGGAACAGGTAAAGATGTACGCGTTTTAGCATTGGTTACACCAGACAAAGAAGCTGAAGCAAAAGCTGCAGGAGCTGATTTCGTTGGATTAGATGACTTTCTTCAAAAAATTAAAGATGGTTGGACTGACGTGGATGTAATTATTACTATGCCTGCTGTAATGGGTAAATTAGGTCCTTTAGGACGTATATTAGGCCCACGTGGTTTAATGCCAAACCCAAAAACAGGGACGGTAACCATGGAAGTTGGTAAAGCTGTAGCAGAAGTGAAAGCTGGTAAAATTGACTTTAAAGTTGATAAAACTGGTATCGTTCATGCTGGTATTGGTCGCATTTCATTTGATGCTGACAAAATTGTGGACAATGCCCACGAAATCATTCAAACATTAATCAAATTGAAACCAACTGCAGCCAAGGGGACTTACATTAAGTCTATTCACTTGTCAAGTACGATGAGTCCTGCTATTCCTTTAGATCCGAAGGCTGTATAATTGGTAGTTAAAATTTTTGCATTATGACAAGAGAAGAAAAATCCATTGCGATAGAAAATTTAACTGCAAAGTTGGCTGAATCGAATATCATTTATATTGCTGATACTTCAGGTTTGGATGCTGAAACAACGTCTAATTTACGTCATGCTTGTTTCAAAGCAGACATTACGTTAGAAGTAGTTAAAAACACCCTATTGACGAAAGCCATGCAGGCTTCAGCTAGTGATTTTGGTGATTTGCCATCTGTACTTAAGGGTACTTCGGCACTGATGATGGGAACCATTGCCAACGCACCAGCTAAAATTATTAAAGATTTCCGTAGAAAATCTGATAAACCAGTTCTTAAAGGAGCCTATATAAATAGTGAAATTTATATTGGAGACAACGAATTAGAGGGCTTAGCGGCTTTAAAATCAAAAGAAGAGCTTGTTGGAGAAATCATCGGATTACTTCAGTCTCCGGCTCGACGCATTATTTCAGCTTTGTTGAAACATGCTGAAGAAAAAGGGGCAGAATAATAAATCATTGAGCACAAAAAAACAATTATAATAAAAAAACTAAAACGATAGAAAAATGGCAGATTTGAAACAATTCGCAGAACAATTAGTTAACTTAACTGTTAAAGAAGTTAATGAATTAGCAACCATATTGAAAGATGAGTATGGAATTGAGCCTGCTGCTGCTGCTGTAGTAATGGCCGGTGGTGGTGGTGATGCTGCTGCTGTTGAAGAACAAACAGAATTTACAGTAGTATTAAAAGAGGCTGGAGCTTCTAAATTAGCAGTTGTTAAGGTAGTAAAAGAACTTACAGGTCTTGGTCTTAAAGAGGCAAAAGACATTGTTGATGGTGCACCATCAAATGTAAAAGAAGGAGTTTCTAAAGCTGAGGCTGAAGGTTTGAAAAAATCTTTAGAAGATGCAGGAGCGGTGGTTGAGTTGAAGTAATTCAATATCCGTTTATATTACAGGTTTAGGTCTTGGGTTAATCACTCAATGACCTAAACCATTTTTCGTATAATTTCGTTATACGTTTTTCATTTTTACTTTAAATCAAAATTTTGTCCATTGATGATAACAAATCAGACTGAAAGATTGAGTTTTGCCTCAACGAAGAATATCCCTCAGTACCCTGATTTTCTGGATATTCAGATCAAATCTTTCCGCGATTTTTTCCAATTGGAAACGAAACCGGAAGAACGGGGCAAAGAAGGGTTGTATAACACCTTCATGGAAAATTTTCCAATTACGGATACACGCAATCAATTCGTTTTGGAATTCTTGGATTATTTCGTGGATCCACCGCGTTATTCTATTCAAGAATGTATCGAGCGCGGACTCACTTATAGTGTGCCTTTAAAAGCTCGTTTAAAATTGTATTGTACCGATCCAGAACATGAAGATTTTGAAACGATTGTTCAGGACGTGTATTTGGGAACCATTCCATACATGACCCCAAGCGGTACTTTTGTCATTAATGGCGCCGAACGAGTAGTTGTATCGCAATTACACCGTTCACCAGGTGTGTTTTTTGGCCAATCATTCCATGCCAACGGAACCAAATTATATTCGGCGCGTGTTATTCCATTCAAAGGTTCTTGGATTGAATTTGCGACGGATATCAATAATGTGATGTACGCATACATTGATCGTAAAAAGAAATTGCCTGTTACTACCTTGTTTCGTGCAATTGGATTTGAACGCGATAAAGATATTTTAGAAATATTTGACTTAGCGGAAGAAATCAAAGTTTCAAAAGCAAGTTTAAAAAAATACGTTGGTCGAAAGTTAGCAGCAAGGGTTTTAAATACTTGGCATGAAGATTTCGTGGATGAAGACACAGGTGAAGTAGTTTCGATTGAAAGAAATGAAATTATTTTAGATCGTGATACCTTGATCGACAAAGACAATGTGGAGCAAATATTGGATGCCAATGTTAAAACCATATTGTTGCACAAAGAGGACAACAACCAAGCCGATTACGCGATCATTCACAATACGCTTCAAAAAGATCCAACCAATTCTGAAAAAGAAGCGGTGGAGCATATTTATCGACAATTGCGTAATGCAGAACCACCTGATGAAGAAACAGCTCGTGGAATCATTGATAAATTATTCTTCTCTGATCAGCGTTATAATTTAGGTGAAGTTGGTCGTTACCGAATGAATAAAAAACTCAATTTGGACATTCCAATTGAGAAGCAAGTGTTGACTAAAGAAGACATCATCACTATTGTGAAGTATTTGATTGAATTGATCAATTCCAAAGCGGAAATTGATGATATCGATCACTTGTCAAACCGCCGTGTACGTACGGTTGGGGAGCAATTATCACAACAATTTGGTGTTGGTTTAGCGCGTATGGCTCGTACCATTCGTGAAAGAATGAACGTACGTGATAACGAGGTGTTTACTCCTATTGATTTGATCAATGCGAAAACCTTGTCTTCCGTAATCAATTCATTCTTTGGAACGAATCAGTTGTCGCAGTTTATGGATCAAACCAATCCTTTGGCCGAAATTACACACAAACGTCGTTTGTCTGCATTAGGTCCTGGTGGTTTATCTAGAGAGCGTGCTGGTTTTGAGGTGCGTGACGTTCACTATACACACTACGGACGTTTATGTCCAATTGAAACGCCTGAGGGTCCAAACATTGGTTTGATTTCCTCACTGGGTGTATATGCCAAAGTAAATGGTATGGGATTCATTGAAACCCCATATCGCAAAGTGACCAATGGAGTTATTGACCTAAAAACGACGCCAGTATATTTAAGTGCTGAAGAAGAAGAAGGTAAATTAATTGCCCAGGCCAACATTGAAATGGATGAAAATGGTAAAATTCTTGCTGAGAAAGTAATTGCTCGGGAAGAAGGCGATTTCCCGGTAGTGGAACCACACGTGGTGCACTATACGGATGTGGCACCAAACCAAATCGCTTCTATTTCGGCTTCATTGATTCCGTTTTTGGAACATGATGATGCGAACCGTGCATTGATGGGATCAAACATGATGCGTCAAGCGGTTCCCTTATTACGTCCAGAATCGCCAATTGTTGGAACGGGACTTGAAAGACAAGTTGCTTCTGATTCGCGTGTATTGATTAACGCAGAAGGTAATGGTACTGTTGAATATGTTGATGCCAATAAAATCATCATCAAGTATGACCGTACCGATACAGAGCGTTTGATTAGCTTTGAAGTAGATGAAAAGACATACTTTTTGACGAAATTTCAAAAAACCAATCAAAGCACAACCATCAACTTGAAACCTATTGTTCGCAATGGAGATCGAGTAGCTAAAGGGCAAGTACTTTGTGAAGGTTACGCTACGCAAACAGGCGAATTGGCCTTAGGTCGTAACCTTAAAGTGGCTTTTATGCCATGGAAAGGGTACAACTTTGAAGATGCGATCGTGATTTCTGAAAAAGTAGTTCGTGATGATATCTTCACCTCCATTCACATTGATGATTATTCATTGGAAGTTCGAGATACCAAGTTAGGTAACGAAGAATTAACCAATGACATTCCGAACGTTTCAGAAGAAGCAACCAAAGATTTGGATGAAAACGGAATGATCCGCATTGGTGCCGACGTAAAACCTGGCGATATTCTAATCGGAAAAATCACGCCAAAAGGAGAGTCTGATCCGACACCTGAAGAAAAGCTTTTACGTGCCATTTTTGGTGACAAAGCGGGCGATGTGAAAGATGCATCTTTAAAAGCACCCCCGTCTTTAAACGGTGTGGTTTTAGATAAAAAATTATTTTCTCGTGCTGTTAAGGACAAGAAAAAGCGTACCAAAGATAAAGATGATTTGACGTCTTTAGAAATGGAATTTGAAGTCAAATTTGTTGAGTTAAAAGACAAGTTGATCGAGAAATTGTTCACGATTGTGAATGGAAAAACATCTCAAGGTGTAATGAATGATTTGGGTGAAGAAGTATTGCCAAAAGGCAAAAAATACACCCAAAAGATGTTGTATGCTGTGGATGATTTTGCCCATTTAACAAAGGGACAGTGGGTTGCAGACGATGAAACCAACAAGTTGGTCAATGATTTGATTCACAATTACAAAATCAAATTGAATGACCTTCAAGGTGCTTTGCGCCGTGAAAAATTCACCATTACAGTAGGAGACGAACTACCAGCTGGTATTTTGAAACTTGCTAAAGTATATATCGCCAAAAAACGTAAGTTAAAAGTAGGTGATAAAATGGCGGGACGTCACGGTAACAAAGGTATTGTTGCAAGAATTGTTCGTGATGAAGATATGCCATTCCTAGAAGACGGAACACCTGTTGATGTGGTATTGAACCCGTTAGGGGTACCATCGAGGATGAACATTGGGCAAATTTACGAGACGGTATTAGGCTGGGCTGGATTAAAATTAGGACGCAAATTTGCTACGCCTATTTTTGATGGCGCCACTCTTGACCAGATCAATGAATTAACCGATGAGGCAGGTATTCCGCGCTTTGGTCATACTTATTTGTATGATGGAGGTACTGGAGAGCGTTTTCACCAAGCAGCTACAGTGGGTGTGATTTACATGCTTAAACTGGGTCACATGGTTGATGATAAAATGCACGCCCGTTCAATTGGACCATACTCATTAATTACACAACAACCTTTGGGTGGTAAAGCCCAGTTTGGTGGTCAGCGTTTTGGTGAAATGGAGGTTTGGGCACTTGAAGCCTACGGGGCATCAAGTACATTGCGTGAAATTTTAACAGTGAAATCAGATGACGTTGTTGGACGTGCCAAAACGTATGAGGCCATTGTTAAAGGAGAAACCATGCCAGAACCAGGATTGCCAGAATCTTTCAATGTATTGATGCACGAATTGAAAGGACTAGGACTAGATATCCGTTTAGAAGAATAATGCGTCATCATCCATCTCAAAAATTGTTACGACTATGATGAGTAGAAATAATAAAGATAAAAACACCATTAAGAGATTTAATCGAATCTCTATTGGTTTAGCTTCTCCTGAGGCCATTTTGGCTGAATCACGTGGAGAGGTTTTAAAGCCGGAAACAATTAATTACCGGACCCACAAACCAGAACGTGATGGGTTGTTCTGTGAGCGTATTTTTGGTCCTGTAAAGGATTATGAGTGTGCTTGTGGTAAATATAAAAGAATCCGTTATAAAGGCATTGTTTGCGACCGATGTGGCGTTGAAGTAACTGAGAAAAAAGTACGTCGCGACCGTGTTGGACACATCAATTTGGTGGTTCCGATTGCACATATCTGGTATTTCCGTTCATTGCCAAACAAAATTGGTTATTTATTAGGTCTTCCGTCTAAGAAATTGGACATGATTATCTATTATGAGCGCTATGTGGTTATTCAAGCTGGTATCGCTAAAAATGCCGAAGGGGATGCACTTAAAAAACTCGACTTTTTAACAGAAGAAGAATATTTGACCATATTGGACAGCCTCCCAATGGAGAACCAATATTTGGACGAAAATGACCCGAACAAGTTTATCGCTAAAATGGGTGCAGAGTGTATTATGGACTTGTTGACGCGGATCGATTTGGATGCTTTGTCTTATGAGTTACGTCACAATGCAAACAATGAAACGTCCAAACAACGTAAAACCGAAGCCCTTAAACGACTACAAGTGGTCGAGGCTTTGCGTGAGGCGAACTTGAACAAAGAAAACCGCCCAGAATGGATGGTTTTAAAAGTAATTCCAGTTATTCCGCCAGAATTGCGTCCGTTGGTGCCATTAGATGGTGGTCGTTTTGCTACTTCCGATTTAAATGACTTATACCGACGCGTAATTATTCGTAATAACCGTTTGAAACGTTTGATGGAAATCAAAGCGCCAGAGGTGATTTTGCGCAACGAAAAAAGGATGCTTCAAGAAGCAGTGGATTCGTTGTTTGACAACACCCGCAAAGCTTCGGCGGTTAAAACAGAATCGAATCGGCCATTGAAATCCCTTTCAGATTCATTGAAAGGAAAACAAGGTCGTTTCCGTCAGAATTTGTTAGGAAAAAGGGTGGATTATTCGGCTCGTTCGGTAATCGTCGTTGGTCCAGAATTAAAAATGTTTGAATGTGGTTTGCCAAAAGATATGGCAGCTGAACTATACAAACCATTTGTGATTAGAAAACTGATTGAACGCGGCATTGTAAAAACCGTAAAATCAGCCAAGAAGATCATTGATAAAAAAGAACCGGTAGTTTGGGATATTCTTGAAAACGTCATTAAAGGTCACCCTGTTTTATTAAACCGGGCTCCTACTTTGCACCGTTTGGGAATCCAAGCATTCCAACCTAAATTGATTGAAGGAAAAGCGATTCAGTTGCACCCATTAACTTGTACTGCATTTAATGCGGATTTTGATGGGGATCAGATGGCGGTGCATTTGCCTTTGGGTCCAGAAGCGATTCTGGAGTCGCAGTTGTTGATGTTGGCTTCTCATAATATTTTGAATCCAGCCAATGGCGCGCCAATCACCGTACCTTCTCAAGACATGGTTTTGGGTCTGTATTACATGACCAAAGAGCGTTTGTCAACCGACGAAGTTAAAATTAAAGGCGAAGGCCAAACATTTTATTCAGCTGAAGAAGTAAATATTGCATTGAACGAAGGCCGATTGGAATTGAATGCGCGCATTAAAATTCGTGCAAAAGATTACAATGCAGATGGCGTTTTGGTTAATCAAATCATTCAAACAACCGCGGGTCGTGTGTTGTTTAATGAGGTGGTTCCAGAAGTGGCCGGTTACATCAATGAAGTATTGACCAAAAAGTCATTGCGTGATATTATCGGTAAAATTTTATCGGTAACCAACGTACCAACCACTGCTGAATTCCTTGATAACATCAAAGATATGGGGTACAAATTTGCCTTCAGAGGTGGATTGTCCTTCAGTTTGGGTGATATCATTATTCCAGAACAAAAACAACCGCTTATTGCCCAAGCCAACGAGCAAGTGGAAGGAATCACCATGAATTATAACATGGGATTGATTACCAACAATGAGCGATACAATCAGGTTATTGACGTGTGGACTTCCACCAATGCGCAACTGACCGAATTGGCCATGAAAAATATTCGTGAAGACCAACAAGGTTTCAACTCAGTATATATGATGTTGGATTCAGGAGCGAGGGGTTCAAAAGAACAGATTCGTCAGTTAACTGGTATGCGTGGTTTGATGGCTAAGCCAAAAAAATCGACTGCTGGTGGGGGTGAAATTATTGAAAATCCAATTCTTTCAAACTTTAAAGAAGGTTTGTCCATTTTGGAATACTTTATTTCAACACACGGTGCGCGTAAAGGACTAGCAGATACCGCTTTGAAAACGGCAGATGCGGGTTACTTGACCAGACGTTTACATGACGTTTCGCAAGATGTGATTGTCAATTCAGTTGATTGTGGCACTTTACGAGGCGTGGATGTTTCGGCATTAAAGAAAAATGAGGAAATCGTTGAAACTTTAGGGGAACGTATTTTAGGTCGTGTTGCTTTGCAAGATGTCATTAATCCGTTGACCAATGAAGTGTTGGTTCGCGCTGGTGAAGAAATTACAGAAGCTTTTGTGCGTGCCATTAATGAATCGCCACTTGAAAGAGTGGAAGTTCGTTCACCTCTTACTTGTGAGGCTGGTAAAGGGATTTGCGCCAAATGTTATGGACGTAACCTTGCCACCGGCCGCATGACCCAACGTGGAGAAGCGGTGGGTGTAATTGCTGCACAGTCAATTGGGGAGCCGGGTACACAGCTTACGTTACGTACGTTCCACGTGGGAGGTACTGCAGGTAATATTTCTGAGGAATCAAGCATTTTGACTCGTTTTGCAGGTCGTTTAGAAATTGAAGACTTGAAAACAGTGAAAGGCGAAGATTCAGAAGGCAACAATGTTGATATTGTTGTTTCTCGTTCGACTGAGTTAAAATTAATTGATGTTAAAACAGGTATTATTTTAAATACCCATAATATTCCTTACGGATCGAGCATTTTTGTGAAAGACGGTGACGTGTTAGATAAAGGTGCCATGATTTGTAAATGGGATCCATATAATGGGGTAATTGTTTCTGAGTTTACGGGTAAAATCGAGTACGAAGACCTAGAACAAGGACAATCATTCCAAGTAGAAATCGATGAGCAAACAGGCTTCCAAGAAAAAGTAATTTCTGAGGCACGTAACAAAAAATTGATTCCAACTTTGCATATTTATGGCAAAGACGGTGAAATGATCCGTTCATACAACTTACCAGTAGGGGCTCACTTAATGGTAGAAGATGGGGAGAAAATCAAGGCTGGTAAAGTGTTGGTTAAAATTCCACGTCGTTCTTCAAAAGCGGGTGATATTACAGGAGGTTTACCAAGGATTACTGAGTTACTTGAAGCACGTAATCCATCGAATCCGGCTGTTGTGTCTGAAATTGATGGGGTAGTGAGCTTTGGTAAAATTAAACGAGGGAATCGTGAAATTGTCATCGAATCGAAGTTTGGTGAAGTGAAAAAGTATTTAGTGAAGTTGTCGAACCAAATTTTGGTACAAGAAAATGACTTTATTAGAGCGGGAGTACCTTTGTCAGATGGCGCTATTACACCAGAAGACATCTTGAGAATTCAAGGTCCTTCGGCAGTTCAACAATACTTAGTGAATGAAATTCAAGAGGTTTACCGCTTACAAGGGGTAAAAATCAATGACAAACACTTTGAGGTGGTGATCCGTCAAATGATGCGTAAAGTGCAAATTCAAGATCCGGGAGATACCTTGTTCCTTGAAGAGCAATTGGCACATACCAGTGATTTTATTGCTGAAAATGACAAATTGTATGGCATGAAAGTGGTGGAAGATGCAGGTGACTCTGCTCATTTGAAACCAGGTCAAATTGTGTCGCCACGTGATTTGCGCGATGAGAATTCATTGCTCAAACGCAACGACCAACAGTTGGTTACGGCTCGTGAAGCCATTCCTGCTACGGCTACGCCAATTTTACAAGGTATTACACGTGCTTCGTTGCAAACCAAATCATTTATTTCGGCTGCCTCGTTCCAAGAGACTACGAAAGTGTTGAATGAAGCAGCAGTGGCTGGTAAAATTGACACGCTTGAAGGTTTGAAAGAGAATGTCATTGTAGGTCATAGAATTCCGGCAGGTACGGGTATGCGTGATTACGATCATATTTTGGTAGGCACGAAAGATGAGTTTAAAGAATTGTCTGTTAACAAAGAAGAATATAGCTACTAAGATGGAAGAGAATCAACAAGATGGACAATTCAGTATTGAATTGGACGAATCAACCGCCGAGGGAACCTATTCTAATTTGGCCATTATCAACCATTCTGCTTCTGAGTTCATTGTAGATTTTGTATCTATTATGCCTGGGATGCCGAAAGCAAAAGTAAAATCGCGGATAGTGTTGACCCCGCAACACGCCAAGCGTTTTTTGAAAGCATTGGCTGATAACGTCCACCGATTCGAGAAATCGAACGGCGAGATTCAGGACACAGAGCAACCGCCCTTTCCAATGAATTTTGGTCCAACAGGACAAGCATAAATAAAGAAACCCGCTTATACAGCGGGTTTTTTTGTGGGGTTCATCAGATAGAATTTTAGTCTAAAAGAAAGGGCCTGTTTGGCTCGGATACAAGGTCATTTTTTCCTGCGGTCTACAAAAGCATTTTGTTCTTGCTTGATTGTTTTTCATAAGACCTCTTGCTTTATGCATGATGTCCTTCTACTGATTCACGTTTTTGTTCATTTTCTTTGCTGGCCCAAAGAAAACGAACCAAAAGAAAGGGCCTTTTTGGCCCGCATAAAAGGTCATTTTTGCCTTCGGCAAAACCAGTTTAATCTGTCCTTTATTATTGTTTTTTATAGGTCAGATTGAATCACCTTTTCTTTATTTGTGTTTGCTGCGCAAACTGGTTTTTAGTGGTGATGTAAGCTCCCTTTTATATTATTTTTTATTGGTGAGCTTGAATCACCTTTTCTTTAATTGGGTTTGCTTCGCAAACTGGTTTTTAGTAGTGATGTAAGCTGCGCTTGTTTATTGTTTTTTATTGGTCAGCTTGAATCACCTTTTCTTTAATTGTGTTTGCTGCGCAAACTGGTTTTTAGTGGTGATGTTTCAAGCTGAAAATCCCTTTTTCTAAAAACTAGCATCTAATAAATTACCAATTTAATTCATAAGTAATAAAGTACCGGACTTCCACTGGAAGTCCTCCTCTATATATCATAGGCTTCAGGATTTTTGCCGGCTTGAAAAACCTATGACATGAAGTGGTTTAAACTTTTTTGATTGCAGCGAAAAATAAGGATTTTTGTTCCAGATTTTAGCTTTTTTGCACTGCATAGCAGCGCTACGGAGTAATAAAAAGCTGAAATATGGGTCGAAAAGACCATTTTGCAGCCAATTGAAAAAAGTTTAAAGCACTTCAAAATATGCGGGCCGGCACTTGCGTGGCTTCGCAGAACAGTAAACATTGATTGAAAATCCTATTTTGTCATTTCGACGAAGGAGAAACGTAAGTTCAGCGAAGCTAAATCTCATCATCTAGGGGGCTTAGCGCATTTGACTGGTGTCTTGTTGACTTTGACTGGTGTCTTGTTGACTTTGACTGGTGCCTTGTTGCCATTGACAGTTGATTTATCGTTTTATAAAGAACACCTAAAATTTTTGACATATGATATAAATATGTCAATAGTTGCCATACCTATTTTGCCAACTGCCATTACTGCATTAAAGAAAAAGTGCTCAGAATATTGCTTTTTTTCATTTTGAAAAAATCTGAAGCATTCAGACTTGAATAATAAAAAAAAGCTACAATTTTTTCGTCCCGTTTATTTCAAAAGACCTTGTGTCAACTTTCGAACGAGCATTTTACAGTATCCTACAGGTCTGTAAATCAATAAAATGTAAAAGGTTAAAAATAATTTTGTGATTTTATATGACTTTGCTGCTGTGTTTAACTAGTTGGCAATCAATTAAGAGCAAGAATGGTTTAGACTTAATTTGCAATTTTTCTGTTTTTTTCTACTCCCATTGCAAATTTTAAGTAATAATTAACTATTTTTACAAGGATCAATCTATAAAGCTACTTTAGTTGTAAAATAATCTGTTTTTGCTTAGAAGTACACATTTGTAAAGTGTGTCTTTTGAAGATTCTGATTCATTCACTTTTAAATTGCTTACAGAAAATATATAGTATTCATTTTCAAAAAAAGCAAGAAATCATGATTAACAAAGCTATACTTTTTTTTATTGGTTGCACCTTTTTGTGTGTTAACCTTTTAGTGGCTCAAAAGGAAGCGCATATTGGCTGTGGTTCTGACATCTTACATCTTAAATCGATGAAGGAAAATGCCAATTACAAAAAGAATTATGACGCGCAGAACGCAGCCTACCAAAAATGGGTTGGTGAGCAAAAAAAACGGGCGGCTTCAAACAAGTTTTTACCACCAACAGAATTGGTAACCCTTAAAGTGGTGTTTCATGATATGTCGGGTAGTACTTCAAATTTTTTATTAGCAAATGGTACTGTTATTTCTGGATATCAATACATCATCGATAAACTAAATGCAATATATAGTGGTGTCAATGTCGGTGGTAAGCCAGCAGGAAACGACACCCATATTCGATTCTGTTTGGCAACACAAGATGAGCAAGGAAACAATTATGATTCGCATCACATTACAACTGTTGACTTTCCATTAAATTCTAGCGACAATTCGAAAATTAATCAAATTGTTACTGATTCCAATTCGCAACCAGACGGCAATATCAGCAGCAATATTCATTTTTTTCCTGTTCAAAAATTCATCAATATATACGTAGGGTCTGCTGAAAAACTTTAATCTCTTTGTCACAAAGGATTTTGGGCTATATTTGTGATATTAAGTGCAAGGAAATATGAGTAAACGTTTAAAAAATCGTGCACCTGCTCCAAAATATTGCAGCGTAAATCAGTTATCGCTGGTTGGATTTGAGACTCCTTTTGAGCGAACACTTAAGTCTTCTAATCGTTGGGTAGTTCTTTCAAAATTGTTACCATGGGACGAGCTTTGTTC
>NKJD01000102.1 GCA_002256385.1 Flavobacterium sp. BFFFF2
GGGTAAATGTTGGTGTCGTTGAATTATTTACGGTAATAGAAACCGAAGTTCTTGTACTCTCACAAGTATTTAAAGTTTGTGATGCATAATAAGTACCTGTTGCTAAAACAGCAGTAGAAGCCAAAGCGGTTCCGCCGGTTGCAGCAGCATACCATTTAACCGCCGTACCTGTTGCCACTATACTAGCCACTGTAGTTCCCGTACAGAAAGTTTGGGCCGAAGCAGTTGGTGCAGTAGTTGTATTCACTGTCACAGTCATTGTAGCTGTAGTAGCACACTGACCAGTTGTTGGTGTAAACGTATAAGTAGTTGTTGCTGTATTATTTACTGCCGGTGACCAAGTACCAGTTACACTGTTGTTAGATGTAGTTGGCAATGCAGCCAAACTAGCACCTGAACAAATCGCAGCTACATGAGTAAATGTTGGTGCAACATTCGGATTCACCGTCATAGTCATGGTAGCTGTAGTAGCACACTGACCAGTTGCTGGGGTAAATGTATAAGTTGTTGTAGCCGTATTATTTACAGCAGGCGACCAAGTACCTGTTACACTGTTGTTAGATGTTGTAGGCAAAGCAGCCAAACTAGCACCTGAACAAATTGCAGCTACTTGAGTAAATGTTGGCGCAACATTCGGATTCACTGTAATAGTCATGGTAGCCGTTGTAGCACATTGACCAGTTGCAGGGGTAAATGTATAAGTCGTTGTAGCCGTATTATTTACTGCAGGCGACCAAGTACCTGTTACACTGTTGTTAGATGTTGTAGGCAAAGCAGCCAAACTAGCACCTGAACAAATGGCTGGTACTTGGGTAAATGTTGGTGCAACATTCGGATTCACTGTAATAGTCATTGTAGCTGTGGTAGCACATTGACCAGTTGCAGGGGTAAATGTATAAGTCGTGGTTGCTGTATTATTTACCGCTGGCGACCAAGTACCTGTGATGCTATTGTTAGAAGTAGTTGGCAAGGCAGCCAAAGTAGCTCCTGAACAAATTGCACTTACTTGTGTAAATGCAGGTGTTACAAATAGCGGTGAGCTGGTCATTATCCTATTACCAGTACCATCAATTGACACAGCAACAAATACGCCATTACCGTAGGTTATGGAAGCCCAATTATTATTTGCTGCTGAGGTTCGGATAGTCCAATTAATTCCATCAGGACTACTCATTATTCTATTACCTGAGCCAGTATTAGCTACAGTTACAAATAAACCATTGCCGTAAGTAACTGAAGTCCAATCATTATCTGCTGCAGAGGTGCGGCTTGTCCAAATAATCCCATCAGGGCTTGTCATTACCCTATTGCCTGTGCCACTATATGCTGCCACAGCCACAAATAAACCATTGCCGTATGTTACAGAAGTCCAGTTATTATTTACTGCAGCGTTTTGGCTTGTCCAATTAATCCCATCGGGGCTGGTCCATACTTGATTGAATGATGAACCAGAATTAGCTACAGCCACAAATAAACCATTGCCGTAGGTTACAGAAGTCCATGGAACTGCTGGCAAAGATGCGTTTACCTCGGCCCAAGTAATCCCATCTGGGCTGGTCATTATTCTGCCACCTCCATGAAAAGCCACAAATAAACCATTTCCATAGGTTACGGAATTCCAGCCTTCATAATTTGTCACAGTAGTTCGGCTTGTCCATGTAACCCCATCAGGGCTCGTCATTACTCCATCATTTCCTGTGCCACTAAATGCTGCCACAGCCACAAATAAACCATTGCCGTAGGTTACGGATTCCCATAGATAATTAGCTGCTGAGGTGCGGCTGGTCCATGTAATCCCATCGGGGCTTGTCATTACTCTATTGCCAGTGCCAGTACTAGAAACAGCCACAAAAACACCATTGCCGTAGGTTACAGATTGCCAAAAATTATCTGCTGCCGAGCTTCGGCTTGTCCAAGTGGTGCCAGCAGGGCAAGGATAAGTTACTGCTATTGTAATGCCAGTACTAGTTGCAGTAGTAGGCGAAGCACAAGGTTCGTTGCTGGTGAGTACACAAGTAATAATATCTCCATTTTCTAAGTTAGCATCGGTGTAGGTAACACTATTAGTGCCGACATTGTTGCTGTTTTTTTTCCATTGATATATTGGAGTAGTACCCCCACTGGTGGGTGTAGCTGTAAAAGTTACAGATGTACCCGTTGTAATGCTATTGCCAGGATTTGCAGCAATAGATACAGAAGGCGTTATGTTTGGATTTACCGTAATGGTCATGGTAGCCGTTGTGGCACATTGACCAGTTGCAGGCGTAAATGTATAAGTCGTAGTTGCTGTATTATTTACCGCTGGCGACCAAGTTCCAGTAATGCTGTTGTTTGAAGCAGTTGGCAAGGCAGCCAAACTAGCACCTGAACAAATCGCAGCTACCTGAGTAAATGTTGGTGCAACATTCGGATTCACCGTTATAGTCATGGTAGCCGTTGTAGCACATTGACCAGTTGCAGGGGTAAATGTAAGATCGG
>NKJD01000034.1 GCA_002256385.1 Flavobacterium sp. BFFFF2
GTTCAATTAAATTTGGAATCGATGTATTAGCCAGCTGTTTGAATAAATTATTTTCACTGTCAATAGACATGTATTCAGCTGTTAAACTCAAAGCAACTACTTCAATATCAGTCATTTTTGCTTTTCTACCGACTCTAAATGTATCATTAAAATCAAGATCTAAAGAACGTATAACATCTAAAACTCTAAAATAATTTTTCACTATATTTGACATGGATATTGGTTTGTTTTGAGACTTCAAGATACTGAATTTCAGTATCTTGACCAATATCTGACCGTTATTTTTTACTTAAAAACAATTTCACCCAACGGGTTATCTTAAATTAAAATAAATATGAATGCGAAAATTATACTCGCTCTTTTTTTACTTAGTAGTGCCATAACGCTAGCACAAGTTAAAACCAAAAAGTCTACGGATCATGAAAAAGAGGCCCTCACTATTTTGAAACAAGCGCAGACCTACGCAGATGGGGGCACTATGATTACTGCACTACACCAAATTATTGCCGAAGAAGGAGTCAATAGTACTTATAAAGATTCATTGGCAGTTACTTATTATAAAATGAATAATTACATCAGTTGTCATTTGGTTGCTAAAGAGTTGTTAGAAAAAAAGCCAAATAATGTGGTGCTATTAGAATTGGAAGCTATGAGCTTGAAACAACTGAATGCTAAAAAAGAAGCCATAGATGCTTTTGAAAAATTGTTTGCATTGTCAAAGAACAAGTTTCATGGTTACCAATTGGCGGTTTTGCAACAATCCATAAAACGTTTGGCTGAAGCGCAAGCAACCATCAATCAAGTATTGGCATGTGAAGATATCAAAGGCTTCGATTTGGAATTTCCAAAAGACCAAAATCAAAGTCAAAAAATAGCACTAAATGCAGCAATCCAAAATTTAAAAGGATTGATTGCTTATGAACTCAAAGACATAACTACTGCTAAAACTGCTTTTCAAGAGGCATTAAACATTAGTCCTGATTTTGCTTTAGCAAAACAAAATGTGGCTGCTTTAGAATTAGAGATCTCAAAACCAGTTCAAAAAAAATAAACACATATAAATCAGAAATAAAAAATGCTGCCATTTTAACAATTATCCTATTTTTGACTAAATAATTCAAATGAATTTTTTTTCTCTTCTCTTTTTGTTGTTTATCACTCACATAGGTTTTACTCAATCTAAGGAGCAGCGCTATACTGTAAAATGGGTAAACGCAGCGAATGGATTAAAGCAACAATCGGTTCGGTATTGCGTGTCAGATAATTATGGGTTTGTATGGATAGCAACTGAGTTGGGCTTGTTCCGATACGACGGTGTCAACTTATTAGAAATTAAAGATAACCGTTATCCTAGTTTAAGTACCCAAAGAATACCGAGATTAGGAAAGGACGAGGTTACTGGAAAAATTTATTTCCAAACCAGTCCTGAGGACTGCCAGTACTTAATAGATAAAAATAGTATTGAAAGAATAGCACCCGAGAAGAATGGAGAAAAGGCTATTATAACTTATAACAATTTTTGTTACACTGCTTCAAATCCGCTTGTAAAGAAAGTACTTGAACAAAAAAAAGCAGTACTGTTTATAAAGGAATATTCTACACTTTCATCTTTAACAGCCTGCGCAACGTCAAATTTCCTATACCTCCCGCAATATGGTCATTTGTTGATTTTTGATAAAAATGGAAGAATAATAAAAGATGACTATTCGTTTTCAACTAGTTTAGAATTAATGCAATTTGGGAATAAAGTATTAGCATTTGAACATGGAAAGATTTCATTAATCAACAACGGAGAAATAAGCTCTGATAAAATTCAAGTGGATGCAATAATTCAAAAGTATATTGATAGAAATGTTGTGAACCAATCAAATATAGAAATTTTAGGGTCTAACAACAGGTATTATATCAAATACAATAGGCAAATTTTTCAAATAAGATTCAAAAACAATACCCTTACTACCCAATTTTTATTTAAAGCTCCAGCTGAAGATATCACTTCAATAACTTTTTCTGAAAAGGAAAACCTCTACTTTATTGGTACTAATACCCAAGGAATGGCTGTTTTAAAACCCATTTTGTTCAATACCATTCAATTAGATGAAAATAAATCCAATAAAAGTATTAATTATTGCTATGCTGTTGCTGAAGTTTCAAGCAACAAATGGTATTCTTCTTCGGGTTGGACTTTTAATCCAATTAATCAAAAATCAGTAATTGACAACTTTTTAATTGACAATAGAAACATACGCTTTATACTTCATCAAAAGGATAAGTTTTATATCAACGCCAAAAATAATTTATGGAATATAGCAACCCATAAAAATGATTATGATTTTAAATATCCTGTTTCTAAAAAAGAAGAATTTGCAGGTTTTTCAGGCTATGCTTATCATAAAGATCAGCTTTACTTAACAGATAATAATGCGATCTACTTTTCAAAAGTAGGCGCTTTTATTACTGATACTATAGTAAATAAAAAATTTAAGGAAAGACAAATTAATGGTATTTGCTCCTTCAATAGTAAATTAATTATTCCAACGTCTAAAGGTGTTTATGATTATCTTCCAAACACAATGAATGTAGCAGTAGTAAAGGGGCTCGAAAAAGTGAATGCCAGGTATATAAAACCCATCAATAGAGAGAGCTACTGGGTGGGTTGTTATGGTGAAGGATTATTTTTAGTTGCTAATAATAAAGTCTATAAAGTTACCGATGCCACTATTGACCTTACTACTGCTCACGCTATTGAAGAAGATAAATCAGGTAATTTATGGATCAGTACAAACGATGGTTTGTTAGCAACCAACAAACGAGAAGCCTTTGATAAAATTAGAAACAAGCAACCCATCAATTGCTACAAATACAGTACCGACGACGGTTTATTAACCAATGAATTCAATGGAGGGGGTACGCATCCATCATTGCACACAAAAAACGGCATCATTGGTTTCCCCTCTATGAAAGGCTTTGTGTGGTTTGAACCCAATGAGGTGAAAAAGCAACTTTTTAAAAGTACTCTTGTGATGGATAACGTGCTTGCCGACGGCCAAATTTGCATACCACAAAACAAGCGTTACGAATTTGCTGCAACTGCCGAGTTGGCCACCTTTAATTTTAGTTATCCCTATTTTTATGACCGCGATAATTTAACCGTGGAGTATAAATGTACCGACGAAACAGGTTGGAAACCCATCAAGGGAAATACGTTGCAATTGGCCCGTTCCGTGGGCGGAGAACGTTTGCTTCAAATCAGAATCAGTACCCATGGTTTTGACACAACCAAATCCGTAATCAAAACCTTCCCGTTGAATTTTGAATTGCGTTATTACGAAAAAGCTTGGTTCTGGACGTTCGTTGCATCGATGTTGGTCCTTTTATTATTGATTTCGTACCGCATAGGTTTGTATTTTCATAAAGAAAGAGAGCGCAAGCTCCGAGAAAAAATCGATGAAAAAACAGCCGAATTGTACATTAATATTATTCAATTGGAAAAATCAACTTCGGAACTGGAATCCTCAAGAGGGCAACTTTCCAGATCTTTACAAGAAAAGGAAATTCTCATTAAAGAAATCCACCACCGGGTAAAGAACAACTTGCAAATTGTGATGAATTTGTTAAAAATTCAAGCCCGTGAAAGCACAGAAGCCATTATTGATGAGTTTGTCAAAAAGGGATTAGCGCGTATTTTAACCATGTCGTTGATTCATGAAAATTTATATGCCAACGAACAATTAGACAAAATTGACCTGAAAAAGTACATCATCGATTTGGTGACCAATTTAAAAAATGTAATCTCGCTGGAAAATGATGACATAGCACTCAACCTTGACGTTGATGCCATACACTTTGACATTGAAAACGCGGTTCCTTTGGGGCTCATCATCAATGAACTGTTGACTAATTCGTTTAAGCATGCCTTTAAGGCGGTTGAAAAGGGGGTAATAAATATTCGCATTAAGCAAACGGAAGAAGGCACATTTGAGTTTACTTATTCCGACAATGGACCAGGTTTTGACCTAGACAAATCCGATCGAAAAACGTTGGGCTTGGAGTTGGTTCATCAGCTTACGCGGCAATTAAATGGCAGCATTCAAACAGAGACAGGGAAGTCCAATTCCATTACCATTTCCTTCCAAACAAATGAGTAATTTAGTTGAATTGTGGAAAGGTAAAAAAGCGAAATACCATGTTACGAAGCTTTGAAAGTCTTGCGGCAAATACCCTACAAAAATAGGTTTTGGACAAATCATGTCGATTTTGTACAAGTAAAATTTATTTTGTACTACTGTAATTCTTAGCGTTTGATTTAATTTGTTTAAAATTCCCCCATGTATCAGAAAATAGTTTCGCGGACAACTCTTCGTTTCAATAAGCTTGCATGCAACTTGCTTTTCTTATTGTCTTTTTCAATTTGTTTTGGACAAACTGATAAAAATAATTAAAGTCGACTTGCGGCACTTTCTGACAATTGGTTCATCAGCTCACATGCGATTGCATGCGGCGCTTCAAAATAGTAAACAAAAAACAATGGAACATATCATTATTTTCCAATAAAACCACTAAAAAATTACCTTAAATTATGGAAAACACCATTTTAGTGGTAGAAGATGAATATCTGATCGCTAGAGACTTAAAGGACATTTTAACCCATGAAGGCTATAACGTCATCATCAACGTAGATAGCGTTGATTTGGCGATTGAAAAAATTAAAGAACACAATCCGAAACTCGTTATCATTGACATCAATTTAAAGAAAGACAAAGATGGGGTCGATTTAGCGGCACAGTTGCTAGAAGCAGATTTAATCCCTTATATTTTTCTAACCTCCAATTCAGATAAAATTACGCTTGAAAGAGTATCACAAACCCGACCTTATGGTTTTATAGTCAAACCATATAAGGACATCGATGTCATCAGCACGGTCAAAATTGTAATAGAAAATTTCTTTTACCGAAATATCGATGTTAAACGGTATCATGTTGAAATCAATTCTACCATTCCCTTTATTTTAAAACAGTCTATTGCGCATATCAACAATCACATTGAAAGTAAAATAGATATCGAAGAAATTGCTTCTAAGACACCTTGGGGATACAATCATTACATCAGAATATTTAAAGAATATGTGGGGCTGACCCCGTACCAATATGTGGTTAAAAAGAGAATTGAAAGGGCAGAAACCATCTTAATTGAAACGGATGTAAAAATACAGCAAATATCATATGAATTGGGGTTTGACAGCCACGGTGCTTTTACAAAATTGTTTAAAAAAATAACGGGCAAAACACCTGAACAGTACAGGAAATTTTATGCCATATCAAAGGAGTTTTCAGACGACGAATCATAAAAGTGTATTTTATCTATCGATTGTTTGTTGTGTTTTAAGTCCTTCTTTTCTATCCCTTTATATTACATTCCGCATCCTTTTTTGTTGCCAATTATTTAAAAGGGCGATAGACGTTTTTTACCTAAATTAAATAGCAAGTATGCACGAACAGTGTGTTGCTTGCTCATGATCCCTTTTGTTTTTTTCGAGCAAATACAACTACTTGCCGTTGGGTCATTGTATATGAAAGGAGGCAACAGCCTACTTTAAACAATGATGTTTTATTAAACCCAGATTTGCAGTCATTTTTCCATGTAATAAATTTCTAATGCGTAATCTGGGTTAAACTATTAAAATAATGTTGATTTTTAACAATGCAAGTCAGTTTTGACATCATAGCACCTGTTTCTACTTGCTATGTTTGCACCCTTAAACGGGTCTATTAAGTTAATTTCATCCTTTTACACCATCCATAATTAGTTTAAGGGCCCGTTATATAAAAAGAAAAAGATGAGTAGCATGAACGACAAACTAAAACCCAATTTCGACGATATGTTGTACACAAATAGCTGTGGGCGGATTTATCGTTTTGGATTTGAGTTATTAGTAAATAACGACTATTTGTTTTACCCATGGCAAGTTGTTGATGCCGTTTCATTTGAGAAAAAGAATAAGATTAACATGTTCCATTTAGCGCTTATACTAATTATAATCACCATTGCCATTCCATTCAATCTGTATTTGTTTCCACAAACTGACTGGGTAATTAATGGCGGCTTCATTGCCGCATTATTGATTGCTGTGTGTAATATGATGAAACAAGTACCGCTAATTATTATAAAATTCAAGGATGGCGAGTATAAAATAAATCAGATACCGCCCTATCAAATTGATATCGCGAAAGATTTTACAAGAATGATCAAAAAATCAAAAGACAAAAATTATTTTTTCAACAACTTCGAGCATAATGATGTAGAAAACAGATCCATGCATCAAAAACAAATTGAAGTAGTTTGATAAGGCAACCTATACAATAACCAAACACCAATGTACTTTTGTCTAATTTTTTGGGGAATTTATTAGACGTCTTAAAAGAGCTGTTCCTAAAAACAGCTCTTTTTTACTAAATTTAGATTGACATAAGTATAATCCATCGTGCTTTTTTTGTCTAATTTTTCGGGGGAAATTTATTAGACATCTTAAAAGAGCTGTTCCTAAAACAGCTCTTTTTTATTTTACAAGCATAGTCAAACAATTGATTCGTCCACCGGGTAAAGTCCTTGGTTAATTTGTTTTTTTGGATGCTAAGAAAAGCAACTTTTTAATGCGGAACTGGGAAAACTGGGTTACCCTAGCTCTGCAATTCCAGTTGCTGTAAATCTCAAACCGTAAATCTCAAATCTTTAGCTTCGCTCCGTTCGTGCCTTCGGCCCTTGGGTCAATCTTTGAATCTTTCAGTCCTTCAATCTTTCAATCCTTCAATCCTTCAATCCTTCAATCCTTCAATCCTTCAATCCTTCAATCTTTCAATCTTTCAATCCTTCAATCTCAAATCGTAAATCTCAAATCCATCATTCCTTCCATTTTTTATTACATTTGAAACTGAATTTAATTGTCTTCTAAAATGACCGAACAATCGATGCAGTATGGTCATCCAGATGAAATGGAAAAAAAGCATGCTGAATCAGCCAGACAATTAAGCTATCAACAGCGGTTTAAAAAGTTGGTAGCTATTATTGAACTTTCGATTCAATTGCAAAAAGCAACCAATCAAATGGTAGACCTTTCGGATTTTAAAGAGTTGGGGAAAATTAATAATGATAAAATAGATTAATTTGTAGGTGCAGTTAAGAAATGACCATTGCCAAAACACCGTTCACTTTTAAAAACACCACACTTTTCAACTTGTGAAAAACACCTTGCTTCATTTTTTAAAACAAGCCCATACTGAAAGGCGCCGAGTCATTGCGGTGTTGCTCGATCCAGAAAAGTTTGATCCTTTTGTAGCTTCGGTGGAGGACTTGTTGCCTGTAAACCAAACGGATGTCATTATTTTGGTGGGCGGAAGCACCCGCGACCAACTGCCCATGTCTACTTGGTTGTGCCAATTGAAAACACAAACCACCTGTCCCATTTTTTTGTTTCCTGGCGATGTAAGCCAGCTCAGCGACCAAGCCGATGCCTTGCTGTTTCTGCAATTGTTATCGGGCGACAATCCGGAATACCTGATTGGCCAGCACGAAAAGGCAGTGCCCATTTTAGAAAAAATGGATATTGAAATTATACCTACTGCGTATTTATTAATCGATGGCGGAACAGTTACGTCAGTGGAACAACTAACAATCACTAAACCATTGGATCAGCACAATATTGACCTGATTTCTAGAAGGGCAAAGGCCGCTGAATGGCTTGGCCATCAGTTGGTGTATTTGGAAGCAGGAAGCGGTGCCATGAAGGCAGTATCGCCCGAAATTGTGCAGCAAGTGGCCAATAGATGCTCCATTCCGATTCTAGTGGGTGGCGGTATACGCTCGGTCGCCGTGATGGAACAATTGTGGGAAGCGGGTGCCACAGTAGTTGTTTTGGGAACTATTTTGGAACAACAGCCCGATTTTTTTTCAACGGTCAATGGGACCAAAACTTGTTTGCAATAAATGGATGCAACCTGGCTTCACTTTACAGAAACTTCTTTTATTCAATCATTCATTGAGGGAACAGCCGTGTTTTTTGGTTTGTGGAGCGTGTGGCTGGCCAAAAAGAACCGCGTGGGTTTGTATCCGACTGGCTTGGTGAACACCCTGCTTTATGTGTATTTATTGGCCCAATGGCAGTTGTGGGGCGACATGCTTATTAATGCATATTATGTTGTCATGGGCGTGTATGGCTGGTATCATTGGTCAAAAAACAAAACGGCCGAAGCGGAATTACCCATTACCCGCATGAATGCCACTGATGTAAAAAAATCGATTGGTTTGGCCTTATTCGCTTTGGTATTTGTGCTTGCAGTCTACTACATTTTCAATACTTTTACCCACTGGATTGCAGCACTCGATACAGGAGTTACGGTTTTGTTTTTTGTGGGGATGTGGCTCATGACCCAACGAAAAATAGAAAATTGGCTATTCTGGATTGCTGGTGACCTGATTTCGGTCCCGATGTATTGGTACAAAGGATATCCGATTACAGCCGCACAATATTTACTATTTACAATCATTGCCATTTACGGATACAAGGCATGGAAGACCGCTTATTACAACAACCCAGCTCGCTGATACGCATAGCCATTGTCGGACCAAGAAGTACAGGCAAAACGTTATTGTCTCAACAATTGGCCGCTCACTTTGAAACGGCTTTTGCGCCAGAATATGCGCACGACTTTTTATTAAAGAAAACAGGTAAAAATGACGCAATCATTGAGCCCGATGACTTATTGCCCATGGCTTATGGTCAAATTTTGGGTGAAAATGAAGCGTTAATGACTGCCAACAAATATGTGTTTTGCGACACCAACGTGCTTGCCATTAAACTGACTTCAGAACGCTTGTTTTCTTATTGCGACCCGCAATTGGAAGAAGCAGCTTTGGCGCATCAGTACGATTTAACCTTTTTAATTTGCCCCGAAAACGAAAATAATTCAGCAAATAATGAGACTATCGGAGCTGATTTTTGCGCTTCTTATAAACAGGCATTTGACCTATACCAGATCCCATATTTGTTGTTGAAAGGCGATCGGTTTGACCGTTTTAATGCCGCCATTAAGCACCTTCAAGAATGGGAAAAGTGCCGTGAATTGGGTTTAAGCAATACCGATTACCAGCAAATAAATGAGAAACAAATCCAATTGCAACAAATTAAAGCGCAGTTGGCCATCTTTAAAAAAGGGATCAAAAAAGTAGTGTTGGAACGTCCTGCGACGGTGGGCGATGGCATTTTAAAATTAACTAAAAGCCAACACCAAAATAAAGCTGATTTTTTTGACCAAAAAAAGGAGGATTTGCGGCTCAAAAAGTTTGTGCCTGCTTCTGGAGCGGCTAGCCGTATGTTTCAGTTTTTAAGTGAATTCATCAACGAATACCTCCCTGAAAACGAAAGTTTGAATGCCTATATCAACCGTAAAAACGACAAGGAATTGCCTGTTTTTTTGGCTGGGATTGAAAAGTTTCCTTTTTACAAAAAAATCCAATCGGCTATCAACCAACAATTTCCCGATCAATCAGACTGGGATCAAAACTGGCGGATGTATCATTTTGTGCGCATGATGATGGACGAAGCGGGCTTTAATATGGTGCAAAAACCCAAAGGGGTCCTCGATTTTCATTTGTACCCAGATCATGTGGCCACGCCGATTGAAGAGCATTTAAATGAGTGCTCCTATTATGCGGCTGCTCAGGGTGCCTCTCAGTTACATTTTACTGTGACAAACTCACATGTGTCTGTTTTTGAGCAAATTGTTCAAGAAGTACTCCCACAAATTGAATCCAAAACCAACACACAAATACAAGTTACTTATTCTTTTCAAGAGCCCTCAACCGATACGATTGCGGTGGACGAATTGAACCAAGTATTCAGAACCGACGAGGGTCGTTTGTTGTTTCGTCCAGGCGGGCATGGTGCTTTGCTCACCAACCTGAACCGATTAAATGCCGATTTAATATTTATCAAAAACATTGACAATGTCATTCAGAATCAGGTCAACGAAACCACCATGTACAAGAAATCATTGGCTGGGATTTTGCTGGAATTGCGCGAGCAAGTGTTTGCCATTTTACAAGCCTTAGACGAAGACCGTTTGGAACCCGTTTCGTTGCCTATCGTGGTTAATTTTATGAAACAACAGCTGCAAATTCCCATTAGTGAAGATTTCTATAAATATACCTTTGCTTACCAATTGGAGTATATCCGCGATCGATTAAACCGCCCCATTCGGGTGTGCGGCATGGTGAAAAACGAAGGGGAACCAGGGGGTGGGCCATTTTGGATTCGGGACGAACGCGGGGTGCAATCGCTGCAAATAGTAGAATCGAGCCAAATTGACTTACATGACGAGGAACAGGCCGCTTGCTTTGCTGCATCGACCCATTTTAACCCCGTGGATATTGTTTGTTCCATTAAAGATTACAAGGGCAGCACCTTTGACCTATTCCGATTTGTTGATGCAAATACGGGGTTTATTGTGCACAAAAACAGCAAAGGCCGCAAGTTAAAAGGCTATGAGTTGCCCGGATTGTGGAATGGCGCCATGGCACAATGGATTACGGTTTTTGTGGAAGTGCCGCTCATTACTTTTAACCCCGTAAAAACGGTGAATGATTTGCTAAAACCTGCTCACCAGCCCTAATAGAATCGTATGGATGTAATTCAAGTTTTAAGGGAGGTGCGGCTCAAAGCCGTTCGTTCATCGGGTGCAGGCGGGCAACATGTCAACAAGGTGTCTACCAAAATTCAATTGTTTTTTGTGCCGGCCCAATCGGCAGGCTTATCAGCGGAAGAAAAAGACTTGTTGCTGCCCCAAATTCAATCGCAACTAAACGAGCAAGGCGAATGGATTGTGCAATGTTCCGCAAGCAGGAGCCAGCATAAAAACCGTGAAGAGGTTCAAAAAAAGCTCATTCGGTTGTTGCAAAAAGCATTGCAACCCAAAACCATCCGATTGGCCACCAAAGTACCCAAATCGGTGGTGTTTAAACGGCGCGATGCCAAACGCAAGTTGGCCGAAAAGAAGCTCAATCGGAGATTAAAATGGTAAGATGATATGTTTTATTATTGTTAAAAAATTAATATTTATTGTTTTTCAATAAATTTTTATAGTTTTGTGGCATCATTTTAAAACGTTCAGTCATGTCAAAAAACAGCCATATCATTTTTAAAGGGTTAAAAATTGTTTCTTGGATTATATTTATTGGTTTGTGCATCGAAGCAGGTGCCTTGTTGGTGAATTTCGTGATGAGTTTATTTTATCCTGAAATCATCAAAAATCTGTATCAAAAATTAGATTTGCATGACTTGTATCTTTTGAATAAATGGGCCTATTTTGGCTTGTTTACATTTATACTAATGATTGCCGTTTTAAAGGCCTTTCTCTTCTACTTGGTAATCGATCTACTCAGCAAACTCGATATGATGAAGCCTTTTAATGCTTTTGTATCCAAACAAATTACCCGCATCAGCTACTGTACCTTGTCAATCGGTATTTTGGGGTATGTGGCGCAAGAATCAATCAAACCGTTCTCTGAAGCGAACTTAGACTTAAACAGCCTCGATACGTTTTGGCCCGATAGCCAGGCTTTTATTTTAATGGCGGCAGTCATCTACGTGATTGCTCAAATTTTTGCCAAAGGCGTTGAATTACAAACCGAAAATGAATTAACCGTTTAAGCCATGCCCATAGTTGTCAACCTCGATGTCATGATGGCCAAACGCAAAATGTCATTAAATGAACTTTCAGAAAAAGTAGATTTGACCTTATCGAATTTGTCTATTTTAAAAACAGGCAAAGCCAAAGCCATCCGATTTAGTACCTTAGAAGCCATCTGCAAAGCATTGGATTGTCAACCTGCCGACTTGCTCGAGTTTGTGGATGAGGGGTAATAATGAGTGGTTACTTTTTGACTGTAGAACACTTGGATTACTTCATTTAAATAAATACGATATTCATTTTATAACTAAAGTTATGGTTTCCTAAATGCGAAACATTTATCTTTGTGAAAAAGATTATGAATGAATAAATACAAATTTCGGGTTGAATTTTTAGAGGAAGCAAAAACCTTTTTGCATGAACTCGACGAAAAAGCAAGAGATAAAATTATCTATAATATCTGGAAAGCAAGAAGCTCAAATGATAAGGAACTTTTTAAAAAATTACAAGACGAAGTATGGGAATTCAGAACAAAATTTAAAAAAAAATATTATCGCCTTTTTGCATTTTGGGATAAGACGGATCACAGTAACACCGTTGTAATTTCAACCCACGGACTAATTAAGAAAACGGACAAAATTCCGAAAAGTGACATGGAGCGAGCAGAAAAAATAAGGGAAAGGTACTTTAACAAAAAAAATAATAAGTGATGAAAACGTACAGTTTAGAAGACATAACCGATACCTACATCGGCAAAAAAGGGACAGCAAAGAGAGACGAGTTTGAAAAAGAACTTCGACTTGATTTATTGGGTCAAGCCATTAAGCAAGCGCGGCAAGAACGCAATTTAACACAAGAAGAGTTGGGCGAACTGGTAGGGGTAAAAAAAGCACAAATTTCCAAAATTGAAAATAGTACAACCGACGCACGATTTACGACCATCTTAAAAGTATTTGAAGCTTTGGGGGCTACGGTGAGCTTCAATGTTGTGCTAAATGACAAGAAGTTAGCTTACTAAATAGCTAAAATAGTCATTTCTGCTTTAAACAAACGAGTCATTTTTATCTTAAAAGACAAGCACTTACTCAAGTCCCAAAGCCTTATCTTCCCTCAACTGCGCCTTGCGGATTTTTTTAAATAAATTGGACGAGTAGACAAAGTCAATGATGGCTTCGTTGTCCGTTTTAAAAATGTCTTTTTTGGTGCCTTCCCAAGCTAATAAGCCTTCTTTTAAGAATACAATTTTATCACCGATTTCCATCACTGAGTTCATGTCATGCGAATTAATCACCGTGGTGATGTTGTATTCTAAGGTAATTTCGTGAATCAAATTGTCAATGACAATCGATGTTTTGGGATCTAAGCCCGAATTGGGTTCATCGCAAAATAGGTATTTGGGGTTGTTCACAATGGCCCGTGCAATGGCTACCCGTTTTTGCATGCCACCCGAAATTTCAGAGGGCTTTTTGTGGTGCGCCTCAAAGAGTTTGACCCTATTCAGCACAAAATCGACCCGTTCTTTGATTTCAGATTTGGTTTTGTTGCTAAACATGCGCAACGGAAATCCTACATTTTCCTCCACCGTCATGCTGTCGAACAAGGCACTTCCTTGAAAAACCATCCCAATTTCGGTGCGCAAATCACGCCTTTCCTCCAAAGATAAATCGGCATAAATGCGGCCATCAAAAGAAATACTGCCCGAATCGGGGGTGTAAATGCCCAACAACGTTTTTAGAAGAACTGTTTTACCTGACCCACTTTGACCAATGATTAAATTGGTTTTGCCTGTATCAAAAACTGCCGAAATTCCTTTGAGTACTTTGCTTTCGCCAAAAGATTTTTCAATATTGACTACTTCGATCATTTGCTCAAAATAAGTTGGGTTAAAATGTAATTAATCAAAATGATGGCGACACTGGTCCACACAAATGAAATGGTACTTGCTTTGCCCACTTCCAAGGCGCCGCCTTTCATATAATAGCCATGAAACGACGGAATGGTAGCCAAAACAAAGCCGAACACCCCTGTTTTAATAAAAGAATAAACGAAATGAAAAGGCTTGAATTCAGTTTGAAGCCCTAAAATAAATTCTGGGCCTGTGGCAAAACCACCATAAACCCCCGCAATCCAACCGCCAGCAATACCCAAGAACATACTCAAGGCAATGACAAACGGGTACAAGGAAACGGCCACAATTTTCGGAAACACCAAATAATTCAACGAATTAACCCCCATCACTTCCAGTGCATCAATTTGTTCGGTAACGCGCATGGTTCCAATACTTGAGGTAATAAAAGACCCCATTTTTCCAGCCATAATAATGGAAATAAAAGTGGGCGCAAATTCCAAAATAACCGATTGCCGGGTGGCAAAACCAATTAAATATCTTGGAATGAGCGGATTGTTTAAGTTTAAGGCTGTTTGTATGGCCACTACGCCACCCACAAAAAACGAAATAAAAGCCATGATGCCCAATGAATCAAAGATCAAATCAGAGATTTCTTTAAAAATCAATTGCTTCATCACGTCTTTGCGTATCGGTTTTGAAAACACTTCTTTGAGCATCAAAAAGTATTTTCCGATCTGTGACAAATAATGAATAAGCAGCATACTTTAAAATTTGTGCGAAGGTACTAAAACAGCAAATAATGTAGCCGTTCCTTCTTCAGTTTGTTTTGACCCTATCTTTCTTTTTAATAGTAAACCCATTGCGAGTCAAGCTCGCAAATATTTACAATTAATCAGGTATGATTAAATAAAATTAACATAGGCGTCCTGTAATTGCAACACTTATTTTATCATACAAGTTGTTTTCAGTGCAAATTGGACGTGATTTATCACCAATTCCATCCTTTTAGTTAAAGTAATACAACTGTTTTACGAAACCTATATTACAATTTGCGTTTGATATTTTTTACTAAAATGGTTGCAGCAAATAAATCGAAATTGATCCTATTTTATTGGCGAAATAATGTAGATAAAAATTAAAATGGCTATTTATTTGATTTGATAATTCTATAAATCTAGCTGTGATTTTCTTTGTTTAAGGATAAGTATTGAAAGCGTTTATTCAGTTGAAAATGGTAATTTCAGCAGCTTTTAAAAGGTAATTTCTAAGTAAAAGCATACTTTTTCACCACAACATCGATACATCAAATTACTTTTTTTGGGTCATTTATTCTTTGAAAAACCAGCCTTAATTATGAGGCTTTTAGCCATATTTCAAACGTTTGAGTTCGTTTTTAGTGTGTATAGTTTTTATATAATTTAAAATAAATAAAAGACAGCTACAATCTGCTAACTTTGTTTAGAACAATTTATAAACGAATCTTATGAAAAAAATTACTTTCTTAATCACTCTTTTTGCTATTTCATTTGGAATGGCACAACCTACAACGAATGCATCTGTTCCCACGAACAATCCAGCAGATGTAATTTCTGTTAGAAGTACCACCTTTGCTAATAACATTGCCACCAATTACAATCCCAATTGGTCACAGTCTGGTACAGTAGACAATGCTTTTGACCCCGGAACAGGTCGTTTATTGCTTAAATATGCCAACTTTAATTACCAAGGTACCGAAGTAACCACGGTAAATGCAGCTGGTATGGAATTTTTACACATTGATATTTGGACTTCAAATGCCACTGACGTAAAAGTGTCTCCAATTAACAATGGATCAGGGGTGAGCGAGACTTTGGTTTCAGTACCATTGGTAACCAATGGATGGAGCAGTGTTGACTTGCCTAAAAGTGCTTTTACGGGCATGACTTGGGATTCTGTATTTCAATTAAAGTTTGATGGTCAAGCTGGCGTTTCTCCATCAACCATTTATTTAGACAATATATATTTCTGGAAAACGCCTTTAGCACCTGGTTCAGACTCGACACTTAGTGACCTAAAAGTAAATGGAACAACCATTGCTGGTTTTACCTCTACAGCATTAGCTTACAACTATGAAATGGTGGTTGGTACCACAGCCGTTCCACAAATTACAGCTACAACTACCGATCCAACAGCAACCATTACTTCAATTACACAAGCAACTGCTATTCCTGGAATGGCTTATGTTTTGGTAACTTCTCAAAATGGAAATGTGACAAGTACTTACACAGTCGCATTTACCGCTTCACTTCCAAATCCATCGCCTATCCCTTCAACGCCACCCGCGCAAGTATTAAGTGTGTATGGCGACACAGGTGATTTTACCAATATTTGGACTCCAAGTTATAATTTTGGTTCAAATTTAGGTACTCCTAATTTAGACCCGAACGGCATGAACAGAGCCATTAAAATGAACTTTGCTATTGCAGGTTATGGGGAAGGAACCAATACGCCAACTGATATCTCAAATTACAATTATGTACATTTTGATTATTTTGCTGATAATCAATCAACAGAGATTCGTTTTATCTTGATTGGTGGCGGAGAGTTCGTTTATGAATTAACCACAACCGGAAGCAACGGAACCATCATTCCAGGTTCATGGCAAAGTGTAAATGTGCCATTAAGTTTCTTTACGAACATTGGTTTTAGCAAATCAAATTATTTACAATATAAATTAGGGACTCTAGGTAATATGTCTTCTAAAATTGTTTATTTCGACAACATCTATTTCTCAGTAAACCCAGGTACTTTTTTAGGTAACGATAGTTTTACATCTACTGGATTCCGCATGTATCCAAACCCAGTAAACAGCGTGTTAAACCTTAGTAGTGCTTCTGCCATTGACCAAGTTCAGGTTTTAAACACTTTGGGTCAGGTTGTTGCTAACGAGCGTTTTTCTAGTACTGAAGCTGTATTGAACGTGAGTGAATTACCAAAAGGAATTTATATTATTTCTGTTCAGTCTGGATCTGAAGTAACTAAAAAACAATTCATAAAAGAATAGTCTAGTCAGTTTATTGATTTAGTTTTAAAAGCACGGATTTATCCGTGCTTTTTTTTTAACAAGAGCCAAGAATCAAGATTTGACCTGTCGGCTGTTGAGATTTAACCTTGACCAATTTTCCCTTATGGTAAATTCTTTTACATCTAGGTGCGGGATCCGAACGAAGTGTATTAAAACAAAAGAATTTAGTCTTTAGTCTTTAGACTTTGGACTCGGGATCTATTGCCTTGTGGCTCATCACTGTTGCCTTTTTGTGAGCTAGATAAAAGTAAATCAGGTTTGCTAAATGGCTATTTTGCCCACTTTCCGTTCCTTTTTTTCTTCAAAACATACTTCATTTCAAAATATTAGTTACTTTTATTGATTGTCTATTTTATACCAATGATTAATAAGCATTCCAATCCATTTTCTCTGATCATTCAAGCCCTGTTAGTGGTTTGTAGTTGTTTTATTTATGCCCAAGATTTGCCACCAATTGTAAAATACAACTCGTCGATTTACAATGCAGGCAATCAAAACTGGATGATATCGCAAGATAAAAGCCATTACATCTATTTTGCCAACAACGAGGGATTGTTGGAGTTTAACGGCTCCAATTGGACTTTGTATCCATCGCCTAATGAAACCATCGTGCGGTCAGTTAAAGTGATTGGCGAACAGATATACACAGGTTGCTATATGGAGTTTGGCTTCTGGACGCGGCAAAAAGATGGCCGACTGCGTTACAAGTCACTAAGTAAAAATTTGCATTTACAAGACGATGAACAGTTTTGGAATATTTTGAATTATGACCAATGGGTGGTTTTTCAATCATTAAATAATATTTACATCTACAATACAAAAACGGGTGATTTTAAAGTAATTAAACCAAAAAACGACATTTTAAAATCTTTTAAAACGGCCAATGCTATTTATTTTCAAACAACCAATTACGATTTGTTTGAAATTGAAAACGGCAATAGCAAATTGGTTTTGAGTCACTTAATGTTGCAAAACAACAAGATTGTCAATGTGTTTGCCAATGATGAAGGTTTGCTGATCCATACGCAATTCAACGGATTTTATAAATTTAATGAAGGTAACTTGTTTAAATTTAGTACCGAGGCAGATTTAGACATTGCTGCAAGTAGTATTTACAGCAGTCAAATGTTGTCTGATGGGAGTTTCGCATTAGGAACCATCTCAAATGGGGTGTTCATTATTTCAAAAGAAGGGAAAGTAACTTATCACATTACCCAGAGTAAAGGTTTGAACAACAACACTGTTTTGTCCCTACTAGAAGACGCTGACAACAATTTGTGGATTGGACTGGACAATGGTATTAATTGCATCAACTTACAATCGCCCATTCGCAGTTTTTTTGATGATTCAGGTATGCTTGGAACGGTTTACGCATCAGTGCTTTACAACGGAATATTGTATATTGGAACCAACCAAGGTTTATTCTGCAAACCGTATTCGAATAATCAGTCGTTTAGCTTTATTAAAGGAACCAAAGGGCAGGTTTGGTCGCTTTTTGTGTATCAAGGCACCTTGTTTTGTGGGCATGATTCAGGTACTTTTATTGTTGAAAATACATCTGCAAAATTAATTTTCTCCCAGTCAGGCACTTGGAAGCTCGAAGTGATGCCCAACCGCCCGAACTACTTACTGCAAGGCAATTATTATGGGTTGTCGGTTTTACAAAAAGTGAATAATCAGTGGCAGTTTAGAAATAAAATAGCTGGGTTCAATTATTCATCTAAGTTTTTTGAAGTGACCAACAATAATGAGGTGTATGTGAGCCATGAATACAAAGGCATTTTCCGATTTCAGATGGATTCAAATTGGAAAAAACAATCTAAATTATATACCTATTCCGATCCAGTTAAAGGCAAGAATGCTGGGCTTTCTAAATTCAACAATAGCATCTATTACGCTTGTAAAGAGGGCATTTTTAGGCTCAACCAACAGTCAAAACAATTTGAGAAAGACCCATTATTAAGTACTATTTTTAATAATGAAGAATACACCTCAGGTAAACTTATTTTAGATCATTCCAATAAATTATGGGTGTTTTCAAAAAGCCACATCAACTACTTCACCATCAACAAACTAAGTTCCGATTTAAAGAAGAATAAGATTTCCATTCCTGCATCGATTACCAACTCGATGTCGGGCTATGAAAACATTACACAGCTTTCTAATTCCATTTATTTGATTGGCACAACTGATGGGTACTATACATTCAATATTAACGAGTTAAGTTTCAAAAACAAAAGTGTTGCCATTACTGGTATTGGTATTAATAAGCTGAATGACAAACTGATTCCTTCATCTATTTCTGTTGAAGGATCTTTTGCCCATGATGAAAACAATTTGACTTTTAACTACTCGGTCCCTGAGTTTAACAAGTACATCATTGCCGAGTACCAATATTCGTTAGAAGGATTTCAAAATCAATGGAGTGATTGGAGTTCAAAATCGACCATTAATTTTAAAAATTTGCCTCCCGGTGATTACCAATTTAAAGTACGGTCAAAAATCATCAATTCACAATCTGAGAATGAGGCTAGGTATTCATTTACCATTGCAAAACCTTGGTACAGAACCAATTTTGCAGTAATTGTTTATTTTATATTGATTTGCTTGTTGGCCTATTACATTAACAAAGCTTACGAAAGATACTATTTTAAACAAAAACAAAAATTGATTGAAGAAAACAATTTGTTGTTGGAAATCAAAGAGCTAGAAAATGAGCAACAACTGATGAAACTGCGCAATGAGCAACTCTCAATGGATGTAAACGAAAAAAGCAAAGAGTTGGCCATTTCAACCATGAGCCTTATTAAAAAAGACGAATTATTAACTTTGATTAAAGAGGATCTTAAAAAATCATCAGACGATGCCAGCACCCGCAGCATTAAATCGATTATCAACAACACCATTAATAAAAATGTGTCCGTTGACAATGCGTGGAATGTTTTCAAAGAGGCATTTGATAGCGCCGATAAGGATTTTTTGAAGAAAGTGAAACAAGCGCATCCGGCATTAACGCCAAACGATTTAAGGCTTTGTGCTTATCTGAGACTAAACTTATCATCTAAGGAAATTGCACCCTTATTAAACATTTCGGTGCGCAGTGTGGAAATAAAACGATATCGTTTGCGCAAAAAAATGGATTTGCCGCATGAAATGGGGCTTGTAGAGTATATTCTGTCTATTTAAACCGTTTTTTTCTTGTACTTAATAACTATACATTCGCTATACATCACAGGTATTAATGGCTAATTATTGTTGAAATTTATTATTTGTTTTCATTGTAAAGGGCTAATGAAATAAGGTGTTTTTTAAAAAACGGTACCATTCGAAATTGCTTTGTATAGTTTGTTTCTATGTACGAACAGTTTTTGCAATACCAAAAAAAATAAATTTACTATATCTTACATTATTGCAATTAAAAATTGAATGATTATCAATTTTTGACATCATTACATACTAATAACGCAGTAGACTTTATGATAAATTTCTAATGTGTGATTTGGTTTAAGTGCAATATGTTATATATAAAAGTAAATACAATTTAAAAATAGTTCCAACTATGAGAAACACTGTTTTAATACTCTATTTATTTCTTTTTTCATTTCTCGGTTATTCGCAAGGCAACAAAGTTGTTGTGGTAAACAGCAGCGGAGGAACCAAGTTGTCAGTTGACGGAAAGGACTTTATGATAAATGGAATGAATTGGGATTATTTCCCCATTGGCACCAATTATACTTACAGCTTATGGACGCAGTCAGATGCTTTCATCAAAGATGCTTTAGATGAAGAAATGGGTTTGTTAAAAAATATGGGTGTCAACACCATTCGGGTTTATACGGGCATCCCCAAAAAATGGATCGAATACATTTATACCAATTTTGGGATTTACACCATGTTAAACCATTCATTTGGTCGCTATGGGTTAACAGTAAATACGGTATGGACTCCCAACACTGATTATGCCAATTCGGCCACCCGCACCCTTTTGTTAGAAGAAACGAAAAAAATGGTGGCTGAGTATAAAGACACCAAAGGTTTGTTGCTTTTTTTACTTGGTAACGAAAATAATTACGGGCTGTTTTGGGATGGTGCCGAAACGGAGAATATTCCAGTAAAGGACCGCAAATCAACGGCACGTGCCATTTCATTGTATCAATTATTCAATGAAGCAGTGGTTGCTATGAAAGCACAAGATTCCTCACATCCAGTAGCGATTTGTAATGGTGATTTGCTCTTTTTAGACATTATTGCCCAGCATTGTAAAGACGTGGATATCTTAGGTGCCAATGTGTACCGAGGGGTTTCCTTTGGTGATTTATATGACCGCATAAAAAAAGAATATGGCAAGCCTGTTCTGTTGTCAGAATTTGGGGCAGACGCTTTTAATGTGTTAACAAACCAAGAAGACCAAAAGGCCCAGGCGTTTTATTTAAAGGGCAACTGGAAAGAAATTTATGAAAATGCCGCAGGATTAGGAAAAGCAGGCAATTCGCTGGGTGGATTTACGTTTCAATTTAGCGATGGCTGGTGGAAATATGGCCAGACCAAAAATTTAGATGCACACGACTCCAATGCTTCGTGGTCAAATGGCGGTTACCAAAAAGATTATACCGAAGGCGAAAACAACATGAACGAAGAATGGTTTGGTATTTGTGCCAAAGGACCAACCAACGAAAAAGGGTTTTACCAACTGTATCCTCGAGCGGCTTATTACGTCTTAAAAGATATTCATAAGTTCAATCCGTTTGCTGAAGCAGCAAACAAAGCCAAAATGAACACACATTTTGATGAAGCAAATCTATTAGATGCTTCATTAAGAGCTAGAGCAGATAAAGCTGCATTGGCAACTAATGACGGGGAAATTTTAAAAGTTAGTAATCTTAGAGCTGAATTTACAACCTTTAACACGGGTGGTAGCTTAATTACAACGCCTAAAAGTGATGATCCTGCCACAACTAATTTTCCTAATAAGTTAGGTTTTGATCACATGCAGTCATATTTCGTTGGTTTTGAGGGTAATCCATCTTCTAATATGAAAGCAAATGTAAACTTTAACATCTTGGGAAGAGTTGCTGAAAATCCTATAAATGAAATCTTTTATGAAAATAGAGGTAGAGCTCAAACTATTAATACACCAAATGGCCCTCAAGTTGTAAGTGATTTTAATAGAGCTCAAGTGTATAACGCATCTTACTCATGGAACGCAAAAGATTTTGATTTAAGAGGGTTTTATAGAACTGGTCATTATCATTGGGGTTATGAGGGAGACTTCTTTGCATTATATTCTGAGGCTAATTATGGACCAAATTTAGATATTTATAACGGAGAAACTTTAGGTTTTGAGATGGATGGAAAAAGAAGCTTAAAAGGATTTAAAGCCGCTTTTGGGCCTCAACTTTGGTGGGGAGCAAATCCAGCTTACCTAGTAAAATATGGGACAAAATTAGGTAAAGTTGATGCTACAGCAGTATATCATGAAGATATAAATCAAGTAGAAATTTCAGAAACGGTTTCCTCAATTGCATTTCCAGTTCCTAAAACAAGAAGAGCAACTATTCATTTTAAAACAAAGTTAGGCAATCTCGGTGTTGAAGCAGGTGGTATTTGGGCAGGACAACCTTTAAATGGCAGAGAGTTTCAAATGATGGATGGTAATATTGTTAAGGTTGATAAGATAAATAATAAAGATAATTGGGGAGGAAAAGCAAAGTTAACATTTTCTAGTGGCAGATTTAATGCCTATACACAAAGTGCAGTTCATGGACTTGTTGCCAATGGAGGGGCAGATAATGTTCAAACCTTTACTGGATGGAGATTAAAAGATTCAGGAAGTGGTAACCAAATGAATTTTTTAGCTGGTTTTACTTATAACATAAATTCAAGTTTACAAATTGCACCAAACTTTTTATGGCAAAAGCCTTTAGTTGCAGCAATGCCAAATGGAGTTAATGCGCCAGGAAGACTTAGAAACGTACTAGATGATCCATTTTTTGTTAGAGCAAATAGAGAAACCGTAGGAGGTGAGTTATTAATTACTTTCGACCCAACTCCAGCCACTTGGATGTATGATTGGAATAATGATATGGTAGAAGATGCAAAATTTGCATTCAGTACCGGTTTTGTATACAGAAATCTGCCTACAACAATGGATGCGGCTATCGGATTTTTAGCAAATCGTACAGCGTTTGCTTTTCCAAAATCTGCACCGGCTCAAAATCTATGGGAATCAAACACAAGAATAGTTTCAAAACTTAGTCCAGATTTAGGAATGATTGCTAACATATACTTTGGTAATGGGCAAGCAAATGGTGACTCAGAGAGAGTAATCAATAGAATGGGTGGTGATTTAAGAGTGATTTATAAAAAAGTGAAAGTCATATCGTCTGTAAAAATAAATGATTGGGGTCCTTTTGATTATCACCGCGACTTTAACTTAACATACCCTGTACAAAGTTCTATAGACATTTCAACCTCTGTTGGAAAACCAAATTGGTTTATCTTACCTAATACTAAAATAGGAATTATGGGTATTTGGCGCTCATTAGACCAATATTCTCCAAGGTATTCTCCAACTTACGTTCCAGCAAATACCTTTCCAGCAGTACCTGTTTTAACACCAGTAGGATTTGGAAATGGGACTGAATGGGAAATCAGAACATACATTCATGTAAATATTGGTAAATAATTCAAAAAATGGAAAATAGAAAAATTAATTATTTAAGAAATGCGCTTTTATTTGGATTGATTATTTTAGTCAATATTAGCTGCGAAAGAAATTTGTCAGATGAAGCTAAAAACGCAACATTTCCCAAAACTGCCTATGTGTTTAATGATGCCCCTGTTGCAATGGGTACGAACTTTTACTTTCCTTACGGAGGATCAAAAGCAACTGCATGGTCTATAGATAGTCAAGTAAGTTACAAAGGAACTGCATCGATGCGTTTTGATGTGCCTAACGAGAATGATACTGAGGGAAATTATGCTGGTGCAATATTTAGAGTAGATGGCACTGCACGAGATTTAACGGGCTTTGATGCTTTAACTTTTTACGCAAAGGCCTCTCAAGGTGTTATTCCTAATGCTGCTGGTGAAGGTGGTTGTGAATTTGGATTTGGTGAAGATTTTTTTCCTAACAAATATATTACAAGCATTACAAAAGTAAGCGTTGGAACTGCTTGGACAAAATATATTATACCTATTCCAGACGCATCCAAGTTAATCCAAGAAAAAGGAATGTTCAGAATTGCTGCAGGTACTCAAAATACTGGTGGAGCTGGTTACTCTTTGTGGATTGATGAGTTAAAATTTGAAAAATTAGGAACGATTCTGCCATTAAACGCTTCAATTATGAATGGTGCTAACGTTACAAGAACAACTTTTGTGGGTGTAACTTCTGTTGTAAACGGTGTAGTTGCAAATTTTAACATGCCAAACGGTATTAACCAATCGGTTACAATCGCGCCAGCATATTTAAATTTTGCTTCTTCAAATCCATCGGTCGCAACGGTAAATGATGCTGGTGTAGTAACGCCAATTTCGGCTGGAACAGCAACAATAACAGCTACTTTCAATGGTCAACCTACAACAGGAAGCTTAATAATAAATTGTACAGGAAGCTATGTGAAGGCTCCAACTCCCACTTTAAATGCATCTAATGTAATTTCAATATTTTCTGACGCATATACAAATGTCCCTGTTGCATATTATAATGGATATTGGCAACCTTGGCAAACAACAGTTTCAAATGATTTTTCTGTTAACGGAGATAACGTTTTAAATTATACGAATTTCAATTTTGTTGGAATTGAGTTTAGTAATCCAACTGTAAATGCAACTAGTATGACGCACATTCACCTTGATGCTTTCATTCCGGGTCCAATTGCTTCTGGAAGACAGCTAAGGGTTATCGTAGTTGACTTTGGGGCAGATGGCGTTTATAATGGTGGAGATGATACCCGACATTCTACAACATTTACTGCTACTACTTCTACGCCTGTTGTTTCACAAAATTGGATATCTATTGAAATACCATTTTCTGCTATGCCAAATTTAGCAAGCAGATCACACTTAGCTCAAATTATTCTTGAAGGTGGGGATAATTCAATTTTGTATGTAGACAATATATATTTTCACAATTAAAAAATAATTAAAGATGATTTTAAATAAAATAAAACACAGAATTTTTATTCCTACAGCTGTTGTCTTTTTATTATTTAGTTGTACAAAAGATGAAAAGCAGACAGTTGTCACTAAAAATAATTTAGTGATGAGCGATGAATTTAATATAAATGGAGCACTAAATACTAATTTATGGTCTTATAATATTGGAACAGGTACTGACGGCTGGGGAAATAAGGAGTTACAATATTATACAAGTAGACCTGAAAATATTAAAGTTGAAAATGGGGTTTTGAAAATTACAGCTCGAAGAGAGCAATATATGGGAGAGGCGTTTACATCTGCACGTATCTTTACAAAAGGAAATTTTGAAACGAAGTATGGAAGAATTGAAGCAAGAATTAAGTTGCCAAGAGGAAAAGGTTTATGGCCAGCTTTTTGGATGTTAGGTTCTAATTCTGATACAGCTATTTGGCCGCAATGTGGAGAAATTGACATTATGGAATATTTGGGCAATAGCCCTACCAAAGTTTTTGGAACCGTTCATGGTCCAGGTTATTTTGCTGGAAATGCAATAACAAAATCGTATATGTTGCCAAATAGCAGATTTGATACTGATTTCCATATTTTTGGTGTTGAATGGGATGAAAATTATATTAATTTTTATGTTGATGATGTGCTTTACAATCAAATTACGCCATCTAATGTAACAGGCGAATGGGTATTTAACAAACCTTTTTACATAATATTAAACATGGCTGTAGGAGGAAATTATCCTGGTTCTCCTAATAGTGCAACACCATTTCCGCAAGAAATGTTGGTAGATTATGTAAGAGTATACCAATAATTAACTCAATAAGTAAACTTCTTTACAACCAGTAGACTTTTGTGCCAAAAAGTCTACTTGGTTTTTATGTAAATATTATAATTGTTTCATAAATTACTCATGAATCAAAGAATTAATTCCGTATTGGATTCCGATTTTAAAAACATAAATAAAACTGTATCGATGGAAACAGTATTTCTTGATGGAGAAAAATATTATAAGATCATAAATATTGAGGCATTGCGCCCCTTTTTTATGAGCGTCGTAAGCGATTCAAATCATTGGCTTTTTATATCGAGCAATGGCGGACTCACAGCCGGACGGAAAAATGCTGAATTTGCCCTTTTCCCATATTATACTGATGACAAGCTTACTGAATTTGCCGACATCACTGGAAGTAAAACCATTTTTCAAATTCATCGTAATAACCAAATTGAATTGTGGGAACCCTTTTCAGAGCGGTTTAATTTTGATGCGCAATTAACCAGAAATTTATATAAAAATACCACAGGAAATAAAATCATTTTTGAAGAAATCAACCATGATTTAAACCTGACGTTCCGCTACCAATGGAGCAGCAGCAATCTGTTTGGGTTTGTAAAAAAATCTACATTAGTAAACCATGCCAACCAAGATTACCAAATTACTTTACTTGATGGTTTGCAAAACATTATGCCGCATGGCGTAAGCAGTGACTTGCAAAATGCTACTAGTAACTTGGTGGATGCGTATAAGCGCAATGAATTGGAACCAGAAAGTGGCATTGGCATTTTTGCACTCAGTGCCATTATTGTAGACAAAGCAGAACCTAGCGAGGCATTAAAAGCCAACATTGCTTGGTCCATTGGACTGGAAAAACCCACTTATTTACTTTCGTCTTCGCAGTTGCCAGCTTTTAGGAAAAAACAAACGTTGAAACCTGAAACGGATGTCAAGGGCGAGAGAGGCGCCTATTTTGTGTCGACCCAGTTGCATTTAAAGGCAGGTGATTCAAAGACGTGGAAAATAATTGGCAATGTCAATCAGAACCAAAGTCAAGTGATACAACTTGCGTCCACCATTAAAAATGATACTACTTTAGAAAATCAATTGGAATTGGATGTGGCTTTGGGCACGCAAAACCTGGTAGCGCTGAATGCCTCAGCCGACGGCTTGCAATTTTCGGCCGATTTACGCAAAGACACCCGCCATTTTTCAAATGTGTTGTTCAACATTATGCGGGGCGGCATTTTCGATCTGAATTATCAAATCGAAAAGAAAGATTTTACAGCATACATGATAAGGGCCAACAAAAAAGTGGGTGAAAAACACGCTGCTTTCTTGAATCAATTGCCCGAGGTATTTAATTATGCCGACCTTTTGACCCAATTGAATGACCAAGACGATCCAGATTTAATTCGTTTATGTACGGAATACCTTCCACTTAAATTCAGCAGACGACACGGTGACCCGAGCCGGCCTTGGAACAAATTTTCGATTAATACACGCAGCGAAATTGACGGGTCAAAAATTTTAGATTACGAAGGAAATTGGCGCGATATTTTTCAAAATTGGGAAGCGTTGGCTTATGCATATCCAGCCTTTATTGAAGGCATGATTTTCAAGTTTTTAAACGCCTCTACTTTTGATGGGTACAACCCGTATCGGGTCACTAAAGATGGATTTGATTGGGAAACGATTGAACCAGACAATCCGTGGTCCTATATCGGCTATTGGGGCGATCACCAGATTATTTATCTGCTGAAATTTTTAGAATTTATTGAAAAATGCCAACCTGGCAAATTGCAGTCTTACTTTGAAAAAGAGTGCTTTGTATATGCTGCGGTTCCTTATAAAATTAAATCGTACGAGGACATACTAAATAACCCAAAAGACACCATTGATTACAACCATGAGTTGGATCATCAAGTATTGGCGCAAAAGGAAGAAATGGGTGCCGATGGCGCGCTGTTGATGGGTGACAACAATGAAATTTACCATGTGAATTTCATTGAAAAAATACTGGCAACGGTGTTAGCAAAAATGGCCAACTTTATTCCAGAAGCGGGTATTTGGATGAATACCCAACGCCCCGAATGGAACGATGCCAATAATGCTTTAGTGGGGAACGGGGTTTCGGTGGTGACCTTAAATTATTTACGTCGGTTTTTGCATTTCTTTGAGCAAATATTGGAAACCTCTCAAACCGAAAGCTTTAAAATCTCGAATGAAATGGTGGAGTTTTACCATGCCGTTCGCGAAAATCTGATTGCATTTGAACCGCTGCTAGCTTCAAAAATTTCAGACCAAGACCGAAAAAAGATAGTGGATGCGCTGGGCTTAGCTGCCTCAGAATACCGCAGTCATGTGTATCAGAGCGGTTTTTGGGGCAAAAAGCGAACCGTTTCAATGGCTGGTTTAAAGTCATTTACACGGGTAAGTTTGGCATTCATTGAACACGCTATAGAAGCCAACCAACGCCCCGATCAGTTGTTTCACGCCTACAATTTGTTAACCATTCAATCGGATCGGTTTACCATTGATTATTTACCTGAAATGCTCGAAGGCCAAGTGGCTGCATTAAGTTCGGGTTATTTGAATGGCGCACAAGCAATCGATATTTTAAACGCACTCAGAAACAGTGCATTATACCGAAAAGACCAAAACAGTTATATTTTATATCCCAATAAGGATCTTCCCAACTTTTTAATTAAAAACACGCTAAGTACTCAACAAGTGGAGCAATCGGCATTGTTGATCAACTTGCTTAAAAATCATAACACACAAATTATAAACCAAGACATCAACGGGGCTTCTCATTTTAATGGCGATTTTCACAATGCCGCTGATGTTAAAAAAACATTGGATCAGCTAGGAAATCAGGCTGAATACAAGGAATTGGTAGCCCAAGATGCTAACTTGGTTTTGCGCATTTTTGAAGAAGTCTTTAACCACAAAGCCTTTACAGGCCGTTCGGGTACCTTCTTTGGTTATGAAGGATTGGGTTCTATTTATTGGCACATGGTTTCCAAATTGCATTTGGCCGTGTTTGAAGTCATTCAACATGCCATGGAAAATAAGGAAAGTCAATCTATTATTGATGCTTTGCTGATCCATTTTGACGAAATCGGCGCAGGTATTGGTGTCCACAAATCACCCGCAGTATATGGGGCTTTCCCCACCGATCCGTATTCGCATACGCCCTTTAACAAAGGCGCCCAACAACCAGGCATGACGGGGCAGGTTAAAGAAGATATTCTCATCCGAATGGGTGAATTGGGTGTGCGATTAAAGCAAGGTAAATTGGGCTTTGACCCCCGAATGCTCTCTAAAAAAGAATTTTTAACAGCAGACCAACAGGCGGTTTTCTTTACGGTGAATGGTTCACAGATTACCACCCCGTTACTAAGTGGAAGCATGGCCTTTACGGTTTGTCAAGTGCCTGTCATTTATACCATTTCAAATGAAAATCAGTTGGTGTTGCATGATGCCAAAGGAGATAAAATAGCGCATCAAACATTGGAGCTTGACGTTGAAAACAGCCAAAAAATATTTTCAAGGTCAGGAGACATTTCATTTATTCAGGTACATGTAACAGCCGATAAGTTGCGCTCATGAACCTGCTAATTAGGCTTTTATTTTTATTTATTGGCACTTGTTGCCTCAGCCAGCCCCACATTGATCGAAACAATATGACCGCAGAAACAATATTAGGAAATCCAGATTATCAAGCCATTTGTTATGGAGGATACCGCACCAATACGCGTGAGGTGGAGCCGAGCATCGATGAAATTAAGGACGACCTAAAAATTTTGGCTGCGCTTCGTATTAAAATCATCAGAACATACAATGTGCACCATAAAGAAGTGGTTCATTTGTTGGAAGCGATTCGCCAATTGAGCAAAGAAGATGCGCACTTTGAAATGTACGTAATGCTTGGCGCTTGGATCGATTGCAAAAATGCTTGGACCGACATGGCCCCCATTCACGACCAAGAAAGCGAGCGCAATGCCGTTGAAATAGCCGAAGCGGTTCGGTTGGCCAATTTATATCCAGATATTATAAAGATTATCGCCGTAGGCAATGAAGCCATGGTCAAATGGGCAACCAGCTATTATGTGGAGCCGTACATTATTTTAAAATGGGTGAACCATTTGCAGCAGCTTAAAAAAGAAAAGAAATTACCCGCTCAACTTTGGGTTACCAGTTCTGACAATTTTGCGTCATGGGGCGGCGGCGATGTGCTGTATCATACCGACACCTTGACCCAAATAATCAAGGCCGTTGATTATATTTCTATGCACACCTATCCGATGCATGACACGCATTATCACCCCGTTTTTTGGCACGCAAACGAACACGACGACTCATTGTCGCAAAAGGAACAAGTGGACGCAGCCATGATTCGGGCGCGTGATTATGCCATTCAACAATACAACCAAGTGGTTCGGTATATGACTTCTATTGGCGTGCACAAGCCGGTTCATATTGGCGAAACGGGCTGGGCCTCCCAAGACCATCATTTGTACGGTGACCATGGGTCAAAGGCCACCGATGAATACAAATCAGCATTGTTTTACCAATTAATGAGAAATTGGACCGATAAAAAAAATATCAGTTGTTTTTATTTTGAAGCATTTGACGAAAACTGGAAAGATGCGGAAAACCCCACTGGATCAGAAAATCACTTTGGGTTGATCAACCTGCAATCGGAGGCAAAATACGCGCTTTGGAGTCAAGTAGACGCAGGTGTTTTTGAAGGCTTAACCCGTAACGGCAAACCGATCACCAAAACATACAAAGGAAACGCAAAAGCTTTGTGGCACGATGTGAAATCTCTGTCAGGACAATTCATTCACGACTAATGGCACGGACTCAATTACCTTATCAATCGCCCATTTTTGCGGCCATCACTTTGGTGGTTTCCATGCTATTTTACAGTTGTTCAAGTACTAAAAAAATGGAAATTAAAGTGTACGAAACCTCGGCCAATGGACATGCGTTAACGCCTGTGACGCCTATTGCCACAACCGCAAAGGGAACCATTATTAGTATTAACCCCAGCGAAAAATTTCAGACCATTACGGGTTTTGGCGGGTCATTTACCGAATCGAGTGCCCATTTATTGAATCAGTTAAGCAAACCCAATAGGCAGAAAATTATTGAAGCCTATTTTGGCGAAAGTGGCGCCAGGTACTCCCTCACGCGCACCCACATCGGCTCTTGTGATTTTTCGTTAAAGCATTATGCCTACAACGAAGTCGAAGGGGACAAAACCCTAGAACATTTTTCGGTAGCCGAAGATGAAAAAGGCATGATCCCCATGATATTGGAAGCACAAGCGACCTCTAAAAATGGGTTTCACATTATTGCTTCGCCATGGACGGCTCCGCCCCATATGAAAGACAACAATAGTTGGATTGGCGGAAAATTATTACCCGAGTATAATGATACTTGGGCTTTGTATTATGCCAAATATATTGATGCTTACAAAAAAGCAGGCATTGACATTTGGGGACTTACCGTGGTTAATGAGCCACATGGCAATGGAAATAACTGGGAAAGCATGTTGTTTTCGCCCCAAGAAATGACCGATTTTGTGCAAAATCATCTGGGTCCTGTGTTGGAAGCCCAAGGCAAAAAAGAGGTGAAAATATTGGGTTATGACCAAAATAGGGCGGGCTTGCAAGAATGGGTTGATGCCATGTATAAAGACGAAAAAAGTTCAAAATATTTTGCGGGAACCGCCATTCACTGGTACGAAAGTACCTTTGATTACTTTCCGGCAGCTTTGCAATATGCGCACCAAAAATCGCCGAAGAAATACTTGATTCAAACAGAAGCTTGTGTCGATTCAGAAATCCCACATTGGAATGACGATGCTTGGTATTGGCAAAAAGAGGCCACCGATTGGGGCTGGGATTGGGCCAGTGCGCAAGACAAGCATTTACACCCCAAATATGCGCCTGTTAATCGGTATGCAAACGACATAATAGGCTGTTTAAATAATTGGGTCGATGGCTGGGTCGATTGGAACATGGTGCTTGACAAACAAGGCGGTCCCAATTGGTTCAAAAATTGGTGTGTAGCCCCTGTCATCGTGGACCCCGAAAAAGATGAGGTCTATTTTACGCCACTTTATTATGTGATGGCTCATTTCAGTAAATTTATGAGACCCGGTGCCATCAAAATTGGCTGTACCATTGACAATGCAGCCTTAATGGCAACAGCGGTGCAAAACCCAGACGGCAGCATTGCGCTGGTGGTTTTTAACCCAACTGATGAAGATCAAAATCTTGACATTCAATTGAACAATCATAAAAAAACCAGTTCCATCCAAGCAAAAGCATTGCAAACGATGGTGATTAAACCTTAAACCAACCTGCGTATGCCCACTTCTACAGTTAAATCTAGAGATAAAGTTCCGTTTGTTCAGAAAGCCGCTTTTGGTGCTGGACACTTAGTAAACAATTTGTTTCCGGGCGCTTTAGGTGTTTTTTCGTTTTTCTTGCTCACCGCTTTTGGCATGGATCCGTTATATGCCGGAATATTGGGCGGATTGCCACGAATTTATGATGCCATCATTGATCCAATCATTGGGCATCTTTCCGACAACACCGTTTCAAAATGGGGACGCAGAAGGCCTTTCATTTTTGTGGGTGCTATTTTGAGTGGCTTGTTTTTCATTGTGTTGTGGCAATTGGACCCGGCTGATACGCAACTGTTTAATTTTTGGTATTTTCTGATCTTTTCACTCGTTTTTTTAACAGGTAATGCGTTGTTTGCTACACCTTTAATTGGATTGGGATATGAAATGACATCCGATTATAAAGAACGCACCCGACTGATGGGATTCTCTCAAACCATTGGCCAGATTGCTTGGATGATAGTGCCCTGGTTTTGGGTGATTATTGCCGATCCAAGCATTTTTAAGACCCAAGCAGAAGGCGTACATAAATTGTCGATTATTGTTGGCGCTATCTGTATCCTTTTAGGGGTGTTGCCTGCTATTTTTTGCCGAGAAATGGATCAAACCAATTTGGAAATCAAGAAGCAGCACAACAAAAAAATATTTACGGAATTGCTTTCTCTTTTCAAGAGCATTGGGCAAATTTCAAAGAACAAATCATTTATGAAATTGTGTGCAGCTACTTTTTTGGTGTTCAATGGGTTTCAGATGGTGGCTTCATTTAGTTATTTTATTATTGTATTTTATTTGTTCAAAGGCGATTACGGAATGGCAGGTACTTGGCCCGCTTGGTTTTCAACCATCAGCGCAGTGTTTACTGCTTTTTTAATTATTCCTATTATTACTTGGATGTCAAGTAAATTTGGCAAGAAGAACGCGTTTGTTATTTCAACCATTTTATCCATTATCGGATATGGGTTAAAGTGGTGGGGCTTTAGTCCGGGCAACCCTTGGCTGATGCTGATTCCCGTTCCTTTGATTGCATTTGGACTTGGCGGCTTGTTCACCTTAATGATGAGTATGACTGCGGACGTCTGCGATTTAGACGAATTGGAAAACGGCATGCCTCGTAAAGAAGGCACTTTCGGTGCCATTTATTGGTGGATGGTAAAATTAGGACAAGGAATTGCTTTGGTGCTGGCTGGCTGGGTACTTGAAAGCATCGGTTTTGACGCAAGCAAAGCCATTCAAAGTACAGAGACCATTACCAATTTGCGCTTGTTTGATATTTTTATTCCGATCGTTACGGCGGCCATTGCCATTTGGGTGATGTGGGATTATAATTTATCGGAAGAAAAAGCCAGAGAAATCAAAGATCAATTGGTGGCTAGGAGAGGGGAGCTTTAGGGATTTTAAATTTTGAATGATTTGAATTTTGAATGATTTGAATTTTGAATGATTTGAGATTGAATAATTTGAATTATAAATTTTGAATGATTTGATCTCGATGGCTATCGCGATGAGATTTGGGATTTGAACTTAATCGAGCATGATTGAATAACATTTTTTTTCTGCCAATCAGCAGATTAATATATTACGATATTTCACTTTTTTAAACACATTACAACATTACAAACTTTAGCTTCGCTCCGTTCGCCCCATTTGTCCCAATGGGTCTCGGGTCCAACATTATAACATTAAACACACACAAAAATGTCATTTAGAGAAGGTCACTATTTTTCGCCAGAGCAGGCGCGTTTGATGCAAGATCAACCTGAGCAGGTTGTTAACTTTTCAGCTATTTCTGAACAAGAAATGTCGGCTGTTTGGCAAGAGACTTTTAAAAGTGGCATGCACGGTATTTGTTTTAGTTTGTACGAAGACGGACAAAAACCAGGTGACATCATTACCGAACAACAAGTCGATCGGCGCATTCAAATTATAAAACCTCACGTAAAATGGGTTCGTTCCTTTTCGTGTATCGAAGGCAATGAACACATTGCCCGCATTGCGCACCAAAACGGCCTAAAAACCTTGGTTGGCGCTTGGCTCGGCAGCGATTTGGAATTAAATGAACAAGAAATCAATGGGCTCATTGCATTAGCCAAAGAGGGTTGTGTTTCTGTGGCTGCTGTGGGCAACGAAGTCATGTACCGCGGCGATTTAACCGAAGACCAATTGTTGGCATACATTCATCGGGTAAAAGAAGCGTTGCCAAACATCCCTGTTGGGTACGTTGATGCGTATTATGAATTTTCGCACCGCCCCAGAATTACCGAAGCTTGCGATGTGATTTTAACCAATTGTTATCCCTATTGGGAAGGGTGCCCTATTGAATACGCTTTACCACACATGCAAAGTATGTTTGCATCAGCCAAAGGAGCGGGCAATGGCAAACCAGTGATCATTACCGAAACAGGCTGGCCCAGCCAAGGCGGCGCGCTCAAAGGAGCGGTTGCTTCCTATGAAAATGCTTTACGTTATTTTATTGAAACCCAACAATGGAGCCAACAAAACAACATCGACATCTTTTACTTTTCATCATTTGACGAATCGTGGAAAGTGGGAGCAGAAGGCGAAGTGGGTGCTTATTGGGGGATTTGGGATAAGGATGAAAATTTGAAGTTTGAAATTTAGTCCAAAGTCGAAAGCCTAAAGTCCAAAGTCGACCCGATCCCGATTGCTATCGGGGCATTGGAACAAATGGGTCGAACATTTAAGATTAAGAGGAGGACTGCCAGTGGCAGTCAGGTACGCGGGCTTTAGCTCGCACATTGAAGAATCATTCATTTGAAAGTCAAAAGTCAAAAGTCAAAAGTCAAAAGTCAAAAGTCATTTTTTGAGATAATTATCATCCATGAATTTGAGATAGCAGCTTGGCGAGCGGAATGGGCGAGAGACTTAGTGAATGGTTTTACCTGTTCATCTATATGGTATTGAAGATCAGACATTTCAATCCTTCAATCTTTCAATCCTTCAATCTTTCAATCTTTTAATTACCAAGTCAGTATAAAACAATAAATCACATAAGACCACCTTTTTAAATTAGTAAACAACCTCATCATGGAAAAAAAACTCCTTTTTATTTTATTTTTAATGCAATTGCAATGCAGTTTTGCACAAGTTGATGTGGTTTACAGTAACTTGGTTTGGTCCGATGAATTCAATACCGCCGGCCCATTAAATACAGGGAATTGGTTTCAACAAACGCAATTGCCCGCTGGTGGAAGTTGGTTTAATAGCGAAGTGCAACATTATACCAACCAAGCCTCCAACGCTTTTGTTGATGGGGGAAATTTAAATATTGTGGCCAAAAAAGAAGATTACACCGATCAGGGGATTACCAAAAATTACACCTCTGCCCGATTAAATTCCAAATTTGCTTTTAAGTATGGCCGTGTCGATGTGCGTGCAAAAATCCCAATGGAAGCGGGTACTTGGCCAGCCATTTGGATGTTGGGCAAAAACGTGAATGAACCGGGAGGTTTTTTCTCTTCGAATTTCGGCACCACCGATTGGCCTGCTTGTGGCGAAACCGACATTATGGAACACGGCATTTTTCAGTCGCAACCAGCCAATTATATTCAAAGTACGCTGCATACACCTTCGTCGCATGGCAATTCGTTTAACAATGGGGGCACCATTGCCTCTGATTTGGCCAATAGTTATCATGTATATTCGTTGAATTGGTCGCCTTTTCAAATGTCCTTTTTACTTGATGGCGTGGTGTTTTATACCTACAATCCGGCTATTAAGAACGCGGATACGTGGCCATTTGATAAGGAACAATTTATTCTTCTGAACATAGCCATGGGAGGTATTGCAGGTGCCATTGACCCCAATTTTACGCAAACATCTATGCTCATTGATTATGTGCGGGTGTATCAGAACACCTTGGGTGACACGGTTGGGCCTACGCAATTTACAGCAAGCTTAGGCACTGTGACGGGTACCACAGTGGAGTTGTTGTTAAACGCAATCGATAACTCGGGTGCACTTGCCTACACAGTGACTTACAATGGTGTTACTTACACGTCAGCGGGTACTTCGGGGGTTCAAAAATCAATTGTCATTCCGAATTTAACACCCAATACCAGCTATCAATTTACCATTACTGCAGCCGATTTATCGGGCAATGCGGCGCTTAATAATCCAATTATTTTAAACGCCAATACACCAGCCAGTATTCAATGTACGGGCACATCCACCTTGGCCCAACAAGGCAATTTTTCACTGGGGTACAATTATACTTTTCAGACCATCGGCACCGATGTGAAAATCACTTTTGAATTATTAGACACCAATCGGGTAGGAGTGGTGGCCTATTTGTGGAAACAAAATCCGTTTTCAGAAGCGCAAATGACCAATGTATCTGGGAATATTTTCACCAAAACCATCTCGGGCCTCAGCAATGGAACGGTGATTACTTATGCTGTTAAATTTGCTTATTCTGGCGGATTGTCGGCAACCAATTACATTAGCTATACGGTGGGCACCAATTGCTCTTTTAGTTCCGATCAAAACCTGGTAGCGAGTCAATATTTTTATCCAAACCCAGTTGATAGCATACTCAATCTGCAATTAACTGACGATCAAAATCATGTGACACTGACTGATATTGTTGGTAAATTGGTGATGGAAGGAACCGTGCCTGCTGCTTATAGCATCGACATGAGTGCCAATGAAGCAGGGATTTATTTTTTAAAAGTAACCAATTCAAAAGGCAGTCAAATAGTAAAAATTGTCAAGAATTAAGGACAGGCGATTTTATTTATTGGTAAAAATAGAGGCGCCTTATTGGCGTCTTTTTTTTAACACGCGAATAGTTAACGCTGAACCTGAAACACATGTGGGCAAAGACTTCGGCTCCAAATCCTTCATCCTGACTCTTTTCTCTTTTCTCTTTTCTCTTTTCTCTTTCTTCTTATAAAGACCAGACTAACCGTTGCTTCTATAAGATGTAGGAAGATATCCAAATCGTTTTTTAAATGCGGACGAAAATTTACTTGCCGATTCATACCCTACTAACAAGGAGATGAGGTTTATTTTGATTTCGGTGTTTTTTACTAATTGTTGGGCAAGTAGCAAATTTTTCTCTTTGTGGTATTGAAGCATAGATAAACCAAATACCGACTTAAATATGATTTTCAGTTTGGTCGGGGCCATATAAAGCTCCTTGGCAATTTGAGTAATCCCAATAAAGGGCAGGTTTAAATGATGCAAGATCATTCTTTCTGCTTTGGCAGCTTTAGAATAATCGGCTACCCCTAGCGATATATATTCTTTGAGCCGATTGTCTTGAATGGTATGCGAAAAAAACTGATTTTGAAGGGCTAATGCCGTCTTTTTTATCTCTGACCCTTTGTACGGAAAATGACTAAATTGTTTTTCAGTACATGACAAAAAATATATTTCATTGAAAATCAACAAAATAGCCATAAAGAAATTTGGATAAAAGACTGATATTCATTACATTAGAGAATTATTACCACATAATTTTTCTGATGAAGAATACCAGTCCAGTTTGTAAAGATAAAGAGTTA
>NKJD01000103.1 GCA_002256385.1 Flavobacterium sp. BFFFF2
TTCGATTAAAGAAAATTCCTGATAAAATTATGTATCCGAATATCGTAAACGCTGTTCTTGGAATTGAGAATGTAGGAAATTCTTTAATAAATACTTCAAATGCTTGTTGAAGAAATAGTGTTTTTTCAAAAAAAATGGGATTCGCAGTTTGGAAAATCAAAATAAATAGTAAGAACAGAGCAATTGGAAGCACACTTATTTTTACGATTTTTAGAATTCTGTTTAGAATTTCAGATTTTGGAGCCATTCCTTCTAATATACTAGATATAGGTGTTGCTAAGTGCCTTATATTGAGAACGGTATTGAGGAATAGTACAAGCCCTGCACTAATGGCCGAGTTAATTTGGGGCAACAAATTATAACCCAAAACGACAATCATTATTAGCAGGTTTATTAAAATTCCGAATTCTGTATTTATCAAAAGAACGGAAATGGATGAAATAAATGCAATTGCTAACAATAGAAATGTTATTTTGTTTTTCGGCATTTCAGGATAGTTGAGACCAAGTAATAGGAAGTTGAAAATGAACAAATTCAAGCCAAGTTTTTCTTCCCAAAAGAATAAATAGTAAGCAGCAAGGCAAATAAATAAAGAGATAGCTTTTTGATTTTTCATTTCTATAAATTTTTATGAAAAGTACTTTTTAATGCAAAGTAAATTCATCTAAAAAAAGCCCAATTAGGGTTTCGTTACTTAAAAGTACTTTGTGTTGCAAAGTGAAATAAAATATTCTTTTTAAGCAAATATTTTTCAACATTTATTTTTGAAAACTCAATGCCGCAATCTTTTTGTGCAAGATTTCCTTCTCATGATTATAGTTGGAAAGAGAGAGAGCTTTCTCTAAATTCTGCTTAGCTTTTAACAAGTCTATTGATAGATAAAGCTCTGCTAAAAGGCTGAAATATAATGGATTACTTTCGAGTTTTAGTTTTTCTGCTTCAGCTATTGCGATTTCATTTCCATAAACTTTTGACAAAGCAAAAGTACGATTGAGAGCCACGATGGGAGAATATTCTTGAAACAATAATAAATTATAAAGCTTGAGTACCTGTTCCCATTTTTCTTTAGAATCTTGTTTTATGGTCATCCAATAAGCAATACTTGCTTCGATGTGATATTTAGAGGCAGTCACGCCTTTTGTGGCAAGATGCAAGTGAAATATTCCCTTTTCTATCAAGGCTTTATCCCAAAGGTTTTCGTCTTGGTTTTGGTATAAAACTGTTTGATTATTTTGATCTTTCCTGGCATCAAATCTAGAACTATGAAAACACATCAAGGCATAAAGAGCGTGTATTTTTGGTATTTTATGTGCATAATTTTCAATTAATAATTCTAGAAGTCGGATGGATTCAAAACACAAATCTTTTCTTATAACGGTGTCTTGATTTTCAGAATAATACCCTTCGTTAAAAAGTAAATAAAGTGTCAACAAAACTGTGTCAATTCTTTCTATAACTTTGTTTTCACTAGGAAATTCGATCTTTATTTTTTCAGATTTCAACTTTTCTTTGGCTCTGAAAAGTCTTTTGTTGATGGTTTCTTTGTTAGTTAAGAATGCGGATGCTATCTCGTCTATTCCAAATCCGCAGAGTATTTTTAGGGCCAAAGCAATTTGCGATTCTTCCGAAATGCTGGGATGACAAATGGCAAAAAGCATCTGCAATTGACTGTCGGAAATATTCCTTTCAGACAAATCTATTTCGGTCGAAATTTCTGACATTTGAAAGATTTTATGTGCGATATTGTTCCCAAAGTTGCTTGTTTTAAGGATGTAATTCTTGATTTTGTTTTTGGCTACTGCATAGAGCCAAGCTTTAGGGTTTTCGGGAATTCCTTTATAAGGCCATGTTTCTAAAGCACTTAAAAATGTGTCTGAAACAATATCCTCAGCAATTTCCATGTGATTAATACCGAAATGCTTGTTCAAAACAGCCGAGATTTTCCTCGATTCAGTTCTGAACAAGTGCGGTATGAGCTTTTCGGTATTCATGCAATATCGTCTCTATTTTGTTCAGAGACTTATTTAAAGTCGTGTTTGGCCACTTTTCTAACTTCTAAAGTATTGCCAGGACCTTGTAATACTGGACTTCCTTTGGCAAATTCGACTGCTTCTTCAACAGACTCGGCCTTTACAATCACGTATCCGCCGATGGTTTCTTTTATTTCGCCAAAAGGGCCGTTGGTTACTACTCCTCCATGGCCCACCACGCGGGCATCATCAAACGAAAGTCCATTGCCAGTTTCTAACAATTTACCTTGTGCGGCTATTCCGCCTAACCAATCCATGGTTTGTTGCATCCAAGCTTGCATTTGCTCTGGTGAAACTTGTCCGGTGGCATTTTCATGCCTCATAATCAATACATATTCGTCCATAATTATTTTGTTTAATGCCTAGAAGACAATCCGAAAGTATGAAATTGGACAAGAAATCTAAAAAAATATTCTTTGCTTTTGTGAAA
>NKJD01000035.1 GCA_002256385.1 Flavobacterium sp. BFFFF2
GGGATAAAGGTTATCTGTCTTCCACTCAACAAATAGATTTATTTCAATCGGCAAATATCATTTTGGAGACACCAATGAGAATGAATCAAAAAGGGTATGTAAAACAGCCATATATCTTTAGAAAGGCGAGAAAAAGAATTGAAACACTGTTCTCACAATTATGTGATCAATTCAAAATAAGAAACAATTATGCAAAATCTTTCGAGGGCTTTAAAACCAGAATATTGGCAAAAATTACAGCACTAACATTGGTTCAATATATCAACAAATTCATATTTGACAGACCAATTAATAATATCAAAATTCAAATCAATTAATTTCACCCAACGGGTTAATGGACATATAAATGCAGACCTTTTCATCGCAGAGAATGTACTTTGGTCAATAATTGTATTTGTAACAAAAACATCCGTATAAAAATCGGGTCCACCTTGTGCTGGTTTATTTATTACTACTGCAAGATTGTTATGGTTTAACATATGTTGCATTACTTTTTCACGACTTCTTTCAACAAGTTTGGTGTCATAGTAAACATATCGATTGTCAAATGGCCGATAAGTTACTTTTTGAATTTTTTGTGCGTCAACATTTATATTGTAATATCTTTCTACATTTCCAATTAAATTCTTATAATTTTCTTCAACTAAGATTGCATCTTTAGCAGTTACAACTCCAACAGAATTTGATAATAAAAACTCGTTGACTTTAAAACCTTCATCATAAATTTCTTGAATATCAAAATCTTTGTTCACAAGAAAATAATTAGGTGCAACATTTGGCAATTTTTTATAGTCAATAGTTTTGATTGAATTATTAGATAGAAAGTCATACTTCAATTCTCTTTTACCAAATAAATCATAATGAAAAACTTGTGCTAAATCATCTGTTTTTTTCTCTCCTGTTTTTACAAATAAATTGATGGAAACCCCTTGCATAATATCAAACACATTTTGGTCAAGGGAGCCATCTGGAGCAGTTTCTTTTTTCTTGCTATTTCCATGTAAATCTATTGTGTATATTTTATCATACGATTGTAATAAACTCCAACGCATTCCCCGAAAAGTTGGATTATCTAAAAACCCATGTGGGTTGATAAAAGCTAAAATTCCACTTCCGTTTTTATCAATAAAATGTTGACCGAAACGCATAAATTTTACATAATCATCATTTATCCATTTTGGGTTTCGCTCTTTTAATTTTTCTTTCCCTCCTGGTTCTTTTTTGTAATCTTCCATTAGGCTCATAATCCATTCGCCTTTATTGGCACTTTCACCACTATAAGGCGGATTTCCCATAACCACCATTACAGGTGTATCGCGTTTTACTGCATTTGCTTGGTCAGCTTCATCAGAAAGCCATGAGCTAAATAGGGTTTGAGAATCGGGGTGTGCTTCTTCTAAACTGTTTGTCAAAAATATTTTAAACCTTTGTTCATCAGTTGGCTTGTAACCTGTTTCAGTTAATAACATATCCATTTTGAGGTGAGCCATTGCGTAGGAAGCCATGAGCAGCTCAAAGCCGTTTAAACGAGGAATTAAATCATTATTTACATATTTGCTCCAAATGCCTTGCTGGCCTTCAAATTTTTTATAAATATGCTTCACCACTTCGGCCAAAAAAGTACCTGTTCCTGTTGCTGGATCCAAAATTTGAACCTTGTGTACTTCTATTTCGGTGTCTTGTTCTCCTGTAATTTTTGATTTTGTTTTTGAACGTTCATCAAATTTTGGAATGGTTTTTTTAATCTTAATTTTGCTTGTATCTGCCAAACCTTGTGGCAGGTTAAATTCGGTTTTTAAGATGTCATCAACGGCACGAACAATAAAATTAACAACTGGTTGCGGGGTGTACCAAACTCCACGAGCTTTTCGCAAAGCGGGGTTATATTCACCTAAGAAAGTTTCGTAAAAATGCACAACTGGGTCTTCTTGTTTTGTGCTTTTTCCAAAGTTTTTCATTATTTGAGCCACGTCCGAAGCCAAAAAAATGTTCACTAATTCGTCTACAATCCAAACAATTCGGTAATCCAAATCAAAACCTGCAATATCTTGAAATAACTTTCGTAAAAATGGGTTTGATTTGGGGATCAGTTCAGCCGCTTCGAGTCTTGAAAAAGTGGGTAGAGTAGGGTCATGGTAACGAGCTGCAAACATACCGTAGGCAATCGTTTGGGCGTATATGTCAGAAAATGATTTGTTGTCAATGTCGTGAATCAACATTTGTTGAAAGGAAAGCATTTGGTTTTTGAGCGGTGTTCGGCTTTCATTTTGGTCGTCAATATTCAAAGATTTTTCAATAACATCAGCCATTAATTTTGCCTTACCCGCCATCATTTCAGCTAACTTGGTCGGTGATTTAATGGTTTGTGTAACGGTTAATGAAAAGTTCTTAATTAGTTGGGTGAATTGCTCAAAGTTTTCGGTGATGGGAATTATAGCACCATTAATAATTTTGGCAATTTCTATTTTGGTAGTAAATACGCCTTCTTTATAAAAGTGAAATTCAAGGTAGTCAGTAAAAACTAAGTTTGTTAAGCCTGATTTATACCGATCAAATTGCTCTTTTAATGTTTTACTTGCAAGGTCAACACCAATGTCTTTAGCCTCAATGTATCCAATGGGAACATCCTTGCGGGTAAGTACGTAGTCGGGTGCGCCACAATCAACTCTTGCGGGTTCATTTGTTACCAAAACATCTGGCAAAATGGCCATGATTAAATTTTGTAAATCACCTCTATACGAATGTTCCCGTGCGTTTCCAGTTTGGTAGAGCCTGTCTATTTTGGTAATATATTGATGTAATGTCATTGCTTATGTTTACTGTCCGTAAATATAAAAATTCAATGATAACGCTATACCTTTTAAGTATATCAATTTCGCACAAAAAATAAAATCTGCGTACATTAACACCTTGCTTTTTAATTGTCGCACCAAAAAAACAAATTTTTGTTGTTGAAATGTTGACAATATGCGCAAAAGCAGCGTGAATAAAGGGTTTTTGCCATCAACAAACAATCAACAAACAATCAACAAACAATCAACATTATTTTTTTACTTCCTTTTTTCTATTGGAAATATTTTTTTGTTGACATTCTGTTGAAAGTTTGTTGAACTGCTTACCCGCTGATTTTATTGGAAATTTCATCATTTGTCAACAAATCAACATTTTTTATGAAGTCAGCTCTTTTGAATGTATAAAAGCGGCCTATTCTACTTGTGAAATCTAATTTAGAGTTTACATATCCATTTCTTGACGATTCTAAACGGTACAAATTATAAGAGCTGTTTTTTTGTTCAAGTTTAAAGTGTTCTCTTAATATTTTTCCAACATAGTTTCTTGAAACTTTAATGTTCACCTTATTGAGTTCTTCAACTAGGTCGATCGGAGCAAAACATAGTTGGTCTACGTTAAATACTTCAAAAAGTTCAATTACAAGGTCTTCAATTTCTTTTTCAATAGTGGTTTGGTTTCCTTTTACTAACACGTCGAGTGCTTTTGTGTGAATTTGTTCTTTGGTGAACCACATTCGGGTAGTGTGTTTGGTTGTGATCTCTCGATTTGTTAAGAACCCCGCAAATGATGGAATTTCATCTTTCATCTTGCCCAATAAATTCGGGTTTTCCGTTTCAAAAGGCAAAATTTTTCTAACCCAATACCTTATTTCTTTGTCGTCTGTCTTAATAAAATTTTCTTCGTTGTTTGAACATAAAATAAACTTTCCAAAGAACTCAATTTCTACTTTATCAACTCCTTTTCCTTCGCTTTTATAGTGGTTTGAAGTAGAAAGATTTTTAATGCGCTCACTATCTTCTTTGCGGTCAAGTAATACTTCATCAATGGCAATAATTATTTTGGATGCCCAGTCATTGTTAAAACGGCCTCTAAAATCTTCATTTTTGTTTATGGTCATATTGCCTTCAAATATTAATTTCAACAGATTCAGAAAAGTTGTTTTACCTGTGTTCCTTTCTGAACTCACAAGACATAAGATTGGCAAAATTTGCGATGGTTTTTTCCAAAGAATCGTTAAATAGTCTAAACCGATTTCGTACTGTTCCCTAAAAATATGTTTTAGGAAAAATACAATAGTGTCGTAATTACCATTAGTTTCTATTTTGTATGAGAGCTGTTCATAGCGGTTATAATAGTTGTTAATCTCCTTTTTGTAATCAATGTTAGAAGGCAGAATGCAAAATCCTTCATATTTTTTTATATCCTTTATTACCTCTTTGCCAAAATCGTCAATAATGGTTTGTTTGCTCCATTTAGCAGTAATGTTTATCGAATCTCCACTGCTTAATGGTTGTTGTGAAAGCATAAAGTAATCAACGCCAACACGTATAAATTTTTTAATCTCTTTCATATCAAATGAGTTATTAAAGCTGTTTTTGAAGCGTCAAAGCAATTTATATTATTGCTTTTCTTTATAATTACTTGCACTCCCTGCAATTCAGGGTCTTTCAGTAAAACTTCATTTATTTTGTTTGTCAATAATTTGAAGTTATGGTTGTCGTAGCTTTTTACAATTTGTTCAATCAAATGAATCTTTTGGGTAAAGTCAGTCATAGCATACACAATTAGCGGGTTTCTATTGTACTCAATTTTTTGTTGAGCAAAATCACCTTTTAGTTTGTCAAGATGAAAGTAGACATCTTGCAAAATCATTTCGTTATAAGCACTCATCATAAAACGGTTAATTTTTAAACCTGTTCATTTGCTGTAAAGCATTCAAAACCTCCGTTTTTTTGTAGCGCACTTTGTTTCCAATCCTATAAGCTGGAATAATGTCTTTGCGTGTCCACTCCCAAAGGGTGACCAGGCTAATAGATAAAAGTTTGGCTGTTTCTTCTCTTGTTTGAAGAATGTCTTGCTCATTATTTTGCAAAGAATTTGCAAAACCTTTTAGCACATCACTTACACCTGTTAGAATCTCATTTTTGAAATCCTCGGTGTTGGTGTTTTCGATTTGAAGAATTTGTTTTGTCATGGTTCTATTATTTGTTTTAATAGGACAAAACTAATTTGGCTTAATTGAAATTATTTAATGGCGTATACGCCACTACCTACGCCAGTGGATCAATTATCTTATTAGCGATTAAGTTATCTTTAATAAATTTCGCTGAATATTCAGAAGGTTTTTTATCAGACATAGAAAGTGTTTTTCTAATGTTTACTGCATTTCTTTCTATGATAAACGAGATAATTTCCGCCTTTTTCCGCTCAGAAAATGTTTCCCATTGGTGTGCGTTCTTAATTAATTTTTCAATTAATAGTGTTTTTTGAACACTGTCTAATTTTGCATTTAAAATAGCAGGAGTGTCATTTTCATCGTACTCATCAATCATTTGAGGTTGAGGGTGTCTTTTGTTGTACAATGACTTATAAGGTTCTGTGTTTTCTAAAGATGAATCGGCGTAATGCTTAATCTCAAATTGGTCAAACTCATTTAACTCGTAAAATAGTTCAAATAATTTATTGTTTACCGTTAATAATCTACATATTTCATTGGTCGCATCTGTAAATGCAAATTCAAATATCAGTTTATCGAAATTATAGTTTTGAGGCAGTCTTTCTGCTTCTATTTTGCTAAAACCCCTTTCTATTTCGTTTTCAAGAATGTTTTTTAGTACTTCTTTTTTATAATACGAGTGTCTATTTACAAATAGATTATGTAACTCTTTGAGTTGGTTATTTGAATTAATATTGATTCTGACAGGTATATTTTGAATTAGAAAGCTTAGAATTTCATTTAATGAAATGCCAAAGCTTCTGTTTTTTTCACATTGAATCAGTAGATATTTTTTTATTTCATTTTCAATTTTTGAATAAATCTTGGTGTAGTATATCGTGTAATTTTCTTTTGAATTCATGTTCTTCATCTTTTGTTTAATTCATAAATTGTTACTGTCTATAATTTCAACTTGTATACAGGTTAAATCGAAGTAATAATTGAATAAAATTAAACGATTCAGGTTAGTTAATCAAACTTAATTGAAATGAAAAGTGTTTTTTGGGGCTGAAAAAGTTGCTTTGCTACCAAAAAAAATAGTGGTGCAAAAAAATAATGATTCAGTTTTTTATTTTTTTAGGGGAATTTTAGGGGAATTGCCAAAATAAAAAAGCTCCAAAATGTTGATTAACAACGTTTTAGAGCTTCTAATAAGTTGGTCTACAAGGACTCGAACCTTGAACGACTGAACCAAAATCAGTTGTGTTACCATTACACCATAGACCAGCTTTGCGGGTGCAAATGTACTTTAAAATCTGTTTTATGCAAACAAAATAGATTAAAAAACGTTATTTAAATTCATTTGATTGTTGGAATGCGAGGTTATGAAGACTCAACTTTTTTAAAAACAGCGGTTTAGGCAGTTTTGGAATCCTTTTACGAAGTTTGGTCTGCCCAAAAAAAAGTGTTTACTTTGTGCGTTGCACGACCAATCAAGTGCATATAGCGCGTCATCTGCCATCAAACACTTTACAAATGAATCAGGAATTTAATTTTTCAACCTGGAACACCCGTCTGGGGTGGGTTGTTTTTGCCATTGCTTTAATTACCTATACGCTTACTGTTGAGCCAACTATGAGCTTTTGGGATTGTGGCGAATACATTGCCACTTCGGCTAAATTGGAAGTAGGGCATCCGCCAGGAGCTCCTTTGTTTCAGATGCTAGGTGCTTTCTTTGCCTTATTTGCGCCGTCGGCCGATAAAATTGCGTTGATGGTAAACATGTTATCGGTTTTTTCGAGCGCCTTCACCATTTTGTTTTTTTATTGGTCTTCAAACATTGTGTTGCGAAAAGTGGTTTCAGGTTACACCGAGTTTACCACAGCCAAAGCCAAAGCAGTTTTAGGAAGCTCATTAGTGGGGGCCTTGGCCTTTACTTTTTCAGACAGTTTTTGGTTCAATGCCACGGAGGCCGAGGTGTATGCAATGGCATCATTCTTTATTGCGCTGTTATTCTGGCTGGGCTTGCGTTGGGAGCAAGAAATGAATACCCCCCGAGGTGACCGTTGGTTGTTGTTGATATCATTCATGATAGGGCTCACATTTGGCGTGCATTTTATGGCTTTGCTTTGTATTCCATCTATTGGATTCTTGTATTTTTTCAAAAACTACGAAAAAGTCACCATCAAGAATTTCATCTTTGCCAACGTGGTCATCGTGGCGATCTTGCTTTTTATTTTTAAATTATTGCTGCCTTACACCTTAGCCTTTTTTGGAAAATCCGAGATTTTCATGGTGAATTCGATGGGCTTGCCTTTTAATTCAGGAACAGTTATTGCTTTTGCTGCTATTGTAGCCTTTTTTATAGCCGCGCTGAAATTTGCAAAAAACAAAAACTGGCCCTTGTTCCATACCACCATTTTAAGTGTGTTGTTCCTGTTTATTGGTTTCTCCACTTGGTTGATGTTGCCCGTTCGTGCGAATGCCAATACGCCCATCAATGAAAACAAACCTTCCGATGCCGCTGAGGTGCTGGCTTATTACAACCGGGAACAATATGGTGTAAACCCATTATTTTACGGTCCCCAATACACAGATACTTTTGCTGGGCTCGATGCCGAAAACCCGTATTTAGACAAAGCACCTAACTACGAACGCGATTACAAGTCGGGTAAATACGTCATTGTAAATAACTACCTCAAAGCCGAACAAAATACCGACGACAACCACAAGGCCATTTTGCCTCGTTTGTGGAGTACCGAACACATTGATAATTACATCAATTTTACCCATGCACCTACCTTCAGGCTCAATCCAAATTATGACTATGAAGAAGATTTGGCACAGTATGGCGTTGATTTAGAGAAATTAGACGACGAACAAATTACCGGAGCCATTGCGCAATTGCAGCAAGAAATGGAAAAAACGGTGAACGCTTTTAAGTCTGGTTATGCCAAACATGACTTTGACAACGAAGATTTGGTTTCGTTTTTGAAAAAATACGGCGATTACCTGATCGTTGATAAACCGACTACGTTTGATAACCTGAGTTTTATGGTTGAATACCAATTTGGTTATATGTACGGTCGATATTTATTATGGAATTTTGTCGGGCGTCAAAATGATGTCCAAGGAAAATATGACAATTTAGACGGCAACTGGATTTCGGGTATTCCATTTGTTGATGAAATCCATTTGGGCAAAGGAACCGAACAGCAATTGCCCGATGATGTAGCCAAAAACAAAGGCCGAAATACCTACTTTTTTATTCCTTTCTTTTTGGGGTTAATGGGTTTCTTTTTCCACTACCAACGCGACAAAAAAACGTTTTACATTTTATTGATCTTGTTTTTATTTACTGGATTGGCCTTAAAAGTGTATTTGAACGAACGTCCCTTTGAACCACGCGAACGCGATTATGCGCTCGTTGGCTCATTTTACATATTTGCCATGTGGTTGGGCTATGGGGTGTTTGCGTTGTACGAAAAAATTGCCGAAAAAATCGAACCGAAAAAAGCGCTTATTGGCACCATGAGCTTTGCTATGTTGGGAGCCCCGGTTTTAATGGCTTATCAAAACTGGGATGACCACGACCGTTCTGACCGTTATACGGCAGTGGCCATGGCCAAAAACTACTTGGATTCCTGCGACAAAAACGCCATTCTGTTCACCATTGGCGACAATGATACATTTCCATTGTGGTACGTTCAGGAAGTGGAAAACTACCGGACGGATGTGAAAATTGTAAACACCAGTCTGCTCATGACCGATTGGTATATTGATCAGATGAAATGCAAAACTCACTTAGCAGAAGGGATTCCTATTTCATTTACGCACAACCAATATGTGGGTGATAAATTAGATTACTCCGCCTTCATTGAACGTTCTGAAGAGCGCATCGATATTCATAAATTTTTAGAATTCATTTCGTCCAAAGATGAAAGAACGTTGGTGGCCTTGCAAAATGACCAAAAAATACATTTTTACCCCACCAACAAAATTCGCATTCCAGTAAATAAAGCAGAGGTGATGTCGCACAAAGTGGTGAGCGCCGCTAAGTACGATTCCATTGTGCCGTTTATTGACGTAGACATCAAAGGAAGCGCCTTGTATAAAAACCGCCTCATTATGCTTGATGTGGTGGCCAATAATCAGTGGAAACGACCGATTTATTTTACAGGTGGCAGTTTTGGCGACGATGATTATTTATGGATGAAAGATTATTTACAACTAGATGGCATGGTGTACAAATTGGTTCCTATTAAAACCAAAGTGGATGAAGAATCGCTTGATATGGGCGGCATTGATGCCGATAAAATGCTTCAAATTGTACGAAAATGGGGTTGGGGCAATGGCGATAAAACGACCATTTATCACGATCCGGAAACGCGTAAAAACAGCATTTCGTACCGAACCAATTTGGCCCGTTTGATGGAAGAACTGATCAACCAGAAGCGTTATAAAGAAGCAAATGAAGTGATGACCATGGCACTTGAAAAAATGCCGTTAGATTATTATGGGTTTTACACCATGGTTGATCCTTTTGTGGAAGGATATTATGAAATGGGTCAAACCGAAAAAGCCCGAAAATTATCTCTTCAGTTAATTGATAAATACCGCCAAGAGTTGCGATATTTTGCAGGCATTGACCACGACATTCAAAATGGCATAGTCACCGACATCGTTTCGGCCATTGAACGATACAGAAGCATCTTAATTATTGCCAAAGACCGCAAGGATACGGCCTTTTACAATGAACAACGCAAAATATTCAACGGCTATTTGGTTTCTTTTAAACGATTTGGCCGCGAAAGAGAATAATGATGGACGCATGGTTGATTACGCCCCCAAAATGGATTCGACGGCTTTATCCCGCTTTTGAGTGGGAAGTAAAAACAACTAACCCTATTGTTTATTTAACCTTTGATGACGGACCCACGCCGGCAATTACGGAGTGGGTCTGTAATCAATTGGCTCAGTACAACGCCAAGGCCACTTTTTTTTGCGTAGGTCGCCACGTTGAAGCCCATCCAACCATTATGTCGCAATTGTTGCAGCACGGACATGTGGTGGCTAACCATACTTGGAACCATGTCAATGGGTGGAAAACAGCCAATAAAGCATATTTAGAAGAGGTTAATAAAGGGGAATTCGCCTTATTACCCTATTCAAATTTTGAAAAGTTATTTCGGCCGCCTTATGGGAAAATGAGCCGAGAGCAAACCAAATTGCTGAAGGAGAAAGGGTATTCTATTGTTCAATGGGATTTTTTAACCCGCGATTACAATCCTTCAATAGATGTTGCAACAGCAATGACACGAATTGAAAAGTCGATCAAGCCAGGAAGTATTTTGCTATTTCACGACAGCGAAAAGGCATTCCCTATAATCAAACAGTTGCTGCCGTATACTTTGCAGCTACTCCAAAAAAAAGGTTTTGAATGTAAAGTCTTAACTCAAGATTTGTTCTTGAATCAAGGAAATTAAAGAGTGGGCGTCTAGTTCGCCAAATTTGCGCCAAACAATTTCCCCTTTGTTGTAAATCATTAATGTTGGCACATTTTTAATGCGTAAAGCTTCGGCCAATTCTTGATTTTTGTCCACATCAATTTTTATGACTTTGGCTTTGTCACCCAAAGCTGCAGCCACATCCCGAATAACCGGATGCATGGAAACAGATGCTTCGTTCCACTCAGTGTAGAAATCAATGAGTACCGGAACAGGGGTGTTAATTAATTCTCCAAATTTAGACATAGACCCAAAATTTGTTGCATACAATCAAAGGTGATTAAATCGATTCGCGTACAAATGTACTATTTTTAGTGAATCAGCTCAATTTTTTGGTTTTTTTTAGTTCGATCAAGGTGATTTCAGGCCAAATGCCCACTCTCCCTGGATAGGCATGGAACCCAAAACCGCGGTTTACATTGATCAAACGTCCTTGATGCTCATACAATCCGGCCCATTGTTTGTAGATATATTGCACAGGACTCCACTTAAACCAACCAGGAATTTCAATCCCGAATTGCAGACCATGAGTATGTCCCGATAGCGTTAAATGATAGTGATTGGGGTCGTGTTTTACTTCTTTTTCCCAATGGCTTGGGTCGTGGCTCATCAAAATTTTGAATTCTTCGGGCCGAATACCTTCAGCTGCTTTCTTTAAATCGCCTGCTTGTTTAAAATTAACCCCCCAATTTTCAACGCCGACCAACACCATTTCTTGGCCATCTTTTTGAATGCGCACATGCTCGTTAAGTAACAATTTAAAACCAACTTCTTGATGTAAGTATTTGATGGCGGCAAAATTGTCGGCTTTTTCTTTTTGCGATGACCACTCCACATACTCGCCATAATCATGGTTGCCAAGAATTGAAAATTTTCCATGAGGATATTGACGAATAGATTTAAAAGTGTCGATCCATGGGTGCATTTCTTTGGCGTGCGTATTTACGATGTCGCCAGTAAATAGAAATAAATCGGTAGGATTGTCATTAATAAGTTTGATGGCTTCAGTTATTTTTTCTGGATTGTCAAAACTGCCGCTGTGAATATCAGAAATCTGAGTAAGGGTAAATCCGTCAAATGCCTCGGGTAAATCGTCAAAAAACAGTTGGTATTTAAATATTTTAAATTGGTACTTGCCTTTTGTCATGCCATAGATGAGTGATAAAAAGGGCACAGCCGCCAAGCCCAAGCCAATTTGGCTTATGAACTTGCGGCGATTGGGGATGATAAAAGATTCAGTCCCAACAATTTTATGATAAACGGCTGCAAAAAGGCGTACAATGTCTTCTAAAATTAAAGTGCAACTTATGAGAAGTTTAGGGACCACTATTAACAAAAGCAAGCCTACGGTGAATAAGGTTTCGCGGGTTTGGCCCACACGGCGGTCAAATTTTGAAAATAAAAACACAAACAAGCATAGCAATAAGAGGGTTACCACCCAATAACTAATCATGCTGGTTTTGGTTTTAAAGAAAACCCTAAATGCCTGAAAGGAGTACCATTCGAGCAAAAAAATAAAGGCGAGTAAAAGGATCCAACGGGCCATTCTTTTTTTTGGCGCAAAAATAAGGAAGCAAAATTTAGAAGGCTATAAATAAAGGTTAATGTTTCGTGGTGAAATTTTAGTAAAAAAGAGATTACAAAACCCTTATTTAATTGTTTGTTGTCAGTTCAAAAAATCGAATAATGGAATTTTAATGCGTAAAAAATCAAATAAAAAATGGTGGGTAGATAAAAAAGAGTAATTTTGTAACCTGTTATACGGTGTTTTTTGTCGATTAAATTTGCAAATAAACCCGTTAAACAACGTATAATTTAAAATCCCCCGCTTATGAAAAAAACTACTTTAACTCAGTTTTTTAAAAGTTCTTTTGTTTTACTGATATGCCTTGTTGGCTTTGCAGTGCATGCCCAAGTCACCGTCACTGGTGCCGTGGCTGGTAACGGAACTTATGCTTCACTTCGACTTGCGTTTAACGCAATTAATGCATCTGCGCAAACCAGCGCAACCATTGGTGTGTCAATCACAGCTGACACCAGCGAAGGAGCCACTTCGGCCGCGTTAAACGCTGGCACATGGACTTCATTGACCATTACACCGGTCGGAGCCCGAACTATTTCGGGTGCTACCTCCGCAGGAAGTGCGCTCATCAACCTCAATGGGGCCGATAGGGTAACCATTAACGGGTTAAATGCGAGTGGGAACTCTTTAACCATTAAAAATACCACGGTATCGGCAACCAACAACACGAGCACGATCCGTTTTATTGCCGATGCCACGAGCAATACAATTACCAATTGTACATTAAAAGGTTCGGCCACTTCCGCTAACAGCGGGGTAGTGATCTTTTCGACGGGTACCACTACTGGAAATGATTCCAATACCATTTCAAATTGTGCCATCACTTCTGAAGGAACCAATTTGTCAACAAATGGGATCTATTCTGCCGGATCCTCAACAGCAATTGATAATAGCGGAAACACGATTAGCGGAAATACTATTTTCGATATTTTTAATGCTGCCACTGCCCATGCAAGCATCATGATAGCTTCTAATAGTTCGGCTTGGAGTTTGTCAAATAATAAAATTTATCAAACCACATCGCGCACAGCTACTGGCGCTATTACCATTTATGGTATTCGCATCAATACTGCTTCAGGTGGTGGATATACCATTTCTAATAACACAATCGGGTATGCTTCGTCGTCAGCAACGGGTACTACTACTTACACAGATACTGCAGCCCTTATCTATCACGGTATTGATTTGACCTCAAATACAACTACTTCAAGCATTCAAGGGAATACAGTTTCGGCTATTAATTTTACAACATTAGCATCTACGACCACTGGTGGAGGTATCTTTACTGGTATTTATGTAGGTTCAGGTTCGGTAAATGTAGGAACTACTACAGGTAACATCATTGGAAGTAGCACTTCGTCAAATGCCATAACTGTTTCTTCAACTGGCGTAGTTACCACTGCCACCCGTGTTGTTGGAATTTATGTGGCATCAGCAAGTGCCACTTCTGCCGTACAAAACAATACCGTTGCAGGTTTCTCAACTGGAGGTTCTGCCACCAACGGTTATTCCATTATTGGAATTTATACCTCTGGTGCATCTGGAATCTTTACAACTTCATATAATACAATAGGAAGCACCTTGGTTACCGATTCAATTTCTGCTGGAATAAGTGCAACCACCACTAACGGGGTTTGCAATATTTATGGTATTTATAATGATGCAACGGGAGCACAAACCATAAATAACAACAGCGTGTTGCGGTGCCGCATTTATGGTTCGGCTGGCTCCTTTTTCTATGGAATACAAAATAATGGCGGTGCTGGACAGGACATTGTAATTGATTACAATACCATTGATTCGGTCACTTTAACAGGAACCAATATTTTTCGTCCCATTATAAATTCAGTTGGTGCTTCTACTTTGTCAATGAGCAACAATACAATTCGAAATTTTTCTATCCAAAATGCTGCTATTGCATTTACGGGTATTATGAACAGTAGTAGTGTTACAGGTTCCATTACTATGGATGCCAATAAATTAGGCGATGCAACAGGCGGCTTGGTTACTTTTACAGTGGCTATGACCGGTACCTTGACCGGAATTTATAATGGTTCAGGTTCGGCCACAGCCACATTAAGCATTCAGAATAATGACATCCGTGGGGTGGTTTATAGTGTAAGTTCAAGCAATGTTAATACCTTTATTAGCAACGCATTTGGCACATTAACACAAAACATTAGTAGTAATACTTTTACCAACTTATCCATTGCTTCAAGTGGCAGTGTAACTTTTATTACTGATAGTGTAGCTCTACCAGCCTCGGGGTCACAAACCATTACTGGAAACGCCATTGTGACTGGATTTAACAAAACTGTGGCAGGAGGTACCATTACCGTATTTTCCTCTACAGGTGCTTCTAATTCGACAGCTACTATTGTAAATAGTAACAACAATTTCTCCAACATCACAGTGACAGGAGCCACAGTTATTAATGGTTGGATTCAAAATGATACGGGAGGATGTGTAAAAACCATTTCATCGAATACCTTTTCAAATTGGACCGGCGGCACTAGCGGTGTCGTTGGGATATCAGCTTCCGGATTTGGCGGAGGAGCCTCAATCATCAATGCAAATACCATTTCAAATGTAACTGGGCAAGGCACAGTTTCTGGTATTGTACTAGGCGCAGCGGGCACAGCCTCTTCTGTATCTGTGTATAGTAACACTATTAGTTCATTGTCATCAACTGGAACAGGCAGTACCACTTATGGCATTTCTAGTTCCAATAACAGTACATTGGTGGCCATTTACAGCAATACAATTAATACCTTGTCGTCAACGGCTGTTTCAGGTCTAGTAGCTGGTATTAATGTTGGTGGCGGAACAGGAACACATAATGTATACAGCAATACGATCAACGCACTTACTGAATCGGGTAGTACGTCTCCAAATATTGCGGGTGTGTTAATTGCGGGAGGAACGATCATTAACGTATATAAAAATAAAATCTATGATTTGTCAAAAACAGCGGCAGCAACTGGCGGATCAGTGGCAGGAATTTCTTTTACTAACGGCACCACTTGTTCAGCCTATAATAATTTAATTGCTGATTTAAAATCACCCCTCGTATCAATTGCATCAGCAGCCATTCGAGGAATTAATGTTTCCTCAACTGTGGTAAGTTCTACGTATGCCATTTACTATAATACCGTTTACTTAAATGCTTCTTCTACAGGTACTAATTTTGGTACTTGTGCCTTGTATCATACAACTAATGCAACTGCCACAACGGCCAACTTGATTTTAAATAACAATATTTTTGTTAACGTATCTACACCAAGTGGAACGGGAAATACAGTTGCTTATTTACGTTCTAGCACAGCTAGTCAAAATTTTGACACCAGCTCAAACAATAATTTATACTACGCAGGAACAGCGGGCACCAATCGATTAATCTTTTTTGACGGAACCAATAGCCGTCAAACTTTAGCGAGCTATCAGAATGCGTTTACGCCTAGAGACTTCGCTGCTAGTACCGAAAATGTAACCTTTTTGAGCACGTCAGGAAGCAGTTCAAACTTCTTAAAAGTTGATACGACTGCTTTTAGCTCGGTTGAAAGTGGGGGTGCAAATATTTCAGGTATTACAGATGATTTTGCTGGAACAATCCGTCAAGGAAATACGGGTTATTCTGGAACAGGTACAGCACCAGACTTGGGCGCCTATGAACAAGAAGGAACACAGCCAAACAGTGCAATTTTTGTGACAGGGGCATTGGTTGGTAACGGAAATTATTTGACACTAGGAAGTGCCTTTAATGCCATTAATACGGCGGCCCAAACTGGTTCCAATATTGTAATTTTAGTCCGTGACGATACCAATGAAGGAACAATTTCCGCATCACTTAATGCAGGTACTTGGACTTCATTAACCATTAAACCATCAACGGGCACACGTTTAATTACAGGTGCTACCACTGCTGGAAGCGCATTGATTAACTTAAATGGGGCCGATAATGTGACTATTGACGGTTTGAATATTAGTGGCAAATCATTGACTATTCAAAATACTACTGTTTCGGCTACTGCGGGCACATCAACCATTCGTTTAATTGCCGATGCTACCAACAATACATTGACAAACTTAACCATTGCAGGTTCTGAAACTTTGGCGACGTCTGGGGTTGTGTTCTTATCAACCGGAACAACAACCGGAAACGATTCCAACACCATTTCTAATTGTACAATTAAAGCGGCTGGTTCTAATTTGCCAGTAAACGGTATTTATTCGGCGGGAACTTCTACAGCTATTGACAATAGTGCCGTAACCGTTTCAAGTAACAATATTCAAGATTGTTTTAGCCCATCGGTTAGTTCAGGAGGTATAATTGTAGGTTCCAATAGCTCTGCTTGGACAATAAGTGGTAACCGCATATTTCAAACAGCGAACAGAACACTTACTACGGGAGCTTTAACCGTTTATGGTATCAGAATTGTAACCGCTTCAGGAGGCGGGTACGCTATTTCAAACAACACCATAGGTTTTGCCAATGCCAGTGGCACAGGAACATCGACTTTCGATGGTGCTGTTACTACAACATATAAGGGAATTGAACTAACAGGTAACGCAACCGTGTCAAGCATTCAGGGCAATACCGTTGCAGGGATTAGTTTTAGTACTGTTAACACAACTACTTCTGGTGCCGGTGTATTTACTGGTATTGCCGTCTTGTCAGGAACGACCGCAAATATCGGAAATGTAACAGGTAACACCGTTGGTTCGTCAACTGTTGCTTCCTCCATTTCTGCGATTTCTACTGCTACCACCGCCACTCGAATTGTTGGTATATATGTGTCGTCAACCGATACCTGCACCGTTCAAAACAATACCGTTGGCGGTATTTCAACTGGCGGTGCCTTAGATAGGGGATATAACCTAATTGGTATTTACACTAGTGGAACGGGAGGTAATTTTACGGTTAGTTCCAACAGCATAGGAAGTTCAACAGTTTCTCATTCCATGAGTGCGGGTGCGCTGGGCGTGACCACCACAGGGGTTTGTTCATTTTATGGTATTTTCAATGATGCCACAGGTAATCAGTCTATTACAAGTAACACCATAAGCAATTGCAGTGCCTTTGGAACAGCGGGTTCCCTTTATACTGGAATCATTAACAGTGGGGGTGCTTCGGGCAAAACACTTGCTTTTGATTCAAATACGGTAATTAATGGCTATTCATCAGGAACTGGAACGTACAGACCTATTCAAAGTACAGGTGTTGCATCTACATTATCAATTAGTAGTAACAACATCAGAAATCATACAGTGGACAATGCAACGGCTGTATTTATTGCCATTTTTAATTCAGCTGCTGTTGTAAACGCTATCACAATGTCAAGCAACAATTTGGGCGATAACACAGCCGGTTTAGTTACTTTTAATGTAGCCAATTCAGCAATTTCTAATGGCATCAATAATTCGGGTGGTGCTTCCACAGCTGCTCTTACCATACAAAACAACACCATTAAAGGATGGGTTTATTCTGCAGCATCGACCGCCGCACCTGTCTTCATTGTAAATGGTGCAGCTAGCTCAAGCCAAGACATTAGTGGAAATGTATTTAATGGGTTAAGTATCAATACAACGGGTAGTGTTACTTTTATACAAAATAGCGTTGTTTTATCAGCTACTGGTTCGCAAACCATTTCATATAATAGCATCAGTGGTTCTTTTGCCAAAACGGGAGCAGGTGGAACAGTAACTGTTTTCACAACTTCAGCCACTTCACTTTCTGGAGCCTCTATTATTAACACCAATAACAATTTCTCCAATATTTCAGTAACTGGAGCGACTACTTTAACTGGGTGGAGCCAAGCCGATTTAGGACCTGTTTATAAGTTAATCACAAACAATACTTTTTCTAATTGGACAGGCGGAACGGGTGCTGTTACTGTGATGAACTTAAATGGGTTTGGAAGCACTTCATCTGTGTCAAGCAATACCATTTCTTCCATTACTGGTCAAGCTGCCGTAACAGGAATTACTATTGGATCAACGGGTGCGGCTTCAACACTTTCCGTAGATGGCAATAGCATTTCATCTTTGTCATCAACTGGAACTGGGGGCGCCGTTTTGGGTATCTCAGATGCAAATAACAGCACGGTTGTAACTATTAGCAATTCAACCATTTCAACCTTGTCTTCAACTGGAGCTTCAAATACTGTTGCTGGAATTCAAGTGAGTGGGGGTACAGGCACCATAAATACTTCTGGAAACAACATCAGTTCTTTATCGTCAACTGGTGCAACATCGCCACTTGTAATTGGTGCTTATATTACGGGAGGAACAACGGTAAATGTGTTTGGCAACACCATCAACACATTGACAACTTCAGGAGGTACTTCTCCTACGTTATCAGGTGTACATTCTACTGTGAATGCCACAGTGAGTGTATATAAAAATAAAATTTATGATTTAAATCAGACAGTTTCAAACACGGGTGGTGTTACCTATGGCATTTCATTTACCGATGGAACCACAGTACGTGCTTATAACAATGTAATTGGTGATCTTAGAGCCACTCTTGCCAACATTGCTTCGGCAGCCGTAAGAGGAATTTCTGTTAATTCGTCAAGAGCTAATAGTTCTTATGGACTTTACCATAATACCGTTAATTTAAATGCCACTTCGTCTGGAACCAATTTTGGTACTGCAGGGGTTTATCATGCTACCAGTGCGACTGCGACCACAGCTAATTTAATTTTGCGTAATAATTTAATTATCAATAATTCAACGGCAAATGGAACAGGCGTAACCACCGCTTACCAAAGGTCGTCAACTGCCTTAAATAATTACGATACTTCATCAAACAATAATTTGTTTTATGGAGGTGTTCCTTCAACTACTAAATTGTTGTTTTTTGATGGAACAAACAAAGTTCAAACAATAAGTGCTTTAAAAGCACTTGTAACTTCTTCTCCCGCTCGTGAAACGGGAAGTCAAACAGAAAATACCAGTACCTTATTTCAAAGTACTGCTGGGTCCAATGCAAACTTCTTGCGCTTGGCTGCTGGCACAACCAGTTTTGCTGAATCGGCTGCGGTGCTGATTACCTCACCTTCTATTGCCAACGATTACTGGGCAATTTCGCGTCCATTTCCATCACCAACAAATTATGGAACTGCCCCAGATATAGGTGCTTCTGAATTTGATGGATTTATTAATTGCACCACGCCAACCACGCAACCTACCTTGTTTGTTGCTGGATCAACAGACGGAACTACGGCTCCCGCTTCATTTACAGCCGCATCAGGAACCCCTAATGGGTATTTGGTTGTACGCAGTATAGGGGCATTAAGCGGCACCCCAACGGACGCCGTTTTATATGCAGCAGGTGATACTTTCGGATCTGGAACAGTAGTTCAATTGAGTTCAAGTACTTCATTTACTGCCACTGGTTTAAGCCCAAATACAACCTATACATTCACGATTTTTAGTTATAACAATGCCGTTTCTTGTGGTGGAGGTCCAAAATATTTCACTACTTCACCATTATCGGGTACAATGACAACGTGTTCTGTTCCACCAACAGGAAGTGCAAGTCAAACTTTTTGTGGGGCTACAACAGTGGCCAGTTTATCAGCTACTGGTACAAGTATAAAATGGTATTCAGTAGCTAGTGCAGGTACTCAGTTGGCAACAAGTACAGCTTTGGTTAATGGTTCTACTTACTATGCTACCCAAACCATTTCAGGTTGCGAAAGCAAAACCCGTTTGGCCGTTACAGTAAGTATCGGAGCGGGTAGTATTGGTGGCACTGCCGCTTCAAATCAGACCATTTGTGAAGGAAATCAACCTGCTACATTAAGTTTGTCTGGCGAAACAGGATCTGTTGTAAAATGGCAAAAATCAGCAAATGCTGGATTTACTGCGCCAACTGACATTTCAAGTACATCAACCAGCTTAACAGGTGCGGTAATCGGTGCGCTTTCTACTTCTACCTACTTTAGAGCCGTAGTGCAAGATGGCGGATGTACCTCTGCCAATTCTGCTTCAATTCTTGTTACTGTAACTCCAACACCAGTTGGTGGAACTTTGGCCTCAAACCAAACCATTTGTGCGGGGACCCAACCAGCTGATTTAACATTGAGTGGTTCGTCTGGTTCCATTTTAAAATGGCAATCAGCAACTGATAGTGGATTTACTTCGCCTTCCGATATTTCTTCTACTTCTACTACATTAAGTGGTGCAACGATTGGTGCGCTTAGTTCCGCTAAATATTTCCGCGCGGTTTTACAAAATGGCAGTTGCCCGACTGTAAATTCATCGAGCGTGCTGATTTCAGTTGATCAGGCTCCGGTGGGTGGTGCTATCACGGCCAACCAAGCGATTTGTTCAGGTTCACAACCAGCCGATTTAACACTGAGCGGCTATACTGGAACCATTTCAAAATGGCAAAGTGCAACCACTTCAAGTTTTACTTCTCCCACAGATATTGTTAACTCAACTAGCAGCCTAACAGGTTCTACAATTGGCGGCTTAACAGCTACTCATTATTTCCGTGCCGAAATCCAAAATGGGGTTTGCCCAGTAGCCTATGCAACTTTTGTTACTATCTCTGTTGTTACGACAACTTGGAATGGTACTTCATGGAATAATGGAACACCCGATGCAACCAAAACCATTGCTATTACAGGTAATTATACCTCGACTGCTGATATCAGCGGTTGTGCCATGAATGTGTCAAACAACGCAACAGTTATCATTGGTTCTGGTTTTGATGTTACGTTAGATGGCGCCCTTACAGTGGCATCTGGAAGCACCTTTACGTTGAGCAACAATGCCAACTTGATGCAAAACACCAACGCGGCAAACTCGGGAACTGTGAATGTTCAACGTAATTCATCTTCTTTGTTCCGTTTAGATTACACCATTTGGTCGAGCCCTGTTACAAGTTCACAGTCTTTGCTTAATTTTTCACCATTAACACAATCATCGCCATCGCGTTTTTACACATACAATGCGGGTACAGCTCAATTTAACGTAGTATCAAGCCCAAGCACTACGTCATTTAATAACGCTACAGGTTATTTAATTAGAATGCCTAATACCACCAATCCATTTTCTTCAGGTATTTCAGAAGTGTGGACTGGCACATTTACAGGTGTACCAAACAACGGGAATTATTCAAGAACAGACTTAGTTGATGGCGGTTCTAGTACCTATCGTTACAATGCCATAGGTAATCCATATCCATCGGCAATTAACATGAGTAGTTTCATTGCTGCCAACAGCAGTAATATTACAGGAACCTTGTGGTTTTGGAGAAAAACAAACGATGCCAGTAACCAAACTTCTTATTCAACCTGTACTTCTGTTGGTTGTACATTGAGCAACGGTATTTCTTACACCGATCAAACGTTGATTTCAACGGGACAAGGGTTCTTGGTAGAAGTATTGTCAGGCCAAAACACGGTTTCATTTACCAATTCAATGAGAAGTAGTTCCAACGTGAATCAATTCTTTAAACAAAAAGCCAACAACCGTTACTGGCTTGATGTAACTGATGCAGCCAAAACCAACTTAGATCAATTTATGGCGGTTTACACCGAAGACGCGAGCTTAGGTTATGATGCCGGAAAAGATGGTATTTCCATTAAAGATAAATCAAATGCTTTGGTTTCAGAGTCAGGTCAAAGAGAGTTGACCATTGATGCACGTCCAGAATTCGAGGAAACAGATGTGATTAGTATGTCGTTTAACGCTTCAAAAGCAGGAGTTTACCAGCTACAGTTGGCTAAAACTGAAGGGGTATTTGAACAACATGATATTTTTGTCCATGACCTACAAACTAAAGCCTATTTCAATTTGAAAGATGGTGCTTACTCTTTCTTAGCAGAAGCTGGGGCCAATAAAGCTCGTTTTGAGTTGATGTATCAAAAACCAGCCAATGCTTCTGCAAACGCTGAATCAAAAATTTGGATTTTCAATCAGCATCAGCAATTGGGTGTTCAATCGTCATCAAGTGCTATTCAGTCAATTGAGATTTTTGATTTAAGAGGTTCAAAAATATACTATCAAAATGATGTCAATGCAACAGCTGCTTCTGTTGATTTGCAAACGACTGCAAACCAGGTTTTGTTAGTTACTGTTACTTTGAAAAATGGTGATAAAACCACACAGAAAGTAATGAATTAATATCAATTTTATATTTATAGTAGAAAAGGGGAATGGAAACGTTCCCCTTTTTCTATTTCTACAACTCAGCAATTACTTTTGGCAGCATTTACTGAGCCCAATGTTAAATAGCGTCTTTTAATATTCGATCAAATGCGCAAAGAAGCGATTGAATTTATTAACACTTAAAAATACGTGGTAAATTTCTCAATAAAAAAAGGGTAAAAATAGAGTCGAAAAATATTAAGAGCTTAACAATGAACTTGTTATAGTTTTAACTATATTTGAACAACTGTTAAAATTAACAAAAGTTTGATCTTTCATTTTAAGAATTAACCTTGTTTTTTTTCGGATACACAAAAGAATATTAAATGGCTACTAAGTTGCTGAATGCTTAAAGGTCAAATTTTATACGAAGTGGTTTAAACTTTTTTGATTGAAGCGAAAAATGAGGATTTTTGTTCCAGATTTTAACTTTTTTGCATTGCATAGCAGCGCTACGGAATAATAAAAAGCTGAAATATGGGGCGAAAAGACCATTTTGCAGCCAATTGAAAAAAGTTTAAATCACTTCAAACCTAACTTTTAACTTTTTTATTCAAACGGCAAACCCTGCGAAGCCTCAAGAGCAGGAAACTAAATGAATTCATTATGAAAAAAATACTTCTTTTCTTATTGCTTTTGTTGGTGTACTCCAATTGCAATGCGCAAGCGCCAGCCATACAGTGGCAGAAAACGTTGGGGGGCGGTCTTGACGACTGGGCTTATTGCATTAAACCGACAAGTGATGGCGGTTTCATTTCCGTTGGTTACACACAATCAAATAATGGCGATGTAAGTGGCAACCACCTTGCTGGCGCTACGGATATTTGGGTGGTTAAAACAGATAGTTCAGGGGTACCTCAGTGGAAAAAAGCCTTGGGAGGGAGTCAATATGAGCAAGCCTTTTCAGTACAACAAACCACCGATGGTGGGTATATAATTGCTGGACAAACCAATTCAACTGATGGAGATATCTCAGGAAATCATGGCGGATTAGATGCTTGGATCGTGAAATTAAATAGTGACGGCTCTATTGGATGGAAAAAGTGTTGGGGAGGAAATGGACAAGATTTTGCTAAATCGGTGCAACAAACTACCGATGGAGGATACATCGTTTCAGGAACTACCAACTCAACAAATGGAGATGCAGTAGGTCAACATGGCGACTACGATTGCTTTATGCTTAAATTAGATAGCGATGGAAATACTGCTTGGCAACAAGTACTTGGCGGTAGTGGTAGCGATTATTCGTTTGCAGTCATACAAGATTCTGATGGTGGCTATGTAATGGCTGGTTTTGGAACGGCAACAGGAAATGGGACTCTTGCAGAATTGAGAAACCATTTTGGTGCCATCGGAGGCACAGAATTTTGGATTGTAAAGCTTAATAGTAGTGGTACTTTGGTTCAACAAAGACTCGTAAATCGAAATGCTAACTTTGATGGTTCTCCAAACCAGATAAATTCCCTGCAACAAACAGCCGACGGTGGGTATATCATTGCAGGACAATCTATGTATTTTAATTTGGGGCAGTCATATTATGGTAATTATGACAACATCATTGTGAAATTAAATGCTGATTTCTCTACGCTGTGGAACCAAAGGTTTGGCGGTGCGTCAAGTGACATACCAAATTCAATACAGCAAACGTCAGATGGAGGTTATATCGTTGCTGGCTATAGCAATTCAACAAATGGTGATGTGACGGGAAATCATACAGACAACGATGCATGGATGGTTCGATTAAACAGTTCAGGAACTTTATTATGGCAAAAAAGCATAGGCGGAACCCGTGATGATTACGCCAATTCAATCATTCAAACGACTGATGGTGGATATTTAATGGCAGGTTACACCAAATCAAACAATGGTGATGTCTCTGGAAATCATGGTGGTTATGATTTTTGGTTGGTTAAATTGGAAGCTGACGCAATACCAGCCCCAACAGTGAGTACTCAATCACTTTGCAATGGTGCAACTGTTGACCGTTTGGTAGCAGGTGGGACAAATTTAAAATGGTATACTTCTTTAACTGGAGGATCAGCACTGAGCAACACCACTGTTTTAATTACTGGCACTTATTATGTATCTCAAACAATTGGCGTGGTAGAAAGCCCTAGAGTAGCTGTTGCTGTAACAATTGTAACAACGCCCCCATTGACATCTCAAACGTATTATGTCAATAATGGGTTTCCATTGTCTTCAATCAGTGGTTATGGCAGCGTTTACTTAGTATATGCAACAGCAACGTCATCTACGCCTTACAGTGGAGCTACCAGTTTACCTACAGGCACTTATTATGGCACGCTAACTCAGAACGGATGCGAAAGTACCCGCTCAGTTATCAACATTGTAACATATACGCCCCCTACTATTACATCTCCCTCTTGTGGAAGCAGATTAACAAGCATAGCGGGTGCCATTACATGCCGGGCTGTTCCAAATGCAACTAGGTATTTATTTGAGGTTACATCGAATGGCGTAACTTCAACTTACTACAGTTCAACAAACTCATTTAATTTAACACAATTAACAACGATACCTTTTTACAATGCTACCTGTAGCATTCGTGTAGCGGCAAATTTTAATGGTCAAAATGGTGATTATAGTGCTCCATGCAGCATAATAACGCCAATCTTGCCATCAACAACCCGAATTAATGCCAGTCAATGCAATACAGTTTTAGCTCGAAAATGGTCAACAATATATTGCGATCCCGTAATAGGTGCTACCGCTTACCGATTTGAATGGAGCAACGGATCAACGACACTTACTTTCACTACTGCTTCAAACAATATGCAATTGACTAATTATACAGGTTGGAATCTTAACACGATCTATTCAGTTCGAGTAGCTATTCAGCTTGGAACGTGGCAGATGTTTGGCCCAGCTTGCAATATTACTTCGCCTTCCAGCTTTCTGCGTTTGAGTGAAAATGAATTCAGCCCTTTCACCGTGAAAGCCATTCCCAATCCATTTGAAACCGAATACGTGCTCATGGCCCAAGGCGGCAACCAAACACCTGTTCAGGTTACTGTATATGACATGCTTGGCAAACAAGTGGAGCAATTCAGCGTGGAAGCATCAGACTTGGAAAATCGAAGCTTGGGAACCAACTACACAAGCGGAATCTACAATGTGATGATCTCACAAGGCGATGACCAACAAGTGGTGCGGATTGTGAAGAAATGAGTTTTTCAACTTGTGGGAATGTTTGTAATGTCAAACGTTTGTAATGTTGTATTTTAAAATAAAATGGCAAAGTTTAGTTCTTTGACAAAGGTCCATTCAAATAACCTATTTTTAGTTAAAAGCTACCTCAGGAAACCGGGGTGGTTTTTTCTTTTAGAGGAAAGAGAAAAGAAGAAAGAGGAACGAATGTTTTAATGTTTTAATGCATTTAGGGGCGACCCTTGTGGTCGCCCACAATCAACGTTGTAAATATTTATTTATCGGTGATTGCCTATCAATATTTGCGAAATATCATCATAGAAATTCGTAGGGGCAGGGCTTGCCTCTGCCCTCTTACAAGGACCGATTTCGTCCATTTTATCATTTGGAATACCAACAACATATCTGCCAGACAAACAGGTCTGCCTATACAGGGTTTAAAAAATAAAGACCCGTTTAAAAACAGGGCTGAGGCAAGCCCCGCCCCTACAATGTATTCATTAATAATACCTGCCCAAAAATAGGGCGACCACAAGGGGCGCACCTACAATAATCTTTGGAAATAACATTGCTCAATTCCCCAATCCACCATAGCAAACATTCCAATTTAAAAACATTCCAACACAAAACAACAAGGACAGGTCGCGACCTGTCCCTACTGTTGCCTAATGGCTATTGCCTCAAAAGACTTTCAACTTTCCAACTTTAGCTTCGCTCCGTTCGACCCATTTGTTCCAATGGGTCTCGGGTCAACTTTCAACTAAAAAAAACTGTTTCTTTGCAGCATGATTTGTTGGGGACACCGAGGCTGTAAAGGAGCAGCTATTGAAAACACCATGGCGGCTTTTTATGCCGCGTTTGAAGCAGGTGCGCAGGGCATTGAATTAGACATTCAGCTCAGCTCAGACGGCATACCTGTAGTTTTGCATGACGAAAGCCCAGCGCGTACACATGGGCTTGCAGGGTTAGTGGATAATGTTGCCGCACAAACATTAAATCAATTGGGGATTCCGAGCTTGGAGGCCGTTTTGTTAGTGTTTGGGCCAAAAGGGTACATCAATATTGAAATCAAAAACCCACAGGCAACCGCTGCGGTTGTTCAATTAATACAAAAATACTATTCTGTGCAGGCGCAAAAAGAAGCACATGTATTGGTTTCGTCCTTTCATGAAGAAGTGTTGCAAACCGCATTTGAAATCGATCCAAATATTGCTTTGGGCATCTTAACTGCTACTTCTGTTAAACGTGCTTTGGCCTTGGCTAATGAAATACACGCCTATGCCATACATCCTGCCGCTTTGCTTTGTTCCACACAAGTTGTTGACCAGATTCATGCGGCTGGTTACAAAGTATTTCCTTGGACGGTTAATGAAGCAGCGCACTTTATAACCTTGAGCCAAATGCATGTAGATGGCATCATTACCGACGAACCCAAATTGTGCCTTGAAACTTTACATCATGGATAAACCAAAAGTAATCATCATCGGTGGTGGAGCAGCGGGTTTTTTTTCTGCCCTGCAATTGGCAGAAGCACGACCCGATGTGGATATTGTGATATTGGAACGTGGTAAAAATGTGCTTGAAAAGGTCCGTATATCAGGGGGCGGACGGTGCAACGTAACTCATGCATGCTTTGAACCCATGCCATTGTCAAAAAACTATCCGCGGGGCGAAAGGGAGTTAATTGGCCCTTTTAACCAATTTAACCCAACAGATACCATCGCTTGGTTTAAAGACCGCGGCGTCGAATTAAAAACTGAAGCTGACGGCCGCATGTTTCCTGTTACAGACCGCTCAGAAACCATTATCAATTGCTTTTTGCAAGAAGCCAAAAAGCATAAAATACGTATTGAAACCAGTTGCAGTGTGCAGCAATTAACGCCCACAGAAAATGGATGGACGTTGGAGACTACTCAAGGTCAGTATCTGGCAAACAAAGTGATCATTGCTACTGGCAGCAACCCAAAAATGTGGACTATGCTGGAGCAATTGGGTCACCGCATTGTGGCCCCTGTTCCGTCGTTGTTTACTTTTAATTGCAATGACGCAGCGGTGCATGCCTTAATGGGTGTGGCCGTTTTGGCCGAAACGCGGGTTCGAGCATGTAAGTTGACTGCTACTGGCCCCGTATTATTTACGCATTGGGGGCTCAGCGGACCAGGTATTTTGCGCTTGTCGGCTTGGGGTGCACGTTGGATGCATGACCAACAATACCAATTTGAGTTGGAACTGAATTGGTTGCCCAATGAATCGCCTGAAAACGTCAAAATGCAATTGCAACAACAAAAATCAACCAACGGAAAAAAAGAACTGCAAAGTAGCAATCCTTTTGGGTTTCCGCAGCGGTTTTGGCATTGGATTTTAACCAGAAGTGGCGTCGATCAAAGCCTACGCTGGGCCGATTGTCCGCAAAAAATGTTAGATAAAATGGCACAGGAATTGAACGCGATGGTGCTGCCCATTACGGGTAAAAGCACTTATAAAGATGAGTTTGTAACGGCTGGCGGTGTTGAATTAAAAGAAATTCAATGGAAAAGTATGGAGAGTAAAATTCAGCCGCAATTATATTTTGCAGGCGAAGTGCTCAATGTGGATGCCATTACGGGCGGATTCAACTTTCAACATGCTTGGACGGGGGCTTTTATGGTTGCGCAACACCTGAGCCATGTGATTTAGCGCTCAAATTAACATTATCGCTTTCAATGAGTCCGTCTCGCAAACGGATGACCCGATGGGCATAGGCGGCAATTTCTTCTTCGTGCGTAACTAAAATGACGGTGTTGCCAGCATCGTGAATGTCGCCAAACAATTTCATAATTTCAACCGAGGTTTTACTGTCCAAATTTCCGGTGGGTTCGTCGGCCAAAATAATGGAAGGCGAATTTACCAAAGCCCGTGCAATAGCCACCCGTTGACGTTGTCCACCCGACAACTGATTGGGCTGGTGGTCCATGCGGTCAGATAGATTCACTTGTGTCAATACCTTTTTGGCGCGTTCGGTGCGTTCGGTTTTTGAAAAACCCGCATAAATCATGGGTAAAGCCACATTGTCCAAAGCGGTGGTTCGGGGCAATAAATTAAAAGTCTGAAACACAAAGCCAATTTCTTTGTTCCGAATTTCAGCCAGCTCATCGTCGTTCATTTTGCTGACATCGCGTTCATTTAAAATGTAACTGCCAGACGTTGGCGTATCTAAGCAACCCAACAAATTCATCAACGTTGATTTGCCAGAACCCGAAGGCCCCATCAATGCCACATATTCGCCTTTGTGAATGGTCAAGTCGATGCCTTTGAGCACCTGAATGACTTCGGTTCCTAATTGAAAATCTCTTTTTAACTGGGAAATGTCGATAAGTGGTTTTTTCATGATATTGTTGGCAAAGTACAGTTACTTTGACGGCAAATGAAGCACAATGTTACACCTCGTTGTAGATCATTTTTTTGAACAAGGCCTTTATGGTAAGCGCATTTAATGGAAACTCGAGCAAAACATGCAACAAGCTTAAAAAGAACAAAGCAGACAATCCTATTGCATAATCATATATATACAGGCCCACGCTGCATCCCCAAACCAAGGCAATTGTAACCGAACGTTTGGAATTGAGGTTTTTATGCCAGCCAATGAGCGTAGTTTTAGAAAACCAGTTCAAATAATGGTACGTGTAGCAAAAAGCAATAAACACCTGAATTTTTAAACCCAACAATGAAAGCAACGGAAAGTTTTCGCCCGAAAAACCCAAATACCATTTGGCCAAATACTGTGAAACATTGGACATCCCACTGGCATCAAAAGCAGTTTTGGTCAACGTTGAAATGGGGTATTCATGCAATGGAATGGGTACCCAAGCTATGAAAAAAGGAACAGCTAAGGCAAATGCAAACGCCCATACACCCACTTTGCTTTGGCTTTTGAAAGCCCCATATAACATAAACAACAAAGTAAACACATACACATGAATGAGTGTTGGTAAAAACAGCGCCACCCACAAGCCCGTTTTACCAAAAGTGCTTGACAACGAATAGGTAATGGCCAATGCAAAAAAAAGAAATATCCATTGGGAGTTGCGGCTCATGCGCACGATACTCCCGACGCCAATTAAAAATGAAATGAGCAGCAATTCACCTGTATGTTTTTTTACAAAAGCCACCAAAAGATTCAAAACAGGCCATTCTGCCAGCGTGTTTATAAAAGGCATTTTTAAAATAAACGGCAACGACACCAACGTAGCTACAATTACTAAAATCAATTTTTGGCTTCTATTTTCAGAGAAGAAATACTTGCCATGCAGCCAGTTGATTTCAGTGGCATAATGCAATGGGCCCAACACCGCGTACGAAAACAAAAAAAGTTCAAAAGGCAACCAATAGGCCAAAATTAAGGAGACAACAATAAGGCCAATGTTGATGGAATCGATGTGTATTGCTTTGAGTGTTGCCATTTTTTTAGAGAAATAAATAGGGTTTTATGTTTTGAATCTGGCCACTTTTTGTAGTTGGTATTCAAATAGGTTATGAGCCACTCGATTAAACAAAAACGGACCAATGGTTCAAATATTAACTTGAAAACAATTACCTAACCCGCGACAAGGTCAAACCGTCGCGGATGGGCAGCAACACGGTTTCGAGACGTGGGTCTTCATTCATTTTTTTATTAAAATCGACCAGCGCCTTGGTCGATACATCTTTGTCGTTGACGGCTTCAATGACTTTCCCGCTCCACAACACATTGTCCGATAAAATCAATCCGCCTTGGTTCATTTTAGGAATAATTAAATCGGCATATAGGGCATAATTTTCTTTATCGGCATCAATAAATACCAAGTCATACTTGTGCGAAAGCGCAGGGATAATATCAGCTGCATCACCCAAAAAGGATTGGATTTGTTCAGCCCAAGGCGATAAATTAAAATATTTGTTTTGCAAAATGGCCAATTCCTCGTTGTGGTCAATGGTGTCAATGTGTCCGTTTGTTGCCAAGCCTTCGGCCAAACACAATGTAGCATAACCCGTAAAAGTGCCAACTTCCAGAATGGCTTTTGGTTGCAATAATTTTGAAATCAAAGCCAATAACCTGCCTTGATAGGCGCCACTCAGCATGCGGGGTTGCAACACTTTTTGGTGCGTTTCCCGGTTTAATTGTTGCAACAATTCGGGTTCTGCGGCACTGTGTTGGGCTACGTAATCTTCTAGTGCTTCTGGGATAAAATGCATGACTAAAACGGATTATGTGCCCAATTTGGGTGCTTGCGCATCCAAAAAGCGAGTCCAATGCTTAATAAAACAATGAGTAAACTACACGCCAGTGTAATGGTGCTGCCTGTTTTGATTAAGCTGGGTTCAAATTTAAATGCAATGGTATGAGGGCCCTTTGGTACGGCCAAACCACGCAACGCATAATCAACCCGACAATGAGCCACTTGTTTCCCATCTATATATGCATTCCAACCATGTGGATAGTACATTTCAGAAACCACCATGAAGCCATCTTTAGGTTGGTTGGTTTTTAATATAATTTGATTTGACCGATACAAGCTGGTCTGAACAATAGCAGTTGAGTCAACCGTCCATTGATTGTTTTTGATGCCAAGTGGTTTCCAGTCAGCTTCGTTGATGACGGCTGTATTTTTACTGTTAAAATGATTCAAAGCACGCATTTCTTGGTCGGCTGTTTGGCAAATTCTCAATTTTTCAACAAACCACGCATTGCCATTGGCATCAGGGTTAATGGTCGGAAACTGCTTGCCATCTTTGTCTGTCTGAATGATGTATTTAATGTTGAGCATGTCCAATACTTCGCGGTTGTTGTTGGCAATTTGATAATCAAATAGCTGTTGCATGCGGCGTGGTTTGGCAGCATGGTAACCCCCAATGGAATGGTGAAAATAGGAGGTACGCGCGCCATTCAGGTTTTCGTCCACTTCAAATACCCGATAATGGGTGGTGTCTTTCAATATGGCTTCATCAGAAGGGGAAGGGTCAAATGGGTGGTCTACTTGTGAGGCCGCCACAAAATCTTCTTTGTTTACATATTTTTTGTCGATAAATACCAAATCGCCCAACAGCAATACACCACAAGCAATGGTAACAACACTAGGTTTCAATTTTCCTTTAACAAACAGCCAACAAACCGTTGAAAGTGCCAACACAAAAAAGATGCCCCGCAAAATATCGGCCGAATACAAACTCATTCGATCTGCTTTTAAGGCTTCCACAAACGGGCCGCCTAATTCACCGTAAGCCTTCAAATAGTATGCATCTGACGGGCCGTTAAAGTCAAATTGGTTTTTGCATAGCATCAGCAATACAAAAAAGCCCAAAGCGGTCCCCGTGGTTTTATACAAGTTTTTAAGGCGGTTTTCATCTTGAGCTAAAAAGGATTGCAGCCCCATGACTGCCAATACAGGCAAACACAATTCCAATAAAACTTGAATCGAAGATACTGCTCTAAACTTGTTGTACAATGGCATATAATCAATGAGCAAGTCCGTTAAAAAAGCGAAATTTTTACCCCACGAAAGCACCAATGAAAGGAGTGCACCTACCGCAAAGGCCCATTTTAATTTTCGTTGGTCGTGAAACAAACCAAGCAAAGCCAAAAAGAACACTGTGATACCTATGTATGCTGGTGCTGCGACAATGGGTTGATCGCCCCAGTAAGTGGGAGCATGTCCTGCAAAATCAGCCGCTTCTTCTGCCGATCCGCCTTGTTCTTCTACAAATTGGTACATGCGGCTGTCTTTGCCCAATTCTTCGGCATTGGAGCCGCCAAATAGGCGAGGGGCAATTAAATTAAAACTTTCTGCTTTGCCGTAACTGTATTCAGTGATGTAATCACGGCTCAGTCCTTTGGTGTCTGTTTTTGGCGTTCCATCGGGGTTGGTCGATAATTCTGATTGGCTTCTTGTGCTAAAATCAGCATATTCTTTGGTCGCCATTAAAGCCGTAGCATTGAGGCCTAATGCCAAAATCAATGCGCCGATGTACAATAATTTTACTTGAATCAGTGTTTTCCATTGTTGGGTTTTTACATAAGGCCACAAAAAATACAATCCAATAGGTAGCAATAAAAACAAGGAATAATAGGTCATCTGGAAGTGATTGGCATTGATTTCTAGTGCCCATGCAAGCATGGTAAGCGCCGTGCCCCACACATAATTTTTGCGAAACAACAAGATGGATCCGGCCAAAACCATCGGAATATACCCAATGGCATGTGCTTTCGCATTGTGACCAACGCCCAAAATGACAATCAAATAAGTAGAAAATCCGAAGGCCAAAGCGCCAAAGAATGCCAATAAGTTATCAGCTTTTAACACCCGAAGCAAGACAAAAAATCCTAAAAAGTATAAGAACAAGTAATCGGCAGGTCGGGGCAAAAAGCGGATTAAATCGTCTAAAGCACCCACAAAATCATTGGGGTAATGCGCGCCAAGCTGATAGGTTGGCATGCCGCCAAAAGCACTGTTGGTCCAATAGGGTTCCGAATGAAAAGTATCTCTAAAATCGTTTTGCTCTTTGGCCATACCCACGTATTGCACAATATCTGATTGGAATATTTTTTTTCCTTGCAAAACGGGGCTAAAATAGCCAACCGAAATAATAATAAAACCGAGCAATGCCGCTAGGGCAGGAACAAACTTTTGTAATTGTTTCATTTGTATGTTTTTATTGTGTTTGTTTTTTGAAATGCTTCCTCAAGTTTTGAACTGTAAAAATTAAATGTGAAAGTTGCCAAGCTGCGATTTAGTAACTTTTTCAATTAATTCTCTTTTCAAAATAATTGCGCCAAATATATAGATAGAATGCTATTCATTTTCACCCAATTGTTCTAGGTGGTCCAATTCCCAATCTGTTAAATCTCGGCGGTCTTTTTTTGTAGGCCGGCCTTCGCCCATTCGCCCAAATAGGCTGTGCGCCAATCGCAATTGTTCTAGTTGTTCCAATACTTCTGGGGGGGTAATGTCTTTGCGGAATTGATCTACTAATTTGGCACCAACCCTGCTTGGCGGAATATCTAAAACCAATACTTCATAAAAGATCGGGCTTTTTTTGATTTTCAACTTTTCGCCGCCAAAAACCTCCCGCGAAGATTTAGCGACGAGTCCATTAATATAGACTTGATTTTTTTTGCAAGCATCTGCTGCAAGCGTTCGGGTCTTAAAAAGGCGTATACACCAGAGGTATTTGTCTATTCGCATGTTTTAACAAAAGCTGTTAAATTAATTTACAAAAATAAATCATTATTGTAACTTGCGCACCTTATACTCGATTAGTTATTTATTTCATGAATAAATTTTTTAAAGTTTCTGCTGTTTTTACTTGCTTAGTGTGTCTGATTTCTTTTTTGGTCTCTTGCACCAAAAGCGATACTTACGTAGAGCCTCCGCGCGATTACCAGGTGCAGTTTGATGCAGATAGCATTGCTTTAATTAACTATATGAAAACACATTATATGACTGTGATCCAAAATCCTACTGGAGCAGATCATCTAAATGTTACCATCACAGTTATACCCGAAGGGGGTACCCAAACTTCCATTTGGAATCAGACAAATTACCCTGTTCAATCAAGAACCTTGTACAAACATAATATTACCTATACTTATTGGTACGTTTCATTGCAACAAGGAACCAATAACAAGCCATGTAATGTCGATTCAGTACTTACTTCTTACAAAGGAGAGTTATTAGACGGCACCGTTTTTGATTCAAATGCCTATCCGCAAAATTTCTTTAATTTAAGAAGCACCATTGTTGGATGGTCCGAAATAATGCCTCAATTTAAATCGGGAACCTATGCGGCCAAACCAGATGGCAGTATTAGCTATTCAGATTTTGGGGCAGGCGTGATGTTTATTCCCTCTGGTTTGGCTTATTTTAATGGAGCCACTACCACGATTCCTCAATATTCGCCTTTGGTTTTTAGCTTCAAATTGTTAGAAGTATACCGAAATGATGATGATTTCGATAAAATTCCCTCTTATTTAGAAGATATTGATGGTGATGGATACGTTCGTGTTTTAGATACGGGGGTCGTTAATCCTGATGATACAGATGGAGACGAAACCCCCAACTACCTGGACGTTGATGATGACAATGACACCTTTTTAACACGGACAGAGTTGTTGTTGCCAAATACAACGAATCAATATTATACTTTTGACCTGATTCCAACTTGTTCGCCAAGTGGTAAAAAAAGGCATTTAGATGCCAGTTGTCATTAAGAAGTTTATATCACTTCTAAACCAAATTGCTTTTTTAATAGATCGTCCGATTATAATTAAAGTGATTGAATAATCATTGAATTTGGAATAACTTGCACTGCTTTTGAATTAAAGCTGTCATTATTATTTTTAGTTTAAATGCGTCAAAAATCAACTTAAACAATTGGTATGTCTGCTGTTTTATCGTTAAAATATTTTTTTGAAAAACACGGTTTTCGTGTCGCTTCAAGGCTTGCCGACCGCCTGGGAATCCGCACCTCAGCTGTGCGTATTTCGTTTATTTATTTTTCGTTCGTTACCGCTGGGCTTGGGTTTGGTCTTTATTTAATTTTAGCCTTTTGGCTTCGAATAAAGGACTTGGTTCGGGCCAAACGAACCTCTGTTTTTGATTTATAATTATCTGCCATGAAATGTACTCTTATTATCCGCCATGAAAAACCCCCGATTTATAAGCCGAATTTATGTTCGCTTTAGCGATCACCCCGCTCTTTTTGTTCTAGGTTTCTTTGTTATAGCCCTGCATGTTGTTTGGTTTACCATTCCATCATGGTGGCCCAAACAGCAAACAAACTTTTATTCAGTCACCTTAACCGAGCCCATTACGAAAGCCAAAACAAGTGTTTTTAGGCCATTTAATCCAAATTTTATTTCAGATTATAAAGGCTATCTTTTGGGCATGAAACCTCAAGAACTTGATCGGTTGTTTCAATTTAGATCCAAAGGACTGTTTGTTCAATCGGCCAAAGAATTTCAACAAATTACGGGTATCAGTGATGTGCTTTTAACAAAATTAAGCCCTTATTTTAAATTTCCTATTTGGAAAACGCGGGCTAAAAAAACCTTTTTTAACACCACCAAATTTGATCAAAAAGCCACTAAAGTAATTTTTCGTAAAGATATCAACCAAGCAACTATCACTGAATTAGAGGCGGTTAGGGGTATTGGCCCCGTGCTGGCACAACGGATTATTCAGTTTCGAGATCAATTGGGTGGTTTTTTTGAGTTAGACCAATTGCTGGATGTTTGGGGAATAAAACCAGAGGTGTATCAGGAGGCACTCCGCCATTTTACCATTCAAAAACCTTTACATACAGTCAAAATAAACCTCAATCAAGCAGATGTGAAATCCTTGCGGCAATTTCCTTATTTCAACAGTTTTTTAGCCCGTGAAATTATAAAAAAGCGGACCCAGGTAGAGAATTTAACCATTACAGATTTAACAGAAATCAATTCATTTCCTGTTGAAAAAATAAAATATATTGCCTTATATTTGGAATTCTAAAAAAAACAGGGCTCATATGAACTTTACGTACTCCGAAACACAACAAATGATTGCTGCTTCGATTCGCGATTTTGCAGAACAACACATTCGTCCACACATTATGGAATGGGATGAGGCACAGACCTTTCCAGTCCCTTTATTCAGAAAATTGGGTGAAATGGGTTTTATGGGGGTTTTGGTTCCACAAGAATTAGGGGGATCAGGCTTAACCTACCATGATTACATTACTATTATTGAAGAAATTTCAAAAGTGGACCCTTCCATTGGGCTTTCAGTTGCTGCCCATAATTCATTATGTACCAATCATATCTTGAGTTTTGGGTCAGAAGAACAAAAAAAGAAATGGATTCCAAAATTAGCCACTGGAGAACACATTGGTGCTTGGGGTTTAACCGAACACAACACGGGTTCTGACGCGGGTGGTATGAACACTACTGCTGTACCCGATGGGGACCATTGGATTGTTAACGGCGCTAAAAATTTTATTACTCATGCCATTTCTGGTGATTTGGCTGTGGTAATTGTTCGCACAGGCGAAAAAGGAGATTCACACGGTATGACGGCGTTTGTTTTTGAAAAAGGCATGCAAGGTTTTGCCTCCGGACGGAAAGAAAACAAGTTAGGTATGCGCGCAAGCGAAACGGCTGAACTGATCTTCGATCAATGCCGTATTCCAGATGCCAACCGTTTAGGTGCCGTTGGTGATGGATTCATTCAGGCTATGAAGATTTTGGATGGCGGACGTATTTCCATTGGGGCCTTATCATTAGGGATTGCCAAAGGAGCCTATGAAGCAGCTTTAAAATATTCAAAAGAGCGCCATCAGTTTGGAAAAGCCATCAGCGAATTTCAGGGAATTTCATTTAAGTTGGCCGACATGGCAACAGAAATTGAAGCCTCAGAATTGCTCTTACACAAAGCGGCTTTCTTAAAAGAAGCCCATCAGCCAGTTACCAAAGCGGGTGCCATGGCCAAGATGTATTCGTCTGAAGTATGTGTACGAGTAGCAACAGATGCCATTCAAATTCATGGGGGTTATGGGTATACCAAGGATTATCCAGTTGAAAAATTCTTCCGTGATTCCAAATTATGTACTATTGGCGAAGGAACCACTGAAATTCAAAAAATGGTCATTTCCAGATCGGTGCTGAAGGAATAATAAAAAGTATAATTTTTGATTGAAAACATTAATCCACCTAATCCAATTGGGTGGATTTTTTTTCGTGCGCCGTGCATGGTAACCAACTAGGTGGTGTAAGTCCACTGTGGGGGTTTGTAATCGCCAACCACTAGCCAATAGCAAGGGTGTCCACTGTGAGGTGGAATCTGAAGGAAGCTGGCGG